>JAHIUX010000028.1 GCA_018816765.1 Bacteroidota bacterium
TAACTGTAATACACCGGGCCCGGGTCGGGGGCTTTGTAAGGCGGCTGGCCATGGTTGCTCCAGCGGAAAGCGGGGATATCGGCTGAGGCGCGCAGCACAACCATATCACCATACCTGATGTTGGTTTGTCTTTGCGAACATTGCCAGCTTTTGCCCGGGTAGGGTGGTTCCTGAATGCCATAGGGTGTCCATTCGGTGTACACGCAGCTCCAGTCCTGGTGTTTGATGCCGTAAATGGCAGGGTTTTCGCCCTGGGCATAACTTCCAAGGGCATCAAAGATGTCTTGTGTTTCGTACAACCAATAGCCCGTCCAGTTCTCGCGCCTGCGCGCGGGGTTCGCGGGATCAGTGGCTGCATACAGAAACTTTTCGTGGGCGGGGCTTTCTACTGTGCCTGCAAGGTGGAGCTGGTGGATTTGTTCATTTGGGTGCAGGTTGAGCTTGTAGCCTCGATCCTGAAAAATAGATTGGATTAATGGTTGATTTGGCTCCCACTTTTCATATGATTCGTTCCACTGGGCAGCAACCAGGTTGTTTTCATACTCCCCGGGTGGGTTGTTGGTGATTTTATTAATATTTTCAACAGTATTAAAGAAATCCTGAGGCTGAATATTCCCCTGGTTTGCAAGCACGGGGTGGTTGTTCAGTGCACGGTCCAGGGTTGCGTAGTTTTGGCCGGGTTCGAGGCGCAGGCGCGGGAAGGAGATCCAATTGATCTTGCCGGGTTTGAGGGCGATTGCTTCAAGGGGCTCAAAATTAACAACAGCTAGTTTGCTATGTCCGCCAAGTGGAAGAAACATTTTATTCAGGTATGGATCAATAAAGGGTTGTGTTAGATTGTAATTCCAAAAATGAAGGTCTTCACACTCATCAAGTTCTACGAAATAGCCATATTCTTCAAGAGAAACAGGCACTAATTCATCAATAGTCTCAGGAATGTCCTCAGGGTTTATCTGGTATAGCTGCATTGGGTCTTGTCCCCTTCGTGAACCATCCACCTTTGTCTGAAAATAAACCTTCATATCAAACGGATTATAAAAAATTGCTGCTGCCTGACCAGCGTAGGTAAACACCTCATCAAGACTAAAGTCTTGTGACAGATCGTTTAGGTTTTTACTGTATATCGTTGCACTCCTGGCAGCATGATTATCATTTGCCGGTAAATCTGCAAATCCATAGAGTTGGTTTGTAATGGGGTCATACGTGAAACTATTTAGCGAAATGTTACTAGTGTATTCACTATTATCTATTAAAGATATTACCAACAGTTTATTCGCATTGATTACAAGATGACGCTTGTCCCCGACAGAATTAGCCAATACCTTAATGCTTCTTGCGTTGTGTAGAATTGGGTAGGATGGACTATAAGAAACCTCTTCAGCGTTTGTTTCTTCAATTGCATATACTTTGAATGGTAGCGCATTTTCATGAATAATGTTTACACTTGATGTGTTTGTCATGGAATGATAAGGTGCAAGTGTTGAAAAACCAGTGTTTAGGTATCCTGATTCATCAGGTACACTCCTTGGATAAGTCGTATTATTAACCGCAATCAAACAGTATATCTTGCCACTTTCTTCGTCGAGACTGAAATCAACCGTATAAACCGGATAATCATTTTGCGAAACGGTCATTATAGTGGAAGCTATATTTTGAACAACTTCAAATTCACCATAGCCTTCACTTGAGATTGTGCAGCTATAGATCACAGGAGCAGGATTCTGCTCGCCAATATCATCTTTTGTGCCAGTAGCAACATATAGCCGGTCATTGGTCACAAACATTTTATCTGGATACGCTGCACCTGAAATTACTAAATCACTGATTGTTTCGCCTGTGCCCTCATCTATTACTTTGATTACAGCCTCATCAGGATTGTAAAGACTGATCAGGCTGTGGCTTAAAACCGGATTATAAATGATGTCGCCGATGGGAGAATTGGTCAATCCTTCGAAGTCTTCATTCAGGTTACTAATGTTAAAACTTCCTGAAGAATAATCAACACTAAACACCCCTGCTCCGGCAACCAATAGTTCATTCCACACATACATTTTTTGTAGTTGTGGCACCCCAGTGATTTGGTAGGCGGGATATCCCGTTTGCAGCAATGTGGCTATATTTTCGTTAATCTTTAATAGCCCTGAAAGGAATTGGCTGGCTACATAATAGCTGTTATTTGAAAAAAAAGCTGTTAAATGGTCATTATCACTTAAACTGCCTAAATCATACACTTCATTCATTTGAAGTTCATCGCCTAATTGCAATTCATAAACCCTTAATTCAGGGCTTACAATAAAAACCCGATTGTTTGATGGTGAATAAGTCATGAGAGTGAAATCACCAACATAAGTTCTTGGATTAAAAGGATAAGGGGCAAATTTGCTTCTTTGAGTTTCATCAGAGAAGGGAAAACTACCAATCAGTTCATTGTTATTTGCATGAAAGACCTTTATCGCATCATGGCAATGAACAACGAAGAAATCCCCTGCCAACAATACATCGGCAACAACGCCAGGTGCTTCGCTGCCGTCACTCCCGATACTAATGTTTGAATCAAAACTAAATGATTCACTCTGTGCGTAGCAAACCCTTGAAAAAAGAATGCTTATAAGAATGCCAAATGACATTAATAAACCATACTGCCTGATTATTGTTGATCGCAAAATCAGTAATGTTTTATTTGGTGAATATAAAAAAAATCAATCATTCTGCATGGTACATGAAGATGATATTGTTGTTTTGTTTGGGAGTCTAAAAATAATGCAATTTTAGTCACGAAGCAATAATATTTCACATCAGCAAACTCCAATGATCGTATTTAATATTAAAAAGTGTTAAAACACAGCATGCTTTTCATCTGAGGCTTACCCATCTAACAGGGTAATTTTCAAGATGAAACCCGTCAAACCCTGTGCATTCTGTGACGACACAAAAAATACCTGCCTGTATATCATTCAGTTAATTTCAGGCGTTATTCCGGTCAATACTACAAACTTTAGCAAACAAATGTGTTTTTACAGCATTCACCGGCAAGTGGCTAAAAGCAACTACAGGCAGATAACATGATTTTTAATACATTTGCACCACTTAATAAAACAAGTCACATGTCATTTAATCAGGATAAATTCGTTGGTGAAGGACTTACTTACGACGATGTGCTTTTACTGCCTGCATACAGTGAAGTGTTACCCCGTGAAGTAAGCCTGAACACCTTGTTTTCGCGCAACATCAGCCTCAACATTCCCATTGTTTCGGCCGCGATGGATACCGTAACCGATTCAACCATGGCCATTGCCATGGCACAGGAAGGCGGCATTGGCGTGATTCACAAAAACATGAGCATTGCAAAACAGGCCGCTGAAGTGAAAAGGGTGAAACGCGCCGAAAACGGCATGATCATCGATCCCATCACCATGCGCGTTGATGCGACTGTGCTCGATGCCCTGAATATCATGCACGAATACCACATTGGCGGTATTCCTGTGGTTGACCAGGACAACAAACTGGTGGGCATTGTCACCAACCGCGACCTCCGCTTCGAGCGCAGGGTCAATATCCCGATCTATGATGTGATGACAAAGGAAAACCTGATCACCACAACAGAATTCACTGATTTCGAGAAAGCAGCCGACATTCTTCAGGAATACCGCATCGAGAAATTGCCTGTGGTCGACAAAAACTACCGGCTCATTGGCCTGATTACATACAAGGATATTATCAAAATCAAGGCCAGACCAAATGCATGTAAGGACGACCGCGGCCGCTTGCGCGTTGCTGCTGCTGTCGGCATTGCAGCCAATACCCTCGAACGGGTTGCAGCCCTTGTTGAAGCCGGAGTCGATGCGATTGTTGTCGACACCGCACATGGCCACTCCAAAGGAGTCATTGAAATGGCGAAACGCATCAAAGCCGCTTACCCGGCCATTGACCTGGTCATTGGCAATATTGCAACTGCCGAGGCTGCCCGCGACCTGATCGAAGCCGGCGCCGACGGAATCAAGGTTGGAATCGGTCCGGGATCAATCTGCACCACCCGCGTAATCGCAGGAGTAGGTGTTCCACAGCTCACAGCGATTTACGATGTAGCTTCGGCCATCAAAGGCACAGGAATTCCTGTTATTGCCGACGGCGGAATCAGGTTCACCGGCGACATCGTTAAGGCCCTGGCTGCTGGGGCCCATACCATCATGGCAGGTTCGCTTTTTGCAGGTGTCGAAGAATCTCCTGGTGAGACCATCATTTACGAAGGACGTAAGTACAAAACATACCGTGGCATGGGCTCCATCGAAGCCATGCAGGAAGGCTCAAAAGACCGCTATTTCCAGGATACGGAAGACGACATTAAAAAACTGGTTCCTGAAGGCATCGTAGGCCGGGTACCTTACAAAGGATCACTGTCAGAGGTTATCCATCAGCTTGTTGGCGGCCTGCGTGCCGGAATGGGCTATACCGGCTCAGCTACCATTAACGCACTGTGGAACGCCAGGTTTACGAAAATTACTGCTGCCGGCGTGCACGAAAGTCATCCGCACGATATCACCATCACACGTGAAGCCCCAAATTACAGCAGGGGAAATTAATTGCAAACTTGAATAATTTCAAAATAAATACATGATGAAGGTAAGACGCTTAAAACCAATTAACAGCCTGATAATTTGGCTTTTTGTTGCATTGATCAGCAGCAGCACAACTGTTTCAGCCCAAGGGAAACTGGACAAAAAAGTACTGGTTACCATCGGAAATGAAGATGTAACTGTGAAGGAATTCATGGATGTTTTTCACAAAAACAACATGAATAATGAACTCCTCGACAAAAAGTCGCTGGAGGAATACCTCGACCTTTATATCAATTTCAGGTTAAAGGTTGCTGAGGCTAAATCGCTGAAGATGGACACCAATAGCGCCTTTATTACCGAGTTGGCCGGTTACCGCAAACAATTGTCAAAACCCTATTTTACGGATGAAAAAGTAAGCGAAGCCTTACTCGCCGAAGCCTATCAGCGCAAACTCAAAGACGTCAGGGCAAGCCACATCCTGATCCTGGTGAACAAGGATGCAACCCCAAAAGACACCCTTGCTACCTATGAAAAGGTGATGAAGCTCAGGGATCGCATCATGAAAGGTGAGCTTTTTGCAGATGTGGCCATGGAAGCTTCTGAAGATCCTTCGGCACGCGACCGCGAAGCCATTCCCAACCAACGCCCTTTCCGTCCGGGAAACAAAGGTGACCTGGGCTATTTTTCGGTGTTCGATATGGTGTATCCCTTCGAAAATGGAGCATTTAACACTGCCGTTGGCAGCGTTTCGATGCCCATCAGGTCAGAGTTTGGATACCACCTCATCAAGGTAACCGAAGTGAGTGATGCGCTGGGATCAATTGAAGTTGCCCACATTTATGTTGGTGTCAATCCCGGAGCTTCCGAGGCTGAAGTTGCCGAGAAACAAGAAAAAATCGACAAAATCTATCAGAAAATTCAAGACAGCATCAGTTTTGAAGAAGCCGTAAAGCAATACTCTGAAGACAGGGGTTCAGCCTCAAGGGATGGCAAACTGTCGAAGTTTACTGTAAACCGCATTGTGCCTGAATTTGTTGAAACAGTGAAGAAAATGGAACCCGGCCAGGTTTCAAAACCCGTTCGTACAATGTATGGCTTCCACATCATCAAACTTATCGGCGTTGAAAGACCCGGCAGTTTTGAAACCGAAAAAGCCGCACTGAAAGAGCGGATTTCAAAAGATGCCCGTTCAAAGAAAAGCGAAGAAGTGGTGATCGACCAGATCAAAAAGGATGCAAAGTATAAACTGAACGACAAAGCTGTCGGACCGTTCATGCTTTCACTTGATACCACCCTCACCCACGGCACTTTCTCTGCCAAATCGTTTGAAGGCCGTACCGACAAATTGTTCAAACTTGGCAAGAAGTCATATACCCTCAGTGAGTTTGCTACGTATATGGCTAAAAATCAACACAAACAAGAAGGCATGACCCCCGAGGCCTATGGCTATAAACTGCTGAATGAATTCGTTAAAGAAAGCTGCATTGCTTACGAAAACGACCAGCTCGAAAAGAAATATCCTGAATTTGCTGCTTTGATGCGCGAATACCGTGATGGCATTCTCCTCTTCGACCTGATGGACAAAAAAGTGTGGACATACGCTGTAAAAGACACCGCTGGCCTGCGCAATTTCTATAACCAAAACACCAACAAGTATATGTGGGGCGAGCGGGTGGATGCTACGCTTTTTACCATTACCAAAGCAGGTGAGGTTGACAAGGTAAAACACCTCGTTGAATCACTGCCAGATGACGGAGCTATAGCCAAAAGCTTCGACCAGGATAGCCTGAAGTCAGTAAGGATTCAGCCCGGTAAATTCGAGCGGGGCGACAACAGGTTTATCGATGCAGCCGAATGGAAAGATAACAGCCTGTCGGTGCAACATTCCGATGTTGACAATTTCACTGTATTAGTCAAAATCAGAAAGGTAATGGCTCCTCAACCTAAAGGTCTCGACGAGGCAAAAGGCATCATCACCTCTGATTACCAGAATTACCTTGAGAAAGAATGGGTTGCTGAGTTGAAAACCAAATATCCTGTTATCATTAACAAAAACCTCCTCGAGCAGGTTAAAGCCACCTATTGATGCTTCGTTTGATTACAGGCATATTGCTGATATTTACCCTGCTGGTGTCGTGTGAGCCTGCTCCTGACACCAGCAAAGGGGCTGTGTTGGCAAAAATATACGGCACTTACCTGTATGAGTCTGACCTGGCTGGTGTTGTTCCGACTGGCACTTCTACCAACGACAGCATGATGCTGGTGAAAAACTTCATCGACAAATGGCTCGAAAAAAGGATGCTGATCCGGCAGGCAGAAAGAAACCTCACGCCCGGACAAACCGACTTTTCGAAAAAGATGGAGGATTATCGCAATTCGCTCATCATCTACACTTACGAAACCGAACTGATCAGCCAGAAGCTCGACACCATTGTGGATGAAAGTGAGATTGAACGTTACTATAACGAGAATAAAACGAATTTCGAATTAAAATACAACATCGTCAAGGTGGTGTATGTGATCCTTCCGACCGACTCCAAAGCCGTGAATCAGTTTCGTAAGTTGCTTAAAAACAGGACGGTATTAAACATCGACTCGCTCAACACCCTGGCCCAGCGCCATGCCATTGCCTATTACCTCGATGAGGAAAACTGGATAAAATTTGACGACCTCCTGCTTCAGATTCCCCTTGTGGCCTATAACCAGGAGGTATTTCTAAACAACAACCGCTTTGTTGAGTTTGTTGATGAGCCTTTTGTATACCTGGTGCTGTTCCGGGACTTCATGATGCGCGAAAGCATATCGCCCCTGGAGTTTGAGCACGATCACATCATGAATATTATCCTGAACAAGCGAAAACAGGACCTGATCAAGCAAATGCATGCAGATGTGTATGAACAGGCCCTGCGCAACAAGGACTTTGAATTGTATTAAGCCGCAGAAGGCAATATGCTGTTAATTCATCAGTTATTATATAACGCACACGAAATAAATGACAAATAAATTACGCCTGCTTGTCCTGCTGCTTTTGCCACTGCTGGCGAAACCGGTATTTGCGCAACAAAACCAGATCATCGACCAGGTGGTTGCCATCGTTGGTAAGAATGTTATCCTGCAATCTGACATTGAGAATCAATACATTCAGTACCGTTTGCAGCGCGGAATCAGTGGTGGCGCACAAACCATCCGCTGTCAGATTCTGGAAGACCTGCTTTTTCAGAAACTGATGCTAAATCAGGCTGAAATCGACAGTATTACCGTTACGCCTGAGCAAATTGAACAGGAAATGGAGAGAAGGCTCAGGTATTTTACCAGTGAGCTCGGATCGCAGGAAAAACTGGAACAGTATTACAACAAAAGCATCCTCGAAATCAAAAACGAATTGCGCTTACTGGTTCAGGATCAAATGCTTGTCGATCAGGTGCAAAATGGCATCATGTCAAAGGTGCAGGTAACGCCATCTGAAATCAAGGCATATTTCAAATCGTTGCCAAAAGACAGTATTCCAATGATCACCACAGAATATGAGGTTGCACAAATCATGAAGAAACCTCCCATCAGCGTGGATGAAAAGTTGCAGGTAAAGGAAAAGCTGCATGAATTAAGAAAACGCATCCTCGAGGGTGAGCGTTTTTCCACACTGGCCATCCTTTACTCGGAAGATCCGGGATCGGCAAAAAAAGGCGGCGAGCTTGGACTTTATGGCCGGGGTGAGCTTTATCCGGAATTTGAAGCAGTTGCATTTAAGTTGAAAGATGGCGAAGTAAGCGAGATTGTGGAAACAGAGGCTGGATTCCACATCATTCAGCTGATTGAGCGCCGTGGCGATTATGTCAATGTAAGGCATATTCTCCTCGCACCAAAAGTATCACCCGAAGCCCTTGAAAGGGCATATACCGAGCTCGATTCGATAGCAAAACAAATCAGGCGCGGCGACATCACATTTGATGCAGCCGTAGAGAAATATTCGGAAGAACCAAACAAACTCACCGGGGGATTGTTGTTAAATCCATATAATGGCAGTACAAGGTTTGAAGCGAGCCAGCTCGATCAACAGGTGTCGTTTTTGGTTGACAAGATGGCTGTCGGTGAGCTCAGCGATCCGGTGCCCATGAAAACGGAAGATGGCAAAGATGCTTATCGCTTGCTGATGGTGAAAACGAAAACAGAACCGCATCAGGCCAACCTGCGCGACGATTACAGCCGGGTGCAGGAATGGGCGCTGCAGGCGAAAAAACAAAAAGCCGTCGAAACCTGGATTGGCAACAAATCGAAAAATGCGTTTGTAACGATTATTGATGAATTTTCCACATGCCCGTTTAAGTTCAACTGGAAAAAAACTCCTTAACCCAATGGCCCAGGCCAAACATTAATTTACTGAATGATTATGGTGCCTTACCAATCGGATGTTGAAGCCGCCGATGCCCTGCTCGAAAAATTCAATCAACTTCGCGGCGAAATTGGAAAAATAATTATTGGCCAGGACGAGATCATTAAAAACACCCTGATTGCTATCTTTAGCAAAGGCCATGTGTTGCTTGTAGGCGTTCCCGGACTGGCTAAAACCCTGCTGGTGAACACCATCAGCAAAACCCTTGGGCTGTCGTACAGCAGAATTCAGTTTACCCCTGACCTGATGCCTTCCGACATCATCGGCACCGAAATTCTGGATGAAGCCAGAAAGTTCAAGTTTATCAAAGGGCCTGTTTTCGCGAACATTATTCTGGCCGACGAGATAAACAGAACCCCGCCCAAAACACAATCGGCATTGCTTGAAGCCATGCAGGAAAAAACGATTACCGTTGCCGGTCAGACACACCACCTGCAGGAACCATTTTTTGTGCTGGCCACACAGAATCCCATCGAACAGGAAGGAACCTACCCGTTGCCCGAAGCCCAGCTCGACAGGTTTATGTTTAACCTCTGGCTCGACTATCCAAGCTTTGATGAGGAAATACAGGTGGTAAAAAACACCACCGCCGAACCCGCCGCGGAGCTGAAGGTGATTATGAGTGGCGAGGAAATACAGTATTTTCAGCAACTTATCCGCAAGGTACCTGTTCCGGACAATGTGTTTGATTATGCCGTTAAACTGGTGTCGAAAACAAGGCCAGGAACCAGCTACGCCCATGAATGGGCAAACAGCTATATCAGCTGGGGAGCAGGACCAAGGGCCTCACAATACCTGATAATTGGCGCAAAATGCAACGCCCTGCTCCGTGGAAAATATTCGCCCGACATCGAAGATGTGCAGGCCGTAGCCTTGCCTGTGCTTCGCCACAGGCTTGTACGTAACTACACAGCTGAAGCCGAAGGCATCGGTATCGAAAAGATCATTCAAAAATTTCTCTGATGTTTCACCCCATCACACCAAGAAAATGAAAAACAATCGCAAGCAGTATTACCTCATCATCGGTTCTATCGTTGTTTTAATTTTCATTGTTTGGTATTTTACCAAGCCCAATGTTGATAAGCAATCGGGTATTGAGGCTCCTGTGAAACAAGGTCAGTTTAAAATTACAGTGACAACTACCGGCGAATTGGAGGCCCGTAGTTCTGAAAAGATTTTCGGGCCCAATCCATCACTGCTGCGCGAAGCACGCATCTGGCAGCTGAAAATCGACGACATCATCCCCGATGGCACCATCGTGGACTCGGGCGACTATGTGGCACAACTCGACCGGTCAGAACTCACCAACAAACTGAAAGACCAGGAAATAGACATTGAGCAATACCAGAACAATTTCATCAAAACCCAACTCGATACTACCATGGAGCTGAGGGCAGCCCGCAACGAGCTGATTAACCTGAGGTATGCGCTCGAAGAAGCCCAGATTGCAGTGGACCAATCAATTTACGAGCCACCGGCATCACAGCGTCAGGTTCAGATTGAGTTTGACCGGTCAAGGCGCTCACTTGATCAGGCAGAGCGCAACTATTCGCTCAAATATGAAAAAGCAGTTGCCAATATGTCAGAGGTTGCCACAGCCCTCAAGAAGAAACAAGGCGAATATGCCAAGTTCATCGAGCTCAGCCAGGAGTTTACCGTAAAGGCACCAAAGACCGGCATGGTGATTTACCAACGCGACTGGGATGGTAAAAAGCGCGGAACAGGTTCGTCAATCAGTGCATGGGAAAATGTGGTGGCTACCCTGCCCAACCTGAGGGAAATGATTACGAAAACCTATGTCAATGAAATCGATATTTCGAAAGTGAAAATCGGGCAAACCGTTGAGATTGGCATTGATGCCTTTCCGGATAAGAAATTCTCGGGCCAGGTGTTGGAAATTGCCAATATCGGTGAGCAGATGAAAAATTCAAACGCCAGGGTTTTCGAGGTAAAGATTGAAGTCAATGAATATGATTCGATCATCAGGCCTGCAATGACCACCAAAAACATCATTCTCACTGACTTGATTGACAGCGTGTTGTTTGTTCCGCTTGAAGCCATCAACAACCTCGATACCATTCAATACGTGTTTACTGGTGGCAAACGGCAGCAGGTTATCGTCGGGAAATCAAATGAGAATGAAATCATCATTCGCGAAGGCCTGAAGGCAGATGACATCGTGAGGTTGAATGCTCCTGAAGATCCAGATTCATATAAATTGGTTTTGTTGCCGGCAGAGCTGGTGGCCCGTTACAAGGCAGAAGCCCAAAAACCTTCGGCAGTTAAGAGAGACACGCTAAACGAAAGACCAATGCCGCATCCCGGGATAAGACCTCAAGGCGATGGCATGGGTAAACGCGGCAGAAAAAGGTAAACAGTTATGGAAAGATACTGGGAAATTGTCCAGGTTGCCATCGAGGCAGTTTTTGCCAACAGGGCCCGGTCTATCCTGACTGCCCTTGGGATCATTTTCGGTGTGGCTGCCGTAATTGCCATGATGGCCATTGGCAATGGAGCCCGCCAGGAAATACTGGAGCAAATGAAACTCGTTGGTGTAAATAACATCATCGTTAGCGCGCGCTACGAGCCGAGCAAAACCCAGAGCAGCGATCAGGAGACTGACAGCAAAGAGGTTAAAAAACAGTATTCACCGGGGCTTTCGATGAAAGACGTGGAAAGTATCCGGGCCATTATTCCGACCGTTGAACGTGTGAGCCCCGAAGTGACTTACGAAACAAGCATGATTAATGGCGGCGTTCGTCTGCAGGCCAAACTTAATGGTGTTACTCCCGATTTCTTCGCGGTGTTTAACCTCAGTTTGCAGGATGGCAATATGTTCAACGAACAGCAACTCGAAGAAGGCAGTCCCGTTTGCATCATTGGTCCGACCATTAAAACAAAGTTCTTTGCCCTGGAAAATCCCATCGGGAAACACATCAAATGTGGCAATATCTGGTTGAAGGTCATTGGCGTGATCGAAAACCGCATGGTGAGCGACAAGTCAACCGAAGATCTTGGCATTACCGATTTCAACAACAATATTTACGCGCCTATCCATACCGTTTTATTGCGTTTTAAGGACCGGGCTCAGATTAATGCAAGTTCATTAACGGGTGGCGAAAGTACGGTGATTTTCTCCGGCAACAGCATCATGTCGTTTGGCAGCTCAGGAGGTTCCGATGATGAAGCCAACTACCATCAGCTGGATAAGATTGTTGTGCAGCTTTACGACAGCGAAAAACTCAATGAAACCACCAAGGTATTAAACCAACTGTTGAAACGGCGCCATATGGGGGTCGACGATTTTCAGATCACCGTTCCTGAACTTCTGTTGAAACAGGAACAGCGCACGAAAGACATTTTTAACATCGTGTTGGGCGCCATTGCCGGCATCTCACTGTTGGTGGGTGGCATTGGCATCATGAATATTATGCTGGCGTCTGTGATGGAACGCATCCGTGAGATCGGCGTCAGGAGATCGGTAGGTGCTTCACGGAATGACATTATTTTTCAGTTTCTCGCCGAAGCAACAATGATCAGCATCAGTGGGGGACTTTTAGGTATTCTGTTGGGCGTTATCATGGCCAGGGTAATTATGGAGTCCACTGAAATCCTGACCATTGTATCCGCCTGGTCGATCATCCTTTCGTTCGGTGTCTCCGCAAGCGTCGGCATTGTTTTCGGTTACCTTCCGGCACGAAAGGCAGCCGATCAGGATCCGGTGACTTCGCTCCGGCATGATTAAACGAAAATGAACTCAATAACCATTGTTCAAATGGTTCCCCTGAAAAAGAATTAGTATTAGAGAAGATCAAAAAATAATATTCATGTTCAAGTTTAAGTTTTTCGGGATAGAATTTGTGAAACCCTTGGCCTTGAGCCTGTTTCTGGCCTGTTTTGCGCCAGTGTTAAATGCACAGGACGATGCTCAGTATTTCTCGCTGAACGAAGTGATCAGGCTTGCCCAGGATCAGTCGCCTGATGCCTTGATTGCCAAACACCGTTTTCGCCGCAGTTACTGGAATTACCGGAGTTTTAAAGCCGGTTACCTTCCAAACCTGAAGGTGGATGCCACCCTACCCAACTACAACCGGACCATCGATGCTGTGATTCAATCGGATGGAACTGAAGAATACCGCGAAAGACAAGTGGCCCGTTACAACGCCAATATGTCGCTCAGCCAGAAAATCGGTTTTACGGGTGGCGAGGTGTTTCTAAACTCAAGCCTGCAACGGATCGACAATTACTATGTTGACACCACCACCAACCAGTTCCTTTCGACGCCTGTCAGCATTGGCTTCAGACAACCTATTTTCAGCTATAACGCTTACAAATGGGAAAAGAAGATTGAACCCATGGTGTACGAAGAAGCCCGACGCGAATACCTCGAGTCGCGTGAGAAAATTGCCACCACAGCTGTCAACCATTTTTTCAATCTGCTAATGGCACAGGTGGAGGTGTCAATAGCCAAGAAAAATCAGGCCAATTACGACACCCTGTATAATATTGCCCGTGGCAGATACACCCTTGGAAAAATTGCCGAGAACGAACTGCTGCAGCTGGAGTTGAATTTGCTGCGTGCCAATGCAGCTGTGGAAAATGCCGACCTGAATTACCAGAATATGTTGTTCACCTTTAAATCGTATCTGAGGCTCAAGGTGAGCAAGCAAATTGTGCTGATCCCTCCTGCCGAGACAGTGCATTTTGAAGTAAAGGTGGATGATGCCATCAGTGAAGCTAAAAACAATACGTCGACAGGATTGGCCTTCGAGCGCAGGATGCTGGAGGCAGAAAGCCAGCTAAGCATGGCTAAACTTGATGGCCGTTTCGATGCTGAGCTTTATGCTACCTACGGACTCACTCAGTCGAGCGACCTGATAAAGGATGTGTATAAAAATCCTCTCGATGAGCAACGGATCTCTTTGGCTATCGCTGTGCCTATCCTCGATTGGGGTCAGGCGAGGGGGCGCATCAAAATGGCCGAGTCGAGCCTCGACCTGGTCAAGACATCCATTGAGCAGGAAAGGCTTGATTTTGAACAAAATATTTTCCTGCAGGTGATGCAATTCGGTATGCAGAAAAACCAGCTGATGATTGCTGCCAAGGCCGATACCGTGGCGCAGAAACGCTTCGATGTGACACAGAAAAGGTATATGATCGGCAAGGTAAACGATGTGCTGGAATTAAAAAACGCCCAGATCGATAACGACAATGCCCGGATAGGCTACTACAGCGCGCTCAAAACCTATTGGAACAGTTACTACACCATCAGGCAAATTACCCTCTTCGATTTCAACCAGCAAAACAAGCTCGATGTTCAGGCAACTGAGCTGATAAAAAACTAAAGCTTAAAGGGATTGTTTAAACAATTGGCTCTTTTAAGTGTTAGATAATAAGAAAAATCTGTCGTTGAAACTGGCTTGTGCGACAAATACCTTATTTTTGTAGAAATTTAGAAAACAATTCATTAACCATAAAAAAGAAAAAAAATGGCCGTATTAGTAGGAAAAAAAGCCCCGTTGTTTGAAGCAGATGCTGTAATTGACGGTGGCGAATTTGTAGAGAAATTTTCTCTTGAACAGTACATTGGGAAAAAGCACGTCGTGTTCTTTTTCTATCCGCTAGACTTCACCTTTGTGTGCCCAACCGAAATCCTGGCCTTCCAGGAAAAGATGGCAGAATTTGAAAAACGCAATGTTGCCGTTGTTGGCTGTTCTGTTGATTCAAAATTCTCACACTGGGCATGGCTCAACACCCCAAAAAACCAGGGCGGAATTCAGGGTGTGAAATATCCGATTGTTTCTGACCTGAGCAAAACCATTTCAACAAACTTCGATGTACTCGCTGGCGAGTTTGATTACAACGAAGACGGTGAAATGGAGTTCAATGGCGAATCTGTTGCTTACCGTGGACTTTTCCTGATCGACAAACAAGGTGTAGTCCGTCATCAGGTAGTGAACGACCTGCCTCTTGGTCGCAGCATCGACGAAGCCATCCGCATGATCGACGCATTGCAGTTCTTTGAAGAAAACGGCGAAGTTTGCCCTGCAAACTGGAAACCAGGCGACGAAGCCATGCAGGCCTCTCACGAAGGTGTTGCCACATACCTTGCAAAGCACTAACCAGCCGTTCTAAAATGTCAAAACCGCCCAATTCAATGAAGCAGGGCGGTTTTTTTTATGTCTTAACCGTATGGTTTATTTTTTTGTAAAAGCGATGGTACTCAGTTTAAAACCACCCTTCACAAAACGCAGGGTCATGGGGATCTGGCCTGCTTCAAGCCTGAAGTCAGCCTGAAGGCTTATCCATTGCTTGTTGTCAGATGGTGGCACGTCGAGTGTTAACATCGTGTTGCCATCGGTCTGAAACAGGATCTTTCCTCCACCCTGCCCTTCATTAAGAACTCTTGTATCAACCTGATATAATGCTGTTTCTGTAACGTTAAGGGTGTACTTCATCCACTCCCCGTCGGCAATTGAAAACACACAAAACCCATTGCCTTCCGGATCATCAGCAGTGGTAATATCGACTCCGTCGTTTCTGTAGAATCCGCCTTCGTTCGGGTCAATGCCATCGCCTCCATCCGTGACCCAGAAATTGGCATAGCCTTCGTCATGGTATGCCTGGTTCATCCGGCCAAGATCATAGTCGACCGCACATATTTTTCCCGGCACCTTGTTTTCGGCAAAAGGCAAAGTGGCATTTGATACCACCTGCCGAAACATGGCATCGTGGTAACCCCTGTTTAACTTACAATTTACAAGTTTATGATTTTCGGCAAGCTGCATCAGTGCACGAAAAGCGAGCTCAGGATCAGGCTTCAGGCTATCAACTGGATTTGCCTGGTAATCAAGAATCTTCTGGTATTCAGGACTCACAGGCACTTCCATCAGGCACGTCCTAGAATCAAATTTCTTGTAGGGCCACCAGGCCCAGCCAATACCATGCAGCTCGAATAACTGAATGGCTTCGGCAAGCCATTCATTTGAATTTTCACCCGATTCGCCCATCCAGAATGGCACCTGATATTTTTCACGCATATCGAGGAAACGCTGGATTGAGCGTGTTTCGTTGCGCTGCCAGTAATGGTGGAAAGAATACACCATATTGCTGTCCCATGGCGGAGTCAGGCCATGGTAATTGTTGGCCCATCCATTTCCCTCAACAAACAGGATATGATGCTGATCAACGGCCCTCACTGCCTTTGTTATGTCCATCATGAGCGTTTGCAATGGCAGGTTTGAGGTATCATTGAGCCCGTTCTCCTGTTTGCCTTCCTCAAAGGTCCAGTTTGTTTCATTGATGAGGTCGTAACCGCCTATCCAGGGTTCGTTCGCGTAACGACTGGCAAGTTTAGCCCATAACGCGATTGTTTTTTCCTGGTTTAACGGATTTTCCCACAGCGATGGCTTCTCTGCATCATAGTCATTGATGTTGGCATCCTTGCCTTGCCCGCCGGGAGCGGCATGCAGGTCGAGGATCAGATAAACCTCGTGCTTTGTGCACCATGAGAGTAAACTGTCGGTAAGTATGAAGCCCGTTTCGAGCCAGGTATTCTCACCCTTAACCGCCTCTGATTCAATTGGCAATGTAAACAAATTGTAATGCATGGGAAGCCTGATGGCATTAAATCCCAGCGCCTTGATATGAATGACATCGGCTTCGGTAACAAAATTTGCGCGCCAGGTATCGTAGAAAACAGCTGATTTTTCTTCACCGATGAGTCCGTTGATGAGCTGTTTAACCTTGTGTTGCGGAAACACACCTTTCGTCTTCATCATATAACTTTCCTGCACCATCCAGTTGCCAAAATTGATGGCCCTGATGAGGAAAGGGCCCTGATTGTTCACGATTTGTGTTCCATCGCGTCGCAAATAATCGTTGTTTACCTTTGGCTGGCACGACAACAGGAGCAAGATAACAAGGCCAAGCAAGCTGCCCGGCATGAGCATGCGTTTCATTTTGTGATTATTCATAGATGATCAGTTTTGTATATTGGCATTTTCCTGAAGAAGGGCTAAGTACAACAACGTAAATTCCAGTATCTATGTTGCTTACATCAAGTGATGTTGGCGACTCAAAGCGCTGACTAATCAGGACCCTGCCTTGCTGATCAATCAACTTAACCTCCGCCTGTTCGGGCGTGTTCAATACAATATTCACCAGCTTAAACGCAGGATTCGGAAATACCCTCATGTTGTTTATCCCCTGAATTTCATGTATGGCCGTTGTGTATTCACACGAATCGGCAATTCCTGTTTCATAGAAACCAAATTCCGGATCCTGGTAGCAACGTAAGCCACCCGAGTAATTGGCATCACAAATTATCCCTGACAGACTGTACAGATTGAATAAATAGCTGATGTCGCCAAGTTTGCCATCGATGATACTTGAATAGGTTAAGGTTTGGTAATCAGGATTCACATTGTGATAGCTTACAAACATGCGCTTCAAGGGATGTCCGTTGATGACGATCTGTGAGGTTGAATCCACGATAACCCTGACGGTATCGTATTGTCCGGGGCTGGAAATATCCGTAATAAAAATACTTGTCCAACCATCTCCGGCCATGGCTTTCATGTCGAAAAGCAACTGGAAGGTGTCCAACTGAGGCATATAGTAATATACTGCACTGTCTTCTTCATACACTGCCTCGCTATGAAAGGTACACCCTAACTGATCTTTATACGTGAGCTTGCGGCACAGCTGGTCGTTGATAAGGGTATCACCGGTAACGCTGATTGAAAGAAAGGAAACCTGGATCGAAAACGAAAAATACTCTGTGTAATGCCATTGTGCACCAATGGGCGCAAAGCCTTGTGCCTGTGTTTGTCCGGCTAAAACAAACATGATCATTGAAATCATCAACTGTTTAATGCGCATGACATGAAGTATTGGTTACTGATAAACACCCTAAAGTGAACAAATATACCGAAAAACCACCGGTAAGCAAACTCTGTAGGTATGCTGATCAGAAATTCAACACAAGGCCCAGGCCATTTTCGCTAAGTTGTGTCGTAAAACAGTGCTCCGACTGTTGGCGGTTGAACAGCAACACGCCACGGCCAATGGCATACCCGATAGCGGCGCCAGCAACCACATCAGAGGTCCAGTGCCTGTTGTTCGCTAGCCGGCTGAAGGCAGCAAACCCGGCAAGCGAATACGCTGTGATGCCCACCCAGCGGCGGTCGCGGTACATTCCTGAAATCACAGTGGCTACAGCAAAAGCCCGCAGGCTGTGTCCCGAAGGAAAAGCATCATAGCCGGCACCCTTGAATGGTCCGAACCAGCGGCTTGCATTCGGCGGGTTCAGTTGATCGGGCCTTGGCCTGTGTGTAAGCTCTTTCAAAAGAAATGCGGCTCCTGCGCCGAGTATGAAGGCCTGGGCTCCTGCAAGCGCGGCCTGACGCGAACGGCTGTCATTTTGAGTTGCTCCATAAATATAAAGACCTGCAAGCAAGGGACCCGCCACCAGGCCATTGCCAAGCGGGCTGCCCCACTTTTCGATGGCGCTTGCCTGCTGCCCGTTCAGGTGATGGGAAAAATAGGTGAGCATGGCCTCATCCTGGCTATATGCAACGACAGCCAGTGCTGTGAGGCCGCCCGCCACTACCCATTGTTGCCCCGAATAGTGCAAAGGTCGGGTTGCTAAGCATGCGGTTGCGTGCCAGTAACTGTTGAGGTAGTTTCTGTTGATCCGAAAATGACACGTGTCAGCAGTCTGCGCCAGTAGCGGCAAACCGGTTATAAGCAACAGCCAGACAGCCATCAGACAGGAGAAATTCCGGCTCAGCAACAACTTAGTGTTCATGCTTTTTGGCTTCGTTCCAATAACCATCCATTTCGTCAAGGTCCATGTCGTGAAGCATCTTCCCTTTCAGGGCTGCCTGATCTTCAATATATTGAAACCTACGCCGAAATTTCCGGTTGGTCCTTTCAAGGGCATCTTCCGGATTAACCCCAATGTACCTTGCATAGTTAACCAGTGCAAAAAGCAGGTCGCCAAATTCATCTTCAAGCCTTTCGGTAGGGGCATCCTGCTTCACTTCTGCTGACAGTTCCGCCATTTCCTCCTTCACCTTCTCCCAAACATCTTCCTGTTTTTGCCACTCAAAGCCAACGCCTCCGGCTTTTTCCTGCATGCGGTAGGCTTTCAACAAGGCCGGGAGTGAAACAGGGACACCTTCAAGCACCGACTTTTTGCCTTCCTTCAGCTTGATTTTCTCCCAATTGCTTTTTACCTCCTCCTGGTCGTTCACCTTGACATCACCATAAATATGCGGGTGACGGATGACCAGCTTATCGCAAATTGAATCAATCACATCCTTAATGTCGAAATCCTGGGTTTCTGAGGCAATTTTGGCATAAAACACCAGGTGCAGCATCAGGTCACCCAATTCTTTTTTTATCTCCTGAGTATCTTTTTCCAAAATGGCATCACTCAGCTCGTAGGTTTCCTCAATGGTCAGGTGCCGCAGACTTTCAAACGTCTGCTCCTTGTCCCAGGGACATCCTGCCCTGAGTTCATCCATAATCTGCAACAAGCGTCCGAATGAGGCAAGTTTATCTTTCATATAGTTTCTGTTAACGCAGGCAAAAGTACGCATTTACCCTACGCAGGCAATTAGGGGTAGCGTCCGGCACATTGAATCACGATTCGGGACGCATAAGCGCATGAATGCACAGATTATAACAGCAGGCACAGCGTGCTTTTCAGAAACAGATGGAAACAAAAATGTACCTTTGCCCGGTCTATGGATTCACTAATCAGCAAGTTTAGGATTGTAGCAGGCATGGTGCTGTTTTTACTGGCTTTGGCCACTAAAAATCTGCAAGGACAAGCAAGCGCACCCATGTCGCGTTACAATTTCCAGCTTGAGTCGCGTGTACATTATGGATTTTTTATCCACCATCACCTTGAAATGGGTGTGTTCAACAAGCATTTTACCGGTTTTGAACTGGCGCTGCAAAAATCAACCTTTGGCAAGCAACAGTGGGAAGTGCTGTACCAATATCCATTGGTGGGCATTGCTTTCTGGTATTCGCCCCTGGGGGGATTCAAGGAAATTGGCCAGGGATATGCCATTTATCCTTACATCAATTATCCGCTTAACCGCAACAAGGACAGAAGCATCAATTTCAGGCTGGGGCTTGGCTTGGGCTATCTCACAAACCGGTTTGACCCAATTGAAAACTACAAGAACTTCGCCATTGGATCGCACCTGAATGCAGCCGTGAGCATGTATTTTGATTTCAGGTTCAGGCTCAGTGATCGTTTACGGATGATGGCTGCCATCGGCCTGACGCATTTTTCGAACGGATCGATGCGCACACCCAATTTTGGGCTCAATATTCCGACAGCCAATGTGGGCTTTTCCTACTTTATCATGAAGCCTAATCCCTACCTCGACCGCATGCTCAGGCCTCAGCTGTATCCCTTCGAATTTGACGGTAAAAGATGGTTCTCAGTGGAATTTTCTGGAGCACTTGGCTTCAAAGATATGACACAACAGATCGGGCAGCGCTTTCTGGTATACAATGTCGCAGCCAATGCACTAAAACAGGTTTCGCCTAAAAGCAAAATCGGCCTTGGGCTTGACGCCACCTATGATGCCTCAGACAAAAGCATCCTTGACCTCAATAGCATTCCATACGATCATGGCTGGCAGCTGATTAAACCCGGCGCCAACATCGCCTATGAATTGCTGATGCAAAAAACCTCCTTATTGTTCAACGTAGGCATGCACCTGGGAAGCAAGGAGAAGTCGGAAGGCGATGTTTACCAGAAGCTTGCGGTTAAGCACCTCATCAGCAACAATTTGTTTGCGTCGGCTACCCTTACTGCACATTTTGGCAAAGCGGAGTATATTGGGTTTGGACTTGGTTATCGCCTCGATTTTAAATATTACTAGGATGACAAAATTGTTGATTTACTGTTGTGTGTGCTTGCTTGCAGGTGGTTTGTTAACCGCTTGCGGCAAGGATCTTGGCGATTGTTTCACTTCAGCCGGACCACAGGAAACAGAATTCCGCCAGGCTGAAGCCTTCAACAGCATTTTACTCACAGACAATGTTGATGTTGAAGTGATTCCCTCAGGTTCCGGTATGCTGGAAGTCACTGCCGGAAAAAACCTGATGGGAAAAATTGTCACAAAAGTAGTGAATGGCAGGCTCGAAATTGGCAATGAAAACGACTGTAACTGGGTCAGAAGCTATAGCCATCCGTTGAAAGTCAAGGTTTATGCAAAGCAAATCGACAGCATTGAATACCGGTCGTCGGGCAACCTGACGTTTCTCGATACCCTCAGGTGCGACACTTTTCTGATCAATGTATACGAAGGAGGTGGCAACATCAGGTTGTTGCTGCATGTCGAAAGGAGCCTCTTGAATTCTCATCTTGGCACAGCTGATCTCAGGGTTTACGGATTTTCACAGGTAAACTACATTTATCAGGCCAGCTTTGGCCCGGTAATCGCCGACAGCCTGGTCACCAACTTCAACTACCTCGAAAACAAGGGAACCAACAATTGTTTTGTTCAGGCCAGTATTGCACTTGGGGTAACCATTTCAGGACCGGGAAACGTATATTATTCCGGCAATCCTGATGTTAACCTGGTAAAAACCGGTTCAGGTCAGCTGATTAAAATTACGCCCTGAACATGCATTTAGTAAGCGCGTGCAAAATACACCCGCTGCGTTGAAGGCTTGCCGCTATACACACATTTTCCGGGTTTTCCGTCATTGGTGAGCGGGATCAGCCTGATGGTGGCCTTTGTTTCGTCCTTGATTTTCTGCTCAGTTTCGGCTGTGCCATCCCAATGGGCAAGAATAAATCCGCCTTTCTCAATTTGCACCAGAAACTCATCCCAGCTGTCCACCTTGAAGGTATTCAGGTTCCTGAAGTCGAGGGCTTTCTGGAAGAGGTTTTTTTGAACCTGCTCGAGGATGTTTACCAGTTTCTGATCGAGGCCTGTCATCTGAAGAACTTCCTTTTCAAGGGTATCGCGGCGGGCCACTTCAACGGTTTCGTTTTCAAGGTCGCGCGGGCCAATGGCAATGCGCACAGGCACACCTTTAAACTCCCACTCAGTGAATTTAAAGCCCGGCTTTTGGGTATCCCGGTCATCAAATTTAACCCTTAACCCCCTGGCTTCGAGGCTCTTCTTGATTTCACGTGCCTTAACAGCCACCATTTCCAGTTGCTCAGCATTCCGATAAATCGGCACAATAACCACCTGAATAGGAGCGAGTTTTGGTGGGATCACCAGGCCATGGTCATCAGAATGCGACATGACCAGGGCGCCCATCAGGCGTGTTGACACACCCCATGAGGTGGCCCAAACATATTCCTGCTTGTTTTCTTTCGACAGGAATTTTACATCAAATGCTTTGGCAAAATTCTGACCAAGGAAATGTGAGGTTCCAGCCTGCAAGGCTTTTCCGTCCTGCATCAGTGCTTCGATACAATAGGTTTCCACAGCTCCGGCAAAGCGCTCATTGGGCGATTTCACTCCCCTGAGCACCGGCATGGCCATCCATTCTTCGGCAAACTCGGCATAAACCCTCAGCATCTGTTCGGCTTCAGCAATAGCTTCGCCCATTGTTTCGTGTGCTGTGTGTCCTTCCTGCCAAAGGAATTCTGTTGTACGAAGAAACAGCCTTGTGCGCATTTCCCAGCGCACCACGTTTGCCCATTGGTTAATCAGCAGGGGCAGGTCGCGGTACGACTGAATCCAGTTTCGGTAGGTATCCCAGATAATTGTTTCTGAGGTGGGTCTTACGATAAGCTCCTCTTCAAGTTTGGCATCTTCATCCACGACAATGCCTTTCCCATTGGGATCATTTTTGAGGCGGTAGTGGGTCACAACGGCACATTCTTTGGCAAAGCCCTCTACATGGCTTGCTTCTTTGCTGAAGAATGATTTGGGGATAAAGAGTGGGAAATAGGCATTCTGGTGTCCGGTATCCTTAAACATACGGTCGAGGGCTGCCTGCATACTTTCCCAAATTGCATAACCATAAGGTTTTATGACCATGCAACCCCTTACAGCAGAGTTTTCCGCCAAATCAGCTTTTGTGACCAGGTCGGTATACCATTGAGAATAATTATCTTCGCGCGAGCTTAATTCTTTTGCCATTTAATTTTGGTATAGTATTTGTATTTCTAGATTGAATTGCAAAATTAAGAAAATCCCACAGGGGTTTAACGATAAATATCAAGGAGGAAAAAAAATGAAAACCATGAACGCCTTAATCATCGCACTGGCAATTACAGCAACTGCCTGTTCGACAGCGAGTCAGGTGAACGATGATGTGTACTATTCAAGAAAAGACAAAGCTGCAGGCAGCAGCGAAAGTCTGGCTACAGCGCCGGCCGAAACCTACGAAGCTGACGAAGTAAGTTCAAATCAGGCCTACGACTATCAGGCATACTATAACGAAGACGTTGCAGCAGCTGTTCCGGCTGAATCAGCCAAACCAGCTTATTCGACAACTGAAACTGTTGTTGAAACAGATGGAACCACTTATACAACCACTGAAACATATTACGACTCAGAATATGCCCAGCGGTTCAAACGGTTCGGCAGCAACAGTTCTTCGAATTTCGATTATTATGATGGATATTACTCAGGATGCGGCGGATGCAGCCCTTCGAGCAACATCTACATCGGGTTTGGAAGTCCGTATGGCTATGGCTGGTCGGTGGGATATGGCTACGGATGGCCATATTACAGTCCTTACAGCTACTACAATCCATATTGGGGATACGATCCCTTCTTCTACAACCCCTGGTACTACAATTATGGCTGGGGTTATTCAGGAAATTACTGGGCCGGATATAACCACGGTTATTACAATGGTTACTGGAACGGCTACTACGACGGTGGCGGCTATGGTTCACCGGGTTACGGCAGTGGCGGTCGCGGAAACTATTATGGTCATCGCGGAGGCGTTGGCAGCATTGGATCCACTACACCAGGCAACAGGCCTGCCAGGGGATTGAAAAGTTCGGAAATTGAATCGGCAAACGCAGCTGCTTCAAGGGGACGTGCCTCAGGCAACAGCCAGGCAAACGCAGGAGCAACTGACCAGCGCGCCACACGGGATGCTGGTGTATCACGCGGTGAATCACCACGTCAGCAGAGACCCGAGTCATCCACAAACCAGCGCATCAAACGCCCTGAAAACGAAGTGGAAAATGTAAGGGGTGCCGAAGGCAGCACCAAAAGCCGCCCGACAGCCGGACAAAAGGTTGAGGAATATCAAAAGCGTTATGAGCGCCCGTCCGGACAAGACAGGCCGACCAGCCGCGACCAAAGGTATGAGCGCCCGAAATCGTACAGTGCACCTAGTGACAGACAGCCAAAGTCGAGCAACGAATATGTGAGGCCACAAAACAATGACAACACAGCCAGACCGGCAGTGAGAGAGTCATCCTCACAGGACAATACCCGCTCGCGTTCAGTAAATGAGTCGCGCTCATCTACAAGGTCTTCCGGCACTGTAAGTACACCCAGCCGCAGCAGTTCCTCGGGACGCTCAAGCGGTACGGTGAGCAGTCCAAGCCGTAGCAGCTCATCGGGCAGCAGTTCCTCGGGATCATCCTCAAGCCGGAGCAGTGGTTCTTCCAGCTCAGGCAGTAGCTCATCAAGAGGTGGCCGTAGGTAAACGCAACAATAATATTTTTTGAAACCTGCATGACCAATGTTCAGTGCTCATTACTGAGTCATGCAGGTTCTTTTTTGCACATAAAATCATTCAATCATGAAAAAGATAGGATTAATTGCTTTGTTTCTTGGCTTGTTTACAGCCATGAACGCACAGGATCAAACAGACGCTTTACGCTACTCACAGGTATTTTATCAGGGTACCGCCCGTAGCATGGCCATGGGAAATGCCTTCGGCGCCCTTGGTGCTGATTTTTCATCACTGAGCACCAATCCGGCAGGCATTGGTTTTTACAGAAGCTCAGAGTTCACAGTTAGCCCCGAAATCTATAGCCGCAAAACCGGCTCTACTTACAATGGCCGTTTTGGAGAAGATGCCAGAACAAATTTCGACCTCAGCAACCTTGGCTTTGTGTTGACAACCAAAGTTCCTGAAGGCAGCTCACAGACACCCTGGAAGTTCTACCAGTTTGCTTTCGGCATGAACCGCTCAAACACCTTCAGTAACAGGATGTTTATCGAAGGCGACAACCAGGATCATTCAAAGATTGATGTGTACCTCGACGAAGCCTATGGTGTTGATTACCGCATCCTCGAAGATGAAGCTTCAGGTCGCTATGGCTTCGATCTTTATCCCGCCTGGTATGTCTATCTGATCGATACCATTCCCGGTTACAGGGATCAGTACACAAGCCCTGTTCCACAAGGTGGCATCAGGCAGCAGCAAAGTGTAACTACCTGGGGTTCAACCAACGAATGGCTGTTCTCGGGAGGAGCCAACCTGAACGATAAGTTGTTCATCGGCGCAACGGTAGGATTGCCTTTTGTACGCTATTTCAAAGAATCGACCTATACTGAATTTGATGTGGCTGATACCATCGCAGGCTTCGACTACTGGAACTACAAAGAACGTCTGACTACCAAAGGTTGGGGAATTAACCTGAAACTCGGTGTGATTGTTTGGCCTGTTGACTGGCTACGGCTGGGCGCTGCTTTCCACACACCCACTGCCTTCTATGACCTGACCGACTATTACACCACCACCACCGATGCCAAGCTTGGCCCTGACTACAATGTGAAGTCATCTCCAAATGGTCAGTATAACTATTCTTTGACAACTCCACTCAGGGCCATCGGAAGCATGGGCATTATCGTGGGTAAATACGGCCTTCTGAGCGCTGATTATGAATTTGTAAATTATGCTACTGCCCGTCTCAGGGCTCCTGACTACACCTTCTCCGACGAAAACAGTGTCATCAGAAATGACTATCAGTCGACTTATAACCTGAGGTTTGGCACCGAATGGCGCTACACCAATTTCAGCTTCCGTGGCGGCTATGCCATTTATGGCAGTCCTTATGCCAATCAGCAGAATAACGGAGAGATGAGAACCTATTCATTTGGCCTTGGCTATAACGAAGGGAATTTCGGCCTCGACCTCGCCTATGTGCATGGCAGCATGCAGCAGGATTACTATCTGTATTCATCGGAAAACTACACAACAAACGCAACTAAACAAGACCTTAACAGCAACAATTTTGTGCTGACTTTAAGGACAAAGTTTTGATTTTCTGACCATTCGATTGAATGTTAACTTATTCTTCAAGCCGGTTAATGCCGGCTTTTGCTTTTGCGTGCATGCTGTTCCGGTATTCATCGGGATTCATTGCCAGGCATCGTCGGTAATTAAACATTGCCTCATCGGTATTGCCCTGTATTTCGGCAATCTCGCCCAGCTTTAATGCTGCGTTAGCGGCAAAGTATTCGGGCCTGCCAACGCCCAGGCGGATGGCGTTTTCGTATTGGGTAGCTGCTTTGGCAAATTCAGCTGTTTCGTGGTAAATCCTTCCGAGCCTGTAATGGTATTCAACACTGTCGGAAACTCTGCTGAGTTTCAAACCTGGCCTGGCTGTAAGCACCTCCAGCGCTTCACGCATATAGCCTCCATCGAACAGCAACCTGGCTTTCAGCAGCTCCAGATCTGGCGCCTGGTTTCTCGCACGCTCCCTTATTGCCTGCTTATCCGCATCAATCTGAGGATCAGCTGAAACATCAAGGAGCTGCATCTGCCTGAAATAGGCTGCCTCATCACCAGAAATCAGGCCGAGCCAGGCCAGTTTGCGGCGGGCATCGAGGCGGTAGTTTCTACCGCTAAACTTCGCCAGAAACAAGCTGTAATTTTCCGCCGCTCGCGGGTCAAGTTTGCGCAATTGCGTCTCAGCCAGCAAATAATCAAGGTAATAAAACGGGTAATATGCCTTGCCTTTCGGCCTGTTTTGCAGCAGTTTCATTGCCTGATCGTTTTGACCTGTATGCATCAGCAGATCGGACTTTGCAAAGACAAGGAGTAAGTTAGTTGAGTCTTTGTCACTGAAATGTCCAAGCAGTTTTTTTGCGCCCGACTTATCCGGTTTCAGGTTCATTTCGACGAACGTAAGGAAAAACAGGCTTTCGGGCAGAAATACCCTGAATTCGTCAGATTGCTCGCATAATGCCCTGGCCTGATAAAGGAGTGACGCCCCTTTATCAACCGTTCCATGCATCGACGTAAGATGAACCACCCACTGATAGTTTGATGGAATGCTTCCTACAAGGGAGTATAAAAGGCCCAGACCAATTTTGTTAGGAACAAAGCCCGGAAACAGCGCTTCATTCTCTTCAAGCAACAGGAATGCCCGGCGTATCTCGAAGACTGCGGTATAATACTCGCCAAATTTAATGCGGGCAAAAGCCCATTGAAGATTGACGGTAGCGAGTGCCCATTTTTTATACGGGCTATTGCTGTTTGCGGCTGAAATAATATCGATCCGGTGATCTTTGTTGGCCTTGAGTGTTTCGAACAATTGCCGATCTTCCGATATAAACAACTTCAGAAAGTCAATGTAGTTGTTGAGTACAACCGGCATCACGTTTTCAGGAAACGCTTTACGCCCGACCCTGATCTGTTCTTCGGCCATCTCAAAGCGCAGCGATTGAATATCAGTGTATGCTTCTCTGCAATGCCGATCGAAGCTGAACTGGGCCGTGAGCGACATCACTGACAAGGTCATCAGCAAACTGAGGCAAATCCTGATGGTTTTCATTTACAGTAAAAATACAAAAAAGGGAAAGCCTGCAGGCATTTCCCTTTTCAATTAAATTATCAGCGGTTAATTACTGCTGACCGTGAAATTTCTCAACAATATCATGGTCGATCAGGATGCGGCCACAATACTCGCAAACGATAACCTTTTTGTGCATACGGATATCCATCTGATGCTGTGGGGGAATTTTGTTGAAACAACCACCGCAGGCATCGCGTTCGATCTGAACCACGGCAAGGCCATTGCGTGCATTGTTTCTGATGCGTTTGTAGGCCAGCACCAGGCGATCTTCGACAACCTCACTGCTTTTCTTCGATTTTTCCATCAGGTCTGATTCCTCTTTTTCGGTCTCTTCCACAATGGACTGCAATTCGGCTTTTTTTACTGAAAGGTCAACTTTGCGTTCATCGAGTCGCGACTGGGCAATATTAATCTCATTGGTAAATTCTTCCTCTTTCGCATTGTATTCACGGATGCGTTTCTCGCACAGCTGAATCTCAAGTGTCTGGAACTCAATTTCCTTTGACAAGGAGTCATACTCGCGGTTGTTGCGTACATTTTGCTGTTGCTCCTCATAGCGTTTAATAAGGGCAAGGCTGTCCTTGATGGCTTGTTGTTTCTCAGCAATCATCACTTTAAAGCTGGCGATTTCGGCATTGAATTTCTCAATCCTTGTTTCAAGGCCTGCATTTTCATCTTCCAGGTCCTGCACTTCCAAGGGCAATTCGCCACGGATGATACGAATTTTGTCGATTTGTGAATCTATTTGCTGTAAGGTATAAAGCGCAATGAGTTTTTTCTCGATGCTGATTTCTTGCTGCTCTTCAGCCGGGTTTGCGGCTTTCCTTTTTTCAGCCTGACTATCTGTGACCATATGTTCAGGTTATTATTGTGTAAAAAAGTAATGTACGGGATTGGTATTCACCTCCGAAATCAAGGGTGCAAAGGTAGGAATTTTTTTCAGAATCACATCATGAATCAATTCTTTGGTAAATTGTTCCGTTTCAAAATGGCCGGCATCAACCAACAGCATTTTGTTTCCAGATTCAAAATAATCATGGTACTTTATATCGGCTGTTACGAAGGCATCCGCTTGCTGCGACAAGGCGTTTTTTATCAGGAATGCGCCCGAGCCACCACACACAGCAACCTTATGTATCATCTTTTTATGAATAGCCGTATGCCTTAAGGCCGGTGTGCCAAAAACCTGCTTCAGGTGTTTTAAAAATTCATCAACAGGCATTGGCTCATTCAGATAACCCATGATGCCCGCACCTGCCTGAAAACTGTTTTCTATCGGGTACACATCATAGGCAACCTCTTCGTAAGGATGATTGCTGAGTAATGCATTGATCACGGCTTTCAGTTTGAACTCAGGAACAATGGTTTCGATTCTAATTTCGCTCTCACGATGCAACTCACCAATCGTGCCTGCAAAAGGCTTTGCCCATTCTCCCGCCCTGAATGTACCAACCCCTTCGGTATTGTAGCTACACTGATCGTAGCTGCCGATATGACCTGCTCCCGCATCAAAGAGTGCAATCCTGACTAGTTCGGCATGGGTTGCCGGGCAAAAAGTAACCAATTTCTTCAAAAGGCCTGTCCGGGGAGCAAGAATTGCGGTGTTATTCAGCATGAGTTTTTCTGCGATCCTTGTATTCACACCACCGGTAATATTATCGAGGTTGGTGTGCCATGCTGCTACAGCAATCCCGTTTTTGATGGCCTTGATGACGGTGCGCTCTACCTCTCCTGTAGGCGTCAGTTTCTTTATGCCGCCAAAAATAACCGGATGGTGGGCAATAATCAGCTTGCATGTTTTACGCAATGCTTCATCTACCACTTCTTCAGTCACATCCAAGGCAATCAAAGCACTTTCGACAAGAGTTTCAGGATCACCGATTATAAGTCCGGTATTATCGTAGGTTTCCTGCAGTGAAAGTGGGGCAAATTCGGCGAGCTTGTTTAACACTTCACCTATGGTTAGCTTCATATTTTGACAATTGGTATTTATGATCAGAAAAACGCAATGGTGCTTTTGCTGTTTGATTCAACAACAATGCACTGTAACAAAGGTAACCAAATAAAAAAAAAATCGTATATTTGAATGTGAATATGTTTTGTGGTGCAGCCTTACATGCGGTGCCAGACAAGGCAGAAAAGAAAGAGGAACAAATTGGTGGTCCATTTAAAGAAAATAAGTAGTATTTCAGCTCCTAAATTGCTAACATAATGGGAGGATTGCGACTGTTGTTGCTTCCAGTTGCCTGGATTTATCAGCTGATTTTGATTGTCCGTCACAAATTGTTTGACTGGCAAATTTTGCGTCCGGTTGCTTTTCAGCATCCGGTAATCTGTGTTGGGAACCTTTCGATGGGCGGAACAGGAAAAACACCTCAGGTTGAATATATCATCAGGCTACTAAAAAACAATTACAGAATAGCAACACTAAGCAGGGGTTACAGACGAAAATCAAGTGGTTTTCTTCTGGCTTCCAATGAAATGACTTATCAGCAAATTGGCGATGAGCCAAAACAGTATATCAATAAATTCGATGATATCATCGTGGCGGTTGATGAGAAAAGGGTTCACGGCATCAGGAAGCTTCAGGAATTGCCCAATCCACCAAAGATTGTCATTCTTGACGATGCTTTTCAGCACCGTCAGGTAAAGCCCGGGATCAACATCCTCTTAACCGACTTTCACAACCTGTATCCAAACGATTGGCTCTTTCCAGCTGGCAACTTACGCGATTTAAGTAGCCAGGCCAGGCGGGCCAACGTCATTATTGTCACCAAAACACCCAGGGTTTTCTCACCCTTCACCAAGCGCAGACTTATTGAAATCATCAGGCCACAACCTGGTCAAATGCTGTATTTTTCATACCTGGACTATGGAAGACTAACTCCTGTAAATAACAAATCCAAGGTTTTTATACCAAAAACACTCACAACGATTTTGATGTTCTGTGGCATCGGAAATCCTTATCCTTTCGAAGAACACCTGCGCGATTTGTGCAGTAATTTGATTGTGCACGATTATCCCGACCACCATGTTTACACCGAAAACGACATAAAACATCTTGAACGTGAGTTTGAAGCAATTCTTGGCAAGAACAAGATAATGGTAACCACCGAAAAAGATGCCATGAGATTGATCGATTCTCCTTATTTTAGCAGGCTCGAAAGATTTCCTCTTTTTTACATCCCAATTGAGGTTAAGTTTCACGAAAACAAAGCAAAAGGATTTGATCAATATTTGACAGAGTATGTTAGAAAAAATACAAGCAACGACTGACTTTATACGTACGCGCCTTAACGCTGCTCCCGAAATAGGCATCATTTTGGGCACTGGTCTTGGTGACCTTGCCAACGAAATAAAAGCAGAAACAAGTATCCCCTATCAGGAAATACCAAATTTCCCTGTTTCAACCGTGCACGGACACCAGGGACGGCTGATCTTTGGAGAGTTAAGCGGCAAAAAGGTAATTGCGATGCAAGGCCGCTTTCATTATTATGAAGGCTACACCATGGAACAGATTACTTTTCCGGTGCGTGTTTTCAGGCAATTGGGAATAAAACTGCTTATTGTTTCCAATGCCAGTGGTGGGTTAAAGGCCGATTTTTCTGTTGGCGACCTGATGTTGATAACTGATCACATCAACCTGATGCCCAACCCTTTGATTGGAAAAAATTACGATCTTATCGGACCCCGTTTTCCTGATATGAGTGAAGCCTATGACAGGTCAATCCTGGACTTGGCGCGCAAGGTTGCAGCTAAGTCGGGGATAAAAGTGCACGAAGGTGTTTATGCTGCCGTTACAGGGCCCACCTTTGAAACACCTGCCGAGTACTTTTATATTAAATCCATCGGTGGAGATGCTGTTGGCATGTCCACGGTGCCTGAGGTAATCGTTGCCAGGCATATGCGCCTGCCCGTGTTTGCGGTGAGCGTGATTTCCGACCTGGGGGTTAAAGGCAAAATTGTGGAAATTTCGCATGAAGAAGTGATTGACGCCGCTGCTGCCGCCCAGCCTAAGATGACAAAGCTGGTGACAGAATTGCTCAAGGAAGTTGCATTGTAACCTTATCAACAAGGCATTGACGATTCCAAAACGACATATCTATTTCGCCTCCGATTTTCACCTCGGTGTGCCCGACCACAACAGCAGCCTCGAACGTGAAAAGAAACTGGTAAAATGGCTCAACATCATCAGGTCAGATGCAGCCGAGATTTACCTGATGGGCGATGTTTTCGATTTCTGGTTCGAATACAGAACGGTCGTCCCAAAAGGATACATCAGGCTACTTGGAACAATTGCTGAAATCACTGATAGCGGAATCCCGGTGCATGTTTTCAGGGGCAATCACGATGTGTGGGCCTTCGATTACCTGGAAAAGGAAGCAGGCGTCATTTTACACCGCGATCCGGTGATCAGGAAATTTGGCAACAAAACCTTTTACCTTGCCCACGGCGATGGCCTGGGCCCCGGTGACAAAGGCTATAAGTTTTTGAAAAAGGTATTCAGCCTTCGTTTCAACCAGATTCTGTTTAGCTGGCTGCATCCTGATATCGGCACGAGGCTTGGTTTATATTTCTCGAAAAAAAGCCGGATCGCCAATGTGGCACGCGAACAGAAGCCCGAATATCAGATGGTTATCGAAAATGAAATGCTCTTTGTGTATAGCAAAGACTACCTGAAACAACGTGCTGACATCAACTTCTTTATCTATGGCCACCGCCATGTTCCCACCGACCATCAACTTGCAACTGACAGCCGTATGGTCATTCTTGGTGATTGGGTGACCAATTTTACCTATGCTGTGTTTGATGGTGAGGAGCTGAAACTCGTAAAATTCAGTGATTAAGGATTAAGCGTTCTGGTAAAACGAATCGGATCAACCGCTGGGTTCATTCCAATCCCTTCAGTAATTAAACGCACAAGTTCCTGAGCAAAAAACGGTGCAAGCATGGCACCTTTAGCTCCCAACCCGTTAAATATCAATACGTTCTTATGTAGGGGATGAAAACCAGCAACTGGCCGCCTGTCAGCAATCGCAGGCCTGATCCCTGCTTCTTGCGATAAAACAACATAGGGTAGTTCCAGAAATTTCCCAAGCTTGTCCATAAGGGTTTCCTTCGCCTTTGTCGTGGCGCTTGCACCCAGGTCGCTCCAGTCGTAGGTTGCACCTACCTTAAACAAACACTGGCCAAGTGGCAACACAAACACATCCTTGTTTAGGATATAATCCTCAGCAAGCCCGGGTATCTTGAGGATAAGCACCTCGCCTTTTACCGGACGGAAAGGAATGAAACGAAACAGCGGGTTTTCGCCGGCCCGAAATCCTTCGCAAAAAATGATCTTTTCAGCATTAATTGATTTGTACCGGACACCTTCTGTACTCAATTGCAGTTCCCTGAAATCGAAGGTTTCGCAAAGTGTAACAAGCTGATGCTGTGAATATGTTTCCAACTTTGCAATCATCAGGGCAATTTCGACCCAAAACGCCTCATTCACCCTGCTGGCCCCATAGGTCATGTTTATACCCGGGATTGATTGCCCGGTGGGCGAACCAAGCCAATGTGCAATACACGGGTCGCTTTGTTTCTGAACCCAATGCGCCTGTTCACCTTCGGCATGAATCCTGAGCACTGTTGTATCATGAAAAATTTTCACCTGCAAAAGATCGCTCAGCTGCTGATAATAATTCCGCGAAAAAGGAAGCAGCACATCGGCCATCCAGCTTGGTGTCAGGTGTCTGAAGATGACAGGGTTAACAATACCGGCTGCGACCTGGCTTGAGGCCTTCGTCCCATCGTCGACCAGTGCTACCGTGAGTCCCTTTTCAAGCAATTCCCTGACGAGGGTAGCGCCTGCCAGACCGTAGCCGACAACAAGGCAATCAATGTGCATGAGTGGCTCAGGCAAAGCGTTCGATCAGTTCGACCAGGCGCGAGGCATATCCCATTTCGTTGTCGTACCAGGCCACAACCTTAATCAGCTTATTCTTGTCGCCAAGGACTGCGGTAAGTCCGGCGTCGAACACCGCCGAATGGGTGTTTCCAATAATATCGGCTGAAACAATCGGATCTTCAGTATATTGCAGAATGCCTCTGAGTCTTCCTTGTGCTGCCTCTTTGAAGGCCGCATTGATATTTTCTACCGTGGCTGATTTCCGGATTGTGCAGGTAAGGTCGGTGAGTGAACCATCGGGCACTGGCACCCTGATGCCTGCGCCGCCAAGGTTGCCTTTCAAATGCGGGAAAATGCGTGTTGAGGCTTTCGCTGCACCAGTGGTTGTGGGCACAATGGAATAGGCTGCTGCCCTGCCTCTTCTCCAGTCTTTATGGGGGCCATCGACCAGGTTCTGATCTTTGGTATAGGAGTGCACCGTGGTGATAAAGCCTTTTTCTACTCCCCACAGCTCATTTAACACCATGATGAGTGGAGCGACGTTATTCGTCGTACAGGAAGCATTTGAAATCATGATGTCGTTGCGGTCAATCAGGTGATCGTTTACCCCAAGCACAATGTATTTCACCTGTTCGAAGTCATCCTTTGCAGGCGCCGAAATGATCACTTTTCGGGCGCCACTCTTTTTTACATGCAAAACAGCCAAAGCCGGATCAACAAATTTACCGGTTGCCTCGATGACCACGTCAACAGCCAGGTCTTTCCATGGCAGTTTTGAAGGATCTGACTCCTGCAACACTTCCACTACTTTACCGTTGACAATCAGCTGGTTTTGGCTACAGCTGACCTCCCCATTAAAGCCACCCTGAACAGAGTCGTATTTTAGTAGGTGAGCCAGGTTATCTGTGTCGGCCAGGTCATTGATTGCAACAACCCTGATATTGGCCCTTTCTATCAGTCGCCTGAATGTAATCCGGCCTATTCTCCCAAATCCATTGATCGCCACCCTTATTTCCGCCATATCATACGATTTTATTGCAAAGATAGGGTATTCGTGCCTTGCGCTAAAACAAAAACGCCCCTGAAACAATTCTTCAGAGGCGTTAATGCACAAAGAAATTCGTTAACGAACGACACTCACCGTGCCTCGTTTTTCCATGGTTTCACCCACCATATTGGTGATGATGATATCGTAGATATAGCTGCCTGCAGGCACATACTCACCCTTCACTTTTCCGTCCCATTGTGTCTCGAGATCATCGGATTCGAAAATCACCTGACCCCAGCGGCTATACACCTTGATGTTGAATTTGGCCACAGCCACACTCTTCACTTCAAAGAAATCATTCAGGCCGTCGCCGTTAGGTGTGAACGCGCTGGCAGGGAACACCGCATAATCAGGGAATACTTCCACCGTCATGGTGGTTTCATCGGTACAGCCATTCACTGTAGTTGTGTGCAGCACAACATCATAGGTGCCTGTTTCGGTATAGGTATGTGTGGGTTGACTTTCAGTTGACGTTGTGCCATCGCCAAAATCCCATTCATAGGTTAACCCATCGCCGGTGGAGCTGTTGCTAAACACGATGACAGGTTCCCTGATGGTGGTAGATTCAGGGTTAGGGGTAAATCCGGCAACCGGATTGGCATAACTGCTGATCATACCTACCTGCGAAGCAGCGCTCTGACATAGTCCTTCGTTTGTAACTGTCAGTGAAACGGTGTAATCGCCAGGCTGATCATACACCACCGAAGGTGATGAAAGGCTGGATGTCGTTCCATTGCCAAAATCCCAGGCATAGGTTACGTTCTGACCAAGGTTGGTCGAATTATCGGCAAACTGCACCGTGATAGGCAGGCATCCATCAGTAATGTCTGATGAGAAAGCCGACTGCGGGCTTGGATATACCGTAATCTGGCGGCTTGCCACCTGACTCAGGCATCCGTTATCATCAACATAGACAGTTACATTTTTGTCTCCGGCTGTGGCCCACTTGATGTTATACAGTCCAGGTCCGCTTCCTGAGGTAATCGTAGCCCCGTCAAAATCCCAGAAATAGTCGGCCCCAACTGGCGCGTTTCCCTGATAAATCAATTGGAAATTGGCATCCTGGCAAACAAAATCTTCCACTGTCTGAATGGTGGCTGTGACTTCCGGCCTGACTGTCACATCAACTGTTTTTGTTGTCGGGCAGTCGTATCCTGTGGCTTCACCCAGCAAGGTGTAAGTCGTTGTTCCCACGGCTGGTGACACCACAAGTACCGGATCATGTTCCGATCCCACAGGAATTGATCCGGGAGGATTGGCAGTCCAGGTGAAATTGGCCGTACCAATGGCCCTAAGGGTGGTCTGACCGTCTTTACATATGAGGTTATCGTCAACCTGGGCATCTATCACAGGTGAAGGATTAAGCACAAGCATCATTTCATCTTCAGCGTAACAACCGTCGCTGCTTGTCACACCTACAAAATACTGGATTGAAGTGCCTGTGGGAGTAACTGTTGGATTCTGTGTAAGGTGTTGGTCACCAACAAACAAACTCGGGTCATTAGGCACCGACCACCATTCATAGTTTCCACCTCCTGAAGCATTTAACTGGTAGCTTTCACCCAGGCAGATTTCATTATCGATGCCCGCATTGGCATTCGGGAGCGGATGCACAACAAGGCTAACCGAAGCATCGGCTGTAAACCCGCAGTCATTGGTAACCGTTAGGTTAAATACATAGGTTCCCGCTGAGGAAGGGGTCACGTCGATGACCTGGTTTGTTTCCTGTCCGGCAATTACCGATGGATCAGAACAGGTCCACTGCCATGAAACGGCATCATTGGCTGAGAAGGTAGCTGATTCGTTCAAACAGATTTCCTGGTTTTCGCCCGCATAGGCCACAGCTCCTTCAAGGAGCACCCAGGTTTCATCCGTGTCGGCCCCATCACAATCGTTTGTAACATCAACCCAGTATCTGGTCGTCACTGCCGGGCCAACCACAGGTTGAGCCAGGTTTTCCTGACCTGCAAGTGTAGCGTCAACGGGATCGCTATACCATGCATAATGATAACCCGTAATTTCAGGCGTGCCGATAGTAACTGTTGGATCGTTGCACAATGACTGGTCAATACCCGCATTGGCGTTCACCGGAGCAATAACAACGATTGCGGTATCCAGGGCCTGTTGACCACAGGCGTCGGTTATCAGGCACCGCAAAGCAATGGAATCCTGCACCGGTGAGTAGTTCACCTCGGGGTCAGTGAGGTTTCCAAGGTCAATCCAGTTGTATTCATAAGGGGGTGTACCGTCAAGTTCGCTCTGAAACGTCAGCAAGACATCCTGTCCGCAGGTTGAGTAAAACTTGCTTGTGGTATCGTGGTGTATGCCTTTATCATATATTTTAATAACCACCGAATCGATGCTAAAGGGATTGCATATATCTGGTTTAAATTTGAGCACCACTGTTTCGGGAGCTTCAGCGATATTATCCTGGTATGGCTCGATATTCACTTCAAAGAATCGCTCTCCCGGCGGAATGAAAATGGTGTGTGGTATTGCAGGATAATCTTCACCTTCAGTGGCTGTTCCTCCAACCATTAGCGGAAGTGAATAGGCTGTCTCGCGCTCTTCTTGAATATCAAACACGATGTTTGCGTCGTTGCATTGTTCAACAGCCATTGTATCGATTTTATCGTTTGTAAACGACAATATCGTATTTACACTACCATCGGAAAAACTGTTTGCTTCGAGAAATACACCAGAATCAAAAGCAGGGTCACCCCCATCAGAAATGGCCAGTTTTATTCTGTAAGTCTGGCATGGAACAACAGTATATTCCGCGTAAAGTGGTGTGGTATAACCATCATATTGAATAATGTTGTTGACAATAGTTGGCGAATTGGCAACAAAATACTGATTATTATCTTCAATATTCACCGTATTGATAGACACAGGTGTGCTCGTTCCCGGGATCAACGCAATATTGATGGCGTTGTTGCTGTATGGACCACTGATACCGGGGCCTGAAAGGAAAAAGCCGAACATATCATTAAACTGATCCACATATTCCGGATATTCTTCTGAACCAAATACATACCTGAACTTAATTTTTTCTGTTTTGGGCACGAAATCAAATGAAAGCACACAGGCATTAAAGGAGTTAACACCAGCCAGCAGGGCAAGGTCAGCATCGCCTGCCGCGCCATTGCTGTTTCCGGCTCCAGGTTGGTTATTTGGGCCAATTGCGATGGTCGCCAGACCTGAGGTCAGGATCATACCGTGGTTAAAGCCAACGCCGGTCACACCGATAAACTCACCACTCGCCTGGGGATAGCCTGTGTATTGGATATTCGACACCTGCACATCGCCCGAGATAAATATGTTCTGAATCATGGCCTCTGCCTCAGCCTGAGTGGTATTGGGGTGAATGGCAAGACCAAACTGAGCATGAACCGGTTGCTGAAGAAAAAAGAACAAGGCCAATATCCCGATGAGGCTGAACATGCGGGAACCTGACACAGAAAGGTTTTTAAACTGATATTTCATTTCTTTGGTTTTGGACTGATTGAACGTCATGAACATCAGCTAACAAAAATATTAATTTTTTCTTTCCGGCGCAATTTATTTTCAGCTGTTCTTCACAACCTGAAAGGCCTGACGAATTGTTTCCAATAACAGCCTCCAGCAAAAAATCCTGGCACTGATGCGGGTTTAATACACTTTCTGACAGGAATAAAGTGCAACCTGTTTTCACAAGATATTTCTGTTGTCATAGCTGGAAAAGCTACAAGTCACCGGCCGAAAGTATAAAAGCAAGAAACATCTTTTGTTTCGCCTGGTACTTGTCGTGCATAAGGTTCAGAAATTTCTGCTTACTTTTATCCCCTGCAAATAATCATTGAAATAATACCTATGGAAAACGCACGTAAATACATTGAAACCAACAAAGACAGGTTTCTGGAAGAACTTTTTGGCCTTATCAGGATTCCTTCCATCAGCAGCCTAAGCGAAAACAAACCCGACATGATCAGGGCAGCCGAATACTGGAAAGACAGCATACTTAAAGCGGGAGCCGACACAGCTGCAGTTATGCCAACAGCCGGAAATCCGGTGGTATATGGCGAAAAAATTATCGACCCTAAATTGCCAACAGTGCTGGTTTATGCGCATTATGATGTGATGCCCGTCGACCCGGTCGATTTATGGGTGAGCCCACCCTTTGAACCTCAGGTAAGAGACGGCAAAATATGGGCACGTGGTGCTGATGACGACAAGGGACAGGGATTTATGCATGCCAAGGCTTTTGAAACCATGGTTAAAACAAACACCCTGCCTTGCAATGTGAAATTTATGATTGAAGGTGAAGAAGAAATCGGCTCACAAAATCTGGGTAAATGGTGCGCCGACAACAAAGAAATGCTCAAGGCAGACCTGATTCTTGTTTCTGACACCAGCATGATTGGTCCTGACATTCCATCGATTACCACCGGATTGCGTGGCCTGGCTTATTGGCAGGTTGAAGTAACAGGTCCAAACCGCGACCTGCATTCAGGGCTTTTTGGCGGTGCTGTAGCAAACCCCATCATCGTCCTTTCGGAAATGATCAGCAGCATGCTTGATGAGAAAAACCACATTACCATCCCGGGCTTTTATGACGATGTACTGGTCGCTACACCCGAAGAACGCGTTCTGCTCAACAAGGCGCCATTCAGCGAAGAGGCATACAAGAAAGCGCTCGACGTTGCCGAACTCAGGGGCGAAAAAGGATATACAACCACCGAGCGCACCGGAATCAGGCCAACATTTGATGTTTGTGGCATCTGGGGCGGATACACTGGCGAAGGAGCAAAAACCGTTTTGCCTTCAAAGGCTTCGGCCAAGATTTCATGCCGGCTGGTTCCAAACCAGGACCATGAAAAAATTGCCCTGATGTTTAAGGATCACTTTGAAAAAATGGCACCGAAAAATGTAAAGGTTAAGGTTGAAATTTTGCACGGTGGTCAGGCCTATGTTTGCCCGATTGATTTGCCAGCTTACAAAGCTGCCGAAAAAGCATATCTGTCCGTTTATGGCAAGCAGCCGGTTCCAATGCGCAGCGGAGGCAGCATTCCGATCATTTCCACCTTCGAGCAAGTCCTTGGAATCAAATCCTTGTTGATGGGATTTGGCCTCGAGTCAGATGCCATTCATTCACCAAACGAAAACTATCCACTCGATAATTTCTATAAAGGCATCGAAACCATCGTTGCTTTCTATCAGGAATTTGTGAAGCAATAAGCCCGCAAACCGGGTTGATAAACAAAAACGGCTGAATCTGTATAATTCAGCCGTTTTTGTTTTACCCAAATTCCGCATTGGAAATGCGGAATGCCTAAAAGCTTGTAATTCAATTCGCCAGAGCAAACTTCAAACAAACTTTAAGTCGGGATTAGCCCAACTAAATCAGATAGTTCGGCTTTTCAAGCCTCCTACTGATTAATTTGGGTTTACCTGATCAGGGTAACTGAGCCCTTGTATTCTATTGTTCGTCCGAGGTAATCCGAGCCATAGATGATGTAAATGTAAGATCCGCCCGGAAGATCAACGCCTTCGGCCGATCCATCCCAGCAATCCTCAAAATTTTTCGACACATGCACAACCTTCCCCCAGCGATCGATGATCTTCATGGTGTAATTGCTAAAGGGTGTTCCTTTGATTTCGAAACAATCGTTTAAACCATCACCATTGGGTGTGAATGCTGAAGGGATAAATAATTGCGCCACTTCGGAAATGACGATATCGAGCTCATAAAACTCGGTGCAGCCTTTATCCGATTCAGCCGTCAGGTTGACAACGAAAGTTCCCGGATCAGTATAGGTGTGGATTGGGTTCTCTTCGGTAGAAGTATTGCCATCCGCAAAATTCCACAGGTAGTTAAAATTACCGGGAGGAGTTAAATTGGTAAAGCTGATGTCAGGATCACCCAGGGTTGATATTCTGGGGTCGGCATCAAAAAGTGTGGCAGGCTTTGGATACACCTCAATGTAATTGGTAATGATTTTCGTCTTCAGGCAAAAATCGGTGTTGGCCACAGTCAGCGATACCGTGTATTTGCCCGGATCAAGGAAAGTATGCACCGGGTTTCTCAGGTCTGAGGAATTTCCATCACCAAAATCCCACGTATATTGTGCATTACCAAAAGCATCGGTTGTCTGGTCGGTAAACTGCACCTCAAAAGGCTGGCAACCTGCCAAAACATCCGCTGTAAAGTCTGGTTCTGGTAGCGGATTCACGTTTACCTGTGAGCTGAACACATCAGAAATACAGTTGGGTTCGATCAGTTGTAGGGTCACGTCTTTCACACCGGCATCAGTCCAGTTCACTACGATCGGGCCGGGGCCGCTTCCAACAGCATTTCCACCATCAAATCCCCAGATATACTGGGCCGAAGCCGGTCCGTTGCCAACATAGGTGAAATCAACATTTTGTCCGGTACACACTTCCTGAGGCACATAATCGTAATTAATTGTTGGTTGTGGCCTGATGCCCACATTTACCGCATCGTTAGCTTCGCAGAGATTTAGGTCGACAATGGCGCAGGTGTAGGTTGTGGGCACTGCCGGTGTAACAACCGGATTTTGTGTCAGGTGCTGATTTCCGGTGAACAGCGTTGGATCGTTTGGTGATGACGACCAGGTAAACGCGCCGGTTCCGGCAGCATGTAAGGTTACTGGGGTGCCCACGCATACTTCGCTGAAGTCAGCGGTAGTCTGAATCTGTGCAAAATCATACACCAGAATATCCACCGAAGCCATATCTGTGCAGTACACCGTATTCGCGGTTACACTATAGGTATGAATA
>JAHIUX010000029.1 GCA_018816765.1 Bacteroidota bacterium
ATTTTAAAAATCAAATTTTACCATGGCCTGTACCCGATTTGCCCGACCAAAATCACTGTTTTTATTCATGCGTTCACCCCACATATATTCGATTCCAGCATATAAACGTTCGGTTGCCTGATATATAAGATTTATGTGCCCAATAGCAGCAGCTTTCATCGATTCAGGAGCCCGGTACTCTGAGGGATCCAGTGTAGTATAAGCTACAGATGCATTGGTGGTAAATCTGTCGTTCCATTTATGAACATATCCAAGCAAGACAGCTATTGCTGGCATGGTTTCAAGCTCGCCATCAGGAGTTAGAATAGCGTTAGAATTACTTCCTGTAAGCGCCATAATATTGTCGCCGGAACCTTTGCCAAGTGCCACATTAAAAGTGAAAAAATCTTTACCAACATATTGCCTACCCCCAATTACCATAGCAATTTGCGAGGCGGTTGTATAAAGACTATCTCCTCCGTCCCAGCGCATTTGAGCAAGATTAACACCCAGGGCAAGCATTCCTGTTTTCCAGCTGTAATCTAGGCGACCACCTATAGCAGGCAGACCGAGGCTTGCGCTACCTGGTTGGTTAAAAGCATTATCAATACCTATATAATCCATCATCTCTATTCCTGCGGCCCATTTCCATTTATCGTTAATGCGCTTTTGGTACTTTATTTGAGCTGCTCTTCCGCCGTACAAGGCATCACCAGCGGCAAAATCTATAATATTAGGGATTGACTCCATAATAGAAGTAGTCGTCCATGTTTGGCCGAAAATGAAATTGCCTACAACAATGTAAGCATGCCTTAAGCGATAGTTCGCGTTATTGGTACTTGCCCAAAAATCACCTTCAATAAAAATATTCAAGGGGACTTTGCCGGCAGTTACACGACGCATATCGATGCTAAACCTTGATTCGCGAACGAACATATTAAAATAACCACGGTTAGCCTCTTCAGGAGATCCATTGATAGGTATTTGCGACATTAAAAATTGATTTCGGTCGCTTGTACCATTAAAGTCATACAGCATGTCCAATTTAACTCTGCCACCAATTTTCATCCGGTACTCTGAGCCAAACATGGGCCAGGAAGCTGGGAAATTATCTGCCACTAGTTCACTACCCGTTAATATTTGGTGCGATTCCCTTAAATCTGAATTAGGAATATCAAGCATTTCTGAGGGAATCGTATCGCCTATGCCTGCAGGTGGCCGTTTGTTCTGTAATTTATCCTTATCTCCTTCCAGTTCAGCCAGACGAATTTCCAGTTCATCCATCCGTTTAAGCTGTTCTTTGAGAAGTTGATTTTCTTTTTTTAGCGCATCGGCTTCCTGAGAAAATCCGGAAAGGGGTAAAAATACCAGAAAGTATAACAGACTGGTAATACTGAAAATGTTTCTTGTCATATTGGTTGTTTTAAAGAGTTTTGATGTCTCATAATCATTTTGCTTCTATGAGTTATTAGGGTAGTTTCTATGAATAGCTTAGTAAATAAACAGTGTGTCGACTATAAAAACAAGCGACACACTGCAACTTGATTATTAATGCACATGTCCTTCTTCTTTGGCAAAGTCGCAGCACTTAAAGCTTGCTCCACCAAAGTCCTCTGGAACAACATAAAATTCATTTTGCCAAGTGTCAACATTCAATGGCACAAGTTTGCTCTCTGCTACAGGTTCAAAGCGGATAGCTTGACCCGGATTAACATCGTCGGGCATGCATTCAGAATCTTTTACAACAATAACTCCATTAACAATAACATAAGGAATCCCTGTCGATGCTGCGGTTCCATTCGCATAGGTTGCATTGTCTTTTACATTTTCGGCACTAAAGATGGTAATGTCAGCCACCATACCTTCCTGCATACGTCCACGTACCTGCATGGCTTTTAAACCCATTTCACCCAAAGGTTTGGCATAATTGTAAGAGGTCATAGAAACCAATTGCATTAATGGAATATTATTTTCCAAGCCTAATCGCAATGTTTTAGCAAATGCACCTGAAGAACGAGGATGGGAATTCGGCATGTCTTCAAAAGGTGTATTTCTGGTCAAACCCGTATCAGGAATTAATGGCATACCATCGCTACCAATGGCCACGCCTGGTAATTTTAACCAGTCAACAACGGCTTCCACAGGCATTTTGAAAACTATAACAGCTCTGGTGGGTTCTTTTTTTAACATTTCCTCCCGACTTTTCTGTGTATACCATTCTCCTGTAGCAACATCTTGTACCGTTTCTTCGTATTTATAACCTAAGGTTTTTACCCATACCTCAGGTTCAAGAAAAACGGCATTTAAAGCGGTTGAACCGGCAGCATAAGGATAAATTTCTCCCCATACATTGTAGCCTCGCTCACGCATTTTAACCAATAATTCGTGTACCAAGTTATAGCCTGGGTTATTAAAATGACAGGCAATGGCAGGCACGCCCAAGGCAGCCGCATTGGCCAACATTTCCTGTATGCCATTTACTTCGCCCACATCGTTGCCGGGTGTACCTCTAAAGTGCATGCCTACTTGACGGCCATAAAAGCCCGCCAATTTTTGTATTTCATAAACTTCACGTGTTGACACACCCTCGCGCATATAACCAAGTGTAGAGCCAATACCTATACCTCCCTTACGCAAACCTTCATCTAATTGTGCTAAAATCTCGTTTCCTTGCTCCAGATTTGGTCTTGTTTTCGACCAGCCCTGTTTTACCCGTGATTTTATTGCATCAGGTGTATATAAATATTCAAATTCATTGAAACCATCGAGTACAGCTGCACGTGAAAACTCATGTGAAACGGTTATACCAAAATTTAAAGGAGCCGTACCTTCACGTTTTTTATACCACTGGTCTATGGTAGGTCCATAGGCTCCAAATTCCAGATCCATAATGGTAGTTCGACCATCACGAACCATTAATCGATAAATATATTGCTCATGACAGTGCTGGTGTCCGTCGATAAAGCCTGGAGCCACCACCAAACCTTTGGCATCAATACTTTCTTTACCATTTATGGATGCTTCGGTAATGATGGCTATTTTACCATCTTTAACGCCTACATTTCGAATCCCGTCGAAATTAGTTTCGGGGTCCATTACACGGCCATTTAAAATGACCACATCAAATTCCTGATTCGGATCAGCCGCTTTTTGAGTAGCTGTTTGCTGACAGCTACTAAAAATAAGAGCTGTAATAAATAAGGCAAAAATTGTTCTTTTCATAATTTTTAAGTTTTAATTATATTTGGTTAAATATTTAATGTTTTTTATCCAATATTTCATCAACACAACCGTCATCAACTGTATGACCTTCTAAAAGTTCTGGATTTAAACCACTGGTATGCTTATTCAACCATTTTTCTCGGTCCTGTGGAGTAAACCTTCCTTTGTCTTCTATTGGAAAACGAATTTCTTTTCCAGGTTTTACAGCCAATATTTCATTGTCTTTTACTACTATAACGCCATTCACAATCACATAAGGTATGCCTGTTGTTGGTATTCCATGCTCACCCACCTTAAAAGTAGAATTAGACGTAACGTTTATAGGGTCAATAATGGTAATGTCAGCAACTTTACCAATCTGCAGTCTGCCACGTTGTTTCATGGCTTCGAGACCACAATCTCCTAAATGTTTAGCCGGCCAGTAACTCGCTTGCGCTATGGTAAACATTAGTGGGATGCCTTGTTCACGTCCCATTTTAAAAACAGTACCACGTGCGCCAGAAGTACGCGGATGACCACGATATTCAGACCAATCCGCATCCCATGGTAACAATTTACCGTCAGGACCAACACCAGCCATGGCATCAGCTGCTATAGCCATGTGAGGAATTGCCAACCAATTATTCATCCATTCTTTTCTGTAAGGAAATTCAACCACAACAGAGCGAGCAGGGTCTTTTTTCATCAGTGCCGCATAGGTTTCATTGGTAAGGTATTTATCATCTATGGGATCATAAATGGTTTCTTCATATTTGTAACCACGTTTTTCTACCCACTCAGCAGGGCTCAAGAAAGCTGCATTTATCGTTGTTGACCCAGCAGCGTAAGGATAATATTCTGACCACATATTCAAGCCTTTATCTCTAGCCATTTGTAATTTTTCCTCAATTTCCCACCAGCCATAATCATTGTTATGCGCCATTAATAATGGAGCTCCTACTAACATTGCATTGGTAAACACCTCATCAAAGGCGATTTGAGCTTCCGTAGGTGTTTCCGATAAAAGATGATACCTGGAGTGAACAGATGTAAGGCGACCATA
>JAHIUX010000030.1 GCA_018816765.1 Bacteroidota bacterium
ATTTCTCATCGGTTGAAATACTAGCCGCACGCTCAAAAGATACAGGGACAGGCGATGATGTGTTCTCCAGATTATTGTTCTCTGGGGTGTTGTTCTCTTGCGGGGCATCTCCAATACAAATAGCCTTTAAGCTGTTCAAGTTGCTGGAAATATCGATTTCATTTGAACTTTCATAACGGTTGATTAACGTTGACAGGGTATCCATGGCATCAAGCAATGTTGAGATAATTCCGGGTGTCGGGATAAGCTCCCCGGCACGAATTTTTGCCATTACATTTTCACTGTTATGGGCGAGTGCTTCGACATTCTTAAGCCCCAGATAACCGGCGCCTCCCTTGATGGTATGTACGGCCCGAAATACCTTGTTAACCGTCTCTTCGTTGAAGTTTTCTCCTGCTTGCTCAATGCTGAGCAGGTCATCTTCAATGCCGTCAAGGTGTTCCAGTGACTCTTCGATAAAATCATTGAAAATTTCATTGTCTTCAATATTGAACATACTGTTCCTCTTTTACCTAGCTCGGCCTTATCTGGGATAAGAACTTTTCAACTTCATTCTGCAAAACATCGGCCTGTTTTAACAGTTCATCAGCATTACTCAGCACTTCACTTGCAGCTTGTCCGGTTTCGTTGGCGGCATGGGTAACAATCGTAATGCTTTGTGTTACCTCTTGAGTGCCGGATGCCGCCTGGCTTGTGCTTTCCGCAATATCACTGGTCACAGAAGACTGCTCCTCCACTGCAACGGCAATGATGGCTGAAATCTCATCCATGGTATTAATGGTCTCGGTTATGTCGTTAATTGCAGAAACGGCATCCTGAGTGGCACTTTGTATACCGCTGATATGTTCAGCGATTTCAGTGGTGGCTGCGGTTGTTTGTTTGGCCAACTCTTTAACCTCATTTGCAACGACCGCAAACCCTTTACCTGCTTCACCGGCCCGGGTGGCTTCAATGGTTGCATTTAAAGCCAGAAGCTTTGTTTGTTTTGCAATGTCAGTGATCAATTGGACCACATCACCAATTTTTTGGGAGGCGGTGGTCAGGCTTCCCACCATTTCATTGGTATTCTGTGCTTTTTTGACGGCACTTCTTGCAATTGCCGACGAGCTGGTCACCTGTTCGCTGATCTCTCCCACAGAGGCGGTTAATTCCTCTGTGGCAGAAGCCACGCTGAGAACATTTGTAGACGTCTGTTTGGAAGCGGCAGCAGCAGATGAAGACTGTTGGTGGGTTTTATCGGCAGTCTCGTTCATTTTCAGGGCAGACCCCTGCAAATCCTTTGCTGCAGTTAAAATGGCATTGATAACCGTTCCTATGCTGGAGTGAAAGGAGGCTGTCATTTTCTCCATCATCTCTTTTTGTTCTTTTTCATTCCTGATTTTGGTCTTTTCCTGCTCCTCTTTCATCTGTCTTTTCTCAATTGCGTTTTCCTGAAAGATTTTAACCGCCTTGGCCATCTTGCCGATTTCATCGGTTTGCGCCTGGGCCGGGATCTCCATTTCAAGGTTGCCGGCGGCAAGTTTTTCCATTGATTCGGTCATGCTGACCATTGGTCGGGTGATTGATTTTGCAATTGCTATGATGAACAGGCTGACAATAACAAGGAAGAAAAAAACACCGACGATCAGCACAAGATGTTGTTTATCCAAGGCAGTGTGAAGATCCGTCAAATCATAGGTAAGAGATATAATACCGCCTTGTTTGCCGATGCTCCAGGTGGGGTGACATCGAATACAATCTGCAGAGACCATTTGGGGAGTATAAATCATGACGGAATCGTTTTTGATGACTTGAAACGGATCAGACGATGAGGAAAGCCTGTCAAATATTTCCGGCGGCAGACCAGCAGGAATTGAAGTGAGATCAGTAGAGGATAGATTAATTATTCCTTTCCGATCATAAAGTGAAACCTCTAATACCCCCTTGATCTTTTTCTGATTGGAGAGTAGTTTTTTAAAATTTTGCATCTGACCCCTCTCCAGGGAACCCTTGACACCGTCCTGGATTGACTGGGACAGGGTCTGTACTGAATCCATATAGGTTGTGGTCATCTGTTGTTTTACAAAATCACTGATAAGATATCCGCCGATGGCCAGAGAAAAAAGGAGAACAATAAGAATGGGTAACAGTATTTTTAAATTAAATGGTAGATTGGAAAAAGCCTTTTTGATCATGGAAACAACCTCTTTTTTCAATAAGGTTTAAATTTTTACTCTTTTCATCCTGTGCTCAGCATTCAAAATTTACAATGCTATCGAACCGAGCAGCAGCCTTTCAACCTTTGTCAGGTGTTCAGAACTGCTGTTGACGTCCGCCAAAGCCTGTCGAATATCCGTAATATTTTCGTTAACCTTCCTCATACCATTGGCAATTTGCGATGCGGCTGCAGCAGTTTGAACAACATTGGCGCTGATCTCTTTGGTCTGAAGCGCGGCTCCGCTGACATTGTCAGCGATATTATTGCTGGAGACACTCTGCTCCTGAACTGCAGCAGCTATTGTTTCTACAATGTTCGTCATATTGTGTGTCACGTCATTGATTTTTTTTATCTCTATTATCGTGCTTTTAGTGGAACTGCTCATGGCTTCAATTTTGTGTTTAATGTCAAGGGTGGCTGCATTTGTCTGGGCAGCCAGGTCCTTCACCTCCCCGGCAACAACGGCAAATCCTTTACCGGACTCTCCAGCCCTGGCCGCTTCAATTGTCGCATTCAAAGCCAGCAGCTTTGTTTGTTCAGCAATCTCGACAATGGTATCAATGACCGAGGTAATTTCTTCGGAAGCCTTGCCTAAAATCTCAATTTTCTCAAAGGCTTTATCGACACACGACTTAGCCGCCATCGTTATCACCCTGGCCTCTTCGGAATTTTTAGTAATCTCGCCAATGGTGCTGGTCATTTCATCTGTCACAATCGTCATTGAATCCATATTCTTTTGTAAATACTCAGCAGCCTGTGAAACAGAAGCGATATTAACCCGCATCTCTTCAGTCGATGCTGCAACCGTGTTTGACTCTTTAGCGATACTTTCAGATTTTTCTGTCAGATCGGCTGCCGCCCTTGAAAGACCGGCAACGGTTTCATGCAATTTCTTCGCATTGGCTTTGATCCCTCCATGAAGAGATTGCTGTTCAAGATTTGCCTGTTTATTATTTTTTTCTTCTGTCTCAAGCTTGACTGCCAGATCCTTTAAAATGCTGGCAATTACCTCAACCTCACCGGAATTTTCAATATGACAGACTTCAGAATAATTCCCCCTGCTGATTTCAACTGCAAAATCGGAACAGGCAATGATCGGTCGGGAAATCTTCCCGGCCAGCACCCACAGCAGATAACCCGATAGAACCAATGCGGCGCATAAAATACCAAAAACGATTGGAAGCCTTTCGATGAACAGCAAGCCTTGGATACTTACTCCCCTCCCCCTTAAGACAATGATAACAACAGCTAAAACCATGAAGGCCATCAATATTCCAAAGCTGCCGGCAAAAATTTTCTGACGAATCTGTAATCCTGAAAACAGGGGTTCTTTCTTCTGTTCCAACGAAGCAGACATGCTCCTCTCCTTTAAATTAATCTTCATTTATTATCCTCCTAATTTCTGGAAGCTGCCTGTTCAAATGATCTATAAAATGGAAAATTCTTTTTTGCTGCAAACTGAGGGGAGGCGCAACCGATACAAGGCGCATTGGCATCAATACACCAGGTTTGCCCACCATTCCACCACCTTGTCGGGCAGTCTGCATAGGTGTCAGGTCCCAGGCAGCCCAGCTTGAAAAGGCATCCTGTATCTCCCAGTTTTCGGGCAAATATTTCCTGTTGAAAGTCATGATACCGAGGACATTGCTCATGGACTTTACGGCTGAAAAACAATTTCGGCTGACCATTGACCAATTCCGGCAACCCGACCTGTACCAGGTGAATGATGGTTTTCCATACCCAATCCGGATGCACAGAGCATCCCGGGATTTCAATGAGCAGGGGATCTATTTTTTTGCGCTTATAGAATTCTTTCAGGCTGACAGCACCGGTCAGATTGCCTTCTGCGGCAGGAATACCGCCATGGGTAGCACAGGTGCCCACCGCTATGGCACCGCTCATGGTTTTTGCAGCGGCTGTTAAATAATCGGCAAAGGGTTTGTCTCCTATCACACAGGCTTC
>JAHIUX010000031.1 GCA_018816765.1 Bacteroidota bacterium
GTTGGAATTTCAAGAAAATGATGGAAAAACTAAAAACAGAGTCTAAAAATCTCATTTTTTGGCTCATCGAAAACCTTCAACTTCATTCATGCCAAAAGCTGAAATTAACTTGGTAAGGATCGACTAATTAAAGAAACCATTGGCACACTCGAATCGGCTCTATCTCATGAAATTCTTATCAGTATAATAGTCATCATTGTATTGGTACTTAATTTAAGAGCATCTATTATTGTTGCCGGATTACTGCCTATTGGCGTATTAATGACGTTCATTCTCATGCACTTTTTTGGCGTTGATGCCAATGTGGTTGCCCTTTCGGGTATTGCCATTGCCATTGGTGTAATGGTCGATATTGGGATTGTGGATGTCGAGAATATTCTCCGGCACCTCGAAATGCCGGAGAACCACGGCATACGTGGCAAAAAATTAATGTCGGTTATTTATCTTGCCACTACCGAAGTCAGGGATGCAGTGGTAACTTCTATTGCTACAACAATTGTGAGTTTCTTGCCTGTTTTTGCAATGGAAGCTTCCGAAGGTAAATTATTCCACCCATTGGCTTTTACCAAAACATTTGCACTGGTAGCTGCCTTTATTTTAGGCATTGTGGTATTGCCAACATTGGTACATATACTTTTCAATATCCGTTTCGATACAAAGAAAATTCGCAAATATTGGAACGGCAGCCTGATTGTGGCGGGTGTTGTGTTCATTATTGTATGGCACACATGGCCTGCTTTGGCTTTAGTAGCAATTGGTATAAATAATTTGCTCGACCATCGCTGGCCAGCTATACGCAAAGAGTTTCCTAATTACATCAACATTGCCATTACGGTATTAGTAGCCGTATATTACCTGTCAATTGAGTGGCTGCCTTTAGGCGCACACAACAGCGTATTAATAAACTTCATATTTGTAACGGGTATAGTTTCGGTAATCTTATTGGCTCTTATGTCAATGGTGCATTTTTACGAACCTATATTACGCTGGGGCTTACGCAACAAATGGAAATTCCTGTTACTTCCAATCTTTACCCTGTTTTTCGGGCTAATGGTATGGCAAGGTTTCGACAAGGTGTTTGGATTTGTGGCAACAGGTTTTGAAAAGGTAGGTTGGCAAAGTTTCAGGCAAACTGCCGTTTGGCAAGCTCCAACAAAAACGTTTCCCGGCACAGGCAAAGAGTTCATGCCATCGCTCAACGAAGGCTCGTTTTTGCTTATGCCAACAAGTATGCCACATTCAAGTATCGAAAAGAATTTAAACTATATCGAAACACTCGACAAACGCCTTTCTTCCATTCCCGAAATAGAGGTTGCTGTTGGCAAGTGGGGGCGTGTAAATTCAGCTCTCGACCCTGCACCTGTGCAAATGTTCGAGAATACCATCAATTACCGTTCTGAATATATTTTAGACGAAAACGGTCACCGTATGCAATTCAAGGTTGATAAAGAGGGTAGTTTTATGCTGAAAAGCGGTACAAAGTACAATCCTGCAAAAGAATCATTCAGGGCGATACCTGCCGATAGCCTTATTCCCGACCAGAGCGGCGAATATTTCCGCCAATGGAGACCACAAATTAAAAAACCATTAGATATTTGGAACGAGATTGTGAAAGTTACCAATATACCGGGCTTAACCTCTGCGCCCAAACTGCAACCAATCGAAACCCGCTTGGTAATGTTATCTACTGGTATGCGTGCGCCAATGGGTTTAAAAGTGTATGGCCCCGATTTGGCAACCATCGAAAAGGCAGGTATGCAATTTGAACAAGCTTTGAAGGAGGTTCCTTCAGTTAAAGCTTCGGCAGTATTTTACGACCGTGCCGTGGGTGCGCCTTACATCGAGATAAAACTCAACCGTGAGGCAATGGCACGGTTCGGAATGAGTGTGAGCGATGTACAGGAAATATTACAGGTTGCCGTGGGTGGTATGGTGTTAAGCAGCTCTGTTGAAGGTCGTGAACGTTTCCCGATGCGTGTTCGCTATGCCCGTGAACTCCGTGACAATCCCGAAGATTTAAAACGCATTCTTATCCCTGCCATGAATGGCGTTCAAATTCCATTGGGTGAAATCGCAGATATTGACTACACTAAGGGAGCACAAATGATACGAAGCGAAAACACTTTCCTTGTTGGTTATGTAATATTCGACAAAGTAGAAGGCAAAGCCGAGGTTGATGTGGTGGAAGAAGCGGCAGACATACTAAAGAAAAAGATTGATTCAGGAGAAATTAAACTTCAACCCGGAGTTTCATACAAATTTGCCGGAAACTACGAACAACAATTACGTGCAACTAAAAGGCTTGCTATTGTTATTCCCATTAGCCTAATGATGATATTCATGTTACTATTCTTTCAATTCAAAACGGTAACAGCTTCATTAATACATTTTTCAGGTGTGTTTGTAGCTTTTGCGGGCGGTTTCATGATGTTGTGGCTTTATGGTCAGGATTGGTTTTTAAACTTTGCCGTTGCCGGAATAAACCTGCGTGATTTGTTTCAAATGCACCCCATAAACCTGAGTGTAGCCGTATGGGTAGGGTTTATTGCCCTGTTTGGTATTGCTACCAACGATGGGGTAATTATGGGTACTTATATTCATCAGGTTTTTGAAGAAAAAAAACCCGCTACAGTCCATGAGGTACGTGAAGCAGTTGTTTCTGCAGGACGGAAGCGTGTACGTCCTGCCATGATGACAACAGCCGTTGCCGTTATAGCCTTGCTGCCTGTTCTTTCTTCAAATGGCAAAGGTTCGGATATTATGATTCCAATGGCTATTCCCATGTTTGGCGGTATGGTAATTCAGGTAATGACTGTTTTTGTAGTGCCATTATTTCAATCAATGTGGCGTGAATGGGCTGTTAGCAGGGTTAATATAAACACTATTGAAGTAACAAATAATCACGATGTCAATGAAAACGATAATTTATAAAACGGCACTACTTACGTTCATTGCGTTTGGTGGTTTTATGACAGCCTTTGGTCAGCAACAACCCGATTCGCTAATGCAATACCTCGAAATAGCAGCCAAAAACAATCCTGTCCTATTGCAAAAGTTTAGTGAATATCAGGCAGCTATGCAGAAAGTGCCACAGGTGGGCAGTTTGCCCGACCCTGAGTTAAATGTAGGTGTATTTCTAAGCCCTATGGAATTGTTAAGCGGCAATCAGATGGCCGATATTCGGCTTATGCAAATGTTCCCTTGGTTTGGTGTGCTTAAAAATGCCAAAGACGAAATGAGCCTGATGGCAAAAGCTAAATTTGAATCGTTCCGTGATGCCAAATTGCAGGTGTTTTACGAGGTTCAAAGTACATGGTATAGTTTGTATAAAATTCAACAGGATATTCAAATTTCTGAAAAAAATATTGAGATACTTCGAACCCTCGAAAGGCTCACATTGGTAAAGTTTAAAGCAGTTTCAACTGGTAGTAGTAATGCATCTCCAACAGTGGGCAATATGTCAAACAACAATACTCAAGCCAGTTCTTCCGGCACAATGGGTTCAAATAATATGGGCGGTAACACAAATAACAACCAATCAAATACCAATAGCCAACCATCTATGGCCAGTACACAATCTTCAATGGGTTCAACTTCTGGCGGTTCTGGATTGGCAGATTTATACCGTATTCAAATAGAGATTGGCGAACTTGATAACAACATTTCATTACTTAAAAACCAACAAAGTACAATCGTTGCTCTTTTCAATAGCTATTTAAACCGTCCGGTAAAAACAACGGTAATGTTACCCGATACACTAAAGCCCGATTCTTTAGGAACATCATTATTGGCGGTTTCCGATAGTATGTTAGCCAACCATCCTATGCTGAGTATGCTACAATACGAACAGCAATCTTATGATGCCCGTAAACGAATGGTTTCTCGCATGGGCTACCCAATGGTGGGTATAGGTGTTAATTATTCGCTAATCAACAAAAGTGATATGTCAACATCGAGCATGAACGGTAAAGACATGATTATGCCAATGGTAACAGTTACGTTGCCAATATATCGAAAAAAATACAAAGCCATGCAAACCGAAGCCGACTTTATGGAATCGGCCACCGAACAAGGCTATAAGGCAGCATCCAACTCGTTACAAACCGAATATTACGAGGCTATGCAATTGTTTCAGGATGCACAACGCCGTATCAAATTGTATGAAAATCAAAGCCGATTAGCCAAACAATCACTCGACATAATGATAAAAAGTTTTTCGGCTTCGGGTTCTGGCTTAACCGATATTTTGCGCATACGGCAACAAACACTTGACTATGAATTTAAACAGGTGGAAGCAATGGTCGATTACAACACTTCAATAGCTTGGTTAAAACGTTTAATGGCTAATTCTCAAATTCAGTAAACTTGTTAAATTACAAAATATGAAAAAGATATTCGCAAATAAATATGTAGTGTACAGTCTGTTAGTTCTGGGCGGGCTTTTTATGGGCTGGCTTTTCTTTCATTCATCACCGGAACAGGAAGAGCAGCATAACCATTTAGCTGAACAAGCAGGTAAAGCAGCAATCTGGTCGTGTGCTATGCACCCGCAAATACGCATGGATACACCGGGCAAATGCCCCATTTGTGGCATGGATTTAATCCCGCTAAACCAAAGCACCTTAACGGTTGACCCTGGAGCAATTCACCTTACCAAAGAAGCTGCGGAGCTTTCTAATGTTTTAACATCAGTAGTTACAAAACAAAAACCGATAAAAGAAGTGCGCCTTTATGGTAAGGTTCAAGCCGACGAACGTTTGTTGCAAAGTCAGGTAGCCCACATACCCGGTCGAATTGAAAAACTACTGGTAAACTTCACAGGCGAAGGCGTTCGCAAAGGTCAAACGCTGGCACTCATATATTCACCCGAACTGGTTACCGCACAACAGGAACTTCTTGAAGCTTCTAAAACAAAACAGGCACAGCCCGAAATATACGAAGCATCCAAAGAGAAACTCCGTCAATGGAAATTAACAGAAGAACAGATTACAAAAATTGAAAGTTCTGGAACTTTACAAAACAATTTTGAAGTTGTTTCAAACACCACAGGAATTGTAACTGCACGGCGGGTAAACAATGGCGACCATATTGCACAAGGCACAGTATTATACGACATTGCCGACCTTTCTACCGTTTGGCTTATGTTCGATGCTTACGAAAGCGATTTGCCATTCCTGAACGAAGGCAATAGAATAGTCTTTACCGTTCAGGCTTTGCCCGGTAGCACCTTTTCGGGTAATATAATATTTATTGACCCTGTTATTGACCCCGTTACCCGTGTATCAAAAGTTAGGGTTGAAATCAATAACCAAGCCGGGAAGCTAAAACCCGAAATGTTTGCCACAGGCATTTTAAATGCAAACCTTTCAGAATACAAAAACAATTTTATAATCCCACGTACGGCAGTATTATGGACAGGTAAACGCTCTATTGTTTACGTTAAACAAGCGAATGCAGACGAACCCATTTTTAAAATCCGTGAAATAGAACTCGGCCCCATGTTGGGCAATAGCTATGTTGTAATAAGCGGCCTTAACGAAGGGGAAGAAGTTGTTACCCAAGGAACATTCAGCGTTGATGCTGCTGCACAACTCGAAGGCAAACCCAGCATGATGAACTCCGATGGAGGCAAAACTTCCATAGGACATAATCATAGCGATGCTCAAAATACAGAAAAAAATGAAGTTAAAACAGACCATTCAGCACATCAACTGCAAACAGTTTCAGAACATTCAAACCATAATAGTAAAGATATGGGGCAACACGAAATGTTTAGTGTATCGGGCAATTGTGAAATGTGTAAAGACCGCATTCAAACGGCTGCACTATCTGTAAAAGGCGTAAGCAGTGCTGTTTGGGATTTAGAGACAAAGAAAATCCATGTTGAATTTAATTCTAAGGAAACAAATATTGATGATATCCATAAAGCTATTGCTATGGTTGGACATGATACAGAGAAATTTATAGCTGATAATCAGACATATAATGCTTTGCCCGATTGTTGTAAATATCGTAAATAGTACACTTTTGTTAAAATAATTGACTAAAATAGAAAAATAAAACCCCGCTTTTGCGGGGCTTATATTACTTAATTCTTTTCAAGTTCAATATTCAGGTTCGCAGTTTCACCATTTGCAACAGTAATCGTTATTTCCTGATTCTTGTACCCTATTTTTTCAACTGTTACTTTGTATGTATTTTCGGGCAACGAAGCACGAAATTTACCTTTGTCGGCACTCTTTTTTACTATCGGTTTTGCCGTTTCGGTTGCAGCAGCTTTCATCATACCATTGGTTTCTGCAACAAATGTAAAAGATACCCCTTTCAACGGTTCTCCACTTCCTGCAATGGTAACACTACCTAAAACAGAGGTTGCACCGCCCCCTGTCGGGATAATAATTCGGGCGGTTTTATATTGACTGTAAAAATCGGGCTTCGTAGTTTTAAACAGTTCAATATCCAAATCCAAACGTTTAACTAAAAGTTCGTCTGCTTCTTTAAACAGTTTGGTAAGGTTTTCGGTTGCCGTTTTTGTTTGCGATTTCGCAGCCTTAGGTTTGGAAAGCGTTGCAGAATAAGCAGTTATTGCAGCTTGTAATTCGGTAATCATTGCAGCAGTTACACCATAGGTTGCAATAGCAGCAGCATTGGCATTGGCTTTAGCAAGTACAGTATTACAAATTCCAATAACATCAGTATCTCTCGATTTTTTCAAATCCGAAGCCGAATACTTTATGCTTTCAAGCAATTCAGGATTATTTACAACATTGGCATACGATTGTAAACGGTTAATCATAAACAGCGTTTTTTCTGTCATACTATTGCGTTTCGCTGTTTTATCGGTGGTTATACCCGTCGTCTCTAGGGTTTGTGCATCCCTATTTGTTTCAATCAAAGGAATTTTTGCAACCCAAAGATTATACGTTGCTGCAAATACAGCGTTGGTTGTCCAAGTGGTCTGATACTTCTCGCAAGTATTCTTTACCACGTAGTACATACTTAATTTGTCTTCTTGATTAATGTTCATTACGGTAAGATTTAAGAGTTAATATTAAGTGATTAAAGGTAAACTACCTTGATACTAGATTTCTTATATGGAATACTGAACTTCCACCCCTCTAATCCTCATTTCTTACCAACAATATTGACTTTCTACACAACAATCGAGGATTTCTTCAATTTGTTATTGAATTTCCATTTATAAAATCCGATTTTCATAATGCAAATTATGATTTTCTTTAACACAAACAAATATTTCGACATAAAAAATTTGATTTTCAATATATTAAATATGTACTTCTTAATAGCAATACCGTTTTTCATTCTTATAATCATTGATTTCTTTGCGATAATTGCACATTTCTTTTCAATAATCATTAATTTCCCTATTATGACAGTTTATTACCAATTTGATAATTCACAAAACCCCGCCACGAAAGACAAAAACAAACAGCATACGTTCAAGCCGCCCTGCCCATCCCTTCGCCGTCAGGCACATTTGCAAGCCCCCACGAGCCATCGCTCCAGCCAAAGGCTTACAAAAGAGCCTGCCAGCCCATCCCACGCCAACGCACCATGAAATGGTAGTACTTCGTCTGAAAAGATTGCTTATATTTAACGAAAAAATGACAAAAAACAATAAAGGCCAGTTGCCAACACGCTGTAAAACCAATGCGGGCTTACGTCGGACAAAAACAGCTTCCTGCTTTTTTCAAACTCACAGGTGGCTGGACAACGACAGAACATGAAATCCGCACTGGCCTTACAGCACAACGTTACCGCCAAGTGTAAAAAGACAGAAACGAACAGACAATTTGCTACTAAAAGACAAAAAAAAAAGAAAACCAAATAATGAACAGCCAACGCACAAAACAGCATCCCGATGACTATCGGGACAAATCGCACAAACCAACGCTCGACCAATCCCGAAAGCTTTCGGGAGCAAAAGAGTTGTTTTCTTGCCGACGCACCCACTGAGTTAAGTATCTTTGGGTTTATTAATTAACAGACTGAAAATATAGAATGGCAAAAAAGAACGGAAACGATAAACCGATAGAAGTAACCCTTTGGGATGCAGCAAATAAATTGAGAGGAAGCGTAGAACCAGCTGAATACAAACACGTAGTTTTAGGACTGATTTTCTTAAAGTTTGCAAGCGACAAATTTGAAGAACACCGGGCCAAACTCATTGCCGATGGCAAAGAAAAGTACATAGAGATGGCAGACTTCTATAACATGAGCAATGTGTTCTTTTTGGACGAAACAAGCCGTTGGAGTTACCTGATTAAAAAATCAAAACAAAATGATATTGCATTGCTCATTGACACAGCTTTGCACACCATCGAGAAAAACAACAAAGCCTTAAAAGGCGCATTGCCCGACAATTATTTCTCACGCTTGGGATTGGATGTTACCAAACTGGCTTCATTGCTTGATACTATCAACGACATTGACACCACAAAAGACCCAAAACAAGACGTGGTTGGAAAAGTTTACGAATACTTCCTTTCAAAATTTGCATTGGCAGAAGGAAAAGGCAAAGGAGAATTTTACACGCCCAAAAGCATTGTAAACCTGATTGCCGAAATGATTGAACCCTACAAAGGCATAATTTATGACCCTGCCTGCGGTTCGGGCGGTATGTTTGTGCAATCGGTAAAGTTCATTGAAGCACACCACGGAAACAAAAAAGAGGTTTCCATTTATGGACAGGAATACACCAACACCACTTACAAACTGGCAAAGATGAACCTTGCCATTCGTGGCATTTCGGGCAACCTGGGCGAGAAAGCAGCCAATACTTTTTTAGACGACCAGCACAAAGACCTGAAAGCTGATTTTATTATGGCAAATCCGCCATTTAACCAAAAAGACTGGCGGGCTGAAAACGAATTGATTGACGACCCACGCTGGCGAGGGTACGATGTACCACCAAAGAGCAACGCTAACTACGGCTGGATTTTAAATATGGTTTCCAAACTCAGCGACAACGGAGTGGCGGGTTTCATTTTGGCAAACGGTGCGTTGAGTGGCGGTGGCGAAGAATACAAAATACGCCGCAAACTCATTGAAAACAATTTGGTGGAAGCCATTTTAGTTTTACCACAAAATATGTTTTACACCACCAACATCAGCGTTACACTTTGGATAGTAAATAAAAACAAAAAAATACAAACCCGTAAAATAGGTGATGAAACCCGAAACTTCCGTAATCGCTCAACAGAAATTCTGTTTATAGATTTGCGGCAAATGGGTATTCCGTTTGAGAAAAAATACATTCAGTTCTCCGGGGATGATATAAAAAAAATTACGGGCACTTACCACCAATGGCAAACCAAGGAAATTGAAAATATTCCTGAGTTCTGTTATTCCGCTTCATTTGAAGAAGTAGCCAAAAAAGATTTCTCACTTGTTCCGAGCAAATACATTGAGTTTATAAATCGTGACGAGAACATTGATTTTGATGAAAAAATGCAAAAGCTGCAAAACGAATTTGCCGAACTGCTAAAAGCTGAAGCACAATCAAAAACGGATTTGCTGAAAGTTTTTGAAGAATTGGGGTTTCCAATTGACCTTGATTTAAATGCTGAATAAACGATGGAAGTGAATAATTTAATATATACGGTAAGAGGAATTCATGTAATGCTTGATAGCGATTTGGCTGAACTATTTCAAGTTGAAACGAAGGTCTTTAATCAAGCTGTTAAAAGAAATATCAATAGATTTCCTGATAATTTTAGGTTTCAACTTACTAAGGATGAATATGATTATTTGAGGTCTCATCTTGTTACCTCAAGTAGTGTTGATTTAAGGTCACAAATTGTTACCTTAAAAAATGGAGTTGTTGATGGAGATAATCCAGAAAATATTACAGAAGATATAAGGACACAAAATGTGACCTTAGAAGATAATAGAGGTAAACATAGAAAATATCTTCCGTATGCTTTTACTGAACATGGAGTTGCAATGCTTACAGGAATCATTAGAAGTGATATTGCAATTGAGATGAGTATTAAAATCATGACAGCTTTTGTTGAAATGAGAAAATTCATTTCATTAAATGCCTTATTAATAAACAGGATAGACTCAATAGAAACCAGGCATTTAATTTTTCAAAACGAAAGCAATGAAAAGTTTAATCAACTATTTAATGCACTTCAGAAGGAGGGTAAAACCAATAAGGAAAACATATTTTTTGACGGGCAGATTTATGATGCTTACAGTTTTATCATTAATTTAATTGAAAAGGCGAAAACCGACATTGTTTTAATCGACAACTATCTTGATAAAAGCGTATTGGATATGCTTTCGAAAAAACAAATTAATGTAAAAGTGCGCTTAATTACAAATTCAAAAACCAAATTGCTGAAAACGGATATCCAAAAATTCAATCAGCAATATCCCCGGCTTAGCCTTGATTATTCTGATAAGATACACGACCGTTTTTTACTGATTGACCAATCCGAACTTTATCACATTGGCGCTTCACTAAAAGACTTGGGTAAAAAAATGTTTGCCTTTTCATTGATGGAAGACAAGGAATTAATCACCAACTTACTGAAGCGGTTATGAGAAAAGATTATAAACGGATTGGTGAACATATTCGGCTTGTAGATGAACGAAATAAAGGCTTGCAAATAAAACAGCTTTTGGGTTTAAGCATTTCAAAACAGTTTATTCCTTCTGTTGCAAATATCGTTGGAACGGATATGGAGAACTATAAAATCATTCGTAAAAACCAATTTGCTTGCAGCACAATGCAGGTAAGGCGTGATAAAAAAATGCCTGTTGCTTTGTTGCAGGAAGTTGATGAAGCCATTATTTCACAAGCCTATCCTATTTTTGAGGTAAAAGACGAACAAGAACTTTTGCCTGAATATTTAATGATGTGGTTTGAGCGTTCAGAGTTTGACCGTGAGGCTTGTTTTCACGCTGTTGGCGGTGTTAGAGGAAGTTTGGAATGGGAAGATTTTGAAAATTTGCAATTACCAATTCCACACCCCGACAAACAACGAGAAATCGTAAAAGAATACAACGTAATCCAAAATCGCATAACCCTTAACCAACAACTCATACAAAAACTCGAAGAAACCGCACAGGCGATTTATAGGGAGTGGTTTGTGGAGTTTGAAAATGAAGAAATTGTATTTCTTAAGGAATATATTGAAACTAACCCAAAACTTGAATTGAAAAAAGGTGTAATTTCAGCTTACATTGAAATGGCAAACCTTTCGGAATCATCAATGTGTATAAACGGGAAAGTTGAAAGGGAATATCAGGGAGGTTCAAGGTTTCAGAATAATGATACACTGCTTGCCCGTATTACACCTTGCTTAGAAAATGGAAAAACTGCCTTTGTCAATATTCTTGAAGAGAGTGAAGTAGCGGCAGGCTCAACAGAATTTATTGTAATGAGGGCAAGAAAAAAAATAAGTCCATTTTGGGTTTATTGTTTAGCCAAAGACGAAGGTTTTAGGACTTATGCAATTAGCAGTATGATTGGTTCTTCTGGTCGCCAAAGAGTTCACGAAAAGTATCTTGAAGAATTTCAATTACCAAAAATCAATGAAGACCAAATGAAAATGTTTGATAAAACAGCAAAACCAATTTTTGAAACGGTAAAATTGAAATCAATCGAAAACCAAAAGCTGACTGAACTAAAAGATTTGCTTCTTTCGAAATTAGCAAGTGTCTGAACTATGATTTTTGTGATTAAATGATTACTATGATTTAGAAAACAGGAAAATGGTAAATTCAACATACAATCAAGGCAATCACACAAGTCAAATGAATCAAAGTTCAGACAATTAAATGATTACTATGATTTAGAAAAAAAGAAAATGGTAATTCAACATACAATCAAGGCAATCACATAAATCAAACGAATCAAAGTTCAGACAATTAAATGATTACTATGATTTAGAAAAAAAAGAAAATGGTAATTCAACATACAATCAAGGCAATCACGCAAGTCAAATGAATCAAAGTTCAGACAATTAAATGATTACTATGATAAAACAGGAATACAAATACTCCGAACTTACTTCAAAAATTATCGGTTGCGCAATGACTGTTCACAAAACATTGGGAAATGGCTTTCAGGAAGTTATTTATCAGCGTGCTTTAGCAATTGAATTGAATCTGGCAGGTATTGAATTTAGCAGGGAATATGAAATGCCGATTTTTTATCGTGAAGAACAAATAGGCACAAGGCGGGTTGACTTTTTGGTGGAAGGTGTTGTTTCGGTTGAACTGAAAGCCATTACCAAACTGGAAGATGTTCATTTTGCACAGGCTATCAATTATTTGGAAGCATATAATCTGGAAATTGGATTACTTATTAACTTTGGAGAAACAAGTTTAAACTTTAAACGATTAACCAATAAGAAATTCAAATCAGAAATCATATAATCACAAAAATCAAATAAATCATAGTTCAGACAATATGGCTGAAAAACAAAACATAGAATACAAGCAAAGCTGGCACGACGATTACCTGAAATGGGTATGTGGTTTTGCCAATGCCATCGGAGGAATGATTTACATTGGTATAGATGACAAAGGAAATATTGTCCACCTGCCCGATTATGCCAAACTTTTGGAAGATATTCCCAACAAAATTCGCAACTCTATGGGGATAATTTGCGATGTGCAGTTGGAAAATAAACAGGGGAAAAAATATATTTCAATCAAAGTCAATCCGTATTCTGTGGCTGTTTCGTTGCGGGGCAGATATTATTATCGCACGGGCAGTACAAAAATGGAATTAACAGGTGTTGAGCTTAACGAATTCCTGTTAAAAAAGGCAGGTAAAACCTGGGATGATGTGGTAGAGGAAGGCGCTGCCATGAAGGACATTGACGAACCGAGCATTACAAAATTCATAGAAGATAGCAAAGAAAAAGGCAGAATGCCGGAAACAAAAGGCTTGTCTGCTTTTCAAATATTGGAAAAACTTCAACTTACCGAAGGGCGTAAATTAAAACGGGCTGCAATTGTTCTTTTCGGAAGTGACCCGAACCGGTTTTATCCAAATGTGCAGGTTAAAATTGGTCGTTTCGGAAAAGATTCAACCGATTTAAAATTTCATGAAATTGTTGAAGGCAATCTGATTCAAATGCTCGATGAAGTTCAGGCACAACTGAATCATAAGTTTTTAACCCGACCGGTAGATTTTATTGGGATGCAACGTGTTGAGAAAGATGAATATCCTGTAGCAGCTTTACGAGAGATGCTACTTAACGCATTAGTGCACAGAACCTACATGGGAGCTCATATTCAGTTGCGTGTATACGACGACAAACTTTCGATATGGAATGAAGGGGGTTTGCCATTTGGGTTAACGCTGGAAGAATTGAAAGGAGAACATAATTCACGACCACGTAATCCTAAAATTGCCAAAGCTTGTTTTATGGCTGGATATATTGATACATGGGGACGTGGCACCTTAAAAATATACAATTCGTGTAAAGAACATGGGCTTCCTGAACCTGATATTTTAGAAAAAGATGGTGGTTTTATGGTTGCTCTAAATAAAGCTATAAAAGTTACTGATAAAGGTGGTGCAATTGGTGGTGCAATTGGTGGTGCAATTGGTAGTCAAACAGGTGGTCCAATAGGTGGTCCAATAGGTGGTCCAATAGGTGGTCCAATAGGTGGTCCAATAGGTGGTCCAATCGAAGATTTAACAGACAGGCAAAGAGAAGTTTTAAATCTTATTAAAGAGGATAATAAACTTACTAAAAGAAGACTTGCTGAAAAACTTGATATTAATGTTTCTGCTGCTCAGGGTCATTTAGATATACTTAAAGAGAAAGGAATAATAGAAAGAATTGGTGGAACGAGAGGTTATTGGAAAATATTAATCAGTCTTATATGAAATTAACTGACGTTGAACTTCGTTTCACAGAAGAAAAATTAGAAAAGGCTTTTGCCGAGTTGTTGGGGCAAGAAGGATTTCCCCATCATTTGGGCATTACAATTACCCACAAGCCCGACGAAGTTTTGATTGAAGAAGATTTACGCAGTTTTCTTTTAAACCAATACGCACCGCAAGGTATTACAACTAATGAAGTCAATTCAATTATTCTTCAACTTAAAACACTACCTGCTTCTGACTTATACGAAAGCAACAAAACATTCTTAAAAATGCTTTCTGACGGTTTTATTCTCAAAAGAGAAGACCGCAGCCAAAAAGACATTTACATTCAACTCATTAACTTTGCAGGATTAAACAAACACCGCCAACCTGAGCCTGAACAACTGTTATCAGTTGCAGCCGAACCAAAAGAACAATATCCACCCGATACCAATATTTACAAGTTTGTTAATCAACTGGAGATTTATGGAACAGAAAAACGCATTCCTGACGGCATAGTTTACATCAACGGTTTGCCTTTGGTTGTTTTTGAGTTTAAAAGTGCCATTCGTGAAGAAGCCACAATTTTTGACGCATTCAAACAATTAACGGTTCGTTACCGCAGGGATATTCCCGAACTGTTTAAATACAATACTTTTTGCGTAATCAGCGATGGAGTAAACAACAAAGCAGGTTCGTTTTTTGCGCCTTACGATTTTTTCTATACCTGGCGTAGAGTGGCAGGTTTAGCAAAAGACGTGGACGGCATCGACAGTATGTTTACACTCGTTCAGGGTATGTTTAATAAAAACCGCCTGCGTGATATTATCCGAAACTTTATTTACATTCCTGACAAGAGCAAAAAAGAAGAAAAGATTGTTTGTCGCTATCCGCAATATTATGCTGCAAGAACATTATTTGATACTATCAAAAAAGCCCAAAAGCCCGAAGGAGACGGAAAAGGCGGAACATATTTCGGAGCAACTGGCTCAGGTAAAAGCTACACAATGCTTTATCTTGCCCGCTTGTTGATGAAAAGCGAATACTTTGAAAGTCCAACCATTGTTTTAATTACCGACCGCACCGATTTAGACGACCAACTTGCAGCACAATTTATAAATGCAAAAGGTTTTATCGGCGACAATGCAGTGGAAAGTGTTGTAAGCCGTGCCGACCTGAGAACCAAACTGCAAGACAGACAAAGCGGAGGCGTTTTCCTCACTACCATTCACAAGTTTACCGAAGATACCGAACTACTCACTGAAAGAAATAATGTGATTTGTATTTCAGACGAAGCACACCGCAGTCAGGTAAATCTCGACCAAAAAATAAGAGTAACGGAAGAAGGAGTCAAAAAGACATTCGGCTTTGCTAAATACTTACACGATTCCTTACCCAACGCAACTTATGTTGGCTTCACCGGAACGCCTATTGATGCAACGCTTGACGTTTTCGGGAAAGTAGTAGATGCCTACACAATGACCGAATCGGTAAGAGATGAAATCACCGTGCGGATTGTGTATGAAGGCAGGGCGGCAAAAGTAGCTTTGAAAAATGGTGAGTTAGAGAAAATTGAAAAATACTACGAAGAAGTTGCCGAATTAGGCGCTAATGAATATCAAATTGACAAGAGCAAACAGGAAACGGCAAATATGTACGCCATTCTTGGCGACCCCGACCGCTTGCAAGCCGTTGCAATAGATTTTGTAAACCACTACGAAAACCGAATTTCAGAAGGAGCAACAGTAAAAGGAAAAGCAATGTTTGTAAGCAGCAGCCGTGAAATTGCGTATGAGCTTTACAAAAACATTATTGCTCTCCGTCCTGAATGGAATGAAATCAGAGAAGCGGAAGAAGGTGCAGAACTTACCGACAAAGACAAACGGGAATTAAAACCGATTGAACGAGTTAAATTGGTAATGACCAGAGGCAAAGACGACCCGAAAGAACTTTGGGATATGTTAGGCACTTCTGATGACAGAAAAGAACTTGACCGCCAGTTTAAAAACCCAAAATCGAATTTCAAAATTGCCATTGTAGTTGATATGTGGCTTACCGGTTTTGATGTTCCTTTCCTGGATAGCATTTACATTGACAAGCCAATTCAGCAACATAATTTGATTCAAACAATTTCACGGGTTAACCGCAAGTTTGAAGGTAAAAACAAAGGTTTGGCAGTAGATTATATCGGCATCAAAAAACAAATGAATCTGGCTCTCGCCAAATACAACAAAGGCGACAAGGATAATTTTGAAGATATTGCAGAATCCATCATCATTGTTCGTAATCATTTAGACCTTTTAGCGAAACTGTTTCACAAGTTTGACAACTCTAAATATTTCAAAGGCACAACTATTCAACAGTTAAACACATTGAATCTGGCTGCTGAATATGTGCAACAATCCAAAGACTTTGAAACCCGTTTTATGGGTTTGGTTAAAAGACTAAAAGCTGCTTATGATATTTGTGCGGGGAGTGAACAATTAACACAATTAGAAAGAGATTATACACATTTTTATTTGGCTGTTCGTTCCATCGTTTTTAAACTTACCAAAGGCAATGCACCCGACACGGCTCAGATGAACGCTAAAGTTCGGGAAATGATAAAAGATGCTTTGCAAAGTGACGGAGTTGAAGAAATTTTCAAATTGGGGGAAGAAGTAGAAACCGAACAGGATATTTTTGATGAAGATTACTTGGCAAAGATTGATAAAATCAAATTGCCAAACACAAAAATTAAATTGCTTCAACAGCTATTAGCCAAAGTAATCGGAGAAATCAGAAAAGTTAACCGAGTAAAAGGAATCGACTTTTCAAGAAAAATGCAAGCCATTGTTGACAGATACAACAACCGAGATGCAAACGACATTTTAAGAAGTGAAGTTTACGAAGAAATGGCAAACGCATTGACAGACTTAATTTGGGAAGTTCACAAAGAATTTAATGCAGGCGATGAATTAGGTATTGACTTTGAAGAAAAAGCCTTTTACGACATCCTGAAAGAACTCTGCAAAAAGTACGACTTCACTTATCCTGACGACAAACTCATTGACTTATCAAAAGCAGTTAAAATCATCGTTGATAACCAAGCCAAATTCCCCGACTGGAACAAACGAGATGATATAAAATCGGCATTGAAAGTTGAGTTGATTTTGATTTTAGATGAGTTTGGTTATCCACCTGTGGAGAGAGACGAAGTGTATGTTGAGATATTTGAGCAGGCAGAAAACTTTAAGAAAAATAGACAATAATGTGCCTACGCAACAGTCACACACATTGCCAAGTCGCACAAGTCGACACACGACCAAAACTTGCCAAAGAGTATGGCTGCCCAACCGCACGGACGAAAAGAAATCACGGGCATACAACAATGTATATAAAAAATAGGCGAAACAGTGGTGAAATCAAAGGTGTTAGCTTGTGTCAAAGTTTGTTCTTAACCGAAAGTTTAGTGCTTCGATACCGCCTACTTTTCATATACTAACCGTTAGCGTTTATTATACTTGATGACACGAAAATGATAGCAAAACTGAAATTACTGATTCTTTTCTCTCTTCTTACAAGTGGTTTAAGTGCACAGAATTCCATTAAACATTATACTGAAATAATAGATAGTCTATATTCTGTGTTTAATGAGTCGGAAAGACCTGGTTGTGCAATTGCTGTTGTAAAGGAGGAAAAGATTGTTTACCAGAAATGTTTTGGATTATCAGACTTAGAGCATAAGATACCAATCACTAACTCAACTCTTTTTGGTTTGGCATCAGTATCGAAACAATTTACAGGTTATGGGATTGCTAAATTAATCAAAGAAAAAAGGGTTAATCCAAATTTCGAAATTGCTAAATATCTTCGAAATCAGAATAAACTTTGGGATTCTATTCAGGTTAGAAATTTAATCCATCATACGAGTGGAATTTGGGAATGGCCTTACCTGTTTCTTGCATCAGGGCATACTTTCAACGATGTTATTACACATCAGTACATCTACAAAATCATTAAAAGTCAATCGAAACTGAATTTCAAGACAGGTAGTGAATTTCAATATGGTTCATCGAATTATGTTTTGCTTGGTCAATTAATAACCAATGTGACTGACACGAGTTATTTTGACTGGATAAACCAAAATGTATTTAAGCCAGCTGGCATGACTGAAACTGTTTTCCAAAGAAGCAGTGCAGACTTGATAAACAATAGAGTTTACGGATATCTTTATGAAAATCATAGGTATAACCGTACCACTGATAACATAAGCCCTCAAGGAACAGGTTCAGTTTACGCTAACCTTACCGATATGATTACCTGGACAAAATATTTATTGTCAGAATACGCTAGAAAAAATCCATTAATCATTCAAATGCTAGAAACAGACACCCTGAATACAGGAAAAGAAGTGCCTTACGCTTATGGTTTAATGAAAAGAGGAAGTAGTTGTTACTGGCACGATGGTGTATTTCAGGGTTTTAGAAATTTAATAATTTTGTATCCTGAACACAATGTTGGGTTGGTATTACTGAGCAATTCAGGTTCAAATTATATTATGCGCTCCGCATTTTCCGTTGCTGAAATGTTTGTAAAAGACTCTGTACCTAGAGAACAAATAAATAATTACAAGAAGTTATTCAGAGAAGAATCCGAAAAAAAAGAGGATAATACAAAGTTGGTTTATCAACAAGGCTTATATGATTTCAATGGAATATATTTAAATACGGAGCTTTTAATAACCTACCTGATCCACGAACAAAAAGATTCTTTGTTTGCAGAAAATTCAATTGAGAAAATACTGCTTAAACCAATTGAAGGTAAACCTGACGAATTTAATTCTTCAAAACTACTTTTAGGAGAATTCATTTTTGAAAGGAATGAAAGCGGAGAAGTTAAAGAACTCTTGATAAAACAAAAGAGAGGAAATATCATTAGATTTATAAAGATTGAAGGCGAACAAATAAATAACAACCGCTAACCACATGCTTATTTTATCTTGACTGAGACGAGTTTGGGAAATTCGCTGCCTTTTGGTAGATTTACATCGAGTGGACGAACAAGTAGTTCACATCCCCCAAACAAAAAAAACACGCAATCGGTAAGTTCTTTTATACTCCTGAAAATTAGGTGAAATGAAACACAATGAAAATTAAGATATTATGGAATCAAACAATGAAACATTACTTCTTCGAGAGAAAGAAATAGAACCTTCGAATGAAGTTTTGGAAAACGTTCTTGGTAAAGAACTTTTCATTATCTATCAAGAATTAATTAAACTTTTTACCGATGAATTTAATCTGGTACCTCAATGGCAGTTTTACAAAGATGGAAATGCTTGGCTGTGTAAAGTAGTTTTTAAGAAAAAAACGATTCTTTGGCTCTCTATTTGGAAGGACTATATAAAAACAGGTTTTTATTTCACAGATGAAACAGGAATAGGGGTTTTAGAATTAGGGATCGATAATAAAATAAAAGAGGCATTTGAGGTGGCAAAACCTATTGGTAAACTTATCCCATTGGTTCTTGATATTAACCAACAAGAACAGATAAAAGACTTAAAGGAGGTTGTAAGATATAAGAAAGGATTAAAGTAAAGCGCATCGATGGAAAACAAAAACAACCTTTTGAGGGCCTATACCAAAGACTTCAATTTTTGAAATTAACAAGAGTGAAAACTGTTTCAGGCGGGAAGTCTTTTGGGTTCGCCCGGTTTCAGGCATGACCATATGAATAACAATCGTCCGGCCTGTCATTCCAAAAATTTAACAAAGTTTTGTTTTTACGGGTATATGAACCGCCTGCGCTCCTCCCGGGAGCAGGAGAAAGAAACAAAGCACAATAACCTGGAGCATCCGTATGGAACAAAAAAGTGGCCAAGTGGATTCAGCTACAACATGACAAAGAAAGCAATCAAACAGGCCTCAGCCGATACAGGAAGGAGTTTTTTTTTGGACGGACTGAGGCTGGCACACATGAAAAACAAGATAACACGAAAGCATGGTGATTCAAATTAAAAAGTAGCCAATAGAGATTAGTGAGAAGTAAGCGTCAGAAATTAAGTCTATTGGCAGATTTGTTTTCAGAATAAATCACGAAATCAATGCATAAGTAACATTCAAAACGCGTAAATGGATCCTTTATGGATGGTAATTGGCATTCCGGAATTGGACTGTCGCTAAAGGTAAGTTGTTAAGAAATGATTCAGTAAATGCGACCAATGTGAAAATCACTTTTAATCAACACTTTTTTATAAGGTTGATATTATCCACGCTTAGCATTTTAGCAAGTGGCTTTCTTATTGCTTTATTTCCAGGAATAAACGTACTGGCTTTCATGTAAATTCTTGCAGAAATGCTATTATTATTGGGAATAGTTTTATGGCTGGCGATGCAGCGGAAATTTGAAAAAGATAGTCAAAAATACAAATCGTTAATTACTGATATATTTGAAATCCAACAGAATAACATTTGCCAGCTAAAATTTTCAATTACCTGAAATCTTCCGGGACCAGAATCTCTTTATTACTATCATATCAGTAATTAATTGAACAATTGCATTGACATGTTGTTACAATTAGCTATAGGTAATTAAAGATATTAACTTAAAAAGTGAACAATTATGAAGCCAAGAACACTATCGATAATTGCAGGTGTCAGCTACCTGATTATTTTCTTTGCTGCAATATTTGCTAATTTCTTCGTACTCGAATCAATTCTAAAAGATCCCCTAACCACTATCCAGGAGAATCATGTGATTGTAAGATTTGGAATTTTGGCTTTTCTGATTACTGTTGTTTTTGATGTGGTTGTTGCATGGGCTTTATTTGAATTATATAAAAAAAATATTTTATCAGGTCTGAGCACACTGTTCAGAATGATGCATGCTGCCATAATGGGAGTCGCTATATTTGCACTTCCGATTGCAATAGGCTCAAATACTGGTCAAGAAATTCTGAAACAAGTCGACAATTTTAACATCATATGGCTAATCGGCCTATTCTTTTTTGGAATTCACCTTATACTTTTAGGAATAATCATTGGAAAGCCAAAAATAATTGCAGTTTTTTTAGTAATTGCAGGAATTATGTATATGGTTGATACAAGTGCTCACTTCTTACTCCAAAACTATGATGAATATGGTTCAATCTTTTTGGCATTAGTAGCAATCCCAAGTATTGTTGGTGAAATGTCGTTAGCGATTTGGCTTCTCATAAAAGGAGGTAAGGCATAATATTAAATGATCATTTGCATTTATTGCATCAGATAGCACGTGGCTTAACCTGAAAAGCGCCAGGAAATAAGTTACATATGCCTTACAACCAAAATAACACATAGACCTGCAGTTGGCACGATTGAGATGAATACAGCCTGTGTTTTAAACTTTGCTTATCAAAAAAAGTTTGATGCAAAGCTTTAACGTCATAGGGCGGACCATCAAACTGTCAAAAAACCCTTTTATCTCAACAGAAATAAATACTACGGTTTTCAGTAATCATTGCATTAATAATCCATATATTTATTGCGTAAACAACGCAATCAATGACCAGTCAAGGACCTGAACCGATTCACGCATGAACAACAACGACAGCCAGCGCCAACGCATCGCCAAAATATCCTTCGCCACCGTTTACCCGATGTATGTCAGCAAGGTGGAGAAAAAAGGCCGGACCAAAGCAGAACTGCACCAGTTGATCACGTGGCTGACCGGCTTCAGCGATGAAATGATTAACGTGCTGATCGATGAAAACGTAAGCTTTGAAACATTCTTCGAACGCGCTACACTCAACGCCAATGCCAGCCTCATCACCGGAGTGATTTGCGGCTATCGTATCGAAGAAATTTCTGACCCCTTGATCCGGCAGGTCAGGTACCTGGATAAACTGGTTGATGAGTTGGCAAAAGGCCGAAAGCTGGAGAAAATCATGCGCTGATATCCACGTTTATATAGGAATATTTGGTAAATTTTTCCTTGATATTCCTTCTGAAAAGCACTAATTTTATTCCCTTAATGTCGTCAGTCCATGAAAAGACTTATCCTTCTCCTGGTGCTTTCAATGTGTATTTCGGCCGTGTACTCACAATGGGTGCAACTAAGCACCGATTTTGAACCCAACTATTCAGTCATTGCCTATGATTCAATGGTCATAGTTGATGTGTACTCATCTGACAATTACGACCTTGCGATATCAGGTGATGCAGGAGTCACCTGGAATGGAAGCAATCCATTTGAGGGGAGCAGTGGCATCATCCCGCTTTTTGCAGGCAAGGACTGGGTATATGCCTGCACCCGGAATGGTGTTTTTCGTTCCGGCAAAGCAAGCCTGAGCTGGAGCAGCTACAACGAGGGTTTGCCCTCAAACATCATACGCCTTGTCGGAAAGGACAGCACCTTGCTTGCTTATAACAGCCACAACCTGTTCATCAGGCACCTGGCCGATACTTCCTGGCTGGCCTTACCCGATAATATTCCGCAAGACTTTATCTCAGGCCTTGCCTATGATGGAAGCACCATTGCACTGGCCGGCTCGAACGGGGTATGCGATAGCGACGATTTGGGCGCAAGCTGGAACGTTTGGCAAGGACTTCAATTCACCACAGGTATTGTCATGATCAAGGGCGATACCATTATCCATGCTTCGCCTGGCGGTGTCACAAGTAAACTCATTTCGAGCGGAACAATCGCAAATGTTTCTTCCGGACTGACCAAGTTATGGACGCCACCGCCAGGATGGGATTATTACGGCACTTTCGAAGCCTTTCATCCCATTGGTGATAACATATTTTTGTGCGGAGAAACAGGCGTATACAAACTAAATGACCAGGTTTGGCATTGGGGACAAACAGGACTTGGTTACGCTTCTGCACTTACCGATAACGGGACCAGCCTTTTTGCAGCAACAGGAGGTAGTGGAATATGGGGCAGGCCGCTTGATCAGCTGATTCTTTCTGCCACTGAGCTTTACCATGAAAGCGGTTCAATCAGGGTTTATCCAAATCCGGCTTCAGGCAATGCACGGATTGATATCGTTCTTAGTGAAAAGCAGGCAATGAGCCTTTCTATGCTAACTCTGAATGGACAGCTGGTAAGGATTGTGGGTGCAGGCACTTTGGACAAAGGGCCTCACTCATTTGAGGTGAATTGTGCTGAATTATCTGCAGGAGTTTATGCACTGATCCTTCGGTCGGTGAGCGAATTCACAGCCATGAAGCTTGTTGTTCAATAAGCTGGTCATTCCGGTGCCAGCCGGATTTACTTCACCCCTTCGTATTGTAGTTGTACAAGGCCGGTTTCATAATTCCTGCAGTTGATCAGTTTGAGTTGCCTGGCCGGAAACCCAGCATCGAAAAGCCGTGTTCCTTTGCCAAGCAAAATGGGAATAATGGAAATAGTGATTGCATCAATCAGCTGTTCTTTCAACAACAGCTGCACAATTTCAGCGCCACCGTCAACGAAGATATTTTTTCCCTCGTGTGCGCGTATCCTTTCCACCAGCGCCGACACAGGTCCGGAATAAAACCGGACATTCCCATGGCCCGGCCTCTCCTTCCTCGTGATAACCCAGGTCTCCATGTCTTCATGAGGAAAAACACCCACCTGTTTCATCACCCAATCGTAAGTCTTCCGACCGATGATAACTGTGTCAACAGTCGATAAAAAGGCTTCGTAGCCATAATCTTCACCTTCCTTTGAAACAAGCGATAAAAAATCCAGGTTGTCGTCTGGCGCGGCTATATAGCCATCGAGGCTCATCGCGATATAAAGACATAGTTTTCGGTCCGCCATTTTTGTTAAGATTATTTACGAATAAGCTGAGTAAGGGCCATCATCAGTGCAGGATTTCCCTGATTTTTTCCCAATGCAGTCCTTCGCCAGTCTGCCCGGCTTCGAACCATCCCCTGAAAATCATCAATCCGACATCGGAGTTGATACAATAAAAATAGTCGTCAGAACCGTCACCATGCGCTTCACAAGCGGAAACGGCATCAGCGGGGATCCCCAATTTGGTAAAATTTGCCTTATCGATCAGGTGTGCATCACCCGGAACATTGGCGATGAAGACCTGCCCTTTTTTTCCGAAGACACTGATGTCAGTCGATGGCCTGGCTGCAGCCGTGTTTTTTGCCTGACTACTGTTGTCAGCAGCTTTGGCCCGAAGCACGAAACCCGTTTGTTGTGATGTTCTCGGATACATAATCACCACCTTACCCTTGCCATTGATTTGCACCCTTTTTACTTCCTGCGACACCAGCAACCCATAGGCAGCTGGATAACTTTTCTTGAGGCGTTCCACAGCAGTTTCGCATTCATTCTGTGTTGAATAAGGACCAATATACACACAATACAAGCGTGCCCCACCCAGGGATGCATAATCAGGAATCCACAGGTAGGCTGCCTTTTCACCAGCCTTCACCAGGGCTTCGGTTTTTGATATGGCTTCTTTTTCAGTGTGAGCCGATTCGACGTTCACAACATAAAAAGCATCCGTTTGCTGGTGCTGTGCCTCGGCCTCGGGTGCTCCCTGCAGCAAGGCGCTCACAAAAAAGAAGCAGATCAGGAATTTTTCCATGGCGATGAATGCTTTATTTTACGGTTAACTTTATTTCCTCAATCAGCTTCGTTTCGATGCCTGATTTCAGGCTTACCACTGTATCTGTCAGGCTATTGGGAATCGTCATCGAAAGCACATACTGGGTGATTTTCCAGCCGTTTTCGTCCTTTTCAAGCACCCCTGATCCACGACACAGCTTCATCTGGGTTTCGAGCAATTCATCAAACCAGGCCATTTCTCCTGATTTGCTGAAGCTGATGTGCCGCTCGATGGATGTAAAATCCCAGGCTTTTCCCCTGTCAAAATAGGGTTTCGACCACTGCATGAAATCCTTCTTGTTCCAACGTTCGGTGCCGTCAGTGCCAATAAAGATTGCATCAGCTGCGAAGAAGCCAAAATATGCCTCAAAGTTACCAGCAGCAGCGGCCTGGTTAAACTGATCGAGTAAGGTTGCAATTTGTTCTTCCTCTTGTTGTTGTGCTCTATCCCTGGTCTGGCAGCCTGGCAGGGCCATACTGATCAGAAGAAACGTGCTGAAAAACAGCTGTTTTAACCGCATAACTTGCATAAGTGTGTTAATTTGTGTATTACAATCGCATCCTGCACCAATGAATGTGCAAGCTTACTAAAAATGCAGCAATGGAGCCCTCTGGCAGAAACGAAAAAATGTTTGCCAGCGTAAATTCAGTCAGAAAGAAATAACTTATCAGGCTGTGGAATCAATCCTTGACACAGCGGACCGAGTAGCCGTAGTTTTTGTTGTAAAGCTGGTTGGTAACGTCCACATCGTCATTGCCGATATAACGGATCCAGGCCTGTTGCACATCATATTCGGTCGAAGACCACCAGCAGGCATATTCGCCAAGATAAATATACTGCCCTGTTGCCCTGCGTTCACCTGCCGGAAGCGCCTTGAAACCAACTTCGTCAGTAGCCCCTGTGTTGGGACTGAGCCAGTGGGCCGTACCAGTTTCCTTCAGTTTTCCACCTGCAACGCTTTCGCCACCCAGAAAGCCCGTAAGGGTAGCCCAGTCGGCATCGGTTGGGACGTGCCAGCCACTCGGACATATGTTGCGGCTATCGTGAACGGCGTACCAGTTATACAGGTGTCCATAAGTTGCACCGTTGGCTGCGCTGTTGTCATAATCGCAGTAAGCTGCGGTTGACAGGGCGCTCCATGCCGTGGCATCTGTTTCATTTACAATGGCGGAGCCGTCGCGGAACTTTGTGGTTTTCAAGTCTTCGGCCAACCAGACCTGTGTGCCAATGGTGATTGTGTGATACACATTGCCATCAGCATCGGTCACGGTGCCCGGTGTAGGATTTGAATCACTGCTTTTCTTGCAGCCGCTGTTCAGCAGCAGAATCATCCCGGTCAATGGGATGAGGAACATCAAAAAACCCGTTTTCGTTTTCATGAATAATTGCTTTTTAGGAATAAATATGGGAAGGTTAACAGTGAATATTCACGTTCATTTGCTTTCATCCGGACCCGAAACAAGCAACAAACCAAGCATTCCAGAAGATCTTACCCGGAACGAAAACAACTCAATGTCAGATTTTTGAAGTAAATTTATGGCAACTGAACAAGCAAAAGCAAGGAATCTGTGAAATATTTTTTCTCCATTATTTAAAACCTTGCTTTCAGGTAAAAAAACAATGCTAAAACTGGAATCGGATTAGGCTGGACGCGCATACACGAAACCCATTCCTGCCGAAAAGCAATGAGCCATGCCTGGAAATGAAAAGGACAACCCAAACAGCGCCGAATTATGACAAAAGTCCTGGCTTAGACTGAGTTTCGGCTTGCATTGATGTTTCCATACAATGACCTGATGACAATTTTCTCGTAGGTGTCTTTTCTGGCATCTTCATCCCCTATTTTCTGCAATGCATATTGCTGAATCACAAGCAGTGGCAGCACTATTTTCTCACGAATCTTAATTGATTCCCGCGAAACAGGTTCTTCCTCCATCAGGGCTTTGTAGCCTGAGATCAGCAGCAACATTTCCTGCGAAAGCATAAACTCATCATATAGGATCTTCCAGAAGCCACCAAACTGAGCATCGTCGCGCATATAGGCCGTCAGGGCAAAATTCGATTTTGAAAGCGACATCATGCTATTAAGTATCAATGTCTTAAAATAAGGAACCTGGTTGAACAGTTTTTTCAGCCCGGCCAGTTTTCCCTGATTCACCAGGGTATTGAGGGCTGTGCCGGTTCCAAAATATCCTGGTACGTTTTGTTTCAGCTGGCTCCATGAACCCACAAAAGAAATGGCCCGCAAGTCACTTAATTCAAGCTTTTGCTTGTTGCTTCGCTTGCCGGGTCGGCTGCCAATATTGGTTTTTCCATAGTACCGCAGCGTACTTTTTTGCTCGAGGTAGGGAATAAATTTAGGGTGGGCTTTGAGCGCCTTGTATTTTTCGTAGCTCAGCTGCGCAAGTTCATCGAGGAGTGCACGGTCTTCAGCAGAAATCAGGTTTTCTTTTTCATGAATCTCGCGCGAAAGGCCAGCTGTGAGCAATTGCTCGCAGTTGTGGCGGAATTGCTCATTTGTGCCATAGCGGCTTGTAATTGTCTGTCCCTGAATGGTCAACTGGATTTCGTGATTGGCAATGGCATTGGTGTGTGCGGCATAAAAACGGTGAGCCTTGCCTCCTCCGCGTGCCGGAGGGCCACCTCGGCCATCGAAAAAGACAGCCTTAATGCCGTTCTTATCGCATATGGCTGACAGACGCTCCTTTGTATTAAAGATTGACCAGTTTGCCATCAGGTAGCCACCGTCCTTGGTGCCATCGGAAAAGCCAAGCATGATGGTTTGTTTGTTGCCTCGCCTTATGAGGTGTTTCCTATATTCCTCAACGGCAAATAACGCTGTCATACAAGCTGAAGACCCGCTCATGCCTTCCATGGTTTCAAATAAAGGAATGATATCGAAGCTGATGTCCTCTTCGCGATAACCACACCACCTGAACAGGGCGAACACAAACAACACCGAAAAAGCGTCTTCAGCATTACTGATGATATACCTGTTGCAACCTTCTTCACCATTTTTTTGCTGTATCTCCTTCAGCTGCCTGACATTGCGTATGGTGTCTTTCACCAGGTCATCCGTCAACAGCTCATCATCGATGGCCGGACTGGTCGAGAGCAGCAGCTTCATCAGTTCAGGCTTTTCAAGCTCATTAAGCGATTGCGTGATATGGCCCGACTGCATCAAAACGGCTTCCACCGTGCGATAGTGGATGCTGTGATCCTGCCTGATGTCAAGGCTCGCAAAATGGGTTTTGAAAATATTCACCTTGTCAATCAACAGGTCAAGGTCCTTTAGGTACAGCCCGTGATAATGATCGACAACTGCTTCTCTAACCGCTAGCAAGGCTTGCAGAATTTCACCTGCTGTCATCAGCACTTCCGGATCGAACATGGTGTTGTACAAGGCGTTGCCTAAGGCATTGAGCGTGTTTTCTGTTTCCTTGAAAGAAAGTTTCAGCTTCAGGATTTTTACATCATCATAATAGCATTTCATGAGTGTCATTCGCAGTTCGTCGGCCACCAAACGGGTGGTTTCAGCTGTCACAAACGGGTTGCCGTCACGGTCGCCACCGGGCCAGAATCCCAGCTTGATGATGTCGGTATTGTTGAAGTGAATCCGCCTTACACTTTTCTTAATGGTTGTATACAACTCACCAATGGCCTGGTAATACACATAACGCAAAAAATAGATGATGTTTTTTGCTTCATCGAGCGGGGTTGGTTTTTTTGAGTTGATCAGTGAGGTTAATCCAAGCTGCTGCAGCGTCATATCGATCTGATCGATGTTGTTGCCACCGATATGCGCCCTCAGGGTCTGCATGATGTGCAGCACCGATTGGGGGTAGAATTGTGTTGGATGGGCCGTAAACACAATCCTTGCACTGAAAGTTGACAGTTTCTCCCCGATTCTTTCGTGCTCGCTGCGCCTGTCAAGCAATTGAAACAGTTCCTTTACTGACAGGCTATTGCTTTGTCGGTGTAAATCTGCGAAGGCGGCATCTTCAACACTGTCAAACAAAACAACCTGACGTTCAACATATTGAATTACCCTGAACATAAAATCAATCTTTTCCTGCTCGTTGTTAATATGGGCATACGTTTGAAAAAATGTTTCCAGGATATCGCGCGGGTTCTGGCCGGCATCAAGACCCTGTTTGCTCAGGTGAGCCAAGATCGGGATCAGCAGCCCAATATTGCTTTCCTTGCTGTAAGGAAGTTTCAGAAAAAGGCTGTTGTAGATGTCAAACTTGTTGTTGACCAGTTTATTGAAAACACCGATACGTGTTGATTGCGTCATGGGTAATGGGTGTTAGCAGACCATATTCACATCAATGGAGAAATGATTGGTTAATACATAAACATCAAAACGAACTCAATTGTTGACAGCGCCTGCATTTTCAGCGCAACTTACCAGACAGCATAAAAAAAGGCGCTTTCTGTTGCAGAAAGCGCCTGTAGGGCTTATTTCTTCATGAACCTTTGAACGACCCTTTCGCCCTGGGCTTCGCAGCTCAGCAGATACACTCCTTTGGCCAGGTCATGGGTATTGATCTCAACGTTCTGTTGTCCGAACAATTGCCTTTCTGAAGCCATCAACACCCTGCCGCTCAGGTCAGAAACCACAAACCGCAGCGTGGTGGGCTTGTTGAGGTTAAAGGCAACATTGAGCTGATCGCTTGCCGGATTTGGGAAAATTGCCGGTCCTGAAGCAAATAGGCCTGTTTCGGGCATACCCAGGAATACAATTTCACCATCCATGATGAGCATATCCACACCGCTTACACTGGGGTTAGCTTCACTGAGAACAATGGTTTGAGGAATGGTGGCTTTACCCGGTATCTCAGCAAAGAGTTCATAGGTTCCGTATGGAAGTCCATTGAATGCGTAGGTTCCGTTGGCAGCTGATGTCGTCATGGTCACCGTTCCCTGATCGGCAGCGCGCAAGATGATGGGCACATCAGCAGACCTGTCTCCGCTGTTGATGCTACCGCTGATGCTTCCGGGTCCCAGCGGGGCATTGCTCACCGGCACCAGGTGAATGTGTTTGTTGTCGGTTCCCTGTGTGAGGTTGATCACTGTGGCTTCCTCCCAATGGAGCACATCGCCGTAGTATGTTGGCAGATAATCGCCATAGTATTGTGAGTTCGGACTGGGTTCAGCCTTAACGATATACTGTGCAGCAGACATTCCCGAAAACTCGTACCATCCTTCCTGGCCAACCATTTCCGCAAAAATATCCACCACATTGCCTTCGTGCATTTTGTAGTTGTAGGCAAATCCGGTTTCGATGGGGTTTTCGCCTGCATACACCCTTCCGGCAAGCAGATAAAATCCGCTTAACGCCACATTCAGTTCCGAAAATCCAGCTACCGCCGTTGTATCTTCAATAACGCGGGTTTGATAACCGGGCCTGGAAAATGTAACATTGTAGCTTCCCAGCTCGAGTGGCAACTCATAAAATCCACTTGCATTGGTAAACACCTGATGATCGCCCACCTGTACCCTTGCTTCGGCTATCGGGTTTCCTGTGCCGGCATCGGTTACATGGCCCATGAATCCACCGAGGTTCGGGTTCACCACATGCATCACATTGTGCAAATAGAGCGAAGGCAGTTCACCAAGGTTTGTTACACACTGCAATTCCTGCTCATAAGCTCCTGTGGTATAGCCTGTGGCATCATAAGTCACCCATATGGTTTCCTGCTGGCCAGGCTGAAGCACACCACTGGCAGGACTGACAGCGGTAATGAAATTTCTGTTCAAATCATAGCGAAGTGCCATCTGTGAATGCAGGTATTCGGCATTGTAGTTCACCTGAAGTCCCATTTCGGCATCGGATGACTGGATCCCCACTGTGCCATTGGTTGTTTCAAATGTTTCACTGATTTGCTTGTAGCGTACAACGATGGTCCCGTTCGACATCATAACGACCTGTGCACTGATGGTAGATTCCGAACCCGGGAAATGGGGGATTCGCCAAAACTCGACGATGGTGCGGTCTTCATAATTTTTGTAATACACCCTAGAAATGGCTGGGTCCATGGTCAGGTCGTCCCAAAACCAGGCTATGAAGTCATTGTTGTCGTTGTTGGTGGGAATGGGTCCGTTAAAAAATGGCATCACCGCTTCATTAAAGCTGATGCATCCATTCGAGTTGATCCAGAAATGATTCTTTGACTGACCATAGAAGGGAAAATTGAAGGCCATTTCGAAAGGGCCAACCACATTGTCGTCGCTTAAGCCCTCCACAGGTACGCCTGTTTCGGCAATCTCGTTCCATTCGTAGTTCGGACCACCTTCTTCATCGCTGTCAATCCAGGTATATCCGTAGTCATCGGGCCCACCCTGACCTTTGGTCACATAGCCCGGAAAGGAAAATTCAACAGGTTGCTCTGTTGCATTGCGCAGCACACTGTGAACCGTTGCTGTTTGTCCGATATTTACCGTGGCCGAGACAGCCTGCGGATCGAAGTAAAATGGCACCTGAGCATTCAGACTGGCTGAAGCAAGCAGGACGACCAGCAACAATGGAAGATAAAGATTTTTCATGGTTTTAAGGCTGATGTTGATATGGATAAACATATTATTTCTCACAAATGTAAGTAATTTTATTCCTTGTTGTAAAGCAAGCCTTTATGCAATAAATGTGTAAGCCTTTTTCAGAATCACTATGTAGCTGAAAAATGCATATATGCCTTAATGCGTGCTGATGATAAAGGTGCTGCCCTTACCCGGGCTTGACTCAACCCTGATAGAAAAATGATGGGCTTCAACAATTTTAGAGACGATGCCCAGGCCGAGTCCGGTGCCTTTTTCTCCCAGTGTTCCGGTGGTGCTTGTGCGTGTGAAACCTTGAAACAACGCATCGACAACGCTTTTCGACATACCAATCCCATTATCTTTCACATAAATTTCTATCCCACCATCAACAATCCTGCTTCCAAGGGTAATTTCACCACCTTCGGGCGTGAATTTCACGGCATTTCCTACCAGGTTATTCAGCGCCTGACCAAACAGGGTTTCGTCGACCATCACCGGAAAAACCTCCATGCCATCCTGTTCGAAGGCCCTAACAAAGTGAATGCGCTTATTCAACATCTTCAAATGTTGCATACGTCCCACATAATCAGCCATCTGGTTCAGGTCAAGACGCTTCAGGTTGAGCTTGAAATTGCCCAGCTCCAGGTTCGACCAGTTGAACAGCTTGTCGTTATAGTCGAGCAGGCGATGCATTTCTTCATGGATCAGCGTCAGAAGTTCGTAATTGTATTGCGATAACTTTTCCTTGACTTCAGCGTCGTCCATCAATATTTCCGATAAACCAATCACCGCGCCGATGGGTGAGCGCAAGTCGTGTGAAACAATGCTTACAAACTGATCCTTAAACTGCAGCAGGCGTTTGAGTTGTTTTTCGGCCCTGGCAAGTTGATCGAGCGTCAGGCGCTGTTCGCGTGCCTTCTGAATCATCTCGTTGCCTATTTTTCCTTCTTTATTCACAGGTCTGAATATCAAATAATTGACCTGTTTGTGCCGGATGGCTGTCGCCTGCAGGTACATCCGGCGTCCGGTGAGTGTTTCTTCCTCCCAGATGCCCGACTCCACCTTGCTTTCGACGGACGTTTCCCAACATTCGGCTGCTTCGTACTGAAACACTTCGATAAATGGGAATAATTCGGTAAGGTTAATTCGCTCAGGATCATTGAAAAGGCCTGTCTTTAATTCTTTATACCAAACTGGTATATTTCCAATCAACTGATAATGATCGCCTTGCTTTACAAAACTCACATAGTCGAGCAGGTGGAGTGCCGAAAACGCACCTTGTCCGACCGAATCATGTTTGGCCCTCTTAATCCTAAGGCGTTCATCGTTGACTTCCTGCAACAGCTGCTGCAGTTTTTCGGCTGAGCGTGTCTGATCAACAAAAAACATCCATGTGTGCATCAACTCATCTTCCACTATATGAATCTCCGCATAATGTCCGGTATTTGTCTGCACATGAGGCAAAACCATCGGGTTAATCAGCGGGGGCACCATGCCCATCAGATAAGGAGTCACTTCCTCGATGTGCATTGATCGGTCCGGCCTTTTCTCGAGGTATTTTTCAACCGGTCCAAACCAGTTCAACAGCATGCCAGCTTCATCCAGTTGTAACATAACCAGGCCAATATATGGCGGAATCTTGCTGATGATATAATCGGTTATGGCATCAGAAAAGCTTGTCTTCATCAGAAATTCGAGTATTATTGGTTAAGCATCATGCGGGTAAGTTGTTCAAAGGCATCTTCAACGGCAAAATTGTCGCGGGCGCTGGTTAAAATTACCTGCCAGCCTCTTTTGCGGATCGATTCAATATCGTCGTTGTTGATTTCCCAATCCTGCCTAAGGTCCGATTTATTGATCAGCACGATAAAGGGCACATCCTTGGTCACTGTTGATGCCATTTCCTGCAGCTGTAGTGCTGTTTGCAAGGTTTCGTAACGGGTTCCGTCAACCACAATGAAATAGCCCGAGGATCCGATCAGATAGGTGGGCTTCACCTTCATAAAATCATCTTCGCCATGAATATCCCACAGCAACAATGTAACGTCTTTGCCATCGATGACGAGGTTCTTCTGGTCGATTTTAACCCCGATGGTTGTTTGGTATTTCTCGCTGTAGATGCTGTTGACAAACCGCTGAACCAGGCTAGTTTTACCAACAGCAAAGGCGCCTACCATGGTTATTTTTTTCTTGATCATGCTTGTTTATTCTTCAAAAACATTAAAACTGACCGATCGCACAGGCTGAGGCACAGGAAGGTCTTCATTAAATACGACTTCAGCCTTAAGCAGGCTCTCCGAAACACCGGCCTGACCAAGCAGTTTGATAAATGCCCTGGCTCGCTCGAGGGCCACTTTTTCATTGGCTTGTTTATTCACCGCCTTCGATGAATACGACCTGACATGGATGAGCATATTCCGGTGGTTGACAATGTTGAAGTTACCGATCTGAACTGCAGCCATGGTGAGTGAATCGAACTTCTTTTTCTGCACTGCATCCATTTCCACATCGTTGATATCGAATGAAAACCTGTGTTTTTCGATGGCCTGGATGATCATGTTCAGATCAGGCAAATTGTTCATTATGGTAAGCGCAGCTACATCGAGCTTGTTCACTCCAACCACCCGCACATAATCAAGCTTCAGCCGGTTAATCCAGACGGCGTCCGCCTCGCCGGAAACAATCAGCACACCCTCCTTGAATGATATTAAAACCCCTTGCGGAGGTTCGAGCAGGCGAATGGCTCGCTTAACAACCATTTCCTGTTCGAGCGAGATGAACGGGGTGAAAATGAGCCGGGCATTGCTGCTATCGAAGCCAAAGCTATGCAACATTGAATCCGTGTTTAATGCTTCCGCATCACGCAGGCCGTTCAACACAAACACTCCTCCTGACATATTATTTCCTGTGATGTGAATTCCTTGTTTTTCGTCGACATGTGTCACGAACTTGTTCCAGCGATGTCGGGTTTCAAGGTTTCGGTATATGAAAAATCCGGCAACACCTAAAACCAGCACAAGGAGTGCTATTGCAAACACCGGATTGGATTTCTGCTGCTCTTTTTTCTGTTTCTGAAGGCAGCGCTGCAAAAATTTTCCTGACAACGCAAAAGCCGAAACATCACCATTGAATTTCTCAAAATCATACACATGGTTAAAGTGCACTGCTTCAATGGCTTCTTTCATCACTGTACGCAATTCATGTGGCGGGTTACCTTCGACAATGGCTGCAATTACCGCATGCGGACCCTGTTCGATCCAGATATTCAGTTCGCCCACATGAATGGTATCGAGTGCATCGTTGGTACCCGACTGGAAAGAATCCTTCACGAAGTCGCCAATGGCCGACAGCATCGATGCCACCATATCGCCTGCGCATGCGCCTGTTTCGCTGTCGGTTTCATGGTGCAGCAACAGGCCGGTGTTCCGGTGAATAAGAAATACTTGTTTCACCTGATAAACATAGGCTTGTGAAAGCAGCATTTCGGCGTAGGACTTCCCGGTAACCCTGGCGCTCAGGCGCATTTTCAGGTGCCTTGGCGAAAGACCGCTTTCGAGGGTTTGGTTCAGGGAGTCGATCAACTTCTTAAGGTCTTCGGCAACCGCTTTCCTGATTGCCGGCCCCATGACAGGAAACAGAATATCGGCCAGCTTTTGCGGGTTTTTCTGGATGCTTGTCTGGATGACTTCCTCGAAAAATGGCAGGAGTTCTTCTTTCGAAATTTCACCGTTCTCGATGAGTTTCCTGATGGAGAAGGGCAAAAACTCACTGATTTCGATGGCAAACTCATGCGGATCGCTCATCAGGCGATGCAGCCGTTCGAGCTCTTCCTTGTCAAGTCCGGTTAATATTTTCCGAAGCTCGTTGAGTTTTCCCCCATCGTGCATTTGTTCAAACCCCTGGCTGCGTTGGTCTCCCTCCATAACTCAGTTATTGTGCGTCGGCTTGTGAAGTTGGTTCAGTGTGGTCAGCTTCGTCGGACACCTGCAGGGCCAGTTGCGAAAACAACACGGCCAGCGATGAGCGGTCTATCTTGGAAACCTGCACTTCGGCAAGGCGCTGAATAAACGTATCTTTAACTTCGTTGATGGCTTTCTGAAGGGCTTCAGTGGTGTCATGATAGTGGTCGTGCAACAGCTTTCGCAGGGCATCAAACTCATTCCGGGTCTGGTCGCGGTGTTCCTGCAATCGGGCTTTTAAAAACTGCAAATCTTCCGAAAGTTGTTCCAGCTTACGTTGCTGCTCGCGCAATTCGTTTCCGGTGTTTTCGCTGATATTGCCCAGTCCGGTATGGGTATACTGCGACAATTTTTCATGCTGTTCATGCCATTTGCGGTCGGCAGCATGCAATTCATGCCTGAACTGGTCCTCGATACGCACAAATCGCTTCTCCATTTCAGTGATGTTGTTACCGATCAGAATATCCCTGATCTTCGAAATGTTTTCTGTTTCTTTCGACATGGCAGATTGCGGCTAAGGGTTTTGCTTTTTATAAAAAAAGATCATGTAAATATAACAATGATCGCCTCAGTTTGTTAGCTAAAGAGGTATAAAAGTACATAAAAAATGGTATTTTTGCAGCCCGAAAGATTTTTTTGTTATAATTTACTATTATTCAAATATTTATTGACTAAAGAACCTCATGTCAACCGATAATATACACCCCCTGATCGGCATCCGGCACCTGACCGAATCGGCCTATGTTTTGCGCATGGAAAGGCGCGGGCTCAGCTTCAGGGCGGGCCAGCACATCCTGCTTGGGAAAGCAGGAAGCATCCATAACAGGGAATATTCAGTGTACAGCGGCGAAAAGGATGATTTCTTCGAAGTACTGATCCGTGAGGTAGATGAGGGGTTGGTGAGCAAACAGCTGAAGAAATCGATTCCGGGTGATCAGCTGCAGCTCGAAGGTCCGTTGGGATTTTTCACCATTGAACCTGAACTGATTGCCTCCGCGAAATTTCTGTTTGTGGCCACAGGGACGGGCATCGCCCCGTTTCATAGTATGGCCGGCAGTTATCCGCAACTGAATTACACCTTGCTCCATGGCGTCCGCTGCGCGAGTGAAGCCTATGAACGTTCATTTTATGCCCCTAAACGCCACAGGCTGTGTGCTTCGGCTGAAAAGACCGGTGATTTTCATGGCCGCGTGACAGATTATTTACGCAGGCATCCGGCAACGGCCGATATGCACATTTACCTGTGTGGAAACTTCGACATGATCAAGGAAGTGTTCGACATTCTTGAACAACAGGGTGTTCCATCAGAACAGGTGCATGCAGAAGTGTATTTTTAATTGATCTAGCGGAACATAACAAGGATTAAAAAGTGGGCTTGCGGCATGCGAAAACCATTGCAACACGCAGAATCCACAAACGACTTAAACTAATGAAATATCATATCATATCGTTGGGTTGTCAGATGAACCAATCGGATACCGAAAGGGTTAAAACCGTGCTTCACAGCATGGGTTACAGCCCCACTGACGACGAGCACGAGGCAAGCATACTGGGTGTTATTGCCTGCTCAGTTCGCCAGAAAGCCATCGACAAGGTTTACAGCCGCATCGCTAAATGGAACAGGCTGAAAAACCGCAAAAACCTGATCACCTTTGTTTCGGGTTGCATTTTACCATCTGATGGCGAAAAATTCCTGAAGCTCTTCGATCTCGTTTTTCCCATGAGTGAACTGCCCGACCTGCCGCAGATGGTGAGCCAGTATGGCATTGTCACACCTTCTTCATTGCAGTTTTTCAGCGGAGAAATTGTAAAGCCCCAGCCTGTGACAAAGGACTCCGGAGCACAAGCAGGTATACTGCAGCCTGTCAGCATCAAGGGCATGCCTGCATCGCTTAAGCTCAATCCCGGAGTCGACATTGACCGTTTCTGGCATGTTGATCCAACCTACAGTTCCGATTTCGAAGCCTTCATACCGATACAAAACGGATGCGACAAGTTTTGCAGTTTCTGTGCGGTTCCATACACACGCGGACGTGAAGTGTCGCGGCCTTCAGCCGAAATCATCGGCGAATTGAAGCAACTTGTCGAAAACGGATGCAAATCGATTACCCTGCTGGGCCAGAATGTGAACTCCTATGGCCTCGATAAAAAAGGACAGGAAGTCAGTTTCACTGAGTTGCTTCGCCTAGTTGGACAATACGGCGATGCATCGGGGCATGAGTTCTGGGTATATTTCACCTCACCGCATCCACGTGATATGACCGATGATGTGATTGAGGTGATCGCCCAATACCGCTGCCTTGCGAAACAGATTCACCTGCCGGTGCAGTCGGGCGACGACCATGTGTTGTTGCGGATGAACCGAAAGCATTCTATGGAAAAATACAGGCATATCATGCACACCATCAGAACCTTATTGCCTGACGCCACCGTGTTTACCGACATCATTGTCGGCTTCACCGGAGAAACTGATGAGCAATTCGAAAATACGCGAAAGGCCATGGAAGTGTTTAAATACAATATGGCATACATCGCACAATACAGCGTGCGGCCGGGAGCAGCCAGTTCGCGGTGGGAAGATGATGTGCCGGCAGATGTGAAAAAAGCACGTTATCATATCCTGTCGCAGGAACTGTTGAAGCACAGCCTGCCTTTCAACAGGCAGCTTGTTGGCAAAACTGTCAGGGTGCTGGTGCGTGGCAACGACCGCAAGCAAGGCTATCTGTCGGCCCATACCGAAGGCCGCATCGTAGTTCGCTTTGCCGCTGATGACAACAGCCTGATCGGGCAGTTTATTGACCTCAGAATAACATCGGCCACTCCCCTTTCCGTGGAAGGCGAAATGGTGGCTGTTGATGTGGAAAAGTTGATTTGACGATGAAAAAAATTGCATTCAAAACACTGGGCTGTCGCCTAAACCAGTATGAAACTGATGCGTTGGCATCGCGTTTTCACACAGGCAGCTACGAGCTTGTCGACTTCAACGAAGCCGCTGACATCTATATCGTGAACACCTGCACCGTGACCAACCAAAGCGACCAGAAATCGCGGCAGACCATCAGCCAGGCCCGAAAAGCCAACCAGGATGCCGTGGTGGTGGTGACTGGTTGTATGGCCAACAACCACAAGCAGTCGCTGCTCGAAAACAGCAACATCAATTATGTGGTCGACAATGAGCGCAAATCATCACTTTTCAGTATCATCGAGTCCCATTTCAGGGGCGAAGTGGCTGATCCGGAAGGATTCGACAAAGACCTCTTCAGCTACGATGCAGCTTACAAGACGTTTCACACCCGCAGCATGATCAAGATTCAGGATGGCTGCGACAACTTTTGTACCTTCTGCATCATTCCGAAGGTACGCGGGCGGGCAACCAGCCGGCCGGCAAAGGCCATATACGACAACATCAGGGAAGTAATTGATTATGGTTTTAAGGAAGTGGTGCTCACCGGCGTAAACATTGGGCGTTATGGCGACGGCGCCATGAACTTTGAGCGTTTGGTTGAAAACATCCTTGATATTCCGGGCGATTTCAGGCTGCGTATTTCGTCCATCGAGCCCGATGGGTTCTCGGAACGCTTTTTCGAGCTGTTCGATCATCCCAAATTAAGTCCACACCTGCACCTTTGCCTGCAAAGTGGTTCTGAAGATACTCTGTTAAAAATGAGGCGTATGTACACTGCCCGCCAGTTCAGGGAGATGGCCGAACAGTTGCGTAAACGCTATCCCGATTTCAATCTCACCACCGACATCATCGTTGGTTTCCCAGGCGAAAGCGAAGCAGACTTCGCACAAACGGTTCATATGGCCCGCGACCTTGCTTTCAGCCATATACACACCTTCAAATACTCAGTCAGGAGTGGAACGCGCGCCGAACGTATGCCTGAACAGCTCAACGAGAAAATAAAAAACCAACGCAGCGAAGTGATCCGCAAAATTTCGGACGAAAACAAGCGTGCATACCTTGAACAAATGGCCGGAAAACAAGAGCGCCTGCTCATCGAACGCATTGGTTCCGATGGCATCGCACGTGGCTATGGCGAACATTATTTTCCTATCAGGTTGAAGAACAAAACATTGGCAAGAAATCAATTTGTCGATGTGGTGGTGGGCACAGTGCATGAAGGCAAGGAACTATCCGTCATTGGAAATATGAAAACGCAATAAAAGTTTTTTCAAAGATTGATTTTGTTGTAAATGAAATTTTTGTATTTTTGCAGCCCAAAATTGATTGAGAACCCCTATAAGTAAACAATATGGCAAATCACAAATCGTCCATCAAAAGAATCCGTCAGAACAATACCAAAAGGTTGCATAATCGCTATTATGCCAAGACCATGCGTACTAACCTGAAACGGTTCAGGAGTTTAACAGAGAAATCAGAAGCAACAGCCATGCTTCCTAAACTTCAGGCAATGATTGACAAATTGGCCAAGCGTAAGATCATTCACAAGAACAAAGCCAGTAACCTGATCTCAAAGATCAACAAGTTCACTGCAAAACTCGCATAAACGTTTTCTTTAGTATATCTACTTTGCCTCTTCTGTACCAACAGAAGGGGCTTTTTAGTTTATCACATTTCCTCAGCAGAAAGTCGCATTGGTCAAGCAACCCGGCAGGGGCTCCGGTTTAAAACCAAACCTTATCAGATTATCACGCCATGAATCAGGCATTTTCATTAATTTCGCATCAAACAAGCGTTATGGAGAATTATCAGAAACGAACCCCAATCACCCAATGGGCCGAAGACGATAAGCCCAGAGAGAAGCTTCTGCTCAAAGGGAAGGCAAGCCTGAGCGATGCTGAATTGCTGGCCATCCTGATCAGGTCGGGCAGCGCGCGCGAATCGGCCGTAGACCTGTCGAAAAGCATCCTGCATGAAAGCAGCGACAACCTGATCGAGCTTTCGCGGAAGAGTGTGCACGAGCTGATGAAATTCAGTGGTGTAGGCGAAGCCAAGGCCCTGAGTATTGTGGCGGCCCTTGAGCTGGGGAAAAGGCGCCGCAATGCCGAAGCCCTCGAAAAACCGGTGATCACCACAAGCAAAGATGCCTTTGAACGCTTTTATGCCGGCGCTTCGGACCTGAATTATGAGCAGTTTTGGGTGATGATGCTCGATCAAGCCAACAAGGTGCTCCGTGTGATTTCGGTCAGCGAGGGCGGCCTGACAGGAACTGTTGCCGACCCAAAAAAGATTTTCAAACAGGCCATCGAATACGGTGCCTGCAACATCATCCTGTGTCATAACCATCCATCGGGCCAGCTCAAACCCAGCGATGCCGACATCCGGCTCACAAAAAAAATGGTCCAATCGGGTGAGCTGATCGAAATCAAGGTGCTCGATCACCTCATCATCGGAGGCGATAGTTATTACAGCTTTGCCGACAATGGCCTGATATAAAATTAATTTTACGAACCAACACCACACAAACACATTCCAGATTCTATGGCCATAAATATTGTCACCATCATCGGAGCCCGTCCGCAAATCATTAAGGCAGCAGCCATCAGCCGCGCAATAAGCAGGGTGTTTTCCGGCCAGATCAATGAAATCATCGTGCATACCGGGCAACATTACGACGACAATATGTCGGCTGTGTTCTTCGAAGAATTGTCCATTCCAAGGCCACAATACAACCTCAACGTCGGATCGGCTTCGCATGGCCTGCAGACGGCCCGCATGATCGAAGGCATTGAGGACATACTGCTTAAAGAAAAACCCGATTTTCTTGTGTTGTACGGCGACACAAATTCGACCCTTGCGGGAGCCATCGCTGCTTCGAAAATCCATGTGCCGGTTGTACATATTGAAGCCGGGCTGCGGTCGTTCAACAAGTCAATGCCCGAAGAAATCAACCGGGTGATGTGCGACCATTGCTCAAGCCTGCTCTTTTCGCCCACCCTCACCGGATATCAAAACCTGATCCGCGAAGGGTTTAATCCTGCAAACAAGGCGCCTTTTTCGGCCGATAACCCAAAAATTGTGCATTGCGGCGATGTGATGTACGACAACAGCCTGCATTTTTCGGTCCTCGCAGAAAAGCGCTCAAACATCTTAAACACTCATGGACTGGAGGAAAATGAGTTCATCCTGAGCACCATTCACCGCGACAATAACACAGATCAGCCAGACAGGCTCAACGCCATTTTCAGTGCGTTGATGCGCATCAGCAGCATGAGCCGAAAGAAAATTGTACTGCCCTTGCACCCACGAACAGCCAAGCTGCTGGAGTCGAACCTTAGCCAGGCACTTTATGAAAAGCTTAAGCAGCACAAAGAATTCATCCTGATACCACCGGTTTCGTTTCTCGATATGATCAGGCTCGAGCAACAGGCCTCGATGGTGATCACCGATTCGGGCGGTGTGCAGAAAGAGGCCTATTTCTTCCGCAAACCCTGCATTATCCTCAGGCCTGAAACCGAATGGAAAGAGATTGTTGAAACGGGTGCCGCCATCATTGGCGATGCCAGCGAAACACTGATCATCAACGCTTATGAGCAACTTATGCAAAAGAGAACACTCTCTTATCCACCGATATTTGGTGATGGAAAGGCAGCCGAATTTATCTGTAGCGAAATGCTCGCAAACGCAACTGCAAAAACCAGGTAATTAGCTGCTTAATCGACTCGTTGTATGCGTGCTTTTACGTCAGGTGTAATAATGATTGGCACCTTTTCATCAATCACGTTGCTCGACTCCAGGCCAAGTGCTTTCACATCGGTGATACCCAGGCGACGGATGAAGTTGTGTAGCTTCATAATAAAGCTTTCCATGGGCGGCAGTTTGTAGTCGATCGTCAACACCCTGTCGAGGTTCACAAACAGAAAGTCGGCCGGAATGGCATGTTTCTTCAGCGATTCGTACTGACTCACCATGCTGATCTCGCTGTTTTTTTCAAGGTCTTCGAGCACCTGACGGAAATAGCGGTTGACCTTTCGTTCAATTTTAAATCCAAGCCTGAAGTCAATTTTAATCAGTACACCGGGAACGATATGGTGCACCTTGTATTCGAATGTGTTGGGTGTTTCAAGGTTTTCGACATGCAACAACCAATAGGTGTTTGCGCGTTTGGGATGCTTGTTGAAAATCGAATACAGTATCTTCGATTCAATCTGATCGATTTTGTTTGCTTTGGTCATATACACCAGGTTTGTAGCGATCTTGGCCACTGAGCTGTCTTCGCTGAGGTCTTTGAAAATCCCAAGGTTCTTGCGGTAATTTACAAACGTGATATACTGGTTCTTGATTTTACGTCCAAAATACCAACCGTACATTACCGTAAAAAACAATAGCCCGAGCACAATGGTAAGCCAGCCGCCATTGGCAAACTTATGCAGGTTGGCATACAAAAAGGTACCCTCGATGGTCAGGAAGACTGACATCATGACGATGACAAGCAACAGGTTGAGTTTCCTTTTCCACAGGTGATACGACAACAGAGAGGTGGTCATGATCATGGTGATGGTGATCGAAAGGCCATAGGCTGCTTCCATGCTGGAAGATTCACCAAAATAGATCACTACAAAAGAACAGGCAAGCCACAGGAACCAGTTGACAAAGGGAATATACACCTGACCCATCACATTGGTGGGATATGCAATCCTGATTTTAGGCCAGATATTAAGCGATACCGCCTCACTGATAAGGGTATAGGAACCGCTGATGAGTGCCTGGCTTGCAATGATGGCTGCAATGGTGGCAATGATGATTCCGGGAAACAAAAACCAGTGTGGCATGATGGCATAAAAAGGATTGCTATCTCCCAGGGTGTCAATGTGAGCCAACATATAGGAACCCTGTCCGAAATAGTTGATCAGCAAGGCAGCTTTCACGAAAATCCATGAAATGCGGATGTTTTTTATGCCACAATGCCCCAGATCGGAATAGAGTGCTTCGGCCCCGGTTGTTGCCAGAAAGACAGCGCCCAGCAGGATAATTGCACCAGGATATATCGAAAGAAAACGGAAGGCATATATGGGGTTTATAGCTGCCAGCACATGGGGGTCAATCATCAGGTATCGCATTCCCAGCGCGGCAAGCATGCTAAACCAGATAAGCATCAGCGGGCCGAATGCCTTTCCCATAAAACCCGTGCCGAACTGCTGAAAAAAGAACAGCACCAGCAAAATAGATAACACAAGCGGTACCACGGGAATATCGGGGTTGATCAGTTTCAAGCCTTCGATAGAGGATGTTACTGTGATGGCAGGGGTTATAATGCCATCGGCCAGCAAGGTGCTGCCACCAACCATTGTGGCTATGGCAACCCAGTTGTTCTTGCGCTTGATCAACGCAAACAAGGCGAAAATCCCCCCTTCACCATGGTTATCAGCACGGAGGGTGATAATCACATATTTGATGGTAGTCTGCATGGTGAGTGTCCAAAAAATGCAGGACAAGGCACCGTAAATGAGTGTTTCATTAATAGCAGAAGCATTGGAAATAATGGCACTCATCACATATAGGGGGCTCGTGCCAATATCACCGAAAACAATGCCCATTGTAACAATTAGTCCGGTGAATGTGACTTTACTTATCCCCCTCGTATGCTTATTCATGGCGTTAACCGCATTAAGTCAAGTACTTCTGTTTTGAAAAACAAGGCGCAAAAGTAAATCAATTTATTACCATCTAAATGAAACTGAAAAACTATTTTTGTTGATCGAACTGCTTATTGTATTATTTTTTAGCACATTAGTTGTATAACCAAAAAAGTATTCCTACTTTTGCACTCCATTTTTATTAATCATTAATAATTAACAAATTCATTATGAACCAGTACGAAACCGTTTTCATACTAACTCCCGTTTTGTCTGAAGAACAGATGAAGGAAGCGGTAAAAAAGTATCAGGATTACCTGAAAGACAATGGTGCTGAAATTGTGCACGAAGAACATTGGGGCATGCGTAAGCTGGCCTATCCTATCCAGAAGAAATCGACCGGGTTTTATCACCTGATTGAGTTCAAGGCTGAAGGAACACTTATTGCTGACCTCGAAGTTCAGTTTAAACGCGATGAACGCCTCCTCCGATTCCTGACCGTAAGGCTCGACAAGCATTCAATTGCTTACAACGAGAAGAAACGCAAAAAAGCACAGGACGCCGGTAAAGAAAAGGTTGAAGCTTAATCAACAATCAGTTAACCATTAAAAGTTTACACAATGGCACAAGGAAATTCAGAAATCAAATATTTGACCCCGATTGCAGTCGACACCAAGAAGAAAAAGTACTGCAGGTTCAAAAAAAATCGCATCAAGTATATCGACTATAAAGATGCCGATTTCCTCTTAAAGTTCGTGAATGAGCAAGGCAAATTGCTGCCTCGCCGCATTACCGGTACTTCAACCAAATATCAGAAAAAAGTGGCTCAAGCCGTCAAAAGGGCCCGTCATTTGTCACTCATGCCTTACGTGGCTGATTTACTTAAATAACAGAGGAGGAAAACGACATGAAAGTAATTCTTAAACAAGACATCAATAACCTCGGATTCATCAATGACGTGGTTACCGTAAAAGACGGTTATGCCCGTAACTACCTGATTCCAAGAGGCGCGGCCATCATTGCCAACGACACCAACATGAAAATTCTCGCTGAATTGAAAAAACAGCAGGCTTTCAAGGAAGAAAAAGTGAAAAACGAAGCCCTTACCATTGCCAAAGCCCTCGAGGGACTCAGCTTGCGCATCGCTGCCAAAGCCGGTACTTCTGGTAAGATTTTCGGTTCAGTTAACTCAGTGCAGATTGTTAACGCCATCAAGGATGCCAAAAACATCGAAATTGACAGAAAACGCATTCACATGAATGAAGATTCGATCAAGGAAGTTGGGCAGTACAAGGCAAAAATCAAATTGCACAAGGAAGTTCAGTTCGAAATCGAATTTGAAGTATTCGCTGAATAGCGCTTGAAAATATGCTATCTTTAAAACCTGGTTCAACCAATGAATCAGGTTTTTTTATGCTCTCGAAAAACAGGATAAAATTCATTACAAGCCTCAGGCTTGGCAAGTTCAGGGAACAACACAGGCAGTTTGTTGTTGAAGGAACAAAAATGGTAGCTGAGTTGCTGCACAGTAGTTTCCATTGCGAACAGCTATATGCCACGCAAGGCTGGCTCGACGAAAATGAACTGCTGCTCAAATCAGCAAAACCACCCATTGAGCCTGTCTCCGACAGGGAAATGAACCAGATCAGCAACCTGTCAACACCACCCGGGGTCCTCGCTGTTGCCGGCTTGCCGGAATGGACCATCGATGATGCCTCACCTGCTGACTCGCTTGTTCTGGCCCTCGATGGAATCAGCGACCCCGGTAACCTGGGCACCATGATCCGAACAGCAGATTGGTTTGGCATCAGCAGCGTTGTTTGCAGCCACGACACTGTTGATGCATACCACCCGAAGGTTGTTCAGGCAACCATGGGCTCTGTTTTCAGGATTAAGGTCATCGAAACTGACCTGGCGGAGTACCTGGGCCGAATCAGTCAACAGCAATTGCCTGTTTATGGCGCACTGATGCATGGAAAAAGTATTTATGAACCCGGATTGAACGCATCCAGGGGAGTGCTGGTGATTGGAAGTGAATCACATGGCATCAGGTCCAGCATCCTGCCCTTGATTTCGCAGGCGCTTACCATTCCACGGGTGAACCCTGATGAAACTGCGGCCCCCGAATCATTGAATGCATCCATTGCCACGGCCATCATACTCTCGGCGTTGACCCTGGGAAAGGCATAATTTCTTTGACCTGGACTTAGTCACAGCTGCAATTTCGTATCTTTGCAAGCTGAAAATGAACAAATAATCTAAAATATCCATTCAGATGTATCTCAAGCTTATCATACTGGCTATCATACTTGTTGGTTTGGCTGTTGCCGGCATCGCCATCAAAATGTTCGTCTTTAAAGGTGGTGAATTTAAAAAACAGTGTAGCAGTGTTGATCCCAATACCGGACGAAGGATGGGATGCTCATGTGGAAGCAATGAAAGCAGCTGTGAAAATAAACTTGCTGATTAGCAAACCTGTGCTTAATCCCGGAGCAGGTCTTCAAAGCCCGGGGTCATATGCAGGTCGAATCCTCCATCGTCCTTTGCTGAAATGAACAAGGCCTCAATATCGGGTAGCGTTTTAATGAGTTCGAGCGATTGTTCCATACCCAGCACCATGAATGCTGTACTATAGCCGTCAGCAATAGCAGCATTGTCGGCAAGCACGGTAACACTCAGGAGGTTATGACTCACCGGATAACCGGTTTTCGGATCGATGGCATGTGAGTATCGCTTCCCGTCGATGACATAATATTTCCGGTAACTTCCAGAAGTGGCCAATCCCTTGTTTTTCAAGGCAACCACCAACTGGACTTCGCGCTCATCCATTTTTTCAGCGGCTGGTTTCTCAACCCCAACGCGCCAATTGCTGCCATCGGGTTTCACATTGCTGGCAAACACCTCACCGCCCACATCAACCACATAGCTTTTAATCCCGTTTGCATTGAGAAAACGGCAGATCAGGTCGACCGAATGTCCCTGTGCAATGGCATTAAAATCAAACTTAATGCGTGGATCATCCCGTACAATTTTTCCATTCTCAAGCCGTACCTTTCTGTAATCGACAAATTGCCTGAGGCTATCAATCAGGTGTGGGGTAATATTTTCACGTTCCCTGAGGCCAAAACCCCAGGCCGTGACCAGGGGCGATATGGTGAAATCAAACGCGCCTCCCGTTGAGGCAGCTATTTCTTTCGATAGCAAAAAATTATATTTGAAAATCTCATCCGGCACAGCAGTTGAATCATCATTGTTGATGCGCGATATAATTGAATTATCCACCCACAGCGACACAGACAGGTCAAAAGCAAGCAGCATGGAGTCTATCTGCGGTTGAAGGTTACGGTTGTTGGCATCATAGTAGGTGATGGCGTAATAGGTTCCCTGTGCCTCACCGTTAAAACTCACTTTGGCCAATTCAGGTTTGTGCTGGCAGGCCATTGCAAAAAGGAGAGGTATCAATACTAAGTACTTAAAGATATCAAGTTTCATGGGCTTTTTGCTTTTATTGCTGATGATGTACACTCCAAAAAGGATTGTTGGTTCCTTGCCACCATATCAGTTAATCAGTACTATGGCAGGCATCCTGATTGCTTCTTAAAGGAATGATTTGGCACAAAAATAAAAAAACCCTGACAAATATTGCCAGGGTGTTTTGTGCCTTGTTAGCCCCCAAAGTCATCGAAGGCGATCATTTCGTTGGGCACCCCTAACTCATCGAGCATTTTAAATATGGCGGCATTCATCATTGGCGGTCCACAGAGGTAATATTCAATTTCCTCAGGTTCCGGATGTTGTTTCAGATAATTATCGAGAATAACCTGGTGAATAAATCCGGTATAGCCTTTCCAGTTGTCAACCGGCATTGGTTCTGACAAGGCAATTTCGAAGCGGAAATTCGGGAAATTCTTTTGGATTTCTTCGAATTCTTCCATATAAAACAGCTCGCGCTTCGAACGGCCGCCGTACCAGAAAGTGGTTTTGCGGTCGGTTTTCTCGGTATGGAACAGATGGAAGAGGTGCGAGCGCATAGGAGCCATGCCGGCGCCACCGCCAATAAACATCATTTCGCGTTTGGTTGGTTTGATATGGAATTCACCATAAGGACCCGAAACCATGACTTTGTCGCCGGGTTTGCGTGAGAAAATATAGGAAGAACAAACACCGGGGTTCACCTTCATAAACCCATTGGTCTTCCGGTCCCATGGTGGGGTGGCAATACGGATGTTCAGCATCACGATATTGCCTTCGGCCGGGTGGTTGGCCATTGAGTAAGCCCTGAACTGTTCTTCGGGGTTCTTCATTTTCAAATCCCACATCTTGAACTTATCCCAATCTTCGCGGTATTCTTCATCGATTTCGATATCCTTCGAGAAATCCACTTCAACCTTGGGCACATCTATCTGAATATAGCCCCCGGAAAGGAAGCCGAGGCGTTCGCCTTCAGGAAGTTTCACCACAAATTCCTTGATGAAAGTAGCCACATTCTTGTTTGAAACCACTTCGCATTCCCATTTCTTGATCCCAAATATCTCAGGAGCAACATGAATTTTAAGGTCTTCGCGCACCTTCACCTGGCAACCAAGGCGCCAGTGATTTTGTTGCTCTTTGCGCGAAAAATAGCCCTTTTCGGTCGGCAATATGCTGCCACCGCCTTCGAGTACCTGGCATTTACACATGGCACAGGTTCCGCCGCCTCCGCAAGCCGAAGGAAGAAATATTTTGCTGTTTGCAAGGGTCGACAATAAGGTTGAGCCCGGAGCCACCTCCAGTTCTTTATCGCCATTGATGGTGATTTTCACCTGCCCCTGGGGCGACAGCTTGGTCCGGGCATAGAGCAAGACTCCCACAAGGAGAAGTGTCACCAGAAGGAAGACAATGATGCTGATCAGGATAACGCTGCCGGTTGAAGCTACTAACAAAGTCATTGTGTCGATGGTTTATGTTTTTTACTTGTGTTTACAGTTTAATTCCCAGGAAGCTCATAAAGGCAATGCCCATCAGTCCGGTGAGAATAAAGGTGATTCCCAGTCCGCGCAAAGGGGCCGGAATGTTTGAGTAACGCATCTTTTCGCGAATAGCTGCAATGCCGACGATGGCCAGAAACCAGCCGATACCAGAGCCGATGCCAAAGACAGTGGCCTGAGCCACCGTTTGATATTCACGCTCCTGCATAAACAATGATCCACCCAGGATGGCACAGTTCACCGCGATTAGCGGAAGGAAAATACCCAGGGAAGAATAGAGCGCAGGGCTGAATTTTTCGACTACCATTTCGACAAGTTGCACCATTGATGCGATGATGGCGATAAACATGATAAAACTCAAAAAGCTCAGATCCATGTCGGCAAGGCTTTCGTCGAGCCAGGCCAGCGCACCTGCTTTAAGCACGTATTCGTTGAGTAGATAATCGACTGGCACGGTAATTCCCAACACGAAAACCACAGCGATACCAAGTCCGACAGAGGTATTTACAGTTTTCGAAACGGCAAGGAAAGAGCACATGCCGAGAAAATACGCAAACACCATATTGTCGATGAAGATGGACCTGATGAATATGTTAAAAAGTTCTTGCATTATCGTTAAGTTTTGATGTTGTCAATTCTAATTTTCTTCGAGCAGTTCCTTGTTGCGTGACCGCTGCACCCAGATGATGATTCCCACGAGGATGAGCGCCATAGGAGGCAGAATCATAAATCCATTGTTCTTATATCCCATTTCGTAGAAACTCTGTGGAATCACGGGGAATCCCCATAGTGATCCTGACCCGAAAAGCTCGCGGAAGAAGCCAATAATCATCAGAATCATGCCGTAGCCTAGTCCGTTGCCAATACCATCAAGCAGGCTGGGCCAGGGTTTGTTGCTCATAGCAAATGCTTCAAGACGTCCCATCACAATACAGTTGGTGATGATCAGCCCGACAAATACCGACAATTGCTTGCTCACATCATACACATAAGCTTTGAGTAATTGGTCGACCACAATCACAAGGAGTGCGATGATGACCAGTTGAACGATGATCCTGATGCGTGGCGGAATACCATTGCGAAGAAGGGATATGATGTAGTTTGATAAGGCAGTAACCACCACAACCGAAATGGCCATTACAAAGGCCGGCTTCAGTTTGGCTGTAACTGCAAGGGCCGAACAAACACCCAATACCTGTACCGTAATCGGGTTGTTCAGGTTCAGGGGAGAGGTAAGCAGCTTACGGTTTTTCGATGAGAACAAGGGTTCCCTTTCATGTTTAGCAGTGCTCATAGTAATTATCCTTGTTTTTTGAAATAGGGTACATAACTTTCTAATACATTCTTCAGCATTTCGCTGGTGCCATTGCTGGTAATTGTTCCGCCAGAAACAGCATCAACAGCGTGAATCTGATTGGCAACCGGAATATTGGCGATGCCGCCTTTGACCACCCTTACAGAGGTGAAATTGCCGTTTTCGTCAAAAATCAGCTTTCCCGGGAATTGATTCTGGAAATTAATGGTTTCGATTTCAGCACCGAGACCCGGAGTTTCCGATTTGTGGCCAAAGGTCACGCCAATCACGGTTTTGAAATCGCTTTTCAGCGCGATATTGCCCCAGATTGGTCCCCAAAGGCCAACGCCACGCAAAGGAACGATGTAAATCTTTTCGCCATCATTTTCGATCACATACAAGGCCAGCTCGTAATCTTTACCGATCGATTTTTTATAGAGTTCATCTTTCAGGTTGATTTTGAAAGCTCTACTCTGTTGTTTGTTGTCGTCTTTGTAATCATCCACCACGCTTCCGTTTTTATCGATCACGATCATGTCCGTGACGCTTTTATTGAACACCTGGATGGCATCTTTGACAGGAACATCGCGCAGTCCGGCCGCAGCCAGGATACTCTGCATCTTATCAACATCCTCGTTGCGTTGCTGGGCCGGTTTCAGCAACATGGCTGCTGCCGACAATATTGCCGCAACAAGGATAACCATGATTGAGGCATATCTGAAAATGTAACCGTTACTATACATGTTGTTTAAATTTCTGATGTTAGTGATTAAGCCTTTGCAAGCACTTTGGCCCTTTTGAGGCGTTTTGAAATGTTCGATTGCACCACATAATGGTCGATGAGCGGTGCAAATACATTGAGCAGCAAGATCGACAGCATCATTCCTTCGGGGTAAGCCGGGTTAAACACCCTGATCAGCACAGCAATCATCCCGATGAGAAAACCATAGATGTACTTTCCGCGTTTTGTCTGTGAAGCTGAAACAGGATCTGTGGCCATAAACACCGTGCCAAAGGCAAAACCGCCCATAATGAGGTGCTGGTAGGCGGGAATATTCATATAGGCATTGGCTCCCCAGAGGTTAAACAGCAATCCCATTGCCAATCCGCCACCGACAACTGACACCATGATACGCCAGCTTCCTATGCCTGTTGCGATGAGCAACACAGCACCAAGCAGGATGGCAAGCGTTGAGGTTTCACCGACGCTGCCTGGGATGGTACCCAAAAACATTGACATATCGGAGGGCAGTTTGTCCACTTCGCCAACAAGCAAATGTCCGAGCGGGGTGGCGCCTGAATACGCATCCGCTTTTTCAGCAATCCAAACCTTGTCGCCCGACATCTCCGAAGGATAGGCAAAAAACAGGAATGCCCTTGCAGTGAGGGCAGGATTCAGGATGTTCATGCCGGTTCCGCCAAAAACTTCTTTTCCTATAATGACAGCAAAGGCTGTGGCAATGGCAACCATCCACAAAGGCACATTCGGGGGCATCACCAGCGGAATAAGCATCCCCGACACCAGGAAGCCTTCGTTAACTTCGTGGTGGCGGTATTGTGCAAAAGCAAATTCAATGGCCAGACCCACCACATAAGAAACAATGATCACAGGCAGTACCTTGAGTAGTCCGTATCCAAACATGGGCCAGAAATCGTAGGCCATCCCCTGTGAAAGATAATGCTGGTAGCCCACATTCCATATACCAAACACCAGCGCCGGCATTAATGCGATGACCACAACAATCATGGTGCGTTTCATGTCGATGGCGTCGCGGATGTGCGCTCCTTTTGTGGTCACCCGGTTCGAAACAAACAGAAAAGTCTCGAAAGCATCGAAAGTGGAGTGGAGCTTTTCGAATCTGCCCCCTTTTTCAAAATGAGGTTTTTGCTTGTCTAAAAAATTCCTTAGAAATTTCATTGTAAATCGTATGATTGGTATGTGATTAACTCATTTCCTTCCGCATCAGGTCGAGGCCATTCCGGACGATTTCCTGAATATTGGTTTTTGATGTATCAATGACTTCACACAAGGCGAAATCTTCCTCATCAACTTCATAGATACCCAGGTTTTCCATCAGGTCAATGTCTTCTACCATGATCGCCTTCAGCAATTGCATCGGATAAATGTCGAACGGAAACACCTTTTCAAACTGTCCGGTCATCACCAAAGCTCTGTCACCACCATGCATATTGGTGTCGAGTCTGTATTTTTTGTTGCGGAATAAAAATGATGGAAATGTACGCGAAAGACTGAATTTATTGAAACCGGGGAGTCCCCAGCCAAGGAATTCGTAATAATCACCTTCGGGTATCACGGTAAGCTGCGTGTGGTAGAAACCAGCATAACCGGAGGGCTCAACCTTTTGTCCGGTAAGCACATTGCCGCTGATAAACCGTTTGTTGCCTTCTTTCACATTGCCTTTGAACAGACAATCAACAGAGGCCCCGATTTGTGTTTTAACATACAACGGATTAGTCACTTCTGATCCGGTGAGTGCCAACACGCGTGTGGCATCGAAAATACCTTTATTAAACAAACGGCCTATGGTCAGGACATCCTGTGGGTAGCAATACCATACGACTTCACCCTTGTTGATTGGGTCTATCCTATTGATCTGCACACCGACATTTCCGGCAGGATGCGGCCCTGAAAACTGGTTAAACTGAACGCCTTTTGAGTTGGTAAACACCTTTGAATGAGAGGTGTCAGCTTCCAGATTAAGGTGAATCTTACCTTTTGTAAGCCGCGCCAATGCGTTCAGGCCAACCTGGAAATCTTCACCGCAGCCATGCACGATCAGGTCGTTATCAGGTGCCAGGGGCGAGGAGTCGAAGGCAGAGATGAATATTGATTTAGGCTCAGCCAGCGGATCGGCAATAACGCCATAAGGCCTTTGCCGGATAAACGGCCAGATACCACTGTTTATCAACTTTTCAATTACTTCTTCCCTGCTTAGTGTTTTTGGGTCGGCCGCCTTGAAATCAATGGCCGATTGTTGCTCATCAGCTTCTATGCGGATATCGAGCAATAAGCGTTTGGGTCCCCTTCTGATTTCGCTGATGGTGCCGCTGACAGGTGAAGTGAACATAATGTTATCGCGGTTTTTATCCACGAACAAGGGCGTTCCGGCCTTCACCAAATCGCCCTCTTTCACCATGAGTTTCGGAAAAACACCAATGAAATCTGTAGGTTTAATTGCAAATTGTTTGCAATTCAAATCTTTAATCACTTTTTCGGCCTCGCCTACCAGATTGATATTGAGTCCCTTTTTAATTTTCGTGATGGTTGACATATCTACCTTCATTCATATTTAAATAAGTTGCAAAGAAACAAATTAATTTGTGTTCAGGAAAGAACAAATCTGTTGAAATTAGGGTAATAAAAGTACAATAATTATGAGTGAAATTCAAAGATGCAAATCTTACACAATAAATTTCCCTTGTTACGGGCCAACATGAGCTAATTCTGATGCAATCATGGTATCTTTGAAAAACAAATGCAAAAGAATTCCCTTTCTTTAATACATCCCTGACTATGAAAAAACACAGCCGATCCGTGGTCTTGATTGTTTTGCTGCTGCTGGCTAAAATTCCGTTTGCACAGCTTCCATATGCGTATGTTGACAAATCCTATTCTGATGATGTACAAACAGTGTTGCTGAATCCGATCAATGAGCCACTTGCCGGGCCTGTGATTAAGCTGGGCGACCAAAAAAAACTGTCACTGGCTTTCGATTTGCTTGGCAACTACAGCAATGCACTCAAATACACCATCGTACATTGTAACTACAATTGGGAGCCATCAGATCTTATGCCTACTGAATTCATCAATGGTTTCACAGAAGACGACATCAGGGACACCCGTTTTTCGCTCAACACCCTGACAGCATATGTGCATTATACATTGGATTTCCCGACGGAATATCTCCAGCCAAAATTATCCGGAAATTACCTGCTTGTAGTGTATGATCAGGAATTATCTGCTGAACACCTGTTGTTTACCAAACGATTCTATGTGGTTGATCCTCAGGTTAACCTGAGCATTACTTTTCCACAAAACCCGCGAAACCTGGCCTACAGCGGCAAGAAACAGCAATTGGATGTGTCGGTTAATCACCGGGGAGTTTTCACAGTGAACCCACAAGAATCGGTAAAACTGGTGATCAAGCAGGATGGCCGCTGGGACAATGCGGTAAAAGGCATCGCTCCGAATTTCGTTTACAGCGATAAAATTTCTTTTGAGTATACCGAAGAAATGGTGTTTGATGGTGGCAATTGCTACAGGCAATTCGATATGAAGAGCTTCAAGTATCAATCGGAGCGCATTCAGCAGATATTTCAGGAGCCGGAGTATTTTCTGGTAAGGCTGTGGCCCGATGAGAAAAGGGCGAACAAGCCGTTTATCAACGAAAAGGACTTGCGCGGCAGGAAACTGATCAAAGGTCGCGACGACCAGGATACAGATGTGGAAGCTGATTACGCCTGGGTTGAATTTACACTTCCCTATGCTGCTCCGCTTACCCATGAGGACATCTATATTATAGGTGCATTGAACAACTGGAACCTTGACGAGAAAAGCAAAATGACCTATAACTATGGACTGAAAGCTTACACTTGCTCCATGTTTCTGAAGCAAGGTTACTATAATTATACCTATGGCATGCTTGAACGCGGCCAAACAAAAGCCGATGTTACCACCATTGAAGGCGATTTTTGGGAAACACAGCATGATTATGCGGTATTGATTTACTACCGCAGGCCAGGTACTGTGTATGACCAATTGTTGGCATATCAGGTAGTTCTGTCCCACAAATAATATTATTTCTCATTTTTGGAAATATTTTACTGCAATAACGCAGGCAATTATTTAATAAACAGCGATTTGATATATTGGCATAAATATTGAAAAAAAACCTTCTAACGATACACAATCACCATGAAATGTTTACATAACCTGGGCATCGCCATCTTTTTGGCATTGATGGCGTCCTCCTGTAACAAAGACCCGAAAGATCCCATCGGGCAACTCACGATGGAAAAATTGCAGGTTCCTGCAAGCTTTAACTGGTCAACAACCCTCAATGCCAGGTTCTCAATCACGGCGCTCGACAATATGAACAACCCCATAATAGGAGCAAAATTCACAATTCTGACCGATGATCCGGGAAATGGCGGGAAACCCATTGTAAGTGGCATGACCGATGCACAGGGAAAATATGTGGTTGATTATGCTGTACCAGCATATTACACAAAACTGTATGTGGCCACCGATTATGTAGGTCTGCCGAATTTATTGCCTGTTGACCTCACCGAAGGCAGTTTTGATCTGGTTATCGGCGGGCAACAGCCGGTGATGAATATGAAATCAGTATTGGACCCACGGTCGGTGAACACCGTGTATAAGTACCTGGGCGCATACAACAGCAATGGTGTTCCTGCATACCTGATGCCAGTGAACGATCCCATTACCGCTGATTTTCTTGCCGACGTTAACAACACCCTGCCCGAAAGAGTGAGGCTGGATGTTTCGCACCCGAATTATTTTTCCGATGTGTATGACCACAATGTGAAGCTTGTTGAAACCTGCGACGTATGGGTTACTTTTGTGACTGAAGGAGCAGGTTATCGCAATGTGCTGGGATTTTACACCTACCCTACCGGCAATCCGCCGGCCACCCCCAGCGCCATCGATTCCATCACCATCGTATTTCCGAATGCGTCAATGTCAGGCAGCGGTGGCGGACTCAATCCGGGAAACAAGGTCTACATTGGTCGCTATAATGCGAATGTAACCATCGGATGGGTGCTTATTGCCGATGGCTGGAATGGTAGCCAGGTTACAGAAGGCAGGTGGAAAGTGTATTCCGACAAACACCTGAACCCTGCGCCAACACCTGCTTTGAAACAGCAAACCGTTTTACTGTACGATCCTGGTCGTGAAAAGCTGTTGCTGGGTATGGAAGATATTCGCCGCACAGAAAGCGGCTGCGACCACGATTTCAATGATGCCATTTTTTATGTGACCGCTAATCCAATACAAGCCATTAACCTCACCGGCCTTCCGATTGTTGATTACACCGGGCAGGATGGCGACAATGACGGTGTTCCGGACAATTTTGACGATTATCCGACAGATCCCACAAGGGCCTTTAACAACTATTTCTTCAATCAGGGCAGCTTTGGCACCCTGGCATTCGAAGATTTGTGGCCTTTCAGGGGAGACTACGATTTCAATGATGCCGTCATTGATTACAATTTCAATCAGGTGACCAATGGCCTCAATCAGGTGGTTGAATTGCAATCGACCTTTATTTTAAGGGCGCATGGCGCATACTACCACAACGGCTTTGGCTTTGAGCTTCCTGTTGCACCCAGCCAGGTTACCTCCATTACCGGCACAGATGTCACCAATGAGTTTATTATCAGGAACAGCAACGGCACCGAATCCAATCAAAACAAAGCGGTGATCATTGCCTGGGATGATGCTTACCGGATTTTACCCACCAGCGGAAACGGCATCGGTGTGAACACCACTCCAGGCATACCGTTTGTAGTCCCCGACACGATGAATGTTACGGTAAGGTTTACCCAGCCAATTGCTTTGAATTTGCTTGGTGTACCGCCCTACAACCCCTTTATTTTTGTCGATAAACAACGTGGTGTTGAAGTGCATCTGCCCAATAAAGCCCCCACCACACTTGCCGATGCCCAATTGCTTGGCACCGACCACGACAACAGCATTCCGGCCGAAGGTCGCTATTACAAAACACAAAACAACCTGCCCTGGGCAATCAACATCATTGAGCGTTTTGCCTATCCGAACGAGAAAGTTGAAGTGTTGCAGGCTCATTTGAAATTTGCCGAATGGGCTCAAAGCGGCGGATCCCTGTCGAGCGACTGGTTCCGAGAGCTTTCAGGCTATCGCAATTCCACAAAGATTTATACACCACAAAATTAATTTTCAGACTTTAGTGTGTTTCGTTCGCCGCCGCTGGAATCCAGCGGCGGTTTTTTTTTGTTATTCATGACCGTCATCACTCACCCTGCTGATCTTTGGTATTCTGTCAATCAAAGCATCATCGAAGCCACAATTTCCGCTAACTTTGCCCCGTTATGCCAATCCAAACTGAACGCATTACCCTGTTTGCCGACGTCATTGTGCCCGTGCCTGTGCCCGGCTTGTTCACTTACCGTGTTCCTTATGAACTCAACAGCGAGATACAAACAGGGAAAAGGGTGGTTGTTCAGTTCGGTAAAAAAAAGGTCTATGCCGGTATCGTTCGAAGGGTTCATCAGGATGTACCAAATCTGTACGCACCAAAGTACATCCTCGGGATTCTCGACGCCCTGCCCATAGTGTATGCCTTGCAACTTGATTTCTGGGATTGGATGACTTCATATTATATGTGCCACACAGGCGAAGTGGTTCAGGCAGCCCTGCCCACAGCGCTGCGCCTGGCCAGTGAAACAAAAATTGTACTCGCCGATGGCTTTGTGCCTGATGCTGAACAGTTAAACGAAAGCGAATTCCTGGTAACCGAAGCCCTGATTGTTCAACAAAACCTGACGATCAGTGAAGTAAGTAAAATTGTCGGCTTCCAGAAGGTCATGCCCCTGATAAAAGGACTGATCGACAGGCATATCGTCCTGCTCGAAGAAGAACTGGCTGAAAAATTCAAAGCCCGTACCGAACAATTTGTGCGCCTTTCTGAGGCGTACCACAGCGAAGATGCCTTAAAACCGCTGATGGATGATTTGTCGAAACGGGCCTTCAAACAACTTGAAATCGTGATGTCGTTTCTGGCACTGACAAGGTTTCCGGTGGTTGAGGAAGCGGAAGTGCAGAGGAAACTTTTGCTTAATAAGGCAGGAGCCAGCCATGTTCAACTCAAAAGCCTGGTCGATAAAGGTGTGTTTGTTTTGATGGATAAAGTCGTCAGCCGTTTACCCGATTTTGAGGCCGACAGCAAGCCCGAAAACATTGTGTTCAGTGATGTTCAGCAAGCGGCATACGACAGCATCAATTTAAAGTTCCTCGATAAAGATGTTGTTCTGCTGCATGGAGTGACTTCAAGTGGAAAAACAGAAATCTACATCAAACAGATCCATGAAGCCATCGAAGCAGGAAAACAGGTGCTGTATCTGTTGCCTGAAATCGCACTGACTACCCAGATCATTCAGCGCCTGAAAAAATACTTTGGTAACAAGGTTGGTGTGTATCACTCACGTTATAACCCGTTCGAGAAAGTTGAAATCTGGAACAAGGTGCTTCAGTTTGCCCATACCCGTTCATCAGACCATCAGGTCATTCTGGGTCCAAGGTCGGCTATTTTTCTGCCTTTTTCGAACCTTGGGCTGATCATCGTTGACGAGGAACATGACCAATCGTTCAAGCAATTTGAGCCTGCACCCCGCTACCATGCCCGCGATGCGGCCATCATGCTTGCGAAAATGTCAGGCGCCAAAATAATTCTCGGATCAGCCACGCCTGCAGTGGAATCCTATTTCAATGCTGAAAGTGACAAATACGGACTGGTGAAACTCACTGAACGCTTTGGCGGCATGGAACTGCCCGAAGTGAACATTGTCAACCTGAAGGAAGAAGTGAGGCGAAAAACCATCCGGTCGCACTTCAGCGAGCCGCTCCTCAATGCCATAACCGATGCGCTGAAAAACAACGAACAGGCCATACTTTTTCAGAACCGCAGGGGATTTTCACTCAGGCTCGAATGCGACCAGTGCAACTATGTCCCACAATGTAAGAACTGTGATGTAAGCCTGATATACCATAAGAAACAGCAGCTACTACGCTGCCATTATTGCGGATACAGCACCATAGTGCCTTCTGAGTGCCCCGATTGCAGAAGCACCGCTATCAAAATGCACGGCTTTGGCACCGAAAAGGTGGAAGAGGAGTTGGGTCTGTTGTTGCCAAAAGCGCGTATTGCCCGGCTCGACCTTGACACCACCCGCAGCAAATTTGCCTTCCAAACAATACTAGAGGAGTTTGAAGCAGGCAAAATTGACATTCTTGCCGGCACACAAATGGTTACCAAAGGCCTTGATTTCGGCCACGTGCGGGTTGTCGGTGTGCTGAATGCCGACAATATGTTGTCGTATCCTGATTTCAGGGCTTTCGAGCGCAGTTTTCAGCTGATGGCTCAGGTGAGTGGTCGTGCCGGACGTAAAAATCAGCGTGGACAGGTCTTTATCCAGACATTTCAGCCCGGTCACCCTCTTCTGCAAGATGTTGTGGCTCACAGATACGAAAACATGTATACCAATCAGCTGGGCATCAGGCATCATTATCACTATCCGCCTTATTACAGGCTGATACTGATCAGGCTGAAACACCGCGACGAACAACTGTTAAACCTGGCCGCTGCAGAATTGGCCCTAACCTTAAAAAAGGAATTCCCTCGCGAGGTGCTGGGCCCGGAATACCCCATGGTTTCACGCATTAAAAACCTGTATATTAAACAGATTATCATTAAAATTCATCGGAATGCATCTGCTGCTGCAGCCAAGTCAAAGCTTAATCTGATTACCGCTGCTTTCTTTAGCAAGCCCGCCTTTAAATCAGTGCTCATGCAAATTGATGTTGATCCTTATACTTAAATTCATCTACTGCAACTTTATTGGGAATAAGCCTTACGCTATCGTTGTTTAATCAGAAATTAACTCTTAACACCGCAAATGCACTCTTCACTTTTCAAGCCACTCTTCAGGACTTTCCTGCAGTTTACAATTCTGTTTTTCGTTTTCATCTCACAATCCGCCTTCGCAGAAACATCTCCTTCACCCGTCGATACTGGCATCAAGGGTAAAGTGATCGACAAAAGCAGCAGCCGTGTACTGGAATACGCCACCGTAATGATTTTTCAAAGCAGCGATTCGAGTTTTGTAACCGGTGGGATTACAGGAGCAAATGGCAGCTTCGAGATCAAGTTAAAACCTGGCCAATATGATGTGGCCGTGCAGTTTTTGGCCTATGGCACAATCAGGGTTTCCAATATAGCTGTTGAAAGGGGGCAACAACTGTTGGACCTGGGCGAGTTGACGATTGCACCTGATGCCACCAACCTCAATGAAATAGAGGTGATTGCAGAAAAAAGCCAGGTCGAGATGAGCCTTGACAAACGGGTGTTCAACGTAGGTAAAGACATCAGCTCCAAAGCCGGCAATGCCATGGAAGTGCTGCAAAATATCCCATCTGTCACCGTTGATATCGAAGGCAACATCAGCCTTAGAGGCGATGAAGGGGTACGGGTACTCATCGATGGACGCATGTCGGGACTTGCCGGAATCAATAGCCGCGACGCCTTGCGCAGCCTGCAGGCCGACATGATCGAACGGGTCGAAATCGTCACCAACCCTTCTGTGCGCTACGACGCCTCAGGCACTTCCGGTATCATCAATATCGTGCTGCGTAAAGACAGGCGGCAAGGGTTCAACGGGTCTGTTGACGCATCAACGGGTTATCCGTTGCAAGCCGGAATAGGCCTGAGTGCGAACTATCGTAAAAACAAGTGGAATGTATTTGCCAATTATGCCCTGAATTACAATGAGCGCATCGGCTCAGGCGATCTGCTGAAAGAACTCAACACCAGCGCGTTCTACACCACCAAGCAAGCGCGTGATCGTCACCGCAATGGTTATTCAAACACCATCCGTCTGGGTGCCGATTACAACATTAATCCACTCAACATACTCACCTTTAGTTTGATGTACAGGTATTCGGACCAGACAAATACTTCCACAATTACCTACCATGATTTTACCGACAACGTGCTGGCCGGAAATAGCGAACGTGTTGACAATGAACAGGAAACTGATCCAAACCTGGAATATGCCCTGAATTATAAAAAGCAATTTAAACGCAAGGACCAGTTGTTAACGGCGAGCCTGCAGTATTTCGACAACAGCGAAGTGGAACAATCGAAGATTACCGAAACCTTCTATCTTAGCCCGGCCCCTATCTTGCCTGAACCGTTGTACCAGAAAAGTAAAAACAATGAAGCGGAGAACAATGTGCAGCTTCAGGCTGATTATTTTCATCCGTTTACCGGAAAAGCAAAGCTGGAAACCGGTTTGAAACTCGAATCACGGACTATCGGGAATGATTATGCCGTGAGTGAACGCGACAGCCTGGGCGATTATGTGCCCATTGCCGAGTTTACAAACCGATTCGAGTACACCGAAAACATCCTGGCCGCATACCTGCTTTTTGGCAATGATGCCGGAAGGTACTCATACCAGGTGGGCCTAAGGACTGAATATTCCGATATCAACACATTGCTGAAAGAAACAAGTGAGTCGAACAACCAAAATTACTTCGACTTTTTTCCCAGTGCACATTTTACATGGAAACTCACTGAAAAAGACAACCTGCAACTCAGTTACAGCCGCCGCATTCGCCGTCCCGACTTTGGTCAACTGAACCCTTTCAGGTCATATACTGACAACCGATATATCTGGACTGGCAATCCCGGACTAAAGCCAGTATATACTGACTCATACGAATTGGGCTATCTGAGGTATTGGGATAAGTCGAGTTTTAATACCACAGCATATTATCGATATAGTACCGATGTGTTCCAACGAATCGAAACACTCGACAGCACAGGTATTACCTATGTAAGACCGGAGAATTTTGCTTCGAGTGACGCCTATGGCCTCGAACTCATAGGCGCTGTTTTCCCCTTTAAATGGTGGTCGCTTAATGCCAACCTGAATTTCTTCAGGACCATCACCGATGGCGAAGCCAAGGACATCGTGTATCACACCGATTACTATAGCTGGACCGGTCGCATCAACAACAGGATAACGATAAAAAAAGGCTTTGACCTGCAACTGGCAGGCAATTATCAGGCCAGCATGGATACACCTCAGGGAAAGCGGCTGCCCTCATGGTTTATTGACCTGGGTCTGAGTAAAGAGGTGCTGAAAGGCAAGGGCACACTCACCCTGAACGTGAAGGACCTGTTTGGCACACGCACCCATTCGTTCGAGACCTTTGGAGAAAACTATTACACCCGTTCTGAGTTCAGGTGGAACGCGACCGTGGTCACCCTAAACCTCAACTACCGGATCAACCAGGCAAAAAAACGCCAGAACGAAAGGCGTGAACAGATGGAAGACAGTGGAGGAATGGAATTCTGATCCGCTAAGCTGGTCCGTTGGATTACTTGATGGTGTCGTTTTCTGTAAAAATGGCATCCGCTATCTGCCGGTTGATGATAAAGTTGCTGTAGCGCAATGTCACATTACCCGATGAACGTTTACCAGCCTTCTTTTTGTCGACCTTCAGGCTCCCGATGAATTTCATGGGAATATCAATCTGACCAATTTCAAAATGCACCCTCGTGCTGACGGGAAGATCAAAACTGAGGTTGCCATATTCAAAATACAAGCTGTAGTTTCCCTGTCCCTTGGTAGTTACATCGAGCCTGTTAACCCTTGAACGCATTTTATCGATCCAGGCCGTGACCAGGGCAAAATCAGCGTCTTCACCCAAAGGCACAATTTTCACAATGTGGTTCAGTGAATCAGCGCCTGCATATATGGCAGCATGCTCCGAAGACAGCATCTCATTAAAGGTGAAATTCAATCCCTTTTTTGGCACCAGCACGAAGCCCGTCGCCCTGAATTTGAACTTGTCGGGGGCCTTGTAAAAAACCCTTCCCTTTTTAACCGGTATGCGGATAAAGTCAACGTCAACCTGAATGTCTACATCAGCTTCAAAACTCTGCACAGCCTTGCTGTTTTCGAGCAGCTTTCCGATGAGTGAAGAGGCATCAACCTGGCCAAAAGCCGTATGGGAACCGACGGACATGAGTCCAATGAACAACAGGATACTAAGGGTCTTCATTACGAGGTGATGTCTTTTTTTACAAACATAATCAGTGAAGCCAGGTAGAAAACACTGATGTGAACGACTAACACGAACAGCGAAACAGCTACCTGATCAAGATCAACCGGATCGGCAAAAAACAATTGCCAGCCGTTGAGGTAAGAGGTGAACAAGAAGGGCTTGACGGATTCAAAAATCCCGATGCTGAAGTTGGAAATGATGGTGAACAAAATCAACAGGGCCATGCTCGAAATCACCGGACCAAGGGAGTTTGAAGCCTTGACCGAAAACAGAAACGCCAGTGCAGCTACAACCCACATGCTGATGATTCCATAGCCAAAGGCGGCCAGAAACCGCCACAGCACATCCTGTTCGCTGAAAATGTTAATGGTGTCCATCAGCACGATCAGGTCGCCCGACTCAAAAAACAGGCGTCCGAAACCCAGGCTCATGCCCATCAGTAACAGCACCAGCAAAGCCGCATACACCTGCATGGTGATAAACTTGGCGGCAAGCAGTTTAGCGCGGCTCACAGGTCGGGTAAGGAGCAGCCTGAAGGTTCCCCTGCCGGCTTCGCCCGACACCATATCGCCGGCAACAATGGCCACAAGTATCGGTATGTGTATCCACAAGCTGTTCAGGATAATGTAGGTAACCGTATAAATATTGATCAGCTTGCCCTCAAGAAGAAACACCTCTGAGAGGCTTTTAATTAAAAAATCGAGCAACTTCTGCCCTTCGGCAAACATGCCGATTTCGATCACAAGCACAATCAGAAAGATGGCTACAAATCCGATATAGGAAAGGCCCCTGCTGTATAATTTCAGCATTTCGATGCGGATCAGCTTTATCATCTTCAGGTGATCTGTAAAAAATAGTCTTCCAGGCTGTTCAGCGATTGCAGCTGCCTGACTCCAATGCCGTGATTCACCAGCGTGCTGTTGATGGCAGGAATTGTCATGGCTTCCACATCTGCATGAATTTCGTTCAACCTGTTCGTCTCAAAAACAACTTCGGGGAAAGCGCTGTTCAGCAGCTGAAGTGCCCTGGCTGCCTCATCGACAACAAGGATAAGTTTCTGACGACCCGACGAGAGCAGCACTTTCACCTCGCCCTCGACCACCACCTTGCCTTTGTTGATGACCACCATCCGGTTCGCGATCAATTCCATTTCGCGCAGGATATGGCTTGAGATGATGAGGGTTTTACCAAAGCATCCGTTCAGCAACAAAATAAGTTCCCTGATGTCCTTTATCCCTTGCGGATCAAGTCCGTTGACTGGTTCATCGAGGATAATCAGCTCAGGCTCATGGATTAGCGTCTGTGCGATGCCAAGCCTTTGTTTCATCCCATGGCTGAAGGTGCCCACCTTGCTATGGGCCCTTGAGGCAAGACCAACGATGTCAAGCTTTTCCATGATGAGATGGCTGTCGGCTCTCACACCGGAATAACTTGCCAGCAACGCCAGGTTTTTAAAGGCTGACAGATAATGATAAAAATCGGGTCGTTCGATGAGTGCCCCTACTTTTCCAAGAATGAATTTTCTATCAGTGGCAAGTGATTTGCCAAATAAACGGATGTCGCCTTTATCGGGTTTGATCAAACCGAGCAGCATCCTGATGGTGGTGCTTTTTCCTGAACCATTGGGCCCCAGAAAGCCATAGATATCTCCTTTTTCAACCCTCAGGTTGATGCCATCGACAGCTTGTTGTCGGCCAAAATGCTTTATAAGGCCTGAAGCCAGCACAATGGGATCTTCGGTCATGGAATTATCTGAGCCTGCTAATCAGACCAAAAGTATGTCTTTTAAAGTTACGGTCAATCATTACAGGCAGAAAATGCCGGCCTGCTGCGAAAGGAAGGAGGTGAAAATTGCGTATTTCAGGAAGGTGAAAATGATACCTGACCTGCACTACGGCGCGCTTCGATTCGCCTTTGATGGGACTAAAAATTCGTTGCCAGAAATGACTTAGTGTCTTCATATTGGGCTGTATTTTGTTTTGCAATGATTTTCTGTTTGCAATGATTTATCAACGTCAGCCAATGCGCAAATGTTCAATGCGTGCAGCGGCTTTTGCAAAAAAAATGCTGACAATAAGAAGGATTTCCGGCATCAGCTGATGCTGCTGTCTAAAAACGGGATTCAGTCTCAGGGCTTGTTCTGTTTTTCCTTGACAACGAGGTAAATATCCTCGTTATCACGCTTCATCAGGTATTTTTCCCGGGCAAATTTCTCGAGCAGTGCCGTGTCGGTCGACATGGCTTCGCTGAATTTTTTATTTTGTTCAATTTCACGGTTGAAGAATGACTTCTGTTGCTCGAGGCGGGTAAGCGACTCATGCAAACGCTGTTGGTTGTGAAATTTATTCTGGTCAAAAAACACCATCCAAACCACAAAAACCAGTATGGTATAGAAATACTTATTGTGAAACAACCGTAGCAAAAAGGCTTTCATAAGGTGATTTGTGCAAAGATACATGCAATTGGCAAGCATGCCTTTCGGGCAAAAGAAATATTTATCCGCTGCCCGCTGTTCATATTTTTACAAAACTAAGCTAATGAATATCAACACCACGCTGCATGAATATCAGGTGGCGCAGGGTTTTAAAAATCTCGCCCATATATTCTTTTATCGCCCTGACGCTGCCTGGCAACACATACAGCAGGCTTTCGTCCATCACACCGGCAACGCCCCTGCTCAATAGTGCATTGGGTTTTTCGGCACCAAATTTCAGCCTGATGCTTTCCATGATGCCGGGAATTTCCTTGTCGATCAGTGTCATGGCGACTTCGGGCGTGATGTCGCGCGGACCGATGCCTGTCCCTCCGGTGGTGAATACCATGTCATATTTCTCTTCCTTGGCTTTGCGCAGAATGAAACGGAGGCTGTCGGGATCGTCGGCAATGATTTTGCGCTCAATCTTATGGTGCCAGCGGTTATCTGCAAAGAACGTTTCGAGCTGGCTTACGATCTCAGGTCCGCTTAGGTCTTCGTATTCGCCACGGCTTGCCCTGTCGCTCAGGGTAAGCACTAGCACCCTGAACACTTTGGGCTGGTAGATTACTTTCGCTCCCGGCTTAATTTTTCCTTCCTTGATTACTCGTGCAAAAATTCCTTCGACAGGCATGACACAATTGCCGACTTCCTTGAAAATGGCACAGTTCGATCCATGGCATTGTTTGCCAATCTGCGTGATTTCAAGTTCAACCTTGCCGATAATCAGCTTGTCGAAGGGAGCCGTTTCGTATAACACTATGCCCTGGGTGGTAATGTTTTCGGCAAATTCTCCAGGTTTCACGCTCCGTTTGGCATCACCTTCGAACTTGGCAATACTCTCCATTCCAAGCAAGCTAACCTGCCTGTGCCAGCTTCCGGCATGTGCATCACCCACTACGCCTTTGCTGTTGCATTCAATTTCGCTAACTGCTGTCTTGATGGTGCCTTTATTCTCAGAAACATTAACTGAAAGCACTGTAATTGTTGAATTTGCCATACCCCTTAATTATTGCATTGTTGATTAGGCGAAAATAGTAAATTTACGTCCCATTTATGCAAAATAATTGATCAAAGTCCTTTAAAAAAGTGGAAAACGAAGCTGGTCAAACAGAAAAGCTGGTCAGGGAAATCAGTCAGCCGCTGTCGCAGGCAGCAGGCTGGATAAAATTCATGGGTATTGCGCTGATCATTTACGGGTCCCTGCTGGGTCTCACCATCATTGGTTTACTGATAGCCTGGTTACCGTTCTGGCTTGGGCTGGTTTTGCTCAAAGCAGGTAACAACGCAAAGCGGGCTTTCCATGAGGGCGATAAGGGCTCACTCATCCAGTCGCTGCTCAACCTCAACACCTATTTCACCATCAATGCCATGCTGATTATCCTTGGTCTGGCAATGGTGATTCTCGCTTTTATCATCCTGCTTGTGACTGGTTTTGCGTTCAACCAGTTATACCCCGACACCTTTGTTTAACCGAATTTCTGTCATTTATCTGCGAAACTATTTTTCATTACCTAATCGAATAAGTCCTTAATCAATGAGTCAACTCCTACGCTTCGTCATTGGCTTAGTGGCCATCACGTTGTTCTCTGTCAGCCTGAGGGCGCAACAGGTCGTGGCTGTAATGAATTTTAATAACAATGGCTCTCCCGACAATGTCTATCTTCAGAATGGCCTTGCCGATATGCTCACCACAACACTGGCAACAAGCCAGCAGATCAGGCTGGTTGAGCGCATACAGCTCGAAAAGGTCACCCAGGAACTGCAGTTGGGCTTGTCGGGTTTGGTCGATGAACAAACAGCTGTAGAGGTTAGCCGTTTGACAGGGGCAAAATATGTTGTGCTGGGCGCGTTTATGAACCTGGGCAAAGCCATCAGGATTGATGCCAAGGTGGTTGAGACGGAAACAGCCATGATTGTGCAGGGCGCCACAGCCAATGCTAAAGCCAGCTCGGTGGAAACCGCCGATGAAGCTGTCGATGAACTCGCAAAGGTGCTGTTGACAACCTTACCGGTGAAAATGTGAAGGCGGCAGTTAAAGCCGATCCCAATAAACCAGGTCGCTTTGAACTCACCTTCACTGGCAATGATTTTATTGCTGTGACCATCGACGGTAAAAACCTGCAGCCTGCCGATGGCCAGCTAATAGCAGCCATTAGCCTCAGCCATGTCAAACATATGCTGTAAATCGGTTAGGTGAGGGGAATGTTCAAGTCAGAAAAAGAATTTGAAAGCTATATCGACATCCCCGGAGGATACGTTGTTAAGGCCCGTTATGCCGACAAGTAACTGAATATCTTTGAAACCGTACCCTTTGCCGGTGAAATGGTTAACAGCCTGATTCAGACGCATGACCTGAATGATAGCCAGGGCCAGAAACCCGTCATCATCAATGGCCAGCAGGAACAACTTTCATCAGCTACCCAGGCTACTCATCAGACTGACCTTCAACGGCCCGCAAGCAATGATCCGGCAAGCATCAACTTTCTCAGCAAAAAAGGTTTTTGCGATATTTACCTCAATGGCGAGCAGAAACTAAGCCTGGGCATTTCACCTATCGACGGTATGGCCCAGACCAGCATTGAGGTAGCGAAGCCAGGCACCTATCTGCTGAAGATCACCGGATGGGAAACCTGGTTTGAGGGACTGATAGAGAACAGGGAAGGCGAAGAAATCAAGCTGAAGGCTGAACCCGACAAGGTGGAGCAGATTGGTGGCACAAGACGATAACCCTCTTATTTGGTGCAGTATTTTCTGATGACTGAATAGGCTTCAGAAATTCCAAGCTCGCCAGCCTTGCTCAGGTCGGCGCAGGCCAGTTTGTCTTCGCCCAGAAAAATCAGGGTAAGTGCACGGTTGTAATACGCCTCCCCTAGGGCAGGCTCCAGCCTGATGGCTTCGGAGTAGTCATCAATGGCCCGGTTGTAGTTTTTCATCAGCAGCTTTGTTGTGGCCAGGTTATACCACGCAAAGGCATTGCCCGGCTGATCGTGGCACAAACGGATGAAGTCGGCCAGGGCAAGTCTGTAATCCGCCTCATCTTTTTTATCAGTTTGCGAAATGGATGGTGATTTCCGTGGAGCAATCATTACATCTACAACATAATTCTCGCTGGCAAAATGCAGGTCCTCAAGGGACACCCTGATGACACCTGTATTCAGCAGGGTCATCTCTGCGTCACCGCTGCATTTCGAAGCAATGGCAAAGGATTCGAGTGCCGTTGCATAGTTTTGCAACGCCTGATTGGCAATGGCCTGTCGGAAGAAGTCGCTGCAGCCGTTTTCTTTCCCGCCACTGACAATGCTGTCGTAAAACTGGTTGGTTTTGGCATCAATAGGATGGTTTTCAAGCCGGGTGACATTGGCAATAACATAGCTGAAACCAGCGGCATTGGCATTAAGTGAAGCCAGAGTGGGACTGCTGTAGTATCCCGTTGGGAGGCGTTGTGGTTTTCCCTTCACCGACATCAGCCCGACATAAAACAGGCCAAATGGTTCAATTTTCATTTCCCTGTACTGCACCTTTGCCTGCCGGGCTTCCCCACTGACGAAATCAGATTCGAGGGCGATGATTTTATTGAAAAAGCTTGAGTCAGCATATCGGCTGAAAACAGAATCGGGATTGGCCGAAGGTCCATTCACCGCTGTGATGATGGCCATGGCTTTGTCGTAATCATTTCGGGCTCCTTTCTCGTTTTTCCTTTCGCGCCTGACCACCGACCGGTTAATCCAGGCACCGGCAAAATCAGGAAAAATCCGGATGGCTTCCGTAAAATCCTGCTCGGCAGCTGCGAGGTTTTTCATTTCGTAATAGGTGTTGCCGCGGTTGAAATAGCCATACACATTGCCCGGATTAATCTTGATCACCTCCGTGTAGAGTGCAGCGGCAGCGTCGGGCTGGCCTATCAAGCCATAGAGCAGGGCGCGGTTGTAATAGGTAAGCGCATTGCGCTGGTCGAGCATATTTACCTTTTCGTAATCCCTGAGGGCTGCCAGTGTATCACCCTGTTTCAGGAAAACCATTGCCCGTTGAAAATACAGCAAGGGGTTGGAGGCGTCGAGCATCTCGGCCTGGTTAAAATCGGCCATCGCCCCCGAAATGTCGTTGAGCTCAGCGCGGAGCATGCCCCTTCTGATCCAGTTGTCAGTGTCAAAATAATCGTGAAAAACGGCTTTGTTCAAATCTTCGAGTGCAAGTTCTTTCCGGTCGAGCAACCATTTGGCAATGCCCCGGTTCAGGTAGGCATACGAAAGCGATGAATTGATTAACAGGGCCATATCAAAGTCTTCGATGGCCCCTTTAAAATCATTCAGGTGCATTTTGGTGGCAGCATTGGCCACGTGCAAATCAGCATTATAAGGGTCGATGGACAAGGCTTTTGCCAGGTCCGACCTGGCGTTGTGGTAGTTCTGGAGGCGGTCATTGGCCACCCCGCGGTAATAATATGCCCTCACATAGAGCGGGTGAATGCTGAGGGTGGTGGTAAAATCTTCGATGGCGCCCTGGTCATCGCCCAGGTTAAACTTTGCAACACCGCGCAGGAAATAAGCGTCGAAAAGGTCGGGTTTGGCATTGATGGCAATATTGAATTGCTTGATGGCATCAACGAATTTCTCCTCAGACAGGTAAATCCGCCCGTTGAGCAAAAACGGCCGGTAGTTGACCTGTGCCTGCAAGCCGGCAGCCATCAGCATCAGGATCAAAGACGAAATGAGCTGTTTGAACCTTACAGACATGGTCGTTATACTGCAGATTTGGTTTTCGAAACCAAACGGATTTCCTGCATTTCCATTGCCTTGTCGACGGCTTTGCACATATCATACACCGTAAGTAAGGCCACATTCACCGCGGTGAGGGCTTCCATCTCAACACCGGTATTGCCTGTGCAGCTAATCGATGAAACCACCCTCACACCTGTTTCTTCGAGGCTGGCCCTCACCTTTATCGCGCTGAGCAACAGCGGATGACACAGGGGAATCAGGGCACTCGTTTGTTTTGCTGCCTGGATACCGGCTATTTCGGCCACCGTAAGCACGTCGCCTTTCTTCATCTGGTTGTCGCGCACAAGCCGGATCGTGGCAGGCTGAAGCCTGATGAATCCTGTGGCTTCAGCCACCCTATACATGGGAGGTTTTTCGCTGACATCAACCATGCTTGCTTTTCCCTGTTGATCGGTATGGGTTAGTTTTGACATGATGCTATTGTTGGTTAGCAAAAGTAAGCAGTTGCATGCCATGACCGCAGCAGCCAATGTTAAAAGTTCAAAAAAACACCGATGAAAATCAACAATTTCCCTGCCCGAATGCAGAAAAGACAGCTTTATCCGCCGATATTGCTGAATTGGTTGCTTTGGTTGATCGATCCGCAGGCAGGTTTGTTGCCAATAGCTGCCTGATATGCCCCGGCAAGGCCCATGGTGCGCACATTGTAGCTCAGGTCGGTGAACAGGCAGGGCTTGAGGTCACCGTTGGCGGTGATGCGCAGCCTGTTACAGCTTGCGCAATGACCTCCTTCGCCATTTTCAACTACAGAAAAATGACCGGTCTCGAGGTTCATTTCGGTGATAAACCTGGCTTCGAGACCCTGCTCTTCGCAGAATTGCCTGATCGCCATGGCATCGGGTTCATCGGATGATTCCTTTACAACACAATTGATCTTGATCGGGCGGAGGCCTGCCTTGCGCGCTGCTTCAATCCCCCGATAGACGTCTGCGATATTGCCTCTGCGGGTGATTTCGCGAAAACGATCCGGATCGATGGTATCGAGGCTGATATTGACACGCATTAGTCCGGCATCGGCCAATGGCCGGGCAAATTGGTCGAGAAGGATGGCATTGGTTGTCATGCCCAGGTCGTTGATTCCTTTGATGGCAGCGATTCGCCTGACAAGATCGACGATGCCTTTGCGTACAAGGGGCTCACCTCCGGTGATGCGCACCTTCTCGATGCCATGATCAACGCCATATTGCACCACCTCGACAATTTCTTCAAAAGAAAGAATTTGCTCGTGAGGCAAGGTGACCACGCCACATTCGGGCATGCAGTAGGTGCAGCGCAGGTTACACCTGTCGGTGACCGAAATGCGCAGGTAGTTGATCCGCCGGTTAAATGAGTCGTACATCGACAAGATCTCCAATGTTGATAACCGCTTTGCCTAAGGGGACCTGCATCAGCGCGTTGGCATCAGTCAATGCGTTGATGTGTGCCGAGCCATGGTAATGTATCGGCTTTACTTTTCCATCAACTGTGATGATTGATGGCACAAAGCCCAGCCTTGAAACGGATTTCCTTTCATAGGATTCGGCCATAGGCAGTCGCAACACAGGCGCCTCCCAGCGGAGTCCCATCAGCCGGTACATGAATGGCTTTGCCAGCAGCTCAAAAATATTGAAAGATGAAACCGGATTTCCGGGCAAGGCAAATACAAATTTATTGCCCGAGCGGGAGAAAACCGTTGGCTTGCCGGGCTGAACAGCAATTGAACGAAACTGAATTTTCAGTCCAAGTTCGTCGAGGATGGCAGGGATATAATCAAAGTCGCCCATCGAAATTCCTCCCGACAGGATCAGTACATCGTTGTTACGCAGTCCGTCGGTGATCATGCGGCGGCAGTCGGGCTCATTGTCGGCAATGATACCGCCATAATTCACCACCAATCCCATGGCATCTGCCTGTGCCAACAGCTGGGTGGCATTGCTGTTCCTGATTTGTCCTTTGCCCGGAACAAGGTGTGGTTCAACGAGTTCGTCGCCTGTCGACATTACACACACCTTCACCTGTTTGTAAACATGCGGATGATGTGCACCAACGCTGGCCAAGACCGCCATGTGCTGGGGTTTGATCAGGCAGCCCTGTTTTAGCACTATATCGCCTCTCCTGATGTCTTCGCCCATGCGGGCAATATTGTCTTTTGTGCGCTTATCGGCAAACCTTACCCGCTCGCCGGCAAGCATTTCGCTTTGCTCAACCATCACAATACAGTCAGCTCCTTCGGGCATCATGGCGCCGGTCATGATCTTTGCGCACTGGCCTTTGCCGATGCGATGAACTGGAACTTTGCCTGCTGCAATTACCTCAAGCAATTGGAGGCTTTCGTCGCCAAGGTCTTCGCGCCGGCAGGCAAACCCATCAACAGCAGCTTTATTGAAGGGCGGCATACACATATCGCTCTGAATGTCAGTAGCCAGCACCCTACCCCTGCTTTCGGCAAGCGGCACCTGCTCAACCTCCGGTAAGGGAAGCTTGTCGGTAACGAGTGCATAGGCCTGTTCAAATGAAATCATGCTAAAAAGTTTTCGCAAAAGTACGACTATCCTGCCTATGTTTCGGGACACAAAATGCGAAATGGAGTATCGGGCTGAATGTCTGAATTGTACAAAGTAAACTATGTTTTCCTTGTGGAATTATATATGATTATGTTGGCAACTCAAGACTAAACCTGAACTTTGTCAGTTACCATATGAAATAACCTCTCTGATTCGAACATTCAGCTGAATTCCTTTGTGTTTCATTAACATAGTACAAGATGCAATCACTGAAACAGTACTCCGGCCTTTTTACGGTCATCACATTATCATTTATTTTGCTGTTCAGCAAGTCGTTTGGTCAAAACGAATTCAAGCTGTCAGACTATCAGAATCCGGATTACACTTACCATGCCCTGGACCTCGGGTTTGGCCTGCAATCCGACAACATCATTAACCAAACAGTTGACCGTCAATCGGTCAAACAAACCTCCCATCAGGGCGCTGCCAGCTTCAACGCATCGCCAACATATCATGTGGCAAAGAACAACGTGCATTATCAGGGCTCAACAATGCTGTCTATGAACCTGTCTGGCGCCTGGAGCAGGTTCACATCTGAAAATGACCAGGGCATAAACAGCCGGACGAAAAACCGATCGGGTAGTTATGGTGTCAACCTGGGCTATTACAGCACCAACAGGTATTACAACAGTAAAAATCAGTTTATCGAACTGATTCCCATGGTGCATGCAGGCTTTAACTATTTTGGCCAGAAGTTCGATAATAAGCCTGTCACTTATCCCGAAAGAGACTGGAATCGCAGCCGTTCGGGCCAGTTCGATCTGGCTATGGCGCTGATGCTTGGCAAAGGCAGGATAGAAGCGGTGCAGGATGCACGGCTTGCTGTTTACATCCTCGAAGACCTGCAAAAATCAGGTGACCTGAGCAAACAGGCTGACAGTGACGACATCCTTGCCCTGGCCTACAAGATCACCTCGGTTAAAAACAAGCGGTATTTTGATGCCCGCTTACGAAAGATTGCCGAAATCAACGCCATTGATTCGCTGATTGCATCACGCGGACTGAAAAACACTTCCGGCGCCAGCTATTATACCTTGCTTAATGACAACTGGGATCATGCCAATGGACCACTGCGTTCGGCCGGACAGCGCTTCTCCTTCGGTTTAGTCCCGCAATTTTCGGGCAGCAATCATACCGACACCTACCATTACTACGATACGGTGAGTGGCATTCCGCTGAATCAACATTACAGCAATGAGAACAAGTACCAGACCGGCGCCTGGGGACTTGACCTGAAGGCCACTTACCAATGCGAAAAGCCTGTCAGCCTGTCATGGCAGCACTCAGGCATGGCAAGCCTGGCGTATGGCTTGTATCACAGCCGCAACCAGATTCATATCTATGAAAAAAATGTGCTGATTACCGAGCAGGAAAACATCGACAACACCCCCAATGCCTACGGGATCATATCGCATAGGGTGGGCTATTACCCGAACAGCCGCACCAGCCTGAGCCTGAATGCCAGCCTGGCCTATAGCCGGTATTGGGGGGATTCGCAATACAATCAGAATGCGAAAATAAAAAATGGCCGGCAGTATGTTGATGGGGTGTTGCAATTCAATTGCAGGTATTATGTTTCTCCTCAAGTGAGGTTCAGCATCGATTACCTGGCCGATTACCGTTACATAAGGCAGGTTGAGTATGGCAGTCAGGGAAGCAACGACATCATCAACAGCTCAAACAATTTCCTGAGCCAGCTTATTGCCAGCCTGACTTACAGCATTTTCTGATTTTAGGTGGTGAGGGTACGATTTAGCAGAGTTACCGTATAAGAAAGTTAAACCATTTTCAAAATTTCGAAAGCACCTTAAAATACTATCCAAATGGTTAGGACCAGTACCTTAGCCATTATTTGACATCTGTCCATTTTAAATAGTTTATGGACATGTTTGTTTTTTATCAATAATGCTTGGAGGTAGTGCAGTAGGTGGTGGGCAGTTTGGAACAGATCATTTTCAATTTAATAAGTTATTGATCATATATTTATACAAGAAAATTTTCTATAGTCTTATTAGTTTAATATTTACATGGTTAATAGAGAATTCTATTTTTTGTTTAATTCTATTTGATTATGTTTATCTGTTAAAAGCTTATTTACATTGATTGAGGGAAGAGTGTATTTCCCAATAGGTCCATTTGCTGTTGTTGTAGCAATAATATTTCTAAGGCTATTTATACAGATATTTAATCCGGAAATATGAAGCAAATCTGATTTATCTTTTTCAGTTAATTCTTCTGATGTGTCAAAGGAGAAGACACATACTCCTTCAATAAATAATAAATATCCGGGGAGTGGCTTTTCGAGATCATTAATTCCTATTTTAGTAAACAATTGATAATTATTGTTGTCAATATTTTGAAACGCAAAATCAATTTCTAAATTGTATTGGTTAACTATTTCAGACATAGGTGTTTCATCATCACTTTGGTTATTCGGTGGTTGAATAACATGATATTGATGATTTAGTAAAAAAAAATTATTTAAAATTAAGGGTGATCTATAAGCTTTCATCTTTATGCAGCTGTTTCTTTATTTTTAGTCCTTTCAAACGTGTCACAACACGCATTCGTAGAGGAATAGTTTGGTTGTTTGTTTTTCCATACCCAAAAGCCTTCAGGTTCATTATAGAAACCCTTAATATTTATGTTTGGAGAATTCTGAATGTAATCTGTGGAAAGAACTTTTGCCTTTATTTCGAAATTAATATTTAAAGCTTTTTGGATTTTAGCCAATAGAGGAAAGTTAAGAAGTTTATCTCCAGAATAAAGCTGTGAAATAAAACTGGTAGATTTACCTAAAGATTTAGCGAGATCTTTTTTCCTAATTTTTGGTCCATTGAAGTAACACTTTTCGATTTCATCTAGAAACTTATACGTCAACATTTGAGCATCATGTTCTAGTTCTTCCTCTTCATTTGAAAATGAGAAAATATCGTCAAATTCATTTGAAATATTATACCTTTCCTTGAATTTCATACTCATATCCCCCTACTCTATTTATTATGACTTTTTCTTTCGATGATAAACTACTAGATTTCTTCCTTTCATGCAATATGGCTGTAACTATAATGAATGTACCTTCATTTGAATAAATTTCCTTGCAATAAATTCTGTCATTTTCTTGACCTTTAAAGAACTTCATTGTTGTAACACCTTTGCATTTATCATTAATCTCTTCTTTGTCGTATAGTTCTGTATTTTTATGACCACCTAGAATTATATCTGTAATAAATCTGAACTTTTTTTTGTGCCTATTATCTTGCCTTAAATATGTTAAGATTTCCTCTTTATTCTCACTATCGATATAAATAGCTCTTTTCCCATCCGAAGAAGAGATCATATGTTCACATTTTCTGGCCACAAATGTATATTATAAAACGATATAAAATGATAAAAGTTTCATGAAAATTAACCTATAGCTTAATTTATTGTTAAAATGTTGTTTTGTCAGTTCTTCAATGTGACAATCTAACATTTGCGAAGATACTTTTTTAATAGTATTATTCATGACAGTGAGAAATTGTTTTTTAAGCCGCCAAAAAGTAAAACTCACACATTTCCTTCTGCCGACTACACCATCAACCTTTATCCTTCCGCTGTTTCCCGCGGCTTCCCGCACTGCTGGCAGTTGGGGCGGTGCACCGAAAGCAGCGCACCACAATGGACGCACTGCCATTTCAGTTGTTGAAACGCCATAAATTGATCGATTCCAATGTGTTGAATGCGTTGCAGGTTACCGATCAGGTTTTCGTTGTATTTCAGCCGGTAGCGTTTGTCGAGCTGACGCAAGCGCCTGCAGGGAAAATCATTGCATTCAAAACATAAGCCTTTGCTGGATGCTGCCAGCTGCGGGCAGTTCCTGATCACACAGCTGCTGCAGTGGTTCGCCTTTGGTCCCACGGTGGCTTTACAGCCATTACAACGGTTTCTGGTCCTCAGCCAGGCCATGCAACTGCGGCAGTTGATGCCGCATGCGGCAATGAGCATGGCTTCGGCTGTCGTTTGGGGCTCCATAAACAAGCATCATTTGCGGTTAATCAGGTCTTCAATTTCGGCCAGGTGTAATTGCAGGTGTGGCAGAAAATCATGGATCATTGCACCCAGGCTGATGCGCTTGTCAGGACCTGCAATCCATTGGTTTTCTAGTTTTCCTGCATCCACCCGGCTAATCACATGTCCGATATGCAGCACCGAAAACTTCCATAGCGAAACCAGGCTTTGCCAGTCTTCCTGCTGGTAATGTTGCAAGGCAATCCACCGGTCGTTATTTCCATTGGTAGCATAGTTCGGAAACACCAACGGACTTTGTTGGTACTGCAGGTGCACAATGCGGTGGGTGTTGTTGGTGGCCGAATCGACCATATGGCCCACAATTTCCTTTATGCTGCGGTGCTGGCTGTTTCTGCGGTCAGCCATTACTGCTTCGGGCAATGACCTGAGCACGGCTTCCCATTCCCCGACAAGGGCAATCAAGGCTTCATTCATGGACAACAAATCGATCACCTGCATGGGTTGTGTGATGTTTAGTTCTGCCGGTGGATATTTTTTTCGTATTCGGCAACGATGAGGCTTGCGCGTTCGAAATAGGTATCCGGAACCATCACCTTCACGGCTCCTGCCCCGCCTCCGGCAGTATACCATGGAACAAGGGTTCCCGTGATTTCATCTTTTAAATAAACCCCAATGGCAGCATCTTCGAGCAGGCTTTTCACCAGCTCAGCTTCCCAGATGCTTCCCGAAAATACCTCTTTGGGCAAGGCGTTGGTATGTGTGTTCATTATGTGAATTTTTGGCTTCGCCACCGGGCGATGCAGATCATTTTTTTTGACTCCCTAAAGTTACTACCTATTCCAAAGCTGTACAATATTTTTCGGCATTTTTTTACATCCTTTTCAGGAACAAAATATGGTAACGATCACTGCTTCAGCAAATTTTAGTGTCATCAAACGAAGCAAGCCCCCGCCTGTAGTTTTCAGCTGCAGCAGGTCACCGGGAAATAAGACAGGTCCGTCCGGCAAATCAACTGCCTGCAGTTCGCCGCTGACAAGGTAAACGAACAGGCTATCGGCACCGGCAGCAACGCTCAGCTCAACCACTCCCGGCTCAGGTATCTCAAGGGAGTTTAGCGAGGAAAGGCAAGTGCCTGTGGTCATCACGTTAAAATCGGTGCATTGCCCAACGGAAGTTGTTGTCCAATCACCTTCGAACACATCCACATCGAAACGTTTGAGTGTTTTTTCGTGATGACCCTGATGGCGAATGCGGATGGCGCCATTCAGGACTATGAGTTTGCGCGACACACCGGGTAAGCGGGTAAACTCAGCCTGTTCGGCTTTCACGACTGCACTGCTGAGCCTGAACTGAAAATCCCTTTTGAGGTAATCGGCTGTTGCCGGATGAATAAACAGCTGCGTGGTGGTCCCTCCCGACCAGCTCGTTGTTTGCTGTTCTGCAGCGCGTTTTACAGTAACCTCAACCATGATCTGTTTTCGTGTTAAACCTGCGACACAGGCTCAGTTTGCTGACCTGGCCTTGAGGTATTGGTAAATCGCCACCTGGGCACGCATCTTGTTTTCTCCGGAATCACGCCTGTATTTATTCACTTCGGCTTGGTTGATCAGCCTGGCCTTGCAGTTGTCGGCAAGCTGAATCTTTAGCATATCAGCCAGTTCCTGCTGAATGCCAGGATCGGTCACCTCGTTGGCCACTTCGAAGCGGTGATCGAGGTTGCGGATCATCCAGTCGGCGGAAGTCATATAATAAAGTGGTTCGCCGCCGTTGGCAAACACGAGCAGGCGGCTGTGTTCGAGGTAGCGGTCTACGATGCTGATCACGCTGATGTTTTCGCTTTGGTTTGGAATCCCCGGTATGAGCACGCAGATACCCCTGCAGATGATGTTGATTTTAACACCGGCATCGCTGGCCTGGTAGAGCTTTTTGATCATCTTCTCATCGACGATGTTGTTGATTTTTATGACGATCCAGGCTTCTTTGCCTGCCTTCACGTTCCTGATTTCGGCATTGATCAGCCGCGTAAAATGGTCGCGCATCGTGTAAGGCGAAACGACGAGCTTTTTGAATATAGGCGGACTGTAAGGCATTTCGAACAACTGGAACATCTGGTTCACCTCCTTGCCAACGGTTTCATCGGCGGTGAGCAGGCTATCGTCGGCATACACCTTTGCTGTCGACTCGTTAAAATTGCCTGTGCTGATGTTTGAATAATACACGTATTTGTCGTCTTCCTTGCGCCTGATCAGTAACAGCTTGCTGTGTACTTTGAAGCCAGGAATGCTCTTGATGATTTTCACCCCTTCTTCCTGCAACTTCTCTGACCAGTAGATATTGGCTTTTTCATCGAAACGCGCCTGCAGCTCCAGAAAAACGGTCACTGACTTACCGTTACGGGCCGCATTGATGAGGGCATTGATCACCGATGAGTCGCGGGCTGCACGGTAGAGGGTCATTTTGATCGACTTCACTTTCGGATCAATAGATGCTTCGCGCAGCAGGTCGAGGATATGGTGAAAGGTTTGATAAGGGAAATGAAGCATCACATCCTTTTCACGGATCACACTGAAAATGCTTTTGTGCGGGGGCAGGTCCCTGTGGCGCAGTGGCGGCTGAGGTTCATAATAGAGCTTTGCGTCGCCAATGGCCGGAAATGCCATGAAATCGCGAAAGTTGTGGTAACGTCCACCTCCTCGAATGGCGTCGTCCTTGTTGATTTTGAATTTCTTAAGCAGCTTGTTCAACACATGCTCGGGCATCGACTTGTCGTAAACAAACCTTACCGGAGCGCCACGTTTGCGCTGTTTTACGCTTTCGGCCATGATTTCGAGGAAACTCTTTGAGATGTCACTGTCGATGTCGAGTTCTGCATCGCGGGTGAACTTCATGGCGTAGGCATCAAAGCTGTCGTAGCCAAAGGGCAGGAAAATCTCACCAAGGTTATAACGGATCACATCGTCGAGCAGCAGCACATGGTAGCAGTTGTCCTTTCGTGGAAGGATCAGAAAGCGCGAAATCAGGCTGGCAGGGACCTTCACGAGTGCATAATTCTCCGCCAGCGGATTTGCCGAATTGCGAAGGATAACCACAAGATAGATTGAATTGTCCTTCAGGCTGTAAGGATCGCGCAATTCGCTCAACATGATGGGAAACAGTATCGGATGCACCTTTTGCCGGAAGTATTCTTCCACAAATTCGCCTTGTTCGGGGCTCATCTCATTGAGTCCGATGATGTAGATCTGTTCATTGCGCAGCTCGTTGACCAGCTGCTGATAGGTGTCGGTAAACACCTTTTCCTGGATTTCGATGTTCTTCCTGATGTCTTTGAGCACAACCGAAGGGTCAAAGCCGGCAAACTCGTCCTTTTCAATCTGCAGGGCCTTCAGGCGGCGAAGCGTGGCTACCCTGACCCTGAAAAACTCGTCGCGGTTATTCGAATAGATGCCCAGAAAACGCAGCCGTTCAATCATGGGGTTTGATTGGTCGATGGCTTCCTGCAACACCCGTGCGTTGAAATTAAGCCAGCTGAGTTCCCTTTGGATGGAATATGTTTTCGGTTTCTTTGCCATAATGTTGCCTGGTTGTGCTTACTTCTCTTCTCTGAGCAACTTTGGAAATACAACAAATTCGATGTTGCACCCAGCCTGGCGGATGTTTTCCCAACGGATGGTGTCGAACGACAGGCAGACCACACCCGATGTCGGCAACCAGTCGATGGGTGGCTGCAGAAAACAATTTACAAAATTGGTCAGCGCCGGATTATGCCCAACAATCATCAGTGTTTGAAAGGCATCTGAAATGTCCATGAACTGATCAAACAGTTGCTCAGCATCGGCATGATACAGTGCCGGATCGACCTTGATGTCGTCTTTATGGTAGCGAAGGGCCTTGCTGATGTATCGGGCAGTTTCGCGTGCACGCAAAGCCGAACTGCTGATGACAAAATCAGGTTTGATGTCCTTTGCAATCAAAAAATCGATCACTTTTTTTGTGCGTATCTTGCCTTTGTCAGTCAAAGGCCGTTCGTGATCAGGCAGTTCGGGAAATTCCCAGGATGACTTGGCATGTCGTACGACGAGTAAGGTTTTCATAACCGAGGTTTAGGTGCATTCATTGGTTCAGTAAAATTACGGAAGCTAGCGTTGTTTACGCCTTCTGAAAGATGAATAAATTGTAAAATAACAGGATATCGGGCGAATTTGCAAATCGACACTCCTGAGTTCCTAATCATCATTCTGATTGTTAAGCTTTTATTCAACCTTTTAATCTTTTTAAAAACCATGTCCGGCCGACTTTTCTATGCTTTGGCCGTCGAAAACCAAAGACCCATCCTGCTGATCACCATCGGATGTCATCAGTGGCTGGTGTCAGTGAAGTAGAATTTTGTTTTAAAATCGGTCGAAACGCCTTAGTTTTGCTACAGGATTTGAAGCAGCGATGCGGCACCTTTCTTGTTGCACATTGCTTGTTGTTCGAACTGTAAACCGAAACAGATGAAAAAAATTGCCGTTTTCCCGGGATCTTTCGATCCGATCACTCTGGGGCACGAATCGCTGGTGTTGCGCGCCTTGCCCTTGTTCGACGAAATCATCATCGCCGTAGGCATCAACGCGCTGAAAAGCTATTATTTTCCTGTTGAGAAGCGAATTGACTGGATCAAAAAGGTGTTTGCTGATTATCCCCAGATTTCGGTAACCAGTTACGAAGGACTCACTGTTGATTTCTGCCGGGCGGTGGGTTCGGTTTACATCCTCAGGGGACTGCGCACCTCGGCCGACTTTGAGTTTGAACGCAGCATCGGTCAGGTTAACAAGAAGCTGTTTCCTGAGGTTGAAACCGTGTTTTTGCTTACCACGCCGGAGCTTACGGCCATCACCTCATCGGTGATCAGGGACGTGGTCAGAAACGGGGGCGATGCTTCGCAGTTCGTTCCGCCGGTGGTTGACCTTACAATATGATGGGCCGCTATTCGTTTACCTGCTGTTGCCTTTCGAAAAACCAATGAAACAAGCCCTCATCTTTAGCTTATTTGTGTGCCTGAACATGCTGTCGGCAGCGGCTTTTGCCCAGACAGATGTAACAATAACCGGCAAAACAGGCAAGCCAGGCCTGCTTGTAAGACTGATTGTGTACGACGATATGCTGTCCGAGTGGCAAAAAACACCCGTTACAACCACCACTGATGCACTGGGCAACTTTTTTATTCAAACACCCTTGCAGCAACCCGAATATGCCTTGCTAGCAGTTGGCCCCGACAAAGGCGAAATTTTTCTGCTGCCAGGGAAAACCTATGCCGTTGAAATTGATGACCTCCCGGCCAGTGCGTTTGCCTCATACTATGACGAAGAGCCGCTTCGTTTCCGCATCATTTCAACAACGGATGGCGGTGCTGGCGAACAGCTGACTACCATTAACCTCATCGTGAATACCTTTCTGCTGCAACATTTCAACGACTTATACCGCAGGGGAAAAACTGGGATGATTGATTCGCTGCGCAACACCATCGCTGAACGCATCCCGCACTTTGCCCATCCTTATCTGACCGATTATTGCCAGTACAAAATCGCATCCGTTGAGTTGGCAACTCCCAACAAAACCAACCAGCGCGTCATCGAAACCTATTTCCTGAACAAACCCATTCAATACGGAAACATTGAGTACACAAGCCTGTTTGTGCAGGTATTCAGCAACTACCTGCTCAACCTCAGGGGCTACGACCAGAACAAACTCGACGAGGCCTTTAAAAAAGGCTATGCTGCCGTGAAACAACTGCTCAACACCGATGCCAACCTGGCTGCTGACCCTAAACTGGCCGAGCTTGTGCTGCTGCTCAACCTGAAAGACATTTATTTCATGCGCAACTTCGATAAGGCTGCCATATCCTCACTGCTCAATGAAATTTCCTTAACAAGCAAATACCCGAAACACAGGCAGGTAGCTGCCAATATCATTAAGGCTGACCTGTTGCTTGCTTACAACACACCGGCACCTGCAATCAGCCTGAACGACGCAAGCGGAAAAAAGGTTGAAACCAGGCAATTCGCCGACCGTTTTGTACTGATTTCTTTTGTCAAAAGTGACTGTCCGCCCTGCCTGAGCGAGCTCGAAGACCTGCAGAAAATTTCAGAGCAACACGCCAACGAGCTGCAACTAATCACCATTGCCAGCCACGACAGTTTCGTGGCCACCGTAAAGCATTTCAGTGAAAACAGGTTCACCTGGCCGGTGCTCGACCTTAGTGACGACTTTCTCTTGCTTGAAGCATACAACATCAAGGCATTCCCCGAGCACATCATCCTGATTCCGGGAAGCCGCATCGGGATGGCACCGGCACCTGCCATTGACCAGGGCCTCGACAGGCACCTTGAGCGGTTGATGAAACAACAGGCGAACAAGCCCTGAACCCCTGAAATGGCTTATGTTGACTGCGAAGGTTGCCACTATTATCACGTAAATTATGTAACTTTGCCGTGAATTTTCCTCACCGAAAAGCCTGCCGCAATGGCAGGGAATATGAAAATCAGTGAAGGGAACGATGTTTGATCAATCAATGACCGTAAGAAATATACCAATATGTTCAGTCTCATAAAGAAATTCCTGGGCGATAAAGCTTCCCGCGACCTCAAGGCGATCAATCCGCTGCTGCAGAAAACCCTGGCTGCTTACCCAAAAATCAGTCAGCTCGACAACGATGCCCTGCGTGCAAAAACTCAGGAGTTCAAGCAACGCATTAAGGATCATGTGGCTGCCGAACAACAGGAATCGGACGAACTGAAGGCACAGCTCGAAGCCAACCCCGACCTCAGCGCCGAAGAAAAAGAAAAAATATATGAGCGCATCGACAAGCTCGAAAAGATCCAATACGACAAAACCGAAGAAATTCTGCTTGAGTTGTTGCCCGAAGCATTTTCGGTGATGAAAGAAACCGCCAGGAGATTCAGGGACAACGAAGAAGTAGAAGTTACTGCCAATGCGATGGATGGCAATATTGCCGCCACACGCGAAAACGTTACCATCCGCAACGGTAAGGCTTATTACCGAAACACCTGGACAGCCGGAGGCAATATGATCACCTGGGACATGGTGCACTATGATGTACAGCTTATCGGAGGCATAGTGCTGCATCAGGGAAAAATTGCTGAAATGGCCACCGGTGAAGGGAAAACACTTGTTGCAACCTTGCCCGTTTACCTCAATGCACTCGCCGGAAAGGGCGTCCACCTGGTTACGGTGAACGATTACCTGGCCAAGCGCGACTCCGAATGGATGGGTATGCTGTATGAGTTTCTGGGACTCACGATCGACTGCATCGACAAGCATGAACCCAACAGCCACGCCCGACGCAAAGCCTATCAGGCCGACATCACCTATGGCA
>JAHIUX010000032.1 GCA_018816765.1 Bacteroidota bacterium
CGAGTTTGGTTTCGATTACCTGCGTGACAATATGACAGGCAACCCCGATGAGCTGGTACAGCGCAAGCACCATTATGCCATCGTGGATGAGGTTGACTCCGTTTTGATTGATGATGCCCGTACGCCCTTGATCATCAGCGGTCCTACACCAAAAGGCGAAAATCAGGAATTCGACAGCCTGAAACCCGATGTGACGAAATTATACCAGGCTCAGCGTAGCCTCGTGAGTTCGATCCTTGCTGAAGCCAAAAAAATTCTTTCAAACGAACCAAAAGATGCTGAACTGAAAAAAGGAGGCGATCTGCTTTTCAGGGCCTATCGCGGATTGCCGAAAAATAATGCCTTAATTAAATTCCTCAGCGAGGAAGGCATGCGCAGCCTGATGCAGAAAACGGAAAGTTTTTATCTGCAGGAACAGGCTAAAAACATGCACCTGATCGATGATGAACTCTTTTTTGTGATTGATGAAAAGGTAAACTCCGTTGAGCTTACTGAAAAAGGTATCGACCTGCTGACAGAAGCATACAATGAGCCGCATTTCTTCATCCTTCCCGATATTGGCGCCGAAATCGCCGAGCTGAGCAAACTGGACCTTCCGGAAGACAAACTCCTTGAGAAAAAGGGGGATATGATCCGTGAGTTCACCATCAAGTCGGAGAGGCTGCATACCGTTCATCAGCTACTGAAAGCCTATACCCTGTTTGAGAAAGACGTTGAATACGTCATCATCGACAATAAAATCAAAATTGTTGATGAACAGACCGGCCGTATCATGGAAGGCCGACGCTATTCGGATGGCTTGCACCAGGCCATTGAAGCAAAGGAAAACGTAAAAATTGAAGCGGCAACCCAGACCTACGCTACCATTACCCTCCAGAATTATTTCAGGATGTATGGCAAACTAGCCGGTATGACGGGAACTGCTGAGACCGAAGCCGGTGAGTTGTGGGACATCTACAAGCTTGATGTGGTGGTCATCCCGACCAACAAACCCATAGTGCGCGACGACCGCGAAGACCTCGTTTATAAAACAAAACGCGAGAAGTTCAATGCTGTCATCGACGACATCGAAAACCTTGTAAACAAGCGCCGGCCTGTGTTGGTGGGTACCACATCGGTTGAAACATCTGAATTGCTCAGCCGCATGCTCAAGCGCAAAGGCATCGAACATAATGTGCTGAATGCCAAGCTGCACCAGCGTGAAGCCCAAATTGTCAAGGAAGCCGGACAAGCAGGCGTGGTCACCATTGCCACCAATATGGCGGGTCGTGGTACCGACATCAAACTGGGTCTGGGAGTGAAAGAAGCTGGTGGTTTGGCCATCATAGGTACTGAGCGTCATGAATCACGCCGTGTCGACAGGCAGTTGCGTGGTCGATCGGGCCGCCAGGGCGATCCGGGTAGCTCACAGTTTTTTGTGTCGCTCGAAGATGACCTCATGCGTATGTTTGGCTCTGGTCGTATTGCCGGGCTGATGGACAGGCTTGGGTTGAAGGAAGGCGAAGTGATTCAGCATTCCATGATCACCAAGTCGATCGAAAGGGCACAACGCAAGGTGGAAGAAAATAACTTCGGCACACGTAAACGCTTGCTCGAATACGATGATGTGATGAACTCACAGCGTGAAGTCATCTATAAAAAGCGCCGCCATGCGCTGTTTGGAGAGCGGCTTTCGGTCGACATTTCGAATATGCTCTACGACCTGGGAGAAAACCTCATTACTGAAGGGCAGGAAGCACGCGATTACAATGAATTGCGCATGTCGACAATCAAGCATATGGGCATTGAACCACCCTTTGATGAAGACAGTTTCCTCGAATCGAAGGCAGATAGCCTGAACGAAGAACTGTTCAGCAAAGCCACAACCATATACCGCGAAAAATCAAAACGCATCGGCGAAAAAACGATGCCGGTCATCAGGGATGTGTTTGAAAAACAAAAGCAATATGAAAATATAGCCATCCCGATCACCGACGGTCACAAACGGATGCAGATTGTTGTCAACCTCCAGAAGGCTGTTGAAAACGGGCCGAGGGAAGTAACCCTTTCCATTGAGAAAAACATCACCCTGGCCCTGATCGACGATCTGTGGAAAGAGCATCTGCGCGAGCTGGATGAGTTGAAACAGTCGGTTCAAAATGCCACCTACGAGCAAAAAGACCCCTTGTTGATTTACAAGCTGGAGTCGTTCCAGCTGTTTAAAAGCATGGTGAACAAAATCAACAAAGACGTGATTTCGTTCCTGATGCGGGCCGATATTCCGATTCAGGATCCGTCGACAGTGCGTGAAGCACAGAAACCACGCGGACTGGACAGGAGCAAGATGAAAGAGGAACGTTCTGATCTGCTCTCACAGGCGCACAGTAACACCCAGCAGCAGGAGGTTACCCAGCCAATCGTTGCAGAGAAAAAGGTGGGCAGAAACGAAGCTTGTCCCTGTGGAAGCGGAAAGAAATACAAAAATTGTCACGGCAAAGTTGCGATAGATGGCTAAATAGTGCTAATTTGGCAGCATGAAAGCGATCCGGATTGTCCTTGTTTTAATGGCTGCTGCAGTATTGCTTACTCAGGGCTGCTATAAAAATGACGGAGTCGATTCGGGAATACCGCTATTTCCATACAACAAACCCTTACTCTTCCCTCCCGACACCTTTATGGTGGTTTTCAACGTGGCAACCAATGGTGATAAAATTGCCGAAATGAGCCTTGATACTGCTGGAGTCTGGTTCATTGAAAAGCTTGGCGACGGGCGCGTGAATTTCACCCTGGCAAACGAACAATTGGAGGTTTACTACCTGAATGCCCGTGACACCGTTGCACTCGAAGGGGGCAGGCTTTATTATCTGATTGCCAACAACAACAATCATCCCGAACTTAATAACTATTTTGTGTCGTTCACCAAACTCGGACTTAATTATGCCGAATTCGAACCAAAATTCTAGTGTACTGCAAGGGTATTTAATAAGCAAAGCAACAGTAAGGTTTTTTTTCATTGTGAGCTGTTTAATCTTTCTGTTGCCTTCGCGCTCAATGGCGCAGGAGCACGCCCCCGCGCATCGGCCTAAATTGGGGCTTGTCCTGAGTGGTGGCGGAGCGAAAGGCTTTGCACATATTGGTGCACTGAAGGTTTTTGAAGAGGCAGGCCTTCACTTCGACTATATTGGCGGAACAAGCATGGGCAGTATCGTAGGAGGAATGTATGCAGTAGGTTATTCGCCCGATTCGATGGTGTCATTGGTCAAAAAGCAAAGCTGGAACGACATCATGAACGATAAAATTCCGCGCAAGTTTATCCCCATCGAAGAAAAGCAAAATGCTGACCGCTTCGTCATCACCTTCCCCATCAAAAAAAGAAAAATACAAATGAAACAAGGCCTGGTGACAGGGCAACTGATTGAACTATTGCTTTCGCGCATCACCAGCCCGGTCTACATGGTTTCAGATTTCGATTACCTGGCAACGCCATTTGTTTGTGTGGCCACCGATTTGGTGAATGGCGAAAATGTTGTCATCAGAAAAGGACAGTTGCAACAAGCCATCAGGGCCAGCATGTCGATCCCGTCCTATTTCAGGCCGGTGGAGCTGAATGGCCGCCTGCTTGTCGACGGCGGAGTCGTCAACAACTACCCGGTGAAAGAAGTCAGGGATATGGGTGCCGATATCATCATTGGTGTAGACGTGCAAACAGGACTTTACACAAAAGAGGAGTTAAACTCAATGGTAAGGGTGCTCGACCAGGTCACTTCTTTCTATCGGATGTCGTCATACGAAAAGGGGATGAATGAAACTGATATTTATATTCAGCCTGAATTATTCCCTTATTCTATCATGAGTTTCGGTGACTACGACAGCATCATTAACCGGGGCGAAAGAGATGCCCGCAAATTCATGCCACAGCTGAAACGCCTGGCCGATTCGCTCAACGCAATTGAACCTGTTGTTAACTGCGTACGCGATGCGCAACCCCTCGACTCTGTGTATGTCGTCCTGATTGAATACCGCGGATTGAAAAACGTTTCCAAGTCATTTATTAACGGTACACTGGCCATCAAGCCCGGAACCTGGGTAAAGCTCGACGAGCTTGAAAACCGCATCAAGCATGCCTATGGCAGTGGTTTTTTTGAGTTCGTCACCTATTCGTTGCTTCCCATCGAAGGCAAGGGTTCTTACCTGCTGATCGATGCCAAGGAAGCCAGTTCGGGCATATTGGGCGCCGGAATACATTACGACTCAGACTACAAGGTAGGCTTTCTGCTGAATGCCACCTTCAAAAATGTGTTATTCAAGGGATCGAAAGGGTTTATTGACCTGAGTCTGGGTGAAAACCCAAAACTGTCGGCCTTTTACCTGGTCGACAGGGGTAGCAAACCCGGATTTGGCATGCGCGGAACTGCCTTTACCCTTAAGCTGAACAGTTATGCAAATGGCTCAATAAACGAGTCGTTCAAGGTGGTACAGTATAAGGCAGAAAGTTTTCTGCACTTTAACTTCGAAAACTCGGTAAAATTCAGAACCGGTGCTGAGTTCGAGTATATCAGATTCGAGTCCATCATTCATCCGGAGAATTCAATCAACTATTCGCCCATGTTGAGCTTTTTTGTGAATTGGGGCATTGACACATACGACAAGGCCAGTTTCCCGACTTCAGGCGTCAAGATGAACGCAACCGGTAAATATGTTACCCTGCTTGGAAGCAACACCCTGAACAAGGATTTTTCCAATTCCTTCATCGTATACGCAATGCACAACCAATGTGTTCTTGTGTTTCCAAAACATGTGTTTTCTTATGGTGTCAGTATGGGCGTAGTCCTTAACAATAAAATCCCAACCCCGCAACACTGGTTCATCCTGGGAGGACAGACCTACAACAACTATTACGACACCTTCATCCCGTTTACCGGCCTCAGGTTTATCGAAAAATCAGGATTATCGACATTTGTGACCAAATTTGCATGGCAATACAATGTGTATGGCAACTTCTACCTTACCGCCAAATGGGATCTGGGTGTTATCGAAGACAGCTTTGAGAAAATGCTCGATGAATCGACACTTATTTCAGGATTTGGGCTGAGTGTTGGTTACAACAGCTTCATTGGCCCTGTTGAAGTGAGTTTCATGGGTACATACATGAACAA
>JAHIUX010000033.1 GCA_018816765.1 Bacteroidota bacterium
ACTGTTTTTGCTCTTCAATATTCACTTCGGCAAAAAACACCTGCTGGAAGTGTTTGTCGCAGGCCATCGATTTGAATTGCCTTTCCAGCATCTCACAGGTCACACACCAGGGTGCCGAGAACCGGATGACCACATTTTCATTTTCGCTGATCAGCTGCTCGAAATTATCATCAGTACATTGCATCACTTTCATGGCGTATTGTCAAAAGCAACTTCACCGGGAAGCTGCGGTTAAGTGCAGCAAAGGTACTAAAAACCAATTCAGCAAGCTGTCTTAGACCAGGGCTTAGTCCGATTTATTGATAAGCTGTATGTGAAAAATCGTCGCTGCTGCACGCACATGCATTCGATTGCTTCAGTGGAAATGGCACAGGCAAATGTGCTGCACTGCCAGAAGTAATTCTCAACACGGATTGTTTGAAAATTATTCTGTTTTATCAAAATCCGCGGGCGCAAAAACGGTATTTTTGCCCGAAAAGCGGTTTTCATGCAAGACAATTATACTGATGACAGCATCAGGACACTCGATTGGAAGGAGCACATCAGGTTAAGGCCGGGGATGTATATTGGGAAGTTGGGTGATGGCACCTCACACGACGATGGTATTTATGTGTTGCTCAAGGAAATCATCGACAACAGCATCGATGAATTTGTGATGGGAAACGGAAAAACCATCGAAGTCAACATCAACGAAAACATGGTTTCGGTGAGGGACTTTGGCCGTGGCATGCCGCTCGGAAAGGTGATCGATTGCGTGAGCAAGATCAATACCGGAGCCAAGTACGACTCCAACGTATTCAAAAAAGCAGTCGGACTCAATGGTGTTGGCTCGAAAGCCGTTAATGCGATGTCATCGTTTTTTACCGTGCAGTCGGTTCGTGAAAACCAGACCAAAATCGTTGAATTTTGTCGCGGAGAAATCACCCTCGACAAACCCCTCGAAGCCTCTGAGGAGCGCCAGGGAACTCAGATCAGTTTTGTTCCTGATGAAGATATCTTCGGGAAATACCGCTACCTGCACGAGTATGTTGAGGAAATGCTTTGGAATTATGCGTTCCTGAACAACGGGCTTACCATTGTGTTTAACGGACAGAAATTTCAGGCCAAAAACGGGCTGCTCGATCTGCTCGAGCGAAATATGGCAGGTCCGGATACAATGACTTACCCCATCATTCACATCCGTGAAGAGGACTTCGAATGCGCCTTCACCCATAGCAACAACACCTACAACGAAGAGTATTATTCTTTTGTGAACGGACAGCATACCACACAAGGCGGCACACACCAGAACGCTTTCCGTGAGGCCATTGTAAAAACAATCAGGGAGTTTTACAACAAGGATTACGATGTGGCCGACATCCGCAACTCGCTTGTAGCTGCCATCAGTATCAAGGTACAGGAGCCCGTTTTTGAGTCACAGACAAAAACAAAGCTGGGTTCACAGTATATGGAACCTGAAGGGCGAAGTGTAAGAAATTTTATTGGCGACATCATCAAGCGCAACCTCGACAATTACCTGCACATGAATCCGGAGACTGCAGATTCGCTGCAGCGAAAGATCATGCAGAGCGAAAAAGAGCGCAAGGACATGGCCAACATTAAAAAACTGGCCCGCGAAAGCGTGAAAAAAGCAAGTCTGCACAATAAGAAGCTGCGCGACTGCCGGATTCATTTCAACTCGAACCACGATAAACGCCTCGAAACCACCCTGTTCATCACCGAAGGTGATTCGGCCTCCGGAAGCATCACCAAAAGCCGCGATGTGCAAACACAAGCCGTTTTCAGCCTTAAAGGAAAGCCACTGAACTGCTACGGACTGACCAAAAAGATTGTTTACGAAAACGAGGAGTTTAACCTGTTGCAAACAGCGCTCAACATCGACGAATCGCTCGAAAACCTGCGTTATAACAACATCGTGGTAGCCACCGATGCCGATGTCGATGGCATGCACATCAGGTTGTTGCTGCTGACCTTTTTCCTGCAGTTCTATCCCGACCTCATCAAATCAGGACATCTGTACATTCTGCAAACGCCACTTTTCAGGGTGAGGAACAAGAAAGAAACCATCTATTGTTACTCGGAAGAAGAGCGTGTGAATGCATTGAAAAAACTTGGTGCACATCCTGAAATAACCCGGTTTAAAGGGCTTGGCGAAATTTCGCCCGACGAATTCAAATTCTTTATCGGACCAAGTATGCGGCTCGATCCGGTGTTGATGAAACGTGATATGCCCATGGCAATTGGCGAACTGCTCGAGTTTTATATGGGCAAAAACACCCCCGACAGGCAAACCTTTATCATCAACAACCTGCGGATGGAAGATGACCTTACCGAAAAGAAGCTTGTTGTGTCTTAAACAATGTGCGTCATTGAGACCTGATTGCCGAAAACGCAGCGCCAATTTTATCGATGATATCTGACGCAATCAGGCTTTCCATGCCTAGTGCTTCTGCTGCCAGATCGCCGGCCAGACCGTGCACATACACGGCAAGCAGTGCCGATTCCAATGGGGCGTATGACTGCGCCATCAGTCCGGTGATCAGTCCTGTCAGCACGTCGCCCGCACCTGCTGTCGCCATGCCAGGATTACCGGTGCTGTTGAACCAGCAGTTTCCATCGGGTGTGCTGATGGTGGAGTAAGCTCCTTTGAACACAACAAACACACCGTACCTGACAGAAAATTCACGTTGCAGATTCAAGCGTTCGTAGCTGTTCTGCCATTTGCCGGCCAGGCGTTCAAACTCCCGGGGATGGGGTGTGAGTATGCTTCCCGGAGGGAGAAACGACAGCCATGTTTTGTTCTCAGACAGGATATTGAGGGCATCGGCATCGAGCACTAAAGGCCGGTCAGCTGTTTGAATGAGCAACTTAAGTATAGCGGCTGTGGATTCTGCTATGCCCAAGCCAGGGCCAATACCGATGGCATTGAAGGGTTCCAGCTTTGGCAGCTTGCTCACTATGCTGTCGGACGGATCAACGCTGACCATGGCTTCGGGAAATGCAGCCTGAAGCGGAAATGCGGCCTGAGCAGGTGTGTGCACATGAAGCAGTCCGGCACCGCTCCTCAGGCATGCCTTCGCTGCAAGGATGGCAGCACCTGACTTGCCGGCAGCACCAGCAATAAGGAGCGCATGGCCGTAATTGCCTTTATGCGAAAACTTAGGCCGGTTCTTTAGCAATGTCCTGACTTCGTTTCCAAGCACAAATAAGTTCTTCACCCTTGCCTGCGCGATATAACCAGCATGCAAGCCAATGGGCAACACCTCCCACTGCCCCACCAACGGGTCGTTTTCGGGCAGCAAAAAGGCCAGTTTGGGAAACTGAAAACTCAAGGTGTAGTCGGCCCTGATGATATGCCCTTTCTTCAGGTCGGACGGCAGATCGGCAAAGAGACCCGATGGCAGGTCAACAGCAACAACCACTGCCCCCGACTGGTTCATGTGGTCGATCAGGCCGGCGATGAAGCCTGTTACGGGTTTGTTTAATCCAGAGCCAAAAAGACAATCGATCAGCAGGTCGTTGCGGCCGATGTTTGGAAACACTGTATGTGGGCCTATTTCAGTGAGTCTGGGTATTTTACAATCGCGCAGGCGCTGCAGGTTGACCTCAAAATCCGGACTCCCTTTTGTCGACACCAAAACAACATAGGCATTCACCTGAAATCCTTTCAGGTGCAGCATGCGTGACAGGGCCAGCCCATCGCCCCCATTGTTTCCCTGGCCACAGAACACATGTATCTGCTGCTCAGTGGTTATCTTTGGAAGAAGCCAGTCGTAAAGCCTGGCAGCGGCACGTTCCATCAGGTCGATTGATGCGATGGGTTCGTTTTCTATGGTGAATTGGTCGGCTTCACGCAGGAGCTCAACGGGTAATATTTTCATGGTTTCGGGCTTTTAGCAATTTAGCATTTCAGGACAAATATACACATGCGGATACGGAATTCCTCATGCAAAGGCCAGGGGCGACGCATTAAAAATTTAGGACTTTTAAAATATACTCTTGCGACCAACCAGCAAGAAGTCGCTTAGCCTTGAGGCCTATTTTGGAATCCTCTTTTTTAATCATATTAAGAGCTAACCTGTTGAT
>JAHIUX010000034.1 GCA_018816765.1 Bacteroidota bacterium
CGTCAAAGAACTTTATCCTAAAAAATTTCAATTAAAACTATAAATCGGGCGATATGTACATAGCCCTGAACCCGGCGGGTGTAGTTCAACACCGACTCATCGCTGGGTCGTACCGACCACTCAGAGTCCTATTTATTACCACACGTACTTTTTCTAGATTTCCACAGTTTAAAAATAGTTTAAAAAGTCTGAATTATTTGTGCCTATTTTCAAAAATTGTCTATATATTTGCATACTATAATTAGCGAAATATAATTGAAATGTTTTATTACTACGGAAGAAAGAAACAAATTGCAAAACACTATCCTGCACCAAATTATGATACCATAATTGAACCGTTTGCAGGTGCGGCTGCATATTCGTTATATGGCGAAAATTGGAAAAAGAATGTAATTCTTGTCGAAAAAGATGAAAAAGTTGCTAAAATTTGGGATTGGTTGATTAATTCTGCAACTGTTGAGGAAATTAAAAAACTACCTGACTTAAAAGTTGGTGAAAAGAGTTCAGAATTTATACATATAATACACGCTGCTACAAAAATGGCGTTTCACTTTAAAACTATCAAGGTTACACCTGTTTTAGAAAGAAATTGGGAAATAAGCCGTAGGGTTTTTGCAGAAAATCTTCATAAAATTAAACATTGGCAAATAATAAATAGTGATTATTCAAAATCCCCTGACATTGAAGCAACATGGTTTATTGACCCACCTTACAAAGGAGATGCTGGAATGGGTTACAGACACAGCAGTAAATTACTTGATTACAAAAAACTTGCTTCGTGGACGCTAGAACGTAAAGGTGAGATTATTTTTTGTGAAGGACAGAATGGAGATTATTTACCATTTAAACCGTTATTAAATCTCAAAGGGGTTGCAGGAAAAGTCAGCAAAGAAGTTTTGTTTTATCAGTCCGATGTTCAGGTAGAGAAACAACTAAGTTTTTCAGAATTGTGGAATGTTTAACATTCTTGAGTACTTGTCGATATGAGCCTTATTATCGAATAGTAGTATTACCCCATTACCCATTTTAATTTTACCACTTTTTCTCATTCCTGTTACTTTGGTATTTCTACCAGTTGTGCCAGAAATTTCGCCCCAATCTTCAGGTGTTAGTTCGTCAGAGAAAAACGCACCTGTAATTGCTGGATGATTAAAATTATTTTGTGAGTTTACAAAATCCCAAACTATACCAAGCAAGTGATTTACTTCTCGATGATGCGCTTGCCATGTAACTCCAGTGAGTTGTGAGATTCTTGTTTCACCTGCGCGTAAGTCACTTCCGGTTTTTAAATTACCAATTGTACCCTTAATTTCCAATCCTTCTGGATAATTGCGCAACACTTCCTCTGATGAACCAATAGCAGATAATGGAACTATGTCAGGATGCCCTTTTTCTATTGGATTCACAACTGTATCAGGAACAAATTCCACTATTTTAGTGCAAAATATTGCACCAATCATTGCACCAGTTGTTTTAAAATCTATACTACGATAAAGATTAGGTGGAAGTGTTAAAAGGAAATCATTTACACTATTAACCGCTGATAAAATCTCTGAATGTGAAACAGAAAATCCCAAGTACTTCTCAAATGAAGTATTAACTTTATAATTTATCATTAAATAACTCTTTTATTTCAACATTAAGTGCATGTGCAATTTTCTCAATGTTTATTAGAGTTATATTTTTTTCAGCTCTTTCTATCATACCAATGTAAGTACGATGCAAATCAGCTTTAAATGAAAGTTCTTCCTGCGAAAGTCGTTTTTCTTTCCTGATTTCTCTTACTCGCTGTCCAAATTTTATGAGAATTTCTCTGTCCTCCATTGAGTTAATTTTCAATGGTCAAAGCTATTTATAGTATGCAAACTGCACCACATACTATAGTTAGCATTTTGAAATCTGAGTCATGTTCTTAAAATTGAAATTTAAGATGTGTTTTGTCACATTTTGTTTATTGCAGATTTGTCCTTTAGTATGTGTGGTAACTTGTTTATATGTACACCTTTTTACCCTAAAAGGTGCACATATCCACCCAAAACGGCATGTATTGTGCACTTTTTGGCCTCCGAAAGGTACACAATATTTTTTTTCAAAGAAAAGCCTTCGGTGCATTTATTTTGGTACGTCAGCCTGAGGAAAATTCAAATGACCTGATATTTACATTACGCGAAAGCTGAAGCCTGGGAAGGTTGTCTATAGAACCAAAACAGATTCTCACACAGCTTCCCAAACAGATTTTACCCTTGGACTTGCATAGTTTGTTATTTAGAAAAATTCTAAATTAAACCCCCGCTGTGCGGCTTATCGTTCAGCTTGTGTTAAGCTAAAAAAGGAAAGCAAACGTGGGTGTTATCAGCTATAAAATTACATATCAATACGATAGCAAGACACGGTATTGCCAAGGCCAGGCATTGTGCGTTAATTCAGTGCAAACCAAAGCCGAGAGCGGCTGACCAGTACTTGATTTCGAAAAAAAAAATGAACTATCTTGCAATAAATTCCACCAATTATTCCTATTCAGATTACTGACCGATGACTAAAACTGCTCACTACATATATTTGGGATTGATGACACTGATTGTAATTGTTGTGTTAGTTGCAATCGGCTACGAAGGCTATGGTTATTACCACACAAGCCTCGAAGAAAGGTATTTCCATGAAGGACACAACGCATTCAAATCCAGCGGCGTAATCGGACATGGCCTGGGTATTTTTGGCACCCTTGCCATGGTCATCGGGGTTTCAACCTATATGCTGCGCAAGCGTTACCGCGTGTTCAGCCGCATGGGCCTGCTGAAATATTGGCTCGAGTTCCATATATTCCTGTGCACCCTCGGTCCCATACTCGTGTTATACCACACTTCGTTTAAATTTGGCGGCATCGTGGCCATCAGTTTCTGGAGCATGGTGGCGGTTTTTGCCAGCGGTGTAGTAGGGCGTTTCATCTATTTGCAAATCCCCCGCTCAATCGAAGGCCGTGAACTGAGCCTGAATGAGGTACGTGGCCTGCAGGCCGATATCGGGGCGCTGTTGCGCGAAACCGTGAAGCTCGATGATGAAAGCTACAACAGCATTGTTTCGGCCACCGAAATGAAGCGCGAAACGAAAGCAAAAGGGGTCTCAGGCTTTTTTTCTTCTTATTTCGACGACAGGCGTAGCCTGCACAATGTGAAACGGGTGCTGAAAAAAAACAATATTCCGGGACCTCAGCTGCGTAAGATTCTGGCATTGGTGAAAGGGGAGTTGTCGCTCAACAGGCGCATCGGCCGCTTGCAAACCATGCAAAACCTCTTCAAATACTGGCATGTGGCGCACCTGCCATTTGCCCTTGTTATGCTGGTCATCATGGTGATCCATGTGGTGGTAACGATCGTGTTTGGATTTAAATGGATTTTCTGAGATGGATGAATTGATGCTCGAAAAGGTCATTACGTATTCAGTCGCCATACTGTTTTGTGCGGTGATTGTGTACATCTACCTGCGGAAACAACGCAGGGAATCGAAAATCGTTGAGGCCAAGATTGCCCAGGCCAAGATCGACGGCCTCTATGAGCCGGTATCGCTCCATCCGGTAGTTGACGAAAACAGCTGCATAAAGACCGGAGCGTGCATACTGGCCTGTCCTGAGCACGACATCCTCGGCATCAGGAACGGCAAGGCCACCACCATCAATGCTTCGCACTGCATCGGCCATGGGGCTTGCTTTCACGCCTGTCCCACTGAAGCCATCGCCCTGTATATCGGAACAGAAAAACGCGGCGTCGAGTTGCCGCATGTGAGCCAGCATTTTGAAACCAATGTGCCGGGCATTTTCATTGCCGGTGAGCTGGGAGGCATGGGACTGATAAAAAACGCGGTTGAACAGGGTCGGCAGGCAGTGGAAAACATCCTGAAGGTGCTCAAAAATGATGGCCTTGCTTCTCCATACGACCTGATCATCGTTGGCGCCGGTCCTGCAGGCATCTCGGCCTCGCTGACGGCAAAAAAACACAACCTTCGCTTTCTTACACTCGAACAGGACACCCTTGGCGGAACCGTGTTTACCTTTCCGCGCTCAAAAATCGTGATGACTTCGGCCATGGACCTGCCCCTTTTCGGTAAGGTGAAACTGTTTGAAACCAGCAAAACCGAATTGCTCGACCTTTGGGTCAAGGTGCTTGATAAGCACGCAATCAGCATTCGTGAAAATTCCAAGGTGGAGGCCATCGAACGCGGGAACAACCTGTTTAAGCTGTCAACCCTCGACGGGCAGGCCTTTGAAACGAAGACAGTGTTGCTGGCCATTGGCCGCAGGGGAACGCCCCGTAAGCTGAATGTGCCCGGTGAGCAACTCGAAAAAGTAGCGTACCGCCTGCTCGAGCCCGAAGACATCAGGGATAAACAGATCGTGGTTGTCGGCGGAGGCGATTCGGCCATTGAGTCGGCCCTGCTGCTAGCTGAACAGAACAAGGTCATCCTGAGCTATCGCAGCGAACAATTCAGCCGGATAAAGCCCAAAAACAACGAACGGATTTCTGAAGCCGCAAATTCAGGATTGATTGAGGTGAGGTTTAATACCAGCCTGAAACTGATTGAGAAAGAAACGGTCAGCATCGAGAATTCACTTACGGGCGAGATCCAAATGATAAAAAACGACCTGGTGTACATCTTTGCCGGCGGCGAACTGCCCACCCAGTTTTTGCAAAAAGCCGGTATAGGCATTACAAAGAAATTCGGTGAAGAAATTTTAAAACACAACTGATCCATTGTCCGATGAAGCACATAAAAAACATCACTAAAACCGGCGGGCTTCTGTTGACCTTACTGTGTTTGATCAGTTTCGGGCTGCAGGCCCAGATATCGCCCGGCGACCTGGCTGAGCCGCACGCCCACCTCGAAGGCCTGTCGAATTGTACCTTATGCCACACCCTGGGCGACAAGGTTTCTGACGAAAAATGCCTCGATTGCCATAAGGAACTCAAGGAACGCATCGACCAGAAAAAAGGCTACCACAGCTCAAGCGACATGAACGGCAAATCATGTGTTGAATGCCATAACGACCATCACGGCCGTAAATTTCAGATCGTCCGTTTCGACCCAAAGGCTTTCGACCACCGCTTAACAGGCTATAAGCTCGAGGGAGCGCACCTTGAAAAAGCCTGCGAGGATTGCCATCAGCAGAAATTCATGAGCGGGCAGAAAATCAAGGAGAAGAAATACACCTTCCTTGGACTGAACACCGAATGCCTCAGCTGTCATGAAGATTACCACCAGGCGAGCCTGCCTAAAAATTGCCTCGAATGCCACAACTACGAAAAGTTTAAGCCGGCGCCAAAGTTCGACCATAACAAAGCCGGTTTCAAATTGCTAGGGAAACACCAGGATGTTGATTGCCTGAAATGCCACAAAAAAGAACAGAGGAACGGCAAAGAATTTCAGGTGTTTAAGGGCGTCGAAGCCAGAAACTGCACCAGCTGCCACACCGATGTGCACCAGAATAAGTTTGGCCAGGATTGCAAGAAATGCCACAGCGAAGAGTCCTTCCACCTGATTAAAAACACCAGCGATTTCGACCACAACCAAACCGGGTTTAAGCTCGAAGGAAGCCATGTGGCCGTAAGCTGCAAGGCCTGTCACAAGAACAACTACACCGACCGCATCCGTCATCAGCTCTGCACCGATTGCCATAAGGATTATCACGAGGGGCAGTTCCAGAGCAAAAACCCGAAACCCGACTGCAAGGATTGCCACACGGTAAACGGATTCCCGGGCTCGACCTTTACCCTCGAACAACACGAAACCACCGCCTTCCCGCTCAAAGGTGCGCACCTGGCAACACCCTGTTTTGTGTGTCATAAGAAAACCGAAAAATGGCGCTTCCGCGACATCGGATCCAGCTGCAGCGACTGTCACGAAAACATTCACAAGGAAACCATCTCAGCAAAGTATATTCCCGAAAACAACTGCATGAACTGCCACGATGAAAGCCGGTGGAACAAGGTGGTTTTTGATCACCGCCAGACGGGTTTTCAGCTCGAAGGCAAACACGGACTCGTTTCGTGCCGTGAATGCCATTTCAGGGCAGATGAAAACGGTAATATACACCAGCAGTTTGCCGGGCTGGGGCAGCAGTGCACTCCCTGCCACACCGATCAGCACCAGCAGCAGTTTGATGTCGCAGGATCAACAGACTGCAAACGCTGTCATGCTTTCGAAAACTGGAAAACCTTACACTTCGACCACAACAAGACACGCTTCCCGCTCGACGGGAAACACGCCCAGGTACCTTGTGCCTCCTGTCATAAGGAAACGACTAAAAACAACCAACCTTTCATCCTTTACAAAATAAACGATTACCGATGCGAAGCCTGTCATTTATAACCATTTTGCTTGCGCTTGGACTCAGTGTGTTTGCCCAATCGCCACACGGCACTGAGCTGAAAATCAGCTGCAGCGACTGCCACCACTCCGAAGGCTGGAAGCTGAAGGAGGGCAGTTATAGCTTCGATCATCAGAAGACAAGCTTTCCCCTCGTCGGGCAGCATCAGATGATCAACTGCAAGGCCTGCCACCCCAGCCTTGTGTTTCAGGAAGCCCAGCCCGACTGCATTTCATGCCACACCGACATCCACCAGCAAACAGTGGGACCTGATTGCGCCAGGTGTCATACGCCGGAATCATGGCTGGTGAGTAACATCACCGCGATGCATCAGATAAGCCGGTTCCCGCTCTCAGGTGCGCACCGCATTGCCGAATGCAGCGATTGCCACAAGTCGGCCTCGAACCTCGTTTTCGAACCCTTGGGAGTCGATTGTTTCGACTGCCACGAACAGGACTATCAGGGTGCCAAAAACCCCAATCACCTCGATGGCAACTTCTCGACCAACTGCACCGACTGCCACAACATCAACGCCTTCTCATGGAGTGGGGCAGGGATCAACCACGCCTTCTTCCCCCTCGAAAAAGGGCACGACATCAACGATTGCAGCCGCTGCCACCTGCCCGGAAATGATTACAACAATATCTCGGCTGAATGTTTTTCGTGCCACCAGCCCGACTATCAGCAAACAACAAATCCGAACCATACAGCCAGCGGTTTCCCTACGGATTGTGCTGAATGCCACACCCTCGATCCGGGATGGAAGCCTGCCAGCATGAAAAATCATGATGCGGAATATTTCCCGATTTATTCGGGCAAACATGCCGGTGAGTGGGATAAATGCACCGATTGCCACACCACACCATCGAATTTCGCTGTGTTCAGCTGCATTGCCTGCCACGAACATAACCAAAGCGACATGAACGGCGAACATGACGAAGTACAGGGTTATGTGTATGAAAGCCAGGCCTGTTTCGAATGTCACCCTACCGGAGATGCTGAAAACACCTTTAACCATGCCACTTCTAGCTTTCCGCTTACGGGAGCGCACCTGACCACTTCCTGTGCCGACTGCCACACTGCAGGCTACACCGGAACTTCGACAATTTGCAAGGATTGCCACACCCCCGACTATGATGCTTCGGGCAACCCTGCTCACAGTGAACTCGGGCTTGCCTTCACCTGCGAGGATTGTCATACAACAGAACCCGACTGGCAGCCGGCCTCTTTTCCCGTACACAATGAATATTTCACCCTGTCGGGTGCTCACCTCATCATCGCCAACAATTGTTTCGACTGTCATGAAGGCAATTACACGAGCACCCCAAACCTGTGCTTCGGTTGCCATGCCGACGATTACAGCCAAACATCGAACCCACCGCATGAGTCGGCACAATTTTCGACTGCCTGCGAAACCTGCCATTCGGATATTGCCTGGCAACCCTCGACCTTTGACCACGATGGACAGTATTTCCCGGTTTATTCGGGCAAACACCAGGGTGAATGGAATGAATGCGTGGAATGCCATACAAACCCGACGAATTATGCCGTGTTCAGCTGCATTGATTGTCATGAGCACAACAAGGCCGAAACCGACGAAAAACACAATGGTGTTGGAGGCTATGTGTATGAAAGTCAAGCTTGTTATGCCTGTCACCCAACAGGAAATGCGGAAGATGGGTTCGACCATAACCTGACCCAGTTCCCACTAACCGGTGCCCACACCTCTGTGGAATGCATTGGCTGTCATGCCAACGGCTACACCGGAACCACCACCGTTTGTGGCGATTGTCACGCTGACCAGTTTAACCAGACCACCAACCCCAATCACCAGTCGATTGGTATACCGAATACCTGCGAAACCTGCCATTCCACCCAACCGGGCTGGCAGCCGGCCACCTTCCCCATCCATGAAAACTATTACCCATTGACAGGCGCTCACCTGGGCATTGCCTCCGACTGTTTTGCCTGTCACCAGGATAATTACAACAACACACCCAATGCCTGTCTTGGCTGTCACACAACCCAATACAACCTGACAAGCAATCCGAATCACACGGCCATTGGGATACCCAATACCTGCGAAGAGTGCCACACAACCAATCCCGACTGGAACCCGGCCACCTTCCCGATTCACAGCAACTACTATGTGTTGCAGGGCGCTCACCTGACGATTGCCAACCAGTGTATCGATTGTCACAACGGCAATTACAACAGCACACCGAATAGCTGTTTTGGCTGTCACGAAACCGATTACAACCAAACCACCAATCCGCCCCATGCGACAGCACAGTTTCCGACAGACTGTGAAGCCTGCCATACTCAGAGTGTCTGGCAGCCATCAACATTTAACCATGATGGCGAGTATTTCCCGATTTATTCGGGCAAGCACCAGGGAGAATGGACACAATGTGCAGAATGCCATACAACGCCATCGAATTACGGACTGTTTAGTTGCATCGATTGCCATGAGCACAACAAACCCGACACCGATGATCAACACCAGGGTGTTGGCGGTTATACCTACGAAAGCCAGGCTTGCTATGCCTGTCACCCGACCGGCAATGCGGATGATGGATTTGACCATAACCAAACCCAGTTTCCGCTCACAGGCGCCCATATGAACCTTGAATGCATCAGCTGTCATGCCAACGGGTACACCGGCACCACAACCATTTGTGCTGACTGTCATGCCGATCAGTTTTCGCAGACTTCCAACCCTGACCACCAGGCCATCGGTATCCCGAACAATTGCGAAACCTGCCACTCGACACAGCCCGGCTGGTCGCCCGCATCGTTTCCAATCCACGATAACTACTACGCACTCACCGGGGCGCATCAACCCATCGCTTCCGACTGTTTTGCCTGCCATCAGGGCGATTACAACAACACACCCAATGCCTGTCTGGGATGTCATATCACCCAGTACAACCAGTCAGTAAACCCCAATCACATTGCCATTGGTATTCCGAATAATTGCGAGGAGTGCCATACCACCAATCCCGACTGGCAGCCTGCTGCATTCCCAATCCATAACAACTATTATGTGTTGCAGGGAGCGCACCTGGCCATTGCAAACCAATGTGCCGATTGTCATCACGGCGATTACAACAACACCCCCAACAGCTGTTATGGCTGTCACCAGTCCGACTATAACCAGGCCAACGATCCGCCACATGCCTCAGCGCAGTTCCCGACGGATTGCGAAATGTGCCACACCCAAAATGCCTGGACACCTTCGACTTTCGATCATGACAACCAATATTTCCCCATTTACTCAGGTCAGCACCAGGGCGAGTGGAATACCTGCACCGATTGTCATACCAATCCTTCCAATTATGCCATCTTCACCTGCATCACCTGCCACACCCAGGCTGAAACGGCAGAGGAGCATGATGGAGTATCAGGCTATTCATGGAACTCCGAAGCTTGCCTGAACTGTCATCCGGATGGTTCGGCTGAGGGTGATAAGCAGCATAGATTTATGTACCAGAACAACTAAACACCGCTGCCATGAAACACCGAATCATCATTTTATTCACCGGATTGTTGATGGGCCTTATGGCTCAGGCACAGCAAAGCGGCAACGAAGGCGTGGTATCATATATCACCTCACAGCATGTGTATGTGAAATTTGCTTCAACGGATCAGATTGCCGTTGGTGATACGCTATACCTGAAACAGCAGGACCAGCTTGTGCCTGCGCTTCTGGTAAGCAGCCTGTCATCGATTTCGTGCGTGTGCGATCCCCTGACCAGCCAAAACCTGACTGTCGGACAAGGCATTCAGGCCAGAGCGAAAGCGCCAGTTGTCCCGTTGGTAGTGCCGGAAGAACCGGTCGTTCAGGCTGAGACGCTGCCACAGGCTTCGGAAGTGTTGACTGGCGACACCGCGAAGATCGATAAACAGGGGACCGATCTGAGTGGACGGATTGCCGTTGCATCGTATACCAATTTGTCGTCCTCGCCTTCGAACAGTTCGCAACGCATGCGGTATACGCTGGCATTGAAAGCGCTCCACATCAGTGGCTCGAAATTATCGTTCGAAACCTATGTTTCTTTTGCCCATCGCAGCAACGAGTGGAGCGAGATAAAACAGGATGTGTTTAACGGACTGAAGATATACAACCTGGCGCTCAATTACCGTTTCAATGATAAACACAGTGTATGGGTGGGACGGAAAATCAATCCAAAAATTTCGCAACTAGGTGCCTCCGACGGACTGCAGTATGAAATCAGGTTCAACGACTTCACTGCCGGGGTGGTTGCTGGTTCGCGGCCCGATTTCAACAACTATAGCCTGAACACCAAGCTCCTGCAATACGGAGGTTATCTTAGCCATGAAAAGAACCTGAAAAAGGGTTTCCTGCAATCCTCGATCGCCATCATGGAACAGAAAAACAATGGCTTTGTCGACCGCCGCTTTGCTTACCTGCAACACACCAACTCCTTGTTGAAAAATGTGTATTTCTTTGGTTCTGTTGAGTTTGACCTCTATAAAAAACAAAACGAAGTGGTGAGTAACCAGCCCCGTTTGTCGAATACCTTTGTGTCGCTTCGCTACCGGGCTACAAAACAGCTCAACCTTTCGTTTTCATACAGTGCAAGGCAAAGCATCATTTATTATGAAACCTACAAAAGCCTGATCGACCGACTGCTCGAAACAGATGCGACCCAGGGTTATCAGTTGCAGGTCAATTACAAGCCCTGGCGAAAGATATCTTTTGGTGCACGCGGGGGATACCGGTTCAGGAAATCGGATATCAAGCCTTCGCAAAACATTTATGCGTATGTAAACATAGCACAGTTGCCTGCCATTAGGGCCAACATCTTGCTTTCGGCAACCATGCTCGAAACCAGTTACCTGAAGGGCAATATTTACAGCGCAGGCCTGACCCGCGATTTCATGTCAGGAAAATTCTACGGCTCGCTCACCTACCGCAATGTAAACTATACATACTTCAGCAGCGAATCCACTTTAGGCCAGCATATGGCTGAGTTGAGCATGAGCTGCAGGCTGCAGAAAAAGCTTTTGCTTTCGGTGAATGTGGAAAGCACCTTCGAGAAGAAAACATCCTATAACCGCTTGTATGTGAACCTCACACAGCGGTTCTGAACGAAACAAAAAATGGCCGGATGAAGATCCGGCCATTTTTTGTTCGAGTATGTTTTCAGGTGAACAAACAGTCAGTTGCGCCAAAAGGCATGCAAGCTATTTCTGTCCGCGGTGTTTCTTGGGCCTTTTGGGCTCTTCGGCAGGCTTATCTTTGCGTTTCTTATACTTGTCGTTACCAACGGCCTGACGCTTATCATCTTTCCATGATTCTTTTCTTTTGCCTTTGTAAGGAGCGCCTTCATTTCTGTCGCCGGAAGGCCGTTTATCGTCTTTCCACGATTCATTTCGTTTTCCTTTGTAAGGCACGGCTTCGGTTCTGTCGCCGGCCAGCTCAACGCGTACGCCCCTGGTATTGGCATTTTTGTTGTTGAACGCATCGATGACGAGGTCGACGGAAAAATTATCGATTTCGACGAAAGAAAAATTTTCGAGCAGTTCGATCCGTCCGATGCTGACCTCGCGCGAACGCGTAACTTCGTTGATCAGACCGATGAGGTTCGATGGGGCCACCTTGTCTTTGCGTCCGACGCTGAAGAACAGGCGTTTGTATCCAGAATCACCACCCGAGCGTTCGCCTCTGGCGCCCCTGCGGCCACCTTTGTCGCGGCCATAAGCCTTGCTTTCGTATTGCTCTTTGTCGCGTCCCCGGCTTTCGTCAACATTAAGCTCCTGGGCATCGCGGTAGTATTCGAGAAAACGGTTGAACTCGAGCGAAACAAAGCGCTTGATGATCTCTTCGCGGTCCATCCACTCAAGTTTGCGGTAGATCACCGGCAGGAAAGAGTCGATTTCTTCGTGGTTCACAGCCACTTTCTCCATACGGTCGATGTGGTTAAACAGCTGTTTTTCGCACACCTGAACGCCGGTAGGGATTTTGGCCTTGGCAAATTCGCGGCCCACTAGCCGTTCGATGACCTTGATCTTTCCCTTTTCTTTCATATTGATGATGCTGATGCACACCCCCGTTTTGTCGGCCCTGCCGGTGCGCCCGCTGCGGTGGATATACACCTCGGGTTCGTCGGGAAGGTTATAGTTGATCACATGGGTGAGGTCGTTCACATCGAGACCGCGGGCAGCAACATCAGTAGCTACCAGCATATGGAGGTTGCCGTGCCTGAAGCGGTTCATCACATGGTCGCGCTGTGCCTGCGAAAGGTCGCCATGCAGCGAGTCGGCATTATAGCCATCGCGGATAAGCGAGTCAGCGATTTCCTGTGTTTCGATGCGCGTGCGGCAAAAAACGATCGCATAAATGCTGGGGTTAAAGTCGGCCAGCCTTTTGAGGGCCAGGTAACGGTCCTTGGCGTGCACCAGGTAGTACATATGTTTTACGTTGGCAGTGCCTGTGTTGCGCTGGCCAACCGTTTTCAGCACAGGATTATGCATGTATTTGCTCAGGATGCGCTCTACCTGATCAGGCATGGTGGCCGAAAACAAGAGGGTGTTTTTCTCGGCGGGCATTTCCTGTAAAATGGTATCCACATCTTCCTGGAATCCCATATCGAGCATCTCATCCGCTTCGTCGAGCACCGCCCACTTAACGTATGAAAAATCGATTTTTCCGCGACGGATCATATCGTTCATACGACCGGGTGTGGCCACAATAATTTGCGGGCGATCGTACAATTGCTTCATCTGTACATCAATTGAAGCACCACCGTAAACCGGAACAACCTTGATTTTTGGCATGAATGCAGCAAAACTGGTCAGGTCGCGGGTGATCTGAATACATAGCTCACGGGTCGGACAAAGTACGACGGCCTGTACCTGACGCAGCGAAGGATCAATGTATTGAAGCACAGGCAATCCAAAGGCAGCCGTTTTGCCGGTTCCTGTCTGGGCCAGACCAACCAGGTCGGTTGGTTGTTGTAATAAAGCAGGAATAACAGCCGCCTGCACTGGCATTGGTTCTTTGAATCCAAGTGCTTCAACCGCCATCAGGAGGTCAGCATTCAGTCCAAGTTCTTGAAAATTAGGCATAAAAATATTAGAGATTTGGGCGGCAAAGGTACGCTTATTCGCCTTACGAACACAAAAGATCAGTGTTTTTATCTGATTAATTCTTTTTTAAACAATCAGTTACAGAGAATTGAACCTTCAATGGCCATTTTTTTGTAATCAGTACAACAAAATTTTCGGCTTTTCCTTATCTTTACTGCTGCAGTGAACATCGACTGAATTCAAACCGTAGCTTCTGAGAATTAGTTGAAAAGTTATTTGTGCGGTGAACTTTTGGTTTGTGTCACAGTGTATTTTCTGTTGACATGCATCACTGAAAGCAAGAATGAAACAGCCATTATCTTTTTTAACCAACCAAGTGGCCCTGTCGGTACGCTGGCAAAGCCGATGAAAGCAAATCCGCTTTTACGCATCTGCTTGCTTGTAAGCAGTATACAAAGATGAAATACGCCCTCAAATGATAAACAGAATTATTGAAGCAAGCCTGGGCAACAAACTGATCGTGTTGCTGGCTACTGCAACCATGGCCGGATTCGGGCTGTTTGCCTTGCTGAACATCCCCATTGGCGCCGTCCCCGACGTGACCAACAACCAGGTACAGGTGATCACCACCTCGCGAAACCTTTCCACCCTCGATGTTGAACGGTTCATCACCTACCCGGTGGAACTCGAAATGGCCAACCTGCCCGGACTGGTCGAGATCCGATCGGTGTCGAAATTTGGCTTGTCGGTAGTGACCATTGTATTCAAAGACAATATTGGTACCTATCTGCCGAGGCAGTTAATTGCCGAACGCATACAATCGGCTTCGGAAAACATCCCACAAGGTTTCGGTACGCCGTTCATGGGGCCGATTTCAACAGGTCTTGGCGAAATTTACCAGTACATACTCGAAGTGGATTCGGCGCACCGCGGGCAGTATACAGCCACTGACCTCCGGACGATTCAGGACTGGTTGGTTAGGCGCCAGCTATCGGGAATCCCTGGCGTGGTGGAAGTGAACACCTGGGGCGGGTACCTGAAACAATACGAAGTAGCCCTGAACCCAAATCAGCTCAAGGCAATGAACATCAGCATCGAAGAAGTGTTCACAGCGCTCGAAAAAAACAACAGCATCGTGGGAGGCGGATACATCGAAAAAACCAACCAGAGCTATTTTATCCGAAGCGAAGGCCTGATAGGATCGATTGATGAACTGAATCAGATTGTTGTCGGTGAGCGCAATGGCGCCATCATCCGCGTCGGCGATATTGCCCGCGTGAACTTTGGAAGTGCAACCCGCTTTGGTGCCATCACAGCCAACGGCGAAGGCGAAAAAGTGCTCGGACAGGTGATGATGCTCAAAGGGGCCAATTCGAACCAGGTCATCAGTGATGTGAAAGAACGGGTGGCCGAAGTGCAGCAAAACCTTCCTGAGGGCATACACATCAATGGTTTTCTGGAGCGCAGCGCCCTGATCAGCAAAACAACCGCCACCATTGCCGAAAACCTGATTCTTGGCTGTCTGATTGTGATTTTTGTTGTTGTGTTGTTGCTCGGCAATATGCGGTCGGGACTTGTCATCGCCTCTGTGATACCATTAAGCTTGCTCTTTGCGCTTTCGATGATGTATGTGTTCGGCGTGGATGCCAACCTGATGAGCCTCGGCGCGATCGACTTTGGAATTATCATCGATGGGGCTGTCATCATTGTGGAGTTTATTGCTTATCAAATCTCCCGAAACAGCAGCGAAATCATGCGCCTGACCGGTGGCGAACGCCAGGCGATGATTGATAAAATCACGCTCAAAGGCACCAAAAAACTGACCCGGTCAGCCGTATTTGGTCAGTTGATCATCATCATTGTATTTATCCCGATACTTTCGCTCACAGGCATTGAAGGGAAGATGTTTGGACCGATGGCACAGGTGTTTACTTTCGCGCTTTTGGGAACGATGATACTCGGATTTACTTATGTGCCGGTTGTTTCATCGATGTTTCTGAAACCAGCCGAACAGAAGAGCAATGTATCAACGCGCCTGCTCGATCTGCTCAACCGGGCCTATGAACCATCCATCAGCTGGGCGCTGAGTCACAAGAAAATGGTGTTGATTCTGGCGTTAGGGCTGTTGACGGTGAGTGCATTCGTATTCTCCCGCATGGGCGGCGAGTTTGTACCAACCCTCGATGAGGGCGATTTCGTAATCCAACCCGTGTTTAAAACGGGCACTACCCTGAGCAACACCATTGAGCTGACCACCCATATTGAAAAGATACTGAAAACGTTCCCCGAAGTGGATCAGGTGGTGAGTCGCATCGGGGCAGCCGAGGTGCCCACCGATCCCATGTCGATGGAAGAAAGTGACATTATCATCACGCTCAAACCACCAAAAGAATGGGTTTCGGCCAAAAGCAAAGACGAACTTGCAGATAAGTTCAAGGAAGCATTGATGATTATTCCGGGCATCGATTTTGAATTTACACAACCCATCGAAATGCGCTTCAATGAGCTGATCACTGGTACACGTGCCGACCTGGCCATCAAGATTTTTGGAGAGGACCTGGATGTACTCAACAAAACTGCCTTAAAAATCAAGTCGCTGATTGAACATATCGATGGTGCCTCCGATGTCATTGTGGAGAAGACAGCCGGTTTGCCCGAAATGTCGATTACTTACAACAGAACCAAACTTGCCCTATACGGCCTCAATGTGGATGATGTGAACAAGGTCATTTCGATGGCCTTTGCCGGATCGAAGGCTGGAGAGATTTTCGAAGGAGAGAAACGCTTCGATCTGGTTATCCGGTATCAAAAGGAATTCCGGAATGAGATGGCACATTTGCGGAACACCTTTGTGCCCCTTCCCTCAGGAGGGCAGGTGCCACTGAGCGAAGTGGCTGATGTGAAATTTGCAAAAGGACCTGCCAAAATTTCACGCGACAACACCCACAGGCGTATTGTGGTTGGGGTGAATGTGCGTAACCGCGACCTGGAGTCAGTGGTGAAGGATGTGAGGCAGCTCATTGCGGCAAACATAGTGCTGCCCGATGGCTATTCAATCGACTATGGCGGACAGTTCGAAAACCTGCGCTCGGCACGGGCCAGGCTCATGATTGCTGTACCCATTGCCTTGTTGTTGATATTCACCCTTTTGCACCTTGCATTTGGTTCATTCCTTGAGGCATTGATGGTGTACACCGCCATTCCGTTATCGGCCGTGGGGGGCATCTGGCTGCTCTGGCTGCGCGACCTGCCATTCAGCATCTCAGCAGGGGTCGGATTCATTGCCTTGTTTGGTATCGCCGTGCTGAATGGCATTGTGCTGATAGAACACTTCAAAGAGTTGCGCAATCACGGCTTTACGGATACCCGACAGCTGATTATTCAGGGCACACGCGAAAGACTGCGACCTGTGTTGCTTACTGCCATGGCCGCTGCCATGGGATTCATGCCGATGGCAATTTCAACCTCGGCAGGCGCCGAAGTGCAGCGACCGCTGGCTACCGTTGTAGTTGGTGGCCTCATTACAGCTACCCTGCTGACAATGATCGTGCTGCCTGTATTGTTTTGTGTTTTTGAAGGCAAAACCAGGAAACGCAAGCCGGGCAAACTGCCCAAGACAGTGCCGATGTTGTTGCTGATCCTGTTGCTGCCGGTTGCCCTGCTGGCACAAAAGCCGACCTTGAGCCTCGACAAAGCCATCGAAACAGCGCTTAGCCAGAATGCCGGACTGAAGGCAGCTGACAGCGAAGTGGAACAAATGCGACAAATGGCAGGCGCTGCGTACAACATCGATAAAACACAGCTGTATTATAACTTCGATCATAACAACATTGCCGAAAACGATCAGCCACTCAAAGTGTGGGGTATTCAACAGACCCTGCAGTTCCCGGGTGTGTATGTGGCACAGCGAAAACAGGCCCGGCAAAACCTCATGAAACAGGAATACCTGCGTTCACGCGAGAAAAGTGAGCTGATAAAACAGGTAAAGCTGGTTTACGACAAGCTCCAATACCTCCATCAGCTGAAGCGATTTTACCAACAGCTCGACAGCAACCTGATGGCATTTGCACTGGCTTCGCAGCGGAATTATGAACTGGGCGCTGCCGGAAAACTCGATTACCTGACAGCTCAGGCCAAACAACGTGAAAGCATGTTGATGCTCCGGCAGACAAACAACGAGCTGGCTGCCGCTTACAGGCAGCTGAAAGCGATGATGCAAACAGAAGACGATGCAGAGGTTGTGGCCGATGCGTATGAAGCTGTCGCGTTGGTGTTGACTGATTCGGTGATCAACCAGGCAAAATACTATTATTCACTCGTTGCCAAAGTGTCCTATTACGATTCCAGAATCGAGCTGAACAGGATGTTTCCTGATTTGCAGCTGGAGTATTTTCTTGGAACAAACAACAGTCCCGGGGCAAAGACATACAGCGGATTTCAGGTTGGCCTTGCGATCCCGCTCTGGTTCCCGGCCCAAAGGGCAGCTTTCAGATCAGCCTCATTCATGGCCGAATCTGCACGCTTGAAGGCGATTAACCAGGGTTTGCTCATCGATAGCAGAAAAGAGCAGCTGATGTCGGACCTGGCCAGCAGCCAGTCGCAACTCGACGATTATAAGGTGCATGGCAAGCTGCTGGCTGAAGAAATCCGGCACACCGCCGTTCGTTCATTCGAAACCGGTCAGATCAACGCCTTCCAGTACATCCAGGCCATTGAAAGTGCCATCAGTCTGCACATAGGCTATTTGCACAAGCTGCATGCATACAACAGCACCGTGATTGAACTTAACCATTTCAACTTTTAATTAAACCACAATTAGCAATACGCTCATTTAATATCTCAATGAAAATGAACAATATAGAACACTTTGGCAGATTTGTTTCACAGGCAGGAAAAGGCCTGAACCTGCTGCTGGCAATCGGTATATTTTGCGGCCTGTTTGCATGTTCATCAGGTGAAGAGGCAGCAAAAAATGCTGTTGAGGAGGTGGATCGCTCCCAAATCTTCATCACGAAAATGCAGTTTGCCGATTCACAAATGAAGCTCGGCAACATCTTCGATACGGTGTTTCATCAGCTGATCAGTGCCAGTGGCTATGTGGATGTCCCTGAACGGAATAAGGCGGTGTTGGGGAGTTATTTTGGTGGCAAGGTGGCCACAATTTATGTGGTGACCGGCCAGGAAGTGCAGCAAGGCCAGTCGCTGATCGCCATCGAAAACCCGGATATCCTCGATATACAACAGGATTTTATTGAAACACGGGCACAGGCTAAAAACCTGCAGGCTGTTTACGAACGGCTAAAACTGCTTGCCACCGACAATGTAGGATCGCAAAAGGAGCTTCAGCAGGCAGAATCGGAATTTGTCATGGCGACTGCCCGGCAGCAATCGCTGGAAGAAAAGCTGCGGTTGATGCAGATTGATCCGGTTAAGCTTCATGCAGGCAGCATGAGTGCCCAAACGATCATCAGGGCGCCGTTTTCAGGTTCGGTGGCACAAATCATGACCACTACCGGTCAGTGGCTGAGCGAATCGGATCCTGCAATTGAACTCATCAACACCAGCCGCTTCATTGTGCGGATGAATGTGTTCGAAAAGGACCTTTCCTATCTGAAAGTGGACCAAACCGTCCACATCATGCTTCCCGACAGGCCAGATTTGCCCTTCATCGGACAGATCAGCCACATCAGCAAAAAAGTAAACCTTCAGCAACGCACTGCTGTTGCCATGGCCACGATTGCTGAAGGTGCGACAGAAGCAATGCTTCCCGGAATGTTCGTGAATGGCAATGTCGAAGTGAGCGACCTCGAAGTGGCCTGCCTGCCCGAAGACGCGGTTGTGGATATCGATGGAAGGTACTTTGCCCTGAGCCTCCTGCGTGAAGAAGCTGAGCAGTTTGTGTTCAAAAAAGTGGAGGTTTTCCCGGGCAGAAGCATGGGAAAGATGACAGAGATTACGCGTGCTGAAGCGTTTTCGCCCGAAACACAGTTTCTTGTCGCTGGGGTGTTTCAGCTGCTGAAAGCAGAAGAGTAAATGATCAAACGACCATGTGTCGGGGGCCTTTGTGAATTTCTAAAGGGATTTTTCAACAAACCGAAGACTTCCTGATGACTGTTTCGCGCCGCGCTATTTGATGTACCTGGCCAATTCGGCTTTTTTAGCTGCATATTCTTCGGGGGTAATCAGACCCAGATCGAGTTTATCCTTTGCCTTTTTCAGCGCAGTGAGCGCTTCATCGCTTGTCATTCCAAAGGAGATGACCTCGCCTGTTTCGATGGCATTTTCGAGTTGAATGCTGTAATTTGACAGTCCTGTAATGCCCTTGCTTCTGACCGAAACAAAAAAGCCAGAGCGTTTGGTGCCAAACACCGAAAAACGCTTGATCTCCGTTTCCTGACCACTCGAAGCGGCAGTGAGCTGGGTGATAGCCAGGATGAAGCCATCGCCTTCAGTGATGAAGGAAAAGGTCTGGCCGGCAGATGGCACCCCAATTTTTATTCTGTCGCCGATGTTGTAAACGGCTCCATCCTTGCTGATATAGGAAGTAAATTCACCTTTAGGTTTCAGTCCTTTTTGTAAGTCGCTGTAGGTGATTTGTTGTGAAAGTGCAGCCATGCTAATGAGCAGGCTTAATCCGATGCCAAGAAAATAGCTTGCAGTTTTCATTTATTGCAGGTTAAGTTGTGTATTTGGTTCTTCCGGATTGCTGCTAAAGTCGCATCGACCCAACAGGTACCGGTAAACCGAAAGTACGACAGCCATAAACAAATCCGGGCCTGCTGAATCGGCAAGCCCGGTGTTTTTTATTTAATGTAATGATTTTCTGATTATTTGACCTCTAAAAGGATCTTTGAACCTCAGTTTGCGCGTCATTGATAAGTATGACGGTTATCTCAATACGATTTTGCCAGTACGGCTTCCATTTGTAGTTGTCAGGGTATAGGTGTACAAGCCGGCCTTAAGTCTGTCGACAGGCAGGCTCATTTCAGCAGTGAATTGTGCCGAAGCAACGCGTCGGCCGGTAATATCGAAAAGCTTGAAATGACAGCTATTGCTGCCCGAACTGCAAACAATATTCACGTGATTTGTAGCAGGATTGGGATAGATCACAACAGTAAAGGCAGGTATTTCCGGAACATTGACAAGGTTTGATTCGGAAAAATAGAAATTAATTTTATCTGTCGTGAACCATTCAGCATTGATCTGATCCCAGTCAAAATTAGCAAGTTCGTTAATGAGATGAGTGAACATTTGCTCGTCTCCTTCGCCTAAATCAGGCAGCACCAAATCTTCAAAGCTGTAATTATTGTCATAGTTCATCGTTCCTTTGGTAGCATAAATCCATTGCATCGAAAATGGGTCCCATTCCGATCTTGTGTGCATAATCAGGTTCAGAAAATCATCAAATTCCAGCTCCTCTTTGCTTAGGTATACCCAGTCCTCAATAGCAGGTTCCCAGTAGGAGTCAATATGCATTAGCGGCATTCCATTTTCATGATAAAAATACTCACTCAGGTAGGTGTTCATCCATTGTTCCGCATCAATGTCCCAGGTATAATCCTGGTTTTGAGTTTCCATACCCAATGCATTATATTCATGAACCCTTTTGATCTCATTGATCCACAGGCTCAGGACAGGATCCCAGGCAAAACGTATGTGCTGAAGTTCCAAGCCATCAGTTGAATATTCATAGGTGGTTTTATTATACTCAAGCCAGTCTGAGGCCAATAAATCCCAGAAGTACCTTGTTTGGATCAAAATCAGATTATCGGTATTGTATTCATACAGAAACCGCTGATCGCCGAGCCAATCACCTGATTCGGTGTCCCACTGGAATTCGGTGTATGTGATGAGGTTGTCATTTCCGTCGTAAGTTGATTCCGACTTGCCACTCGGGAGCCATAGGCTTGCATCAGGTTCCCAGGTGTAAAAAATGAGGCTGCTCAGGTTCCAGTTGGCATCATAAGCATACACGTTTTTGCCAATACTTAGCCACACAGATGTTTCCGGATCATACACCTTGCTATTGAATTCGGTCAGGTGGTTGCCATCGTCGTAAGTGTAATCATATTTGTAAACAGGAAGCCACCCTGCTGGTTCAGTAATCATCCCATAAACGATAAACAGGGTTTGCTTGCCGGATGCATTGTACGCAAAAGCCTGTTTCATCAACGGGCCCCATTCATCCATATCGTTCAGACCTTCAATGATCAATGAATCAAGTTGTTGTTTAAAATAGCCAGGTGCGGCACGATGCGACATTTGCCTGATCCTTTCCGCGAAGGGACCACAATAGGAATACGCAGCCAAATCATGGGTTTTAACTTTCATTTGCATGGCAGATTTACCTAACAATTTAGCTGGCTGGGGTGATTGTGCGTATGCTAAACAAACACACAGACCAAATAATAATGTAAGGAGTTTTTTCATGGCGGTTTGTTTTAATGAAACATTATTCTCTTTTGGTGCTTCGCGGGTATGAAGCAAACCCTGCCAGGCTAAACATCCGGTTTTGGTGTGGCCAGCCGATAGCAAAGCACTGACAGCGTATAATTACCTGATGTACGTCGCAAAAACCGATGTAAATATACGCATTAAACGAATGAAATACAACACCTTAGTGCATATTTTTGTTTTAATCATGGATTGTTTCGGTTCGGGGCTTAGGTGAATGCACAAAATACAGCAGCTGTCAGGCAAACACCAACTGATTGACTGAAAATAATTGTTAGTTACAGCCAGAATTGCGATCTTTGATCCATGAAAATAAAATGGGTTATCGGAGCATATATTTTAACGATTCTCCTCGGTTTTACTGCCTGCAAAAAAGAAAAGGCTTCATGGGTGTGGTGTAATGACTGCACGGTGGCAGATGTCGTGGGTTCGTTTGAAGGCACCGGAAAGTACCTCCATGTGGATGACAGCCTGACCCTCGAAGACCAACCGGTTTACCTGAATCTTGAAGCCCAGGATGCGGGTTATATCGGGGCACAGGTTGGTGTGATCAACCGCTTTGCGACAAGCATCTCAGGAAAGTACAACGATACCTATTATATGAGCTTTACCACCAGCACTGAAAGTTTGGATTTCAATATTTTACGTAATGGCACAGCGCTCAAGATGGTGGGAACGGCAAAGCATTTTTACCTCATCGACATCGGTGGACAAGAAGTGAAGGTGGTCACCGAAATGCTCGATTTTGAGGTACTGCGAAAAATGAATTAATGCGGTGCGGCTTGCCGTAGCAATTAACCATGGCAGCGAATCAGGCATCAAAACCTATTTGTGATTAAACCGAAATTTACCTACTGTTCAGCTGGTCCATGGCATAGGCATAGGCACCGATAGCCACAGCCGAGGAGGTCCCAAGGCGGCTGATACCGACGCCCACCTTCTTCGATGGATCGTACCAAACTTCTTTTTGGCTGAAAGGCACCCTGATCATCGTTCCTGTTTTGGCCACAAATTCGGCAATCCCTGCATGGCTTTCAAGGTTACAGGCGGTGATTTCGAGCCGGCTGACCGTATGACCCTGCAGATCGGTGAATGGTTTGTTGAGCTGCTCCACGATCATATTCAGGTAAAGGGGCCAGGCACCCGATAATCCGCCACCAATCACCACCAGCCCGTCGATGAGCGTCAGGGCATTGGCAATGGTGTCAGCAGCCACTTCTGCCATCTCGTGAAAAGCACTGATGGCAGCCTGTCTGTTGCCGGGCATGCTGCCGGCAGCAATTTCATAAATCTGCTGCGGTTCGGGACACAGATCGGGCTGAATGCCGGTTTCGAGGCAGAAGTTGCGCTTTATGCCACGGATCGACACGCTGTCTTCGGCACTTGTCTGGGGATAGCGGAAATTGCGCATGCGGTTGATTTCACCTGCTGCTGAATTGTCGCCTCCAAGGAGTTTTCCGTCACAGACGATGCCACCACCAAGGCCGGTGCCAAAGGTGAGGCCGATGAGGTTGTGGTAACGTTTGGGGTTTCCTGCCCTTTCGAGCAGGAGGTTTGTTTCGGGCAGCAAGCCTGCGAGGGCTTCACCATAAGCAAACAAGTCGCCGTCGTTATTGATGAAAACCGGCACATTGAACTGCTCTTCGAGCATGGCTTTCAGCGGCACACCACCCCTGAAATGGGTCAGGTTTTCGAGGTCGCCAATGATGCCGTTTTCGTAGTCGGCCGGACCAGGGAAGCTGAAACTGATGGCCAGCGGATCCTGTCCTGAGAGCTGTTGCACCTGCCGGAAGCCCCGGGTGATTTTCTGCAACACCTCATCAAGGGTGTCGGCAGCCGAAGGAAGGGTAAAGGGCTGAATAATTTCGCGGGCATCGGCCACGGCCGTAAATTTAAAGCCGGTACCCCCGGCATCAAGGACAAAAACAGCTGTATTTTTTTTAGACATCGGAGCAGTGATTTAGCGCAGTAAATGTAGTGATTTGCGGGTTTGGAAACGAATTCATTACTACAAAAAATGATTACGCACTGGTGTGTCCAGCACTCCTTTGGCTACCGGTTCAGGCAACAGCTGTGATGGATAGAATACACCGCTCCGGCGGGCTTAAGCACGCTTTCATACAGGTGAAACTGATCCACTGATGTATGCAGGTAATTTTGGTCGGGCAGGCTTTCGAAAAAGTGGTGGAATGCGGGTTTGTCGTGAAGGAAACGGATGCGGCCGAGGGTGAGGTGAGGTACCAGGTTTTGTCTGTCGCGCGCATACCCGATCTGATCCATGGCATCGAGCACGGTGTTGGCCAGCAAGAGCAAGGCTGGGTTTTCAGTCGCCGGACCTATCCAGATCACCCTGGGCTGGTAGCGGCTGCCAAACAGGCCATGCTTATCGAAACTAAGGCTAAAAGGCTTGTATCCGGCAACTGCCTCATCGAGTGCCTGCGCGATGCGGGGGATGTTGGCTGCGGGTGTTTCGCCGATGAACTTCAGGGTGAGGTGTAGCTGGGCCGGATTCACCCATTTGATGTCCTCGTGACGCAAATTGGCTTGCAGCAGGCTAAAGAAGTCTAACAGGGGCTTTTCAGCCTGCAGGTGTATGGCAACAAAAAGGCGTTTCATTGATATAATTTGAAAACTGGGCTTGCAAACCTAGTTATAAAATGCGTCGATAAGATGCAGATTACTCACAGCTGAGGCAATTTCCTGAGAATACGCCGTTTTATTGATGAGCCCATTGGCATAAATGAAAACCATCTTCATTTTTCGGGGCCGATGACCAGATGAAAAGAGTGAATGTCAAGAAAGTGCATTACCCTAAGTTTTCCTTTGCAGTTTTTAAGTTGTTTTTCAATTTTCATGGCATCCGCTCTTGTAGTAAGAGTCTTGAAAGCAAAAATCTCCCATGGGATATACTTAGCGGTATATTTCGAATACCCAGCGTTGTGATGAGCTATGCGCTTATCAAGGTCATTCGTCTGACCAAAGTAAAATCGGCCATCTTTAATTGACACAATCACATATACATAAAATGTTTCCATAAAAAAAAGACTGATTCTGTTGTGAATCAGCCTTGTGGAGAATAACGGAATCGAACCGATGACCTTTTGACTGCCAGTCAAACGCTCTAGCCAACTGAGCTAATTCCCCATTTGAGGATGCAAATGTACAATTTTTTTATTTTGTGTCAATAGCTGTAAAAAAAAGCCGGCCATGTTTTGCAGGGCCGGCTTTGTGAAGGAGGTTTAATCTATTCTTCCTCTTTGAGTTTTTCTTCGTATTCTTTGAGCAGCTGTGTCTGTACGTCGCCCGGAACCTGTGCATATTCAGCAAATTTGAGGCTGAACGAGCCACGGCCTGAGGTGAGGGAGCTCAACGAAGTGGAATATTTGTTCATTTCGGCCAATGGCACCTTAGCGCGGATGATCTGATATTTGTTGTCAGAATCCATGCCCATGATCACAGCACGACGTCCCTGGAGGTCAGTCATTACGGCACCCATCATGTCTTCGGGCATACGCACCGAAAGGTCGTAAATGGGCTCCATGATCTTTGGACCAGCGTTTTTAAATGCAGCGATAAAGGCGAAGCGTCCGGCCAATTTAAACGAAATTTCGTTTGAATCAACCGGGTGCATCTTGCCGTCATACACATACACAATGATGTCGCGGGCATAAGAGCCGGTGAGCGGGCCTTCTTCGAGGCGCTCCATAATCCCTTTCAGGATGGCAGGCATAAAGCGTGCATCGATCGAACCGCCCACGATACAGTTGTTGAACAGCAGTTTACCGCCCCAGGGCAGGTTGTGCTCTTCGCGACCCCTAACCGGGAAGTCGGTCGGGTCTTTGTAACCTTCGACATAGGGCTGAATCATCATGTGAACTTCACCAAACTGACCTGAACCACCTGATTGTTTCTTGTGACGGTAGTCGGCTCTGGCAGCCTTGGTAATGGTTTCACGGTATGGGATTTTTGGGGCAAAGAATTCAATATCGAGTTTATACACATTGTCGAAATACCATTTGATGGTGTTCACATGATATTCGCCCTGGCATTGCAGAATGAGCTGGCGCAACTCGCGCGATAGGCCTGCAATAATGGTCGGGTCGGTACGGTGCATATCCTGCAGAAGACTCCCGAGCTTTTCGTCGTCGGTGGAGTTAACGGCCTTTACTGCGGTGATAAACACTGGCTCAGGATAGGTGATTGGCACAAAGCCCGCATCGGATGATTTGGGATCCATCAGTGAATCATTGGTACGGATTTCCTTCAGCTTGATGGTAACAGCGATATCACCGGCAACAACGCGGTCGATCTTTTCGCGGTTTTTACCATTGACGATAAACAACTGCGACACCCTTTCCTTGTTTCCAGAGCGTGGATTAATCAGGTCCTGACCTTCGAAAATTTCACCCCCATAAACCTTGATGAGGGAAACTTCGCCAAGGTGCTGTTCGTTGGCCATTTTAAACACAAACAATGCGGCCGGCTCCTTGCTGTTGCAGTGGAACTCTTTGCCTGCGGTAGTTTTTCTGGCTTTCATCAAATCCGGTGAAGGGCATGAGTGAACGATAAATTCGAGCAGCCGGCTCACACCGATACCATGTTTAACAGCGGTACAGAACACCGGGAATATTCCTCTGTTGATGAGGCCAAGCCTGATGCCATCGCGTGTTTCTTCGAGTGTGAGGGTGTCGTTTTCGAAATATTTTTCCATGAGGGCTTCATCGCCTTCGGCTGCATTTTCGATCAGTCGTTGGTGCAATTCTTCGGCCTTGTCCATTTCGTCGGCAGGAATATCCAGCACCTGGGGCTGTCCGCCACCTGATGGAAATTTCAACAGTTTCATCAGCATCAGGTCGATGACTGAGTCGAAGCCTTCGCCGCCGTTTACCGGATACTGGGCAACAGTGACTTTGTCGCCATAATAGTCTTTCAGCTGACGCACCACTTCGTCGAAGTTGGCGTTGTGGTGATCGAGGTGATTCACGGCAAAAACAACCGGGCAGGAAGCATTTTCAGCTACACGCCATGCGTTTTCGGTGGTGGCTTCAACACCGGCCTGTCCGTTAACGGTAAAGATGGCCGTGTCGGCCACATTCACTGAGGAAACGATATCACCGGTAAAATCGCTGAAACCGGGGGTGTCGAGGATGTTTATTTTAAGGCCTTCCCAAAGGGTATGCAACAATGAGGAATGCACCGAAATTTGTCTGTCGGTCTCAATCTGGCGATAGTCCGAAACAGTATTCTTGTCATCGACCGTTCCTTTACGGTTGATCACTTTACCTTCGAACAGCATGCTTTCCGCCAGGGTGGTTTTTCCCGATTTGGCTGCACCAATAAGGGCGATGTTTCTAATTTCTTTTGTTTGAAATACCTTCATATGTGTAATGATCTGTTAAATTATAACTTATGCCAGAAAACAGGGTGGCAAATGTATAAAAATAAGCGCAATTATAAAATGCCGCGAACTAATTTAGACTGAAAACGAATAATAAGCGTGCCTGCTCAGATGCTGCTCAGCTGCGCGTGGATAGCGTTCCAGCGGGTATCGTCCATTTTGGCGCCCATCACTTCAATCACATTGCCTGCCAGCAAGGAGCCTATTTTGCCCGATTTTTCGAGTGGATAATTGTTCACCAGGCCATAGATGAATCCTGCTGCATAGAGGTCGCCGGCACCAGTGGTGTCGAGGGCTTTGGCACTGATGGCACCAACCTGTATGAAATCGCTTCCCGACTTGATCAGGGAGCCTTTTTCACCCACCTTCACAACGGCAATGTGGCACATTTCGGCAAGCACATCGAGGGCTTCGCGCGGACTCCTGCCGGTGAGAGATTTCGATTCTTCCTCGTTGGCGAAAACCACATCCACATACTGTTTAAGCATTTTCGTCAGAAACTCCTTTTTGCCTTCAACCACGTTGAAGCTGGCCAGGTCGAGGGCAATCCTCAGTCCGGCTGCCTTGGCCAGTTCAAGGGCTTTGTGGAGCAAGGCTTCGTTTTGAACAAGATAACCTTCCACATAAAAGCAGGCATATCCCTCAAAGATTTCAGGGCTCAGGTTATCGGCCGAAAGCTCGATGGCGGCGCCAAGGTGGGTGGCAAAGGTGCGTTCACCATCAGGAGAAACCAGGGCAATGGCAATTCCCGAAGGGGTTGTGCTCTTGTTCAGCAAAGGTTTTATATTGTTGGAAGCCATATCGTTGAAGAAAAAATCGCCGGTTTCATCAGCGCCCACAGTACCAATGAATGCTGTTTGAACGCCCAGCCTTGCCAGTCCGTGGATGGTGTTGGCTGCCGAACCTCCGGAGGCCATCATCTTGGGCAGCATGGCTGTGGCTTGCGAAACAGCCATGGATGTTTCGGCATCCACCAGCTGCATACTGCCTTTTGGGAGACTGAGTGAATCGAGCAATGCATCGTTTTCGATGCTGGTCATGATGTCGACCAGGGCATTGCCCATACCAAGTATTTTTGCCATAATGTGTAAATTTAGCTGCAAAGGTAGTGAAAAAGCCACAGCTATAAGGACAATGCTACCGCCTGTATCAACGTACGATCACCTTGTGAACCTGCTGTCCGGCATTGGTCGAAATGCTTACCACATAAAGGCCCTGAACGGATGCTGGCAGCTTGATGATGCAAGGCGAGCCATCAAAGGCACAATCGGGGAATGCAGCAGCATAAACAACCGCACCCTGGCTGTTGTATACGCGCACCATCACCGGTCCTTCCGACAGCTTTGCTGTGAGCAGGAAGGTGCCGTTGTTGGGATTTGGAACAACAGCCCACCTGTCACCGTCATGCTCGTCGATGTTGATGAAACAATCGTTTCGGATGCCCACGTTAACAAGGCCTGAAGCGGTACATCCGGCAAGGACTCCGACAACCGAGACCGGGCGGCTCGTTCCGGGCATATAATCAGCTCCCGAAATGGTGATCTCCTGGGTGGTGTCTCCAGTCGACCAGAAATATTGTGTAAACCCGGTGCCGGCATCCAGGGTCAGGATGTCGTCCGGACAGATCAGCGTATCAGCCCCGAGGTCAATCTGTGTGTTGCCACCGAAAACGATCGTTCTGCTTGAGTCAACACTTTTACAGCCGAAGCTGTTTTCGAAGGTGTAATAAATTGTGTGAACGCCATCGCCTGCAAGTTCCGGACTAAAGGTTGAACCCACAATTCCGTGACCGGTAAACAGACCGCCTTCGGGATCGCCAAAGAGCATGGTAACGGCATCGTTCAAACAATACACTGCTTGCAGGCCGCTCATGCTGGCCTGCGTCACCGGAAACGTAAGGATGGAGATGGTGTCGGTGGCAAAACAGCCGCTTGTATTGGTACCAATTACAGCGTAGTCAGCCGATTCCATAGGATATACAGTGATCTCAGCTGTTGTGAGTCCGTTCGACCACAGATATGTATCTGCTCCTTCTGCTGTCAGTATCACAGGGCTTCCCTGACACACTTCCTGAACGGGCGCAGTAATGCTGACCACAGGCAATTCGTTTACGGTGATCAACAGGCTGTCAGCGCCGTAGCAGCCATCAACAGTGAATACTTCAACAATGACCCAGGTGTTTTGATGGGGCACATACATCCTGTTCAATCCACTGACACCGGTGGTATCGGAATGATCCCAGACGACCACATCAAAGGCACCTCCACCCAGGTTTGATGCCAGCATCCGGATGGTGTCGCCATAGCAAACAGAATCTGATCCTTGCGTAAACGAAAGCCCGACAAGGGGTGTGGGATTAACGCGAACAAACGCAGTATCGAAAGCAGTGCAACCAAAAGAATTTACTGCCCTGGCCCAGTAATGGTAAGTGGTATCGGCTTTGACCGGAGTGACATAACGCGTTTGGGAAGTGTTGCCATCCCACCAGTTAAAGCTGGAAGCACCTGTAGCCGACAGGCTGAGGTTCAGGCTGTCGCCCAGGCAGAGGGTAGCCTGCTGCGGGCTGACAACGATGCCCGGAACCGCGACCGCAATCAGTCTGATGGAATCGCTGTAGGAACAGTTCTGTGGAGAAGTCACGGTAAGTTTAACCAAAACAGTTTCGTTCACCACCACATCGATATAGTTGGTGATCACATTGGACAACACGCCATTCAGGTACCAGGCGAACGTAAAGGAGTTGTTGAAGGGAGCCTGCAGCCTGACGGTGTCGCCACGGCATACATTCAGGTCATTCCCGAATTCGAACACTGGAGTCACAAGGCCAAACACCGTCAGGGTGTCGGAGCCGGTGCAGTTATCGGGTGAGGTGATTTCGAGTCTGACCGTTGAAGTTGCTTGTACAAGGAAGGTATATGTAGTGTCTGTTACGCCTGTAAACACATTGTTTTTGAACCAGGCATAGCTGTGTCCTTCGTAATACGGATGACTGAGTGTGAGTGAATCGCCGGTACACCAGTTGATGTCGTTTCCAAGGTTTACAACAGGCAGCTGCAAGGGGTAAATGGTCACCGAATCCCTGGCGATGCAGGTATTGGGTGTGAGCACTTCGAGCAGCACAGTAACGGTGTCGGTGACGGGCAGTTGCAGCTGATAGGTGTCTTCAGCAGTGAGCACCCCGTTCAAATACCACAAATACAGATATTCAACATCGGGAGGGCCTTCGAGCAAAACAGTGTCGCCAATGCAGACATATTGGTCCGGTCCGAAATCAAACACGGGTGAGGGCATCACCAGAATTTGTATGGTATCGGACGAGACACAGCCGCCGGGCGTGTTCACTTCCACCCAGTAAGTCGTTGTTTCCATCGGACAGACAGTGATGGATTGTGTGGTGCTGTCGTTGCTCCACAGATAGGTGTATCCGTCACCTGCGATGGCCGACAGTTCGACGCAATAGCCCTGGCAGATGGTGGTATCTGCACCCAGGCTGAAGCTGCAGTCTTCGCAAAAACCTGGCTCATAAATCACATCGGGAATGGCGCAAAGCCTGTCTCTGTAAACATTCTTTGTGTCGCCAGCAGGCATCATCTGCACATAATCCATGGCAACCCAGCAGTCAAATTGCGCTTCTGTTTGTTCGGCAATGCTTACAAATGAATCGGCAAGCACTTCGATGGGATGGATGTAGGTTCCTTCCCACTCCAGGTTGATGAGCGCGTTTTGCTGGCCGATGCCTGTGGATGAATTATTGGTTCCTCCATTGATCTGGATATTGGTGATGGTAGCATTTGCGTTTACCACGAGGCTCAGCGGATGAAAGCGCAGGTCCGAAGGAATCTGGCCATCGAACATGATTACGAGGTTGTTGCCAATGAGTCCATAGTTCACGATGGTGGCATCACGCACGGTGAGATAATCGATCACCTCTTCCTCGGTGGCCATCCAGAGGTTGTCCTGTCCATCCTTGCCATAGGTAGCGGCGATGGTGTTGAAATCGGAATAAAAGTCGGCCAGAGGATATTGGTTAATCAATGAAAGGGTATACACCGTGGTCCAGTAGTTGGCGCCGTTGACACTCAGTGCCAGCATTTGCGACAACAGCTGAGGCAGATTGATGCTTTCTGCCTGCAGCCGGAAAAGCGTGTATGGCTGGTTCCATGTGTACGCGTTGACATCGCCTCCGGTATTGCCGAGAATGCCCTGGCCACTCTGGTTCAGCGCAGCCAGATAGCCCAGGTCGAAGGCGGGTTGCGTCCATGCGGTATTGCCTTGTGGATTGACAAACAGGTTTGTCCTGACGCCTCCCGGAGTGGTTTCGTACAATTTTCGGCGGATATAGCTTTCGTTGCGCTTGATTGAATAATTGATGACTTCCGGATCGGATGAGTTGTCGCCGCTGAGACCATGGTTGTAGATCGAAAAGTTTTCGCGGTACATTGAGTCCATCTGCGGCCACGATAAGGCCCCATAGCCATTGCCCGGATTATGGATGTCGGGCCCGTTGTTGCTGTTGAACGAAAACACCGAAGAGCTGAGCTTGTAGCTGATGTCGGTACCGCAGCCATTGGTGTAGAAAAGGCCCGGGAAGTCGTTGCCCGCTGCCGGGATGCCGGTGAAAAACGGAAATCCAATGGTAAACGCATCGGCTATGCCATCGTCGGTGTGGAAGCTGAGGGCAAATTTTTTGTTGTAGCGCAAAGGCGCTTTGGTGACGGTATAGCTTGTTGGAGGCGTGTTAAAAGAAACCACAACCGAGCTGATACCAACAGCACCGGGAGGAGACTGCGCTCCGGCCTTTGGGGTTGAAAGCATCATGACGATGAAAGCCAAAGCCACCACGATATGTCCGGTCATGCGGTTCCTTTTCATGCTTTCATCTTCTCGGTTTATAATTGTCAGGATGGGTCGGATAGGTATTCCTGTTGTAATAAGCCCCTTTCTTTGCCGGCTTTTTCTTTTTCGCATGCTTTTCGAAGCTGAAATCGCGGTTGCCAAGCACCCTGTAGCCGACGGAAATCTCATGTGCGCCACCCGATTTGCTGTTGATGCCACTGAGGCCGATTTCATACAGGTAATTGATCACGAAGTTGCCGGTAAGTTCAAGGCCTGCGCCCAAGGCCAGCGTGCCGCTGTTGCGGTAAAGGCTTGTCAGCCAAAACCTGTTCTGGAAGATGAGGGTGGCCGACAAATCGATACTCGAGGGATGGTTGGTGGTGCGTCGCCATACAAAGAAAGGCTGCAGCTGAACCATATCGCTGAGGGTGAAAATCGTTGAGGTGTGAAAGAGGTATTCCTGTTCAAAGGCAAAATTGCCGGAGGCTTCGGCCAGATACGCGTCTTTTGTGCGGAAGAGGGTAGGTACACCAAAGCCAATATTGAACCTGTTCCATTGATAGATCAGGGCAAAACCTGCGTTAAAGTTGGTTTTGTTCACACGGCTCTTGTCTTTCAACAGGGGATCATCCAGATCGCCGTTGACGCCGCCAACATCGAGTGAGTTCTGGTAGAGATCACCCCATAATCCAAAATTCAGGAATTGGTTGCTGGCCATCTGCAGGCGGTAGGTATAACTCAGCGAGCCTTTGAAGCGTTGGAAAACATCGGCTTTATCCAACATCAGCTCGCCTCCGAGCCACATCTTGTCTTCGAAAATGCAGCCATTGCCATTTGCCCTAAAGGTTTTTGGGCTGTTGTCGATGCCTGTCCAGTCCTTGCGATAGTTCAGGAAAACCTCGCCTTTCGATAATATTCCTGCCGCGGCAGGATTGAGGGCGTAAGGGTTGAAAACGTATTCGCTTGTCAGAGGAAACTGTTGGGCATCAAGCTTGTATGCCGGTATGAGCAGCAGCAATAAGAGATAATATGTCAGTTTATTGATCTTCATTACCTTAATATGCTGACAGGGCCTTTAAATATTTCGCCACCGGCACCTTCAATCACATAATAATAGGTGCCTTCGGGTAAATGATTGCCATTGTATTTTCCGGTCCAGTCGTTCTGATAGTCGTTCGATTGAAACACCAGGTTCCCGAGCCTGTTGTACACAGCTACCTTCACGGGAGCGGTAACAAGCTGGCTGTCGATCAACCATGCATCGTTATAGCCATCATTATTGGGAGTGATCAGGTTCATGATGCCCGAGGTGGTCGGTTTTGGCTTATCTCCCTGAACCACCGTAAATGAAAGTCTGCTTCCGCAACCATCGCGGAACACATCCACATAGTAGCTTCCGGCATAGAAGATGGTTAGCGAAGGACTGTAAATGGAATTCACCCAGATAACGCTGTCGTAAACGCCTATTGCCTGAACAACAAGGCTGTCATCGGTATAAATGGTCTGCTCCGAATTGTTGGTTACCGATGTGCCGTTAGCCAGCCTGATATCGGCAACGACCTGGCTGATGATGTTGATGTTGCGTGTGAGAATGTCGCTGCAGCCATAAGATGATTCCACCACCAGCCCAACGTTGTAGCTGCCCGGCAGCTGGTAAAAATTGATGGGGTTTCTTTCGACCGATCCGGTACCATCGCCAAATTCCCAGTTCCAACTCACCAGCGTACCCACATTCACAGTTGATTTATCTGTAAAATTCACTGTTTCGCCTTCGCAGGTGCCGCTGTATTCGAAACTGATAAGCGGATAATCGGCTACCGGAACGGAATGGTATTTCACTACAATGGCACCGCTGTTTGTTTTTATCCTGAATCCGATGAGTTTTTCCCCGGGAGTTTCGAAGAGCAGGTGCAGGGTATCGATGGTATCGTCGCCAAAAACGCCATCGCCATCGAGGTCCCATTCTTTGGCAATAATTGGTTCGTTTGAGTTAATGACGCTGTAAAGGTGGGTTGAGTCGCCGAAGCAAACCGTGTTGAAGATGAAATCAATCTCATTGATAAAAATAACTTCAACAGAGGCCTCGGCCCTGCTTTTGCAGCCATTGGCGTTGCTGCCTTCGACCCAGTAGACTGTCGACATGGTAGGGTTGATGGTCAGTGTGGCTTCGCTGCTCCCATCAGACCAAAGGTAGCTTTCGGCTCCTGAGGCTGTAAGCGTTACCTCTTCGCCCGGTCCGATGATGACAGATGAAGGACTGATGCCTGTCTCGGGCAAAGGATTCACAGTAACAGTCATTGTGTCGCTGGAAACAATGTTAAACGCATCGGTGATGCGCAGCCACACATCGGCAGTGGTATCAGGGATATATTCAATGCTTTGCGTGGTTTCTCCGGTGCTCCAGAGGTAGGCCTCTGACAGCGGGGCCTCGAGGATAAGGGTGTCGCCCAGACAAATTTCCTGATCAGGTCCCAGAAAATCAGTCAGGGCGCAGAAACCGGGATCATACACATTTCCACCAATGGCACATAACCTGCTACGCAACAACTCCTTGTCAGTACCGTCGGGAAGCATTTTCACATAGTCCATGGCGATGAGCCCGGTGGCAATGCCGGGATTTTGTTCGGCGTTTTCCACATAGCTTGTGGCCCTGACGAGGTCATCAACATCGGCTATGCCATTCCATCGCATATTGATCAGCGCATTGCTTCCGTTATATTTGTATGTCGAGATGCCATCGGGTTGCTGCACAGCCAGCTCAGTAATGTTCGATTGGCCCTGAACAACAATGGATAAGCTGTAATACCTGAAATCGTCGGGTATGCCATTGCCAGAAAACGTAAGGATCAGGTTGTTTCCATCGATGACGCTGTTAACGGTTACCAGTTCACGGATGCGCAGGTATTCGAACACTTCGGTGCCGGATGCCGACCATATTTTATCGGTGCCACCAACACCAAAGGCACTCGCTATCAGGTTCATCTGTGATTTGAAGGCATCGAAGCTGATGTCGGGGTCACTGAATCCGCGGTTATAATAGGTAGCGATATAGTGGTTGTTCGGGCCACTGTTGGCCGAAACCTGTTGAACCTGCGAAAACAGGCTGCTGCTGATGGCGTTTCTTGTCAGTTCGACACCCTGAATGGCTGGCATATCCTCGACGCGGGCAGGATTTACAATGGCAGAAGCACCCTGATGGTACACAGCCAGGTTGTTTTGTTTGGCCAAAGGTATCTGCGCATCACCACCTGTGGGTACAACAAATACATTCATATTGGCTCCGCTGGCAATGATGGTTTCGGAAGTCTTGCGGCGGGTATAGCTGATGTTGCGCAACACCTCGAGTGTGTTATCTGATGTAGGAACAGCGTTCAGGCCCTGGTTGTCGATTCCAAACTCCGCGGCCCACAGGGTTTCAAGGTTGCTCCAGGTGAGGTAACCGGCCTGGGTGCTGTGCACATCGGTCCCTGCTTCGTTGAATGAAAAATGGGAGGCATCCAGCTTAAACGGCACGTTGCCCTGTGCACCATCTGAAAAAAACAGGCCTGGATTTCCGTTTTGTCCCTTGAAAAAGGGCATCACCTGGCTGAAGGCAGCCACATTGCCGTTATCCATCTGCAGGATGAGGGCAAAATCCTTGTTGTACTTGAGCGGGGCTTTGAAAACGATCGGGTCAACAGGCGGTTGTGCAAACGAAATGGTGATGGTAAAATCCTCAACCGAACTGCTCAGGTTTTTCTGGCCAAAACTGATTTGGCTGAAAAACAGACTACTAAATAAAAACAGCCAGTTGAGGTATGCCTTTAATCTCATGAATTGCCGTAATGCCGGTTAATAACCCATAAAAGTATGGATATTGTCAGGCAATATGCATGCCTGGGTAAGCTGAGTTATTCACAATTTATCAAGTTGATGGTTATTTTCGGAAAGGCAATGTCGCAGAGCTTGTTTCCTGCCCTTAATCAGGCAATTACTGATGATACGGCCTTAATTGCCAAACCGGATGGAAGTGTTCAAAAGGTTGCAATGAACAACATAGCAGCGTCGGCCTGGGCTGCAGCCTGAACGGTAATGACATGAACAATGCCCAAAGTTGATTTTTTTTTCAAAACACTTGCTCAAACGACAAAAACAATTAATTTTGCACCCTCAATAAACATTGATTCCTCCTTAGCTCAGTTGGTCAGAGCATCCCGACGTAAAGTCGGGAGGGTCGCCGGAGAAAAGCAGGACAAAAAAGAAAGACATAATCCTCCTTAGCTCAGTTGGTCAGAGCATCCCGACGTAAAGTCGGGAGGGTCGCCGGAGAAAAGCAGGACAAAAAAGAAAGACATATTCCTCCTTAGCTCAGTTGGTCAGAGCATCCCGACGTAAAGTCGGGAGGGTCGCCGGGGAAA
>JAHIUX010000035.1 GCA_018816765.1 Bacteroidota bacterium
AGGAGGCTACACATGGGAGCGCGGAGTGAGGAAACATCGGCCGTTCACAGCAGCGGGGAACCGGTGACAACGAAATTGCGTCGCATAGCGGAGAAGGCCCGTAAGTGAAACGGCTTCTCGGTGATTTGACCATGAGAGGAGTCAAGAGCGTAAATAGCGCAAGCACGGTTCTGAGAGGGGCCGGTAACAACGGTGAAAGCAACACGAAAACGACAGGCACGTAGTAGCCGCGTGCGGCAAGGCGTCATTAAAAGACTACCCGTGAACGTGTTGTTATCATTGGAGAAGCCGGTCTACTCGACATTGTGATTTAAATAAGAATTCTCCAGCCGATGTATGTTTGTGCTTCTTAATCAAAATTCAAGATTTGACACCTTTTACTCCAAAAAAAATTGAAATAAAAAAAAGGGGCTGCAATGAATAAAAAAACTTGTGTACTTGCCGGTCTGATCTATGTTGTCCTGTCGATTTTTTCAACAGGCTTGTACGCGAAAGAACCCGAAGGGTGGGTTAAGGAAGACTCCTCGGGGGGGCTGACATCTGTATATGAAGAGAAACTGGGGTATTTGCTCTCTTTGGATGGAGAGGTTCTGTCCATCTCCGGACAATTTATGCCCCTTACAAATCCTGATGCCTTTTGGGGCAGGAAATTTGAAATTACAGCACGAACACAGATTTTGGACAGCAAAGGGAAGAAAATCAATCTGACAGAGATGAAATTTGAAAGACTTCAACCGGCGTTCTTCTGGGCAAAGGGGAATCAATGCTCAAAATTACGGCTGTTTGATATGGCAGCAACAGCCAGCCTCCAGAAACTGATTCAAAATAATATGCCCCGGGAGAATATTAAAGCAGTCGGTACCCTGCTGAATAAGGGAGCTTACCCGGATATTGACTCGAATGGCACCACGATGATGTTGATTGCTTGCCTTAAAGGCTATGTCCCGCTTGCAAAGATGCTCATCAAAAGTGGTGCGGATGTGAACAAGACACATAGTGACGGGTATTCCCCTCTCTGGTTGGCTGCACAAACCGGAAACATTGAAAACATCAGACTGCTACTCGAAAACGGTGCGGACGTCAACTTTGTAATGAGTAGTAACGGGACTAATGTTATCTGGAAGGCTTGCCAGAACGGGCCCTTGGAAGCGGTCAAAATCCTGCTTGATGCGGGTGCTGATCCAAGTGTCAAAGTAAAAATTAATGACACCGAATATGATTCCATCGGGATAGCAGCATATGCCGGTTACGCATCCATCGTTGAAACCCTAAAGGCCCGTATGGGTAATAAAGCTTCAGGAGGATTGATTGAGGCTGCCGCCGGCGGGAAGGATTCTTTGGTAAGAAAACTGCTGGAAAAAGGCGAAAACATCAACCAAAAAAATCCATCAAACGGATTTACGGCACTCTTTGTGGCTTCACAGAAAGGCCATCTCAAGGTGGTCGAACTTCTTTTAAATAATGGTGCTGATCCAGATCTTAAAGAAGATGTCGATGGCAGGACTGCTTTATATGTTGCATCTTCAAACGGTTATTCTGAAATTGTCAAATTGCTGTTACAGGCAGGAGCAAAAACAAACACCGAGAATAAAAAAGGGATGACCGCCATCTGGGCCGCTTCACAGGAGGGGCATGCACCAGTGGTTATGGCGCTGCTGGAAAACGGGGTGAATGTAAATTCTGTCGAAAGTTCCACCAATGTATCAGCATTGACCGCAGCGTCTGCTAAAGGACATTTGGATATTGTTGAGCTTTTAATAAAAAATGGTGCAAATGTGCACCTGAAAGAGAGCACGAATGGTATAACGCCGTTGTTCATGGCTGTCCAGAACGGCCATGTAAAAATTGCCGAATTATTAATCCGCCATGGGTCTGATGTTAATGTGAAGATGACATCAAATGGTGCAACCGCACTTATGATGGCATGTCAGATAGGACAGCCTGAAATCGTCAGAGTCCTGCTGGAAAACGGGGCAGATATAAATGCTGAAATTAAAATTAAGGGTGAAACCTGGACCGCCCTGCAAATTGCCGAAATGGCAAAAAATAAACCCATCATTGAAATGCTGAAAATAGCAGGGGCAACCCATTAACAGGGTCACATAGAAAGGTCAGGGCTGTGTTTGACCCTTACTTGATATAAGCTCAACAACTCAAACAGAGCTGGTCGGGAAAAACTGTACAGTTGCTTAAGTGGTAAAGCTGTTCTAAATTGATTTTAAAATATAGAAAGGAGCAGCGGTAAAATGAAGAAATTAAGAAGGAATCATGGAGCAACGTTTAAAGCAAAAGTAGCGAT
>JAHIUX010000036.1 GCA_018816765.1 Bacteroidota bacterium
AGTTTTGGCGGTGGCAAAAAAAACCGCTTCATATAGTGACTGAAAAAACAACTTTTATTAAACCAGCGTATGTGCTAATTTAGCGGGGTTATGATGAAAAAAAATGTAAGCCTCAGGAGGTTTTTGGACGGACTGCCGTTACCACCAATGCTAAAAAGACAGACGACACAGCAAGACAATGACTGAAAATGGACTCAACATACAGACCATATTGACCAAGCGGACAGATTTTCAAACTGACCGTGTTTTGCTATTCGGACAGGTGACAGAAAAGAAAGAAAAAGCCAACCCTTCGCATTTTTTAAAATTTCTTTTAGCCAACCCGCATTGCACACATTTGGATTTGCCCCACCCGCAAGACAACGCTTCGCAAAACCAAAAGAGTGCAATTTATGCCAACCCACTTTCAACTTCAATCTTATAGTATGGCGACAAATAAACATGCTACCATACGATACCATGCTCTTGACAGATGTTTTAGTAACTACGGGAGGAAATATTTTATTGAAGAGTTGATTGCAGCCTGTAACGAAGCCATCTATGAATTTGCAGGAATTGAAGATGGAGTAAAAAGAAGACAGGTTTTTGACGATATAACCTTTATGGAAAGCGAACAAGGTTGGTCAATTCCACTTGAACGAATGAAGGATGGAAAAAGAGTTTACTACAGATATTCAGACCAATCCTTTTCAATCAAGAACCACGGCATTAATCAGGCTGAGGCGGAACAATTAAAAGAGACCTTGACAATATTGACTCGATTCAAGGGAATGCCACAGTTTGAATGGATTGAAGAAATGCAAATCAGGCTTGAAGACACATTCAAATTGAAAGGCACCATTCAGTCATCAGTTGGATTTGAGCAAAACCCTTTTTTGAAAGGTTTGAGCCATTTCACAGGCATTTTCAATGCCATACAGCATGAAGCAGCATTGATAATAACATATCAAGGATATAAACAAGACAAACCGTCACAAGTGGTTTTGCATCCTTGGTATTTGAAACAATATAACAATCGTTGGTTTCTATTCGGGTTAAATGAAGATTATAAGTCAATTACAAATTTTGCTCTCGACAGAATAATAGAATTTGAAGAATCAAAAACAAAGTTTCACAAGAATGAAGAAGTAAACTTCGATGAATATTTTGATGATGTAATTGGTGTAACAGTGAAAAGAGAATCCCCAATTGAAAAGTTACTTATCAAGTTGAGCAAAGAAATTTGGCCATACATTGAGAGTAAACCGCTGCACGGCTCTCAAAAAATAAAGGGCAGAACCGAAACAGAAGTTCTGATTGAACTGGCTGTCCAGATAAATCACGAGCTAATAGCACTGTTATTTTCCTACATGGATGCAATAGAAGTTATGGAACCGGAAAGTCTTAGAGAAAGATTTAAAAGGCTTTCTGAAACTGTTTATAAAAAATATATTTAAACTATGCACTTGTACTGCACAGATAAGTCACACCTTTGCTTCGTCAATCAGAGAATAGCGTATGATGAAGGAATTTAAGATAGAAGAGATAATGCCACTTGAAGCAGTGAAATCCAAAATTTGGATGATGTTTGATATTCTAAGAAGCGAAAACATTTCTTCTGATGATTATCATGTGGTATTGTTTCTTCTTTCTGCATTTAAGGATAATCTTATATCAACCGATTTAATTAACGAAAATCATCACATAAAAGAAAGGTTGATTGAACGATTGCGTAATTCTAATTATGAGTCCAACGAACAATATGCTCCCATCATTCAAAGTTTTGAACCTTCCATTCAAAGACTAAGTGAAAATGGCATTAGACATCTTTTCAATGTTCTTGTAGAGATTAACAAGCAAGTTTTAACTGAAAATTTCCCTGATGTTTTTGACAGCGTATTGTATCGAATTTCTCAATCTCAAGGAAGATATGCAGGTGAATTTATTCAACCCGTTGAATTAACTCGTTTTATGTGTGGCTTGGCTGATTTGAAAAAAGATGCCAAAGTTTTTAACCCTTTTGCGGGCTTGGCTTCCTTTGGCGTTTATCTTGACCAAGGTCAGGACTATTTTGGTCAAGAGCTAAATCAAAAAACATGGGCTTTGGGTGCTTTGAGACTTATGGCTTACGAGAGACCAGGCAGTTCAAGATATGTTTGTGATGATTCGATTTTACATTGGCCACACGAATCTGAAAAATTCGACCTGATTCTTTCCAATCCCCCATTTGGGATGAGACTTGGACATTATTACAGAGATATTGAACCCAATATCAGAACCATTGAGCAGTTTTTAATTGAAAAGGGTGTTCAATCCTTAAAGCAAGACGGCAAGTTAATCGCCCTTTTACCACAAGGCTTTCTTTTCAGAGGAATGCAGGAGCAGCGTTTACGGGAACATCTGGTAGAAGAAGATTTAATTGACACCATTGTTTCCTTGCCCGGTGGCTTGTTATTAAATACGGGAATACCATTAATCATTTTAGTTCTTGATAGAAACAAGAAGTTACCCGGCAGAGTAAAATTTGTTGATGCTAAGAATTTTGTTATTGCCAAAGGACCTAGAGAAAAGGTACTGAATGATTACAGCCTAAATAGTTTCATTCGTAGCGATAAGGAAGATGAAAATGTTGTTAAGATTGTTTACAATGAACAAATTCGTGACAACGATTACAACCTAAGTGTTGCACGCTATTTCCAAAAGCAAATTGACGGTGTAAAACTTGGTGATATTCTTGAGTTAGTTAGAGGCCAAAGAGGCAACCTGCCTGAAGCAGGCAAACTAATTCGTATTCGTGATTTAAAAGACGACAAAGTTGATTTTACGCTTGATGTTTCCAGCGTGGAAGAAACTGAACTGAGGCTACCTGACATTCATCTTGTATCGGAATCTTGCCTACTCCTTGCCATGCGTTGGCGCACATTGAAACCAACTATTTTTGAATTCAAAGGTAAGCCGATTTTCAGAAGTCAGGATATTCTTACCTTTAAGGTTAATGAAGCAATTGCCGATAAAGCATACTTAATCAACGAACTCCATGCCGACTATGTGCAGGAGCAACTAGAATCCTACCGTTTGGGAGTTTCTGTTATGCCCTTTATTCGAAGAGATGATTTAATGGAGGTCGTAATTAAACTTCCTTCAATAGAAGAGCAACGGGCAAAGGTTCAAGGGATTTACGAGTTATCCGGTAAGATTAAAAGTCTTCAAGAAGAGCGTAACGCTTTGGCTCATGGTAAGACTTTAAAGCAATTCAGTGAATTTGCTTCGTTGAAGCATACCTTGGGCAGACCCAGACAAAATATTCTTGATTGGTCTGACAACTTGTTAGATTTTTTATCCAAGAAAAAGGAAGGTTTTGAAGCATTGAATAAAGCCTTTTCCGAATTCTACGATATTGATATTATTTCGGCTCTAAAGGAAATCAAGCGTGATGTAAACTTCATTACAGATGTTCTTGAAAAAGGTGAGAACGGACTTGTTCTTTCCGGATACGAAAAACAAGTTATTCCGCTATCCGACATCAATAGTATCATCAACGAACTGTCTAATAACGGATTTAATTTCAAAATAAAGAAGTTGTTGCTAAAAGGCGAAAAGCTGAAAGAAAGAGGCATCTATGCCAACAAAACGCTTTTCAAAACCTTGCTGGACAACATTCTGACAAATGCCAACAAGTATGCATTTGACAAAAAAGCTACCGGAAACGAAGTGGTCATTGAGTTGACCGAAGTAGATGATTCCCTTTCAATGGAAATCAGAAATAACGGAAAACCATTCCCGAGGAACTTCGACAGAGAGAAGTTTATTACCAAATACTCGACAGCCGATTCAAGCAATGGCAGTGGTTTAGGCGGTTATGACATACACAGAATTGCAAGCGATTTTAATAACCCGGATTGGATATTATCACTGAACGAAGACCCTTTCTTTTTAGTGAAGTTCAAATTCCAATTTCCAATCAAACTGATTAACTAATTATGGAGGATATATTTTACAATATTTTGTGGATAGACGATGAGCATGAAACGCTTACAGGAACTAAAGGCCGTGCAAAACGAAACGGCATAAATCTAATACCATTCAAATCATTGAATAGTGGCATGGATGAATTGGAAAGGAATTATCCTTTTTATGATGGCGTACTACTAGACGCTAAATTCTTTGAAAATGAAGATGATGTAAAAGGCACGGAAGACACATACAATGTGCATAGAGCCAAGGAAAGATTACTCCAACTTAAAAAGAAATTTGAAGTATTTGTCCTGACTGGTCAAGCCGAAGCTTATGAAGACAAAACCTTTAAAAAGGCTTTTACTAAGGTTTACAAAAAAGGCAGTGACGAGGAAATTGACCGTCTTTTTTCAGATATAAAAGTTGCCGCTGCAACTCAAGAAGATACCCAAATTCGCCACAGTTACAAACTAGTGTTTGACGTATGCACAGAAAAGTACATTGGTGAACTTGCCGGACAGGACATTTTAAACCTGCTGAAAGTCAATGATGAAACCAACATTGATAATCATTTTAATGCTATTCGAAAAGTAGTTGAAGACCTTTTTATTGCATTCAATAAATTCAATTTGCTACCTGCTGAATTTGTTACTCCCGGAGTTGCTTTGAATGAAAGCAGTAAATTTTTGGCGGGCAAAGCTTCTGATGGTTCTCTTTTTTCCGAAAAAGGATATCAGCATTTAGAAGAAACGCATCTACCGAAACAAATAGCCTACTACTTGCGGAGCATTTTGTCAGTAACACAGGCAGGCTCACATAGGTCTGAAATTGACCTACACGTAAGAACTATCAAAACTCCTTTTCTTCTGAAAAGTGTATTCTTTCAACTATTGGATGTGCTGGCATGGTTTAAAATGTATGTGGATTCCAATCCTAAAACCGGCAATTGGGTAAAAGTGGAAACCGCAACCGAACTAGCTGAACCAGCGGCTGAACTCATTCACGGCAAGGTTATCAATATAAATCCCCAAAAGGGTTTCGCATTTTTCAAGCCTGATGCCATTGGTGATAATATTTTCATTCCACCACATTTGGTAGCCAACCATTCACTTACTGAGGGAATGCCCGTGCAAGTCGAAGTCGAAGAATACACCGACAACCGAACCAACGAATTAAAAAACAGAGTTAAACGAATTTATTTGCGATAATAAACGCCTATTAAATTTTGCAAGCACATTGCCAAAGCAAGCCAACTCACATCCCACAGCTTTGTCAAAGAGCTTACAAAGCCAAAGCAAGAGAAAAAGAAATTTAAAAAATGCCCCATCGCGCGAGAAATGACAATAAAAAACGTAGCAACAAATAGACCGACAAACCACTGCAGACAAAGAAGCCCAGGTGGTAACAGCGTGTATGTGGCAATAGCGGGTGAAGTGGTAAATCGGAGGTCTGTACTTCTGAGAAACATTGTGCTAAACGGGCAGGTAAGTGCTTCTAATCCGCTACTGCACATACACGCAAACCGTTATAGGGCATTTTAAAAACAATACAAATGACAAAAGGAATCCGACTGATAATATTTATCACATTGGCTGTTTTACTTACAGTCATTTACTGGTTTTTTAAGGGAACTGTTTTACCGCAAGACACTATTGGAATTGTAATATTTTCTAGCTTGCTAATGCTATCATTCAATACTCTTGTTTTAGAACATTACTTTACTAAACCGACAGATGTTCTAGCAGCTTCAATTGCAATTCTTTTGTTAATTACTCCAATCAAAAAGGACTTGGTAAATCTTGGAGCTTGGTATAACACATTATTTTTCTTTACTCTTGGACTTGGTATTTTATCGGTTGTTTCGTTGGCATTGTTTGCACCTAACAAACCCGAAGACGCGACACAAAATAAAATCTCGAAGCTTCTCAAAGATTTTGTTGTGCGGTTTGGAAGTAGTAAGGTTCAATTTTTTTTCTTGTTCGTTTTGACAATGTTCTTTTACATTGACAGCAAATCTCAATACTTTCTTTTCCTTTTCATCTACTCTGCTTTTGTTCTACTTGACCCATGGAAGTTCATAATGAAAATACCTGCTTTTGTAAAACAAAAACCGCAAGAAGGCATTGGACAAATTTTTGGTGTTCAGTCAAAGAACACCTTTCTTGTTAAACTCTACGATAAAAGACCTTCAATAAAAATATTTGACTTTGTAGAGTTTAAGTATTCAATGGATGAGAATAAAAGTGTGAGAACAGGACTTATTCTTGACAACTATCTTCTTAATCAAGAACAATGGGTAAAAGTTCTTGTCAGTGATGAAATCAGTAAAATATTTGAAAACAAAATTTACAACACATTTAATGATGTGAATGTTGTTTTCAAAATTACCAATCCTGAAAATAACAATTACCTTGAAAAGTTTGTAGGATTGATTGATGAAAACTCTACAATTTCTACCATTCGTTTTGTTTACAACTCCAAGAAAGAAATTTTTGATGGTCAACTCTTAGAGGTTTTCATAAGAGGTAAAAAGGTTCTTTATCAAGTTATTCAAGGCATAACGAAAATTGAAACGCTTGAACAAAAAAACGAAACAGGATATATTGTTGGTGAAGCGATACAACTTGGCATTTGGAGCCTTGAAAATGGAAATTTTGAGAAATATGGTTGGGTTCCTTTTATTAACTCTCCCGTTTACATTGCTTCTCCAATTCCTGTTCCTGCAATTGGAGAGAATGAATATGAAATAGGGAAGATTCCAAACTCCAATTATCCGGTAATACTAAAAAAAGACATAGCACTTACACACCACACAGCAATTCTTGGAGTAACAGGAACAGGCAAATCAATTTTTGCAAGAAATTTAATTCGACAGTATCTTAAAGACCCAAACACAAAAGTCATTTGCATTGATTTTACAGATGAATACAACGGTAAGTTCTCTGACTTAAACCCAATTAAAGTTATTCCAGATGAAATAGCAGAACAAGCATTTAAGGATATTGACTTTATTGAAAAAGAAGTTGGCAAGAATTACAATAAAGATAATGACGCTACATTGGCAAAGCGAAAACAGGTTGCAATTAATATTCATAAATCAATCTGTGACTTTCTGAAAAATCCCGACACAAAGCTTTCAATTTTTGAATTACCTGATGTATCAAATACCTCTGGAATCCTTGAATACACAAAATACTTTTTCAAATTACTATTTCATATTGCAAAAAAGGACAAGTCATTTGGCAACAGAGTTTGCCTTGTTCTCGAAGAAGCGCATACGGTAATTCCCGAATGGAACTTTGCAGGTATAGCAGACAAAGCATCTCAATCTCTTCTTAACACAATTGCACAAATCGCATTGCAGGGAAGAAAATTTAATGTCGGACTTTTAGTTATTGCACAACGGACAGCAAATGTTTCTAAAACTGTTTTAACACAATGTAACACAATCATTTCCTTTCAAGAGTTCGATAAAACTAGTAGCGACTTTCTTGCAAACTATTTTGGGCAAGGCATTGCGGACACGTTACCAAATTTGAAATTCAGACAGGCAATTGCAGCAGGGAAAGGACTTAAATCAAATGTGCCGATGATTTTCGAAGTACCTCATATTGATGAACCAGAACCACCAAAAAATGAAGTGGAAGAAAAAATAATTATTGAAAAACCTGATACAAATGAAAAAAACGCCCTATAATAAATAGGACTCTGAGCGGTCTGCAATGCCTGTCCCGTTTCATCGGGAACCCAGCGATGAGTCGGTGTTGAACTACACCCGCCGGGTTCAGGGTGTATGTAAGCTCCCCAAAAAATAGTACAGTTTATGTAAAACCAGATTTATTTAAACATGCGGGCACACGCAACCGGGAGGGAATTCCTGAGGCAGAGCAAGGAACACAAAACGCCATTTAGGCAGCCTTATTCCTCGAGCAAGAAGTCGTATTACGCAGGTATTTCTGATTAAACAACGAAAATGCAAACCTCCTGCCAAGGCTAAAAATCCAATGCTGGCAACGAAAGCCCGGGACATCAGTTTCGCCTACCTGAAAGCTTTTACTCAAGACCTGAAGATATGAACAGATAAAGCGCTATATTCGTGGGCAGAAAGCTGATTTTTTACCTCATCCATCACGAATAAAGCAAATGAAAATACTCCTGACCGGAGCATCGGGATACATTGGTAAACGCCTGCTTCCTGTATTGATCGACAGCGGCCATGAAGTGGTTTGCGGGGTAAGGGACTTGAAGCGATTTTCGCCTGCCCTATCGCTGAAACCCGGTATAACAGTCATTCAGCTTGATTTGCTCGACAAGAATTCACTTGCGCATATTCCAAATGACATTGATGCTGCCTTTTACCTGGTGCATTCCATGTCATCAACTGCCGATTATCACCAAAAAGAACAGGAATCGGCCCGGAATTTCAGAAATGCGATCGCCAACACCAAGGTACAGCATGTGGTCTATTTAAGCGGGATTGTGAATGAAACAACCTTATCGAAACACCTGGCATCACGCAAAAATGTTGAATCAGAACTTAGCCTTGGCAGCTATCATTTCACCACACTCAGGGCAGGAATTATCATTGGTTCAGGAAGTGCCTCTTTTGAAATCATGCGCGACCTGGTCGAAAAACTTCCTGTGATGATCACGCCCAAATGGCTGAATACCAAATGTCAGCCGATCGGCATTTCGGACGTGATCCAGATGTTGTCCCGTACAATGTTTAATCCTGAAACCTTTGATAAAAATTTCGATATTGGCGGGCCCGACATCCTGTCTTACAAAGAAATGCTGCTGCGGTTTGCTGAAATCCGGAACCTGAGACGGCGCATCTACATTGTGCCGGTGATGACGCCAAAACTGTCGTCGTATTGGCTTTATTTTGTCACCTCAACATCCTACAAACTTGCGGTAGCCCTGGTGAACAGCATGAAAATAGAAGTAATCTGCCGCAACGATGAGATCAACAACATCCTCGATATCAGGCCTATGACTTACCAGGCTGCCTTGTTGAGGGCATTTAGTAAAATAGAAAGCAACGAAGTTGTTTCGAGCTGGAAAGACGCCTTCATTAGCAGCAGTTTAACCCTTGATATGTCCGATTACATCCAGGTGCCTACCTATGGTTGCTATCACGACATAAGGGAAATGCCTGTAGCTGATCGGAACGCATGTGTTGACAACATCTGGCGCATTGGTGGCGAAACTGGCTGGTACTATGCAAACTGGCTGTGGCGCTTCAGGGGCTTTCTCGATAAGTTGTCAGGAGGCGTTGGCCTCCGGAGGGGGCGCACCTCAACCGACACCTTGCACAGCGGTGATGCCCTCGACTTCTGGAGGGTGCTGTATGCCAACAAAACCGAAGGCCGGTTGCTGCTGTTTGCCGAAATGAAATTACCTGGCGATGCCTGGCTCGAATTTCGGATTGTTGGCGATAAACTGGTTCAAACAGCCACTTTCAGGCCCCTGGGCCTTGTCGGCAGAATGTATTGGTTTGCCGTGCTGCCGTTTCACGGAATGATTTTCAAAGGCATGATTCAACAGCTGACAAAAGGCCGCAAACATTAAGGTCAGCGCCGGCAATACACAGGCTGACAACCAATCGGATTGTTCATGCCGGCCCGACTTTAATGGCTGAAATCAGGACAGAAAAACCAAACAAACAAAATTCCACCTTATCTTTACCGTTCATCAGGATACAGGTACAGCCACGGCTGATGCACCCGGACAAAAAAATACATACATAGGCAGGCATGACAGCACATATAAACACCAGGAAAAGGAAGAAAACAAGGGCAAACGCAATGTGTATGCCGCCCTGCCGGCACCGCAGCCAACTCAACAACTAAATTTTACAGCACTGAATCAGCAAACTCCATGGCAGCATACATTTCAAACCTCTTCCATCTGACGCACTCAAGCATTCAATTAATCAACCGTTTACGGTATCAGAAGCGGTTTATCAGTCAATCACTGGCCTGCGACCTGGACGCGTTTCAGCAATCAGGTGCGCATCCGTTGGATCCGAAAGAAATGAAGAAGATCACCCATTATTATGGCCTGGCTGTTCCGGCAATTTTAGGAGAGGCGTTTGGCATCCTGTTGGCAAAACCAATGTCGCGCAATGAACGGATGGCCTTGACCTATCTGGGAGGGGCAACAGGGTTATTTGACGACTTCTTCGACAAACACCATTTGCCTAAAGACTATATTTTGGATTTATTAAGGCAAAGCAGGGATTTGATTGTAACCAATGCCAATGAGCAACTGTTTCTTAATCTGTATGGCAAAGCGCTTGAACACGCAGCAAACCCAGACCTTGTCAAGACATATTCCTTAAAAATATTTGAATCTGAAGTACTGAGTGAGAAGCAGTTGAATCCGGAAATTGATATTCACGAAATCAAACGCATTACCCTGGAAAAAGGAGGTGTTTCCTTGCTGTTTTACCGAAGTGGAATGGATGCAGCCATAAGCGATGAGGAAAAAGTGCTCTTCTTTCATTTAGGCGGCTTGCTGCAATTGGAAAACGACATCTTCGACATCTACAAGGACCACAGGGATGGCATTAAAACCCTGGCCACAACCGCCACAAAGATCGAACCCCTGCGCGTAACCTACACCACACTCACCGACCAGGTAATCCGGTATGTGCATGAAACAGCTTTTCCGGAAAAAAACAAACGACAGTTCATCGACATCATGTTAATCATCATTTGCAGGGGATTTGTGTGCCTTGATATGCTCGCGCGCAACGAAAAGTCAAGCAACAACGTTTTTTCGATCGACAGCTACAGCAGGAAAGACCTGATTTGCGATATGGAGAAGCCCATCAATATGCTTAGAACAATTCACTATTTCGCAACATACAACCCTGCATAAACCATAAATTATCTACCTTATTTGACCTGCTGTTGATTGCTTTGGCGCTTCATATAAGCACTATGAGGCTGCGCTTGTTGTGCCACCCCTCCCCTGCCTGTTCTTTACGCTCACTCCTGGCCGATTCATGTATTTCTACAAACATTTACCGCAATAAGTGATCATGTTTGTGCATTTCTGGCACCGCAGTTAACTTGCCTGCTGTAAAAACAATTGAATTTAAAATGACAACTGACTTTTCTTTCAAACCCCGCAAAGCCTTTGGCTAAAGCCAATCAATATGCCTTCAGGCTACAAAAATTAGGTGTGCATCAACAGACATAAAGCCATGCGATTTGCTAATTTTACCAACCATAAACGCATTATTACCGACCAACAAGCACCTAGCCTATGAAAATCCGGACAAAATTCTCCCTGATTCTATTGTTTTTAATTGGTTGTCAATTAATTGGTGTTGGGCAGATCATCCCTGAAGACGAAAAGTATGTACCTGAAACAAATCCGTTTGTGTTGAAAAAACTCGGACAGTGGCAAGACATCAAGTTTGGCTTGCTCATGCATTGGGGCACCTATTCGCAATGGGGCATCGTGGAGTCCTGGTCGATCTGTCCCGAAGAATATGACTGGTGCAAGCGTGAGGCCGGCACGAATCCGGGTGATTATTTCGCGTACAAAAAGGAGTATGAAGCGCTTAAAAACACCTTTAATCCAATGCTGTTTAATCCCGAAAAATGGGCCAGGGCTGCAAAAGATGCCGGGATGAAATATGTGGTATTTACCACCAAGCACCATGATGGTTTCTGTATGTTCGATTCGCAATTTACGGACTACAAAGTGACTGATCCGGCCTGTCCGTTCTCGGCCAGCACGCGCAAAAACATTGCAAAAGAAATCTTTAATGCCTTTAGGGATAATGGATTGTGGGTAGGGGCCTACTTCTCAAAACCTGACTGGCATTCACCCGATTACTGGGATCCGGCCTATCCGCCCAGGGACAGGAATGTGAATTATGAACCTGAAGCCAATCCCGAAAAGTGGGATCGTTTCACCACCTTCACCCACAATCAGATCCTGGAGTTGCTCAGCGATTACGGCCCGATTGATATATTGTGGCTCGACGGCGGATGGGTCAGAAAAACTCCAAAAGCGGATATCCTGAATTGGTATGACGAAGAACTGAAAGCCAATGATAATGGCTACTTGCCACGCCGCATCGTCAACCAGGACATCAGGATGGATGAACTTGTCGTTAAAGCCAGGGAAATACAACCCGACCTGATTGTTGTTGACCGTGCCGTGCCGGGCAAAAACCAAAACTACCTCACGCCTGAAAACAGGGTCCCTGCCAAACCCCTGCCCTATCCATGGGAATCGTGCATCACCGCAGGGCAAAGCTGGTCGTACCTGAAAAACGCAAGCTACATCAGCGGAAAAGAAGGGGTGCAGTTGCTGGTTGATATTGTGGCCAAAGGCGGAAATCTCCTGCTGAATATCGCCCCCGGACCTGATGGGGAATGGCATCAGGATGCCTATGATTTGTTGACTGAATACGGCGACTGGATGAAGGTAAACGGCGAAGGCATATACCAGAGCAAGGTGCTTGAACCATACAAAGAAGCCAACATCTGCATGACCAGGCAAACCAATGGCAATGCCTTTTTTTTCTACCTGGCCGCAGCGAACGAAACCCGTATACCTTCAAAGATCAACATAACAAGCCATCAGCCAGCCAAAGGCGCCATTGTCACCCTCCTCGGAAGCAACAAATCACTGCATTGGGAAACCAATGGAAAAGGCTTTACCATTCACGTTCCAAAGGACCTGCAAAACCACCCGCCCTGCAACTATGTATGGACTTTCAGGGTAACACAGCTTCAGCCAAATGACCAATAAGTACCTATCATACAAACCCATCGCCACAAAAGCCGGCGCACCACTGGGGATGAGGAAAGCCATAAACCGGCTGCTTATTATTTGTCTGCTGATGCTAAGCCATGCCAGCTGCGAGCGGAAGATCAGCGCTGACTATAAAAATCCGGCATTGCCAGTTGAAGTCAGGGTAAGTGATCTACTTGGCAGGATGAGCCTGGAAGAAAAGTTCGGGCAGCTGTTCATGGTCGCGGGCGATTTATCCGATGGAAAAGAAAAATATCGTCATGGTATTTTTGGCTTACAGCCCGGTTCCGAGGGCAAAACAAAGGCTGAGGCAGGCCAGTTGTTGGTGCAGGCTTCAGCTTCGGGTGCACGCCAATCAGTACAAAAAGCCAATGCAATACAGCGCTTCTTCGTGGAAGAAACGCGGCTGGGCATTCCGGTCATCATCTTTGGTGAAGCCCTGCACGGGCTCACAGAAAATGAAGCCACCGCATATCCCCAGGCCATCGGTCTGGCAGCCACCTGGGACACAGCCCTCATGGGAGAGGTGGCGTTTGCCATTGCCAGTGAGGCCAGAAGCAGGGGCATCAGGCAGGTCTTGTCGCCGGTGATCAATATCGCGCGGGATGTCCGTTGGGGAAGGACAGAAGAAACCTATGGCGAAGACCCATTTCTGACCGCAAGCATGGCCGTGGCCTATGTATCGCCTTTCGCGAAAATGGGAATCATTACCACCCCCAAACACTTTGTAGCCAATGTTGGCGATGGCGGAAGAGACAGTTATCCCATCCATTTCAGCGAACGGTTGATGGAAGAAATTTACTTTCCTGCCTTTAAAGCTTGCATCAACGAAGGCCATGCCATTTCGCTGATGACCGCCTACAACTCCTTCGACGGCAGGCAGTGCACTGCCAATAAGTGGTTGCTCAACGAAAAGCTGAAGAAAGAATGGGGATTCCAGGGATTCGTGATTTCTGATGCCGGGGCTACCGGTGGTGCCAATGTGCTGCACTTTACCGCAAAAGATTACACTGAATCCACTGTTCAGGCCATCTCCAACGGACTTGATGTGATCTTTCAGACTTCCATCGATCACCTGCCGCTGTTTTACGACGCCTTCGAAAAAGGACTCATTGACGAAAAGGCCATTGACGAAGCAGTCAGGCGTGTGCTTCGCGCGAAGTTCAGGCTGGGTTTGTTCGAAAACCCCTATGCCGACGAACAGGCGGCCGATGCCTGGTCAAACAGCAATGCGCAACGGGAGCTGGCACGGAAAGCGGCTCAGGAGTCCATCGTGTTGCTGAAAAACGACCGGCAAACACTTCCGCTGAAAAAGACCATAGCTTCAATGGCAGTCATCGGATCCGATGCTACCGAAGCAAGGCTTGGGGGCTATTCAGGTTCGGGAAACCAGGTGGTGAATATCCTTGATGGTTTGAAGCAAAAAGCGGGTAAGCAATGTGCAATCAGCTATGCAAAAGGTGTATCAAGGGACTCATCTACTTTCGTAACGATTGCTTCAGAATACCTGTTTCACACGGAAAATGGCCAGCTTAAGCCGGGATTGAAAGGCGAATATTTCAACAACACCAGGCTTGATGGCGAGCCTGACTTAAACAGAATTGATGAGGTCATCGATTTCAGGTGGACCATGTTTTCACCCGATCCTTCGGTGATCAACGCCAACGAATATGCCGTTCGCTGGACCGGGATGCTCCTTGCTCCGCAAACAGCCTGGTTCAACATAGGCTTGCAAGGCGATGATGGGTATCGCCTCTACCTCAATGATGAATTGCTCATCGATAACTGGCATAAACAAACCAACAGGCAGATCACCAAGCCATTTCATTTCACAAAAGGAAAAACCTATGCCCTACGGATTGAATTTTATGAAACTGTCGGTAATGTTTCGCTCAGGCTGGTATGGAATGCAGCATTGCATCCATCATGGGAAAGGGAAGTGGCTGAGGCTGTCGCACTGGCAATGAAAAGTGAGGTGACAGTGGTTGTTGCCGGTATCGAAGAAGGTGAGTTCAGGGACAGGGCCTACCTGTCGCTGCCCGGACACCAGGAAACACTCATCAGAAGGGTGGCCGCCACAGGCAAACCAGTGGTTGTGCTGCTGGTTGGCGGCAGCGCCATCACCATGCAGGGATGGTATGATCAGGTTGGTGCCATAGTGGATGTGTGGTATCCGGGCGAAGAAGGCGGTAATGCCATTGCTGATGTGCTTTTTGGCAATTACAATCCGGCTGGCCGTTTACCCGTCACTTTCCCAATTCACGAAGCGCAGTTGCCCTTGTATTACAACCATAAGCCTACCGGTCGGGGCGATGATTATGTCAACCTAAGTGGAAAGCCCATGTTCCCTTTTGGCTTTGGATTAAGTTACACCAGTTTTACATACAGTGATTTACGTATTCACAAACCTGAGATCATGGCCAATGACAGCACCCTTGTCAGCTTCACCCTTACAAATAACGGAAACGCCGATGGTGATGAGGTGGTTCAGCTCTACATCAGGGATCTCATTGCTTCAGTGGCCCGTCCGGTAACTGAACTGAAGGGTTTTCAGCGGATACACCTGAAACGGGGCGAACAGCAGGAAATCGGCTTTACGATTACACCAACCCTGCTCAGCATGCTTGACGAAAATTTGCACAATTGCGTTGAAGCTGGCGACTTCAGGATCATGATCGGAGCATCCTCAACCGACATCAGGCTCAGCGGAATCCTCCGGGTGAAGCAACAGAAAGGTCGCTGAATCAAAGAGAAAAGAGTTGGGAATAGCACTTGCAGCTATATGATTTAATTTTGAAAATAGTCATTGCAAAAATGATTGTGTAATAAATAAATCAGATATTTGTAAAGCCATAATTTTTACAACAGCGCCCTTGGTGTTGTTTATCATGGCCCCGTGTCAAAAAAAAAATTACGTACGATTTAATTATACAAGCGATTTTGGTGCTGTTTGATTAATATACAAACCCATGAAAAAGACCATTTTACTACTGTCAAGCCTGTTTGTGCTACTTTCGGTAGCCTCAGCCCAGCGTGTGGTGAAAGTCGGGGCATTTAATTTTTATCCGGGCATATTCAAGGATTCAGACGGAGAGGTTAAGGGTTTTTATGTTGATGCCTTAACTGAATTAGGCAAGCTGGAAAACATCCGTTTTGAATATGTTTACGGCACATGGGACGAAGGCCTGGAGCGGATAAAAAGCGGTGAAGTTGATGTGTTGACCAGTGTAGCGCACACCGAGAAACGTGCGACCTATATGGATTACAGCAATACGGCATTGCTCACTGTGTGGGGTGAGGTATACATCGGGGCAGAAAGTGAAATCAAAGGCATACTCGACCTGGAGGGAAAAACCATCGCCGTGATGAAAAGCGATTTTAACGGCGAATACCTCAGGCAGCTGACAGGGAAAATGTCGATCAACTGCACCTATACCGAAACGGCCGACTTTGAGGAAGTATTCAGGCTTATTGCCTCACACCAGGTAGATGCAGGTGTTGCCAATAACACCTTTGGTTCGCCTAAATCAACAACGTACGGCCTCTTATCAAGCGGGATCGTTTTTAACCCTTTCGACATTTTTTTCACAGTAAAAAAGGGCACAAATTCCGAATTGCTCAGCTTACTGGATGCATACCTACATACCTGGTTACATGACAGAAACTCAATCTACAACGTGGCCCGGCAAAAGTGGTCGCATGGCAAGGTAGGTACCATCGAAGTGTTTCCCGACTGGTTGCAAAACGCGATCTATCTGGCTGTCATCGTCATCGGGACACTTATGGCATTTATCGCACTGCTGCGTTATAAGGTCAGTAAGGCGCTTGAAAAGGTGAAAAACAGTGAAACCCTGTTTGAAACTTTCATGGAAAACACCCCGGCATTCGTCTACATCAAAGACACCCGCCTGAATCACATCTACAGCAACAAAATGGTCAAAGGCCTCAGTGATTCGGAAGATGATCATATGCAGCATTCAGCCAGGACAATCTTTGAACCCCATATTGCAGAAATGCTTGAGCAAACTGACAGAAGCATTCTAAGGGATGGGAAAGAACAGGTGAATATTCAATATTTGTGCGAGCTGAATGGAAAAAAACGGTGGCTGCACGACTACAAGTTTTTCATCAGGATGCCCGATGGAAAACCTGCCATTGGAGGAATATCGTTCGATATTACAAAAGCAAAGGAAACAGAGCTGGAGCTGATCAAGGCAAAAGAAATGGCAGAGGAGAGCGACAAGCTGAAATCGGCATTTCTGGCCAATATGAGTCATGAAATACGCACCCCCATGAATGGGATTTTGGGGTTTGCAGAACTGCTCAAAACTACCGATCTCGACAGCGACAAGCAGCAGGAGTATCTCAGGATCATTGAAAAAAGTGGTTTGAGGATGCTCAATATCATCAACGACATCATCGACATCTCAAGAATTGAGTCAGGGCAAATGCCGGTAACCCATGACATATTTAACCTGAACAAAATGCTTGAGGATATGTACAGTTTCTTCCGGCCTGAAGCAGAAAAGAAAGGCCTCAGCTTCAACATCAGCAAGGGATTACCTAACAAACAGTCGGAACTGGTCAGCGATAATGATAAGTTGTATGCCATATTGCAGAACCTGATCAAAAATGCCATCAAATACACGAATGAAGGGAGCATCAGTTTTGGCTACAGTCTGCAGGAAGAGGAGCACTTACTGGCATTTTTTGTCTCCGACACCGGTATCGGCATCCCGCCAGAAAGGCAGGAAGCCATTTTTGAGCGGTTTATTCAGGCCGATATCGAGGACAGGATGGCCCTTCAGGGAGCCGGGCTGGGTTTGTCGATTGCGAAAGCCTATGTGGAGATGCTGGATGGGAAAATATGGGTTGAAAGCGAAGAGCATATTGGCACCACATTTTATTTTCACATTCCTTTCCATGTCAAAACTGCAGAAACAGAATTGGAGCCTGACGAAACAGAAGTTACTCCGGTGAACACCACCCTTCCCAAACTAAAGGTGCTTGTTGCCGAAGACGATGAAACTTCCCACCAATACATCAACCTGACCATCCACAACCTCACCCGGGAAATCATTGCGGTTTTCAATGGAAAAGAAGCCGTTGAATGTGTGAAAAACAGTCCCGATATTGACCTTGTGCTGATGGATATTCAGATGCCGGAGATGAATGGCATTGAGGCCACACGTAAGATACGTGAGTTCAACAAGGACATTGTCATCATTGCCCAGACAGCCCTTGCACAGAAAGGCGACCGGGAGATGGCCCTCAGTGCCGGATGCAACGATTATATCGCAAAGCCGATATCACCGAAGGCCATGCAGTCAATGATGCTTAAACACACTGGTCCGAAAAATAACTGAGCGACTCCCAACAACCAATTCATTGCCATAAAAGCCGTTTTCAGTTGGTTACTTGCCGGCCTGGCCATGGTGCAGGCAACGCTACTTTAAGCTACATTTGAGGCTTCTTATAAATTTTTCCCTGAAATGAAACACAAACAGCTGCTTCTCTTTGTCCTTGTCAGCTTATTCCTGGCATCAGGCATGGCCCAAAACACCAGCCAATCAACAAAATACACCGATTTCGTGAACCCCTTTATCGGCACCGGTTCAATCGACAGCCTGAGTTTATCGGGCAGTAACTTTCCGGGCGCCGTGGTTCCTTTTGGGTTAGTGCAGCTGAGTCCAGACACCGATGAGTCGCCCGAAGATCCCTGCAGCGGATACGATTATGCTGACGACAGGATTGTGGGCTTCAGCCATACGCACCTGAGCGGCACCGGGGTAGCCGACTTGTTTGATTTTCTGTTCATACCTTTCCGGGGCGATGCACGTTGGTACCCCAACGGGAAAGACGGACAACCGGGCTTCAGTTCGCACTTCGACCATGCAAACGAGGCAGCTTCTCCGGGTTATTACCACGTTTTCCTCGACGATCCGAAGATAAAGGCTGAGCTTTCGGCAAGCCCACATTGTGGCATGCATCGCTACAGCAGCGCCGATCACGAAGCTTTCTCACTCATGATCGACCTGGATCATTCGCTCGACAAGAAACGTCCCTATTGGTCGTGCCGCATCATTGAGGCCCAGATACGGATCATCGATGACCACACCATCGAGGGCTACCGCATGCTCACCGGATGGGCAAACCTGCGCAAGGTGTATTTCAGGGCTGAGTTTTCAAGGCCCTTCAGCAGCACGCTGATCAAGGCCGGTTCACGCATCTATACAAACGAAAAAATCGCCAACCACCAGAACCTTAAAGCCATCCTGCGTTTCACCGAAAACAACCAGGAACCACTAACGATAAGGGTTGGGCTTTCCACGGTAAGTTACGAAGGTGCAAAAAACAACCTGGCAGCGGAAATCCATGATTTTGATTTCGATGCAGTAAAAAACAGGGCCGAAAACCAATGGAACAACGAACTGTCGGTGATCGACATCCAAGGCAGCCATGAACAAAAGCTGATTTTTTACACTGCTTTGTACCATACCTTCATCCATCCAAGCAACATCGCTGACGTGAACGGCGATTACCTCAACAGCAATGGCGAACTGAGAAACGCCCCCGACAAAACGCACTACAGCACCTTTTCGCTCTGGGACACCTACCGCGCAGCCCACCCGCTGTACACCCTCGTGCAGG
>JAHIUX010000037.1 GCA_018816765.1 Bacteroidota bacterium
GCAGGCTTCATCAATTCAATGATCAGGCAATACCAGGATTATGGCTATTTGCCGATATGGCAGCTGTGGGGCAAAGAAACCTATTGTATGATCGGCAACCATGCCATCCCCGTGATTGTAGATGCCTTTCACAAACACATTCCGGACATCGATTATAAACTGGCGTACGATGCAGTGAAAGCTTCTTCCACAACTTCACACCAGAATTCGGCCTTTGCCACCCTCGACAAATACCACTATTTCCCTGAAAACATTGAAACACAATCCGTATCCATTGCACTGGAAGTGGCATACAACGACTGGTGTGTTGCGCAGATGGCAAAAGCAATGGGTTTCGAAGCTGATTATGCTTATTTTAGTCATCGCAGCACTTACTATCAGAACCTCTTCGATCCGGCCATCGGGTTTTTCAGGGCAAAAGACGACAAGGGAAACTGGATTGAGCCATTTTCACCCCTGAAATATGGCGGCAATGGCGGATATCCATTCACAGAAGGCAACGCCTGGCAGTACCTGTGGTATGTGCCGCAGGACATCGAAACCTTTGAAACAATGCTGGGTGGTCCGGTCAAATTCAGGGAAAAACTCGATGCATTCTTTAGCCTTGATGCCAAACCGGGCGATGTGAACGGCAATGCCTCCGGATTTATCGGCCAATACGCGCATGGAAACGAGCCGAGTCACCACATTGCTTATCTGTACAATTATACCGATACCCCTTGGAAAGCACAATTTTACACCAACAAGATTCTGAATGAACTTTATTCGGCCACACCATCAGGCTATTCGGGAAACGAAGACTGCGGGCAGATGTCGGCCTGGTATGTTTTCTCAGCCATGGGATTTTATCCGGTCAATCCGGCCAACGGCGTGTATGCCTTTGGGTCGCCACAGCTCGAACAGGCATCCATCAGGCTAGCCAATGGCAAGACCTTCAGCCTGATCACAAAAAATGGCGGAAATGGCAATATGTACATTCAAAAAATAATGCTGAACGGAAAAAAATACCGCAAACATTACATCACCCATCAGGATATCATGGCCGGCGGCAACCTTGAATTTTTTATGGGTCCTGCACCAGACAAGGCATCGGCAACATACGAAAAACCACCGGTGATGGCACCTGGTGCGGAATGAAAGATAGCTGGAATTCAGGCATATTGATGGGATTGTTGATTCAATCAGCCACTTCATTGTCACATAATACAAAGTCGGGAACACATGTATGCAGCCATGATAAGACATCAGCCGGGGACGAGGGCCACATTGCTTTTTTTACTGCTGGCCTTGTTGAATGTATCCTGTCGCAAAAACGAGCTGTCCCTCCCCTACGAAGTCAGTGGACGGATTGCAACAGGCAGCGGAATCGGGATTAAGGGAGTGAAACTGTATTTTACTGCCACGGATTTTACCCTGACCGACTCGCTGGGATATTGGAAAATTGACCAACTGACCGGAAAACATACACTTACACCCAATAACAGTAACCATGTTTTTGAACCGGCAACATTGTTGCTGAACGGGCCTGCGACAGGTTTAGGCTTCAAGGCATATTTTGTTCCAGGTGAACGGGAAATGCAGGTTTTGCATTGGTTCAACCGGCAGCAACTACCAAACGGCCTGCTCGAAAGTGTTGAGCAGGGCAATATCGCATCGCTTTACGACAATGCCCTTGCAGCTATGGTGTTTATGCTCAGCGGGGATTTTGGTAAAGCTGAAAAGATATTTGATTTCTTCAACGCCCGCATAAACAGCGAGTTATTAAACGGAGTGGGCGGATTTTCGCAGTTCAGGGACAGGAACGGTGTTCCGGGGAATCACCGCTGGTTGGGCGACAACGCATGGCTGCTGATCGCACTGAACAACTACAAAGCCATGACAGGAAACACCACCTACGACGCTCTTGCCTCAGCCATCAGTGGATGGCTTGTTGGTTTGCAGGACAGCGATGGCGGCTTGTTTGCCGGCTATGCATCTGACAACAGCCGCCTGAATTACAAGGTGACCGAAGGCAATATCGATGCATTCAATGCCATTGCCGGCTACATTGACTTTCACAGCAGGCTGCTTACCTTTCTGAAAAATGACCGTTGGGATGAGACAGACCGCAACCTGGTGTCCTGGCCGGGCAACCCGGCTTACCTGTATGCGCTCGACAACCAATCGTGGGCCTATTGCCTGTTTCCCGATTATCCTGTTTCGGCTTTGTACACAGCAGATCGTTTCTTAACCCAACAGACAGCCACCATCAACAACCAACTCATTCATGGATACGACATTGATGAGGACAGGGATGCGGTGTTCCTCGAAGGGACAGCTCAGATGGCCCTTGCATTCAGGATGGCAGGCCTGCAGTCACAAGCAGCTTATTACCTGAGCGAAATGGATAATGTATTGGTGCCAAGTAGCTTATATGCCAATGCCCGTGGATTCCCGTACGCCAGCAACAGGGGAACAGGCTATGGCGACACCCCGCTATGGGAAGGTGCTGACACAAAGATCGCCATTTCAGGCGGAGCATGGTACCTGTTTGCCCGATTTGGGTTCAATCCCTTCGCCGTCGAACGAAACAAAAACATGCCGCCATCAGCGATGTTTTGGCTGCTTTGAGAAAAAATTCCGGGGGATGGAAAATTGGTGGTAATTTAGGGGGCCGATGCAACACAGCTTATCATGAAAAATTTCCTCATTGCGTGCATTATCCTGGTCGCCCTGGCTTCTTGTGAAAAAGCCATCGACATCACGCCCCCAACCATTCTCATTGGGCAGACAAGCCTGACGGTATCCGACTCCATCAAGCTCAGGGTGGAAGAATATGCCAATATTGATGGCAAGCGGGTCAGCGCCGACTATTTTCACTGGTTCATCGAAGATACTGACGGAGCTGTTGTGGCTGACGATTTTGATGATGCTGCAGAAGTGTACTGGGTGCCCCAGCAAGCCGGTTATTACATTGTTAAAGTGAAAATTGGTTACAACAACAATAAGAGCATCACCGCCCTGAAGGAAGTGAATGTTTACGAGAGCGTGGTTTCGCTTCAGGCACAGATGGCCGGCCACTGGGTGGGCACAGGAACCCGTTGGTACGACCTGGGGAAATGGGGCATCGACCTATATATCGACAACAACGGACATTATTACGGCACGGCTGACTTCTACAGCTTTGATCCGAATTGCGAGCGCGGGGTGTTTCACACCGAACGGCTCGACTATTGCACCAACTGGACACTCGACAGCTGCGGTGTGCCGGGCGAGGTTGGCTGCGCCAGGCTGATCATCACCGAAACAAGCAACAATCAGGGATCGGGCCATGCACTCACTGGCAGCATCCTGTTTAACAATGGGGAGTTGGTTAATACAGACTGTAATGAGATCTGGAAAATTCTAAACCTCAGGGTAAGCCACGATCCCGACAGCTTGTGCTTTGAATTCAACTACCTGCCTGAAGGCAATAATTATGATTGGATCATGAAGTTTGAGTTGGTCAGGAGCATGGCAAAATAATACGCGGCAGGACCGGACCACCCGGATACCGTGCCAGCAAAAACCAAAATTTACTTACAAAATCAGAACGATGTCAGCATTTACACATAACAAAGAAAGCAGGCTCCTGAAGCTGAAGGAAGCTGCAGTATTGCTTTTAAACACAGGCAATGCCCATGCATTTATCATGGCCAACAAAGACTTTATTCCAAGGGTTATCCCATCCGATTTCATCAGCCTGTTTGATGACATCATGGCACAAGGTCATGCCATTGAAGATGTTAAGGCATTGACCAACAAAATGCTCAATATTTTTCATATTCCCATCACCGCCTATAAAAGACCAGAACCCGACCCGGCATCTTTCCTGGGATTACTCGAACAAAACAACCAGCAGATGGAGCAGTTGCTGCATGCGATCAGGCCTGTGTTCAAGGCCTTTGTTCAGGACGAAGAAAACACCATGTTGATGGACGAGCTGGCCGGGCTGTTTCGCAGGCTGGAACAGTTTTCGAACCAGTATACGATTAAGGAAAATGTGCTGTTCCCGGTCATTGAACAGGCCTGGCCCGATTACCGATGTTTGCAGATCATGTGGTCGTTTCACGACGACATCAGGCGCAACATCCGCATCATTGTGGATCAGCTCACAAGCAGGACAATCAACATAAAGCAATTTAAGCGCTGCGTTGGCGATGTCTTTTTCAATATGCTGGCCATCAAATTCAGGGAAGAACATATCCTATTTCCACACATACTTGAAACGATCGATGCCGACCAGCTTGAGTTAATGACCAGTCAGGGCGCTGAAATCGGCTTCCCTTTTGTGCAACCGGCACTGGCACATACAATGGAAAACACTGCGAAGGCAAGTCAGGGAATGGTAGACCTCGGCACAGGTGAACTCAGCATTGACCAGCTGGTGGGTATCTTCAACCACCTGCCTGTCGACATCACCTATGTGGATAAGCAGGATGTGGTGCGTTTTTTTTCGACACCGCCAAAAAGGATATTTCCGCGCACCAAGGCCATCATCGGCCGCAAGGTAAGCAACTGCCATCCACACGAGAGCGTACACATTGTTGAGCAGATCATTTCTGCCTTCAGGAGTGGAGAAAAAAGCCAGGCTGATTTCTGGATCAGGATGAAGGGCGAGATGATATTAATCCGCTATTTTGCAGTCAGGGACGCCAATGGCAATTACAAAGGAGTGATTGAGGTGTCGCAGGAGGTGTCGGAAATTCAGGCCCTTGAAGGAGAGAAGCGCTTGCTGGATTGGTAGCGCCGAAAAGTCGTATTGCAATATGCAGGAGTGGTCGTCAGGCAGGCATCGCCGGCCGGATGAAAGAAGCCACAACCCAACAGAGTTGAGTATGAACAGCTGCGATTTGAATTTGCAGCCTATTTCTGGAATAATGATTAATTTTACTGCAAGCCGCCAAGGGCATCAGACATAATAAATATATACGCAATGCGTGTACACACTTGTTATGCCTCATTGTAAAAGACCGACAGACTAAGAGTAATTGGACAGAAGAATGAATAAATATCTATTAATATTATTGGCAATTATCGGTACGACAAATCTCTTTGGACAAGACCACAACTCTGACACTTTATTTGTCATCAATTTGCAAACTTTTCGTTTTCAAACAAATAACGTTAATGATGACCAAGTTACGCTGACAATTTTCCGTAATTCAGAAATCATTAAGACAGACACCTTGTATGCAGGAGGACTTACAAACCTGCAATTTCCCGACTTTGACAATGACGGAAACAAAGACATAATGCTGACTTATATGGGTAACAACTTCACTTATCTTCTATATTTGTTTGACAATACAAACAATGAATTTAAGTTTATTGAAGGCTTTGACAGATTTCCTGATGCAATGCAACTAAAGACAAATCCCAAATACTATTATTCTTATCACCGAGCAGGTTGTGCAGATTTGAATTGGGTGAGTGACTTGTTTTATATTGACAACTTTAAATCAAAACATATTGGTCATATTTATGGTCAAGGTTGTGATTTTGAAGTTATAGAAAATCCTCAAGTCATTAAGATTTTTAAAATTACCGACAACAAAGGAGAAAATAAAAAGCAGATAGAAGAACTACCTTACCTAAAAAATATTCCTGACTTTGGTGACAAATGGGATTATATTGAGAAGTACTGGAATGAAAACTATGAAAAATTTAACTAACAAAAAACAACGAAGGCATAACAAAAACTATATGTCAATTGGGGTTTCGGTGCGGACAAGAAAGTCCGCAGCCCGCAACAACAGCCGTGGGGTTCGACAGGAAAGCAACCCGCAATCCCCAACTGCATATAGTTCCGTCCGTCAGACTGTCTAAAAACCCATTTATCTGTACAGAAATAAATCAATTGATTTTCGGTAATAATTGCATGTATAAATTCAATAATAATTCGTAAATTTAATGCGTAAACAACGCATTCAATGAAATACCAGCAAGGACAC
>JAHIUX010000038.1 GCA_018816765.1 Bacteroidota bacterium
TCTATTTGATTATCAGGCAAATATAATAAATATTATTGATTGAAACAAGTTTATTTAACTGAATATCAGCTATTTAAACAAAATATTTTTACTGAATTTTTGATGTTTTTGGATCACTTTTTTTTTAATGCGTCGCCCCTGGGGAAGCATATGCTTTGTGACGGACATTGAAAGACAAATCATTCTGCTCACCCTGATGTATATTTGGAACTAAAATACGCATATTCATCACGTAACTCACCATAAAGTATATCCATTGTTGGCATTTCGTTGTTATTCTTCCAATCTGTTTGAGTCATTTTTTGATTTTAGTCTTTTTGCATTTTTCGAAGTCACAATATTTTCACCTGTTTTACTTTCTATTTCCTTTCGAGTATTACCAGCGATTGTTCCTCCCATTTTTGCAATTGTCTTATTCTGATCAAAAGTCTTAGGTTCCTTCTTTTTCGAAATTTCTGAAGTAGTTGCCTCCGCAAGCATATTCAATACTAATTCAAGGTTTGTCATATTGTCCCTAAGATTTTCTTTTTTCAAATCTTTTAGCTTTTTGTAGTCTTTGACAGAAAGACCTGCCCAAGCTTTAGTTATTTCATCAGTCAAAATAGCATATTCCAATCCTTTTTTAACTCCCCTCAGATCCCATTCATCTGTTAGTTCCTTTCTGACCTCAATACTTTTAAGTCGTTGGTTAATCCACTTTTCAGAATAGCCTTTCTTTAAGTATGTTTCCATTGCTCGGTCAAATGCTTTTTCAGGATCCTCTGTTTCTTCGATTCTTTCGTAACCAACTTTTGCTAGCCAAACCTTAAAGGGTTCAGCTTTAGGTGATGGGATTGATTGAATGAGTCTTAACAACTGTTCTGTGTCCGCAATGTCTGTCAGTCTCATTTTGCCATCACTGGCAATTAATTTCAAACGGCTACAATTTGTAGCCACTTCACTTCCTTCTTGTTTCAATCTTGTTTTCAGAACACTCCAATACTTTCTTGGATTGCTACTTTCAGTTAGTACCCCAATAACATCAATAATTGAGAAGTACCATTTTTCTTGTTCATCGTTCCAATGAACCCTAACTCTTTGGTCTTGAAATAATTTTATTGCAGTCTCTTTTATCATTATAGTTCTATTATTCAATCTCAAAGATAGCTAATCTTATTTAAGTTAGTTTTCTTTAAAACGTGGCTTTTTCTACAATGAATGCCAACGAATAGTGTTTTATTCAGCGTTCTCCTGCAAAAATAATAACAAAGCACTGACTATCAGTATTTGCTTGAAAATGAAAAGAAAAAAGCAGGAGAATGGAGAATAAAACTGAGTTGGACGTGCCACTTTACTATGGGAAGTCTATATTCTTACAGATGATATTTTTATAATATAACGGTTTTTTGGACTTGTTCTTTTTGAATTGTGTGTTTTAACCAATACATAATCAATAATATAGCTAATGATATAATAATCCCATGATGGCTTTTTACCAGCCATTGATTAAAAAACGATGGTCAAAGAACGAAAAACAAATCTACTTTAACCTGATTTTTTGTTTATTACAATAGGTAGTAACTGTATCAATATTTATCCCTTTGCGCAATTACGACCTATAAGCGGATCGATTCCGGTGATATTACGCCAAACATCCAAGGCTGGTTTTCGCTTCACTTGCTCCCCATTCGAAAGAAAACCTTCCGGCAGGATCAAGGACAAGCACCAGCACGGCAACCTGCACCTGGGCATCATCGAAAAACCAGTCCACCGTTTGGCCTTCAACCAATGGTCCACCCGCCCGGCTGATGAAATAGCCAGAAAGTGATTCAACCTGCGTGATGGCATTAAACACCACGTCTAACGGACACATCACATTGTCTTTTACCCTGACTTCGAGCTTTTCCATGTGGTTTTGTGTTGTTAAAATCCAAGCCGTTTTTTGGCTTCCTGCTTGTCGAAGCTGCTCCTTTTAAACGGATGGGCCTCGGTATTGAACACCTGGTTATCGAAGTCGAAGCTACTCTGTCCGTGCGAAAAAGTGAGGTAAAGGTATTTCAGCGTCTCGGCAAAGAAGAAGGTGGGCATATAATCCTTCTGTTTCATGGTTTCCACATTTTCGATGGAGGTAAAAGCAACCTCAGTCCTGCAGTATTTTTTGATGTCGCTCCAGTACTTTTCATTCATTTGGCAATATGCGCTGTCACCCGTAAGGTGATAGAGGTAATAGGCCGATTCGATGATTTCAGGATTCAGGTCATACACCGGATAGGTGGCAATGGCTTTGCGGTAATCGTATGCCATAGGCTCGAGTCCGTATTTGTTCCATAGCCAGTCCCAGGTGTTTTGCAAGCGTTTCGCCCGCGGAATATCGCCTGATAGCGCCAGGATTGCCGGAAAGAAGGCATCATACAGTGTGATCACCGAACTCACCGGTTCGCTGGTATTCATGTTCACACGCCGGTACCAAAGCTTGCCATCGTATTCGTCGGCAATGTATTTGTTGATGTGATTCACACTTTCGTGCCAAATGCTCCCCAACTGAGGATCGTCAAACAGCAGGTAGCTCTTGTACAGGTATTCATAATAAGAATCAACACCGGCACAAATATGGCTCTGTGCCGACACCCATTCTCCGGTTTCCACATCAATCACATCACCAATCAGTCCCAGGGGTGAGCGGCGTTCATAGATGGCCAGTGTGGCATTTTTCCCTGCAGCATAGTACTTCGGGTCGTTGGTATAATAGCTTAAAATCCCCATCTCGAAGGTATAGGTGCCGGCTTCAGCCACATTGACGGTATCGCCTGAGGCCTCACCTGTTTGCAGGTTCACCCAGTATTTGGGTATGCCGGTTTTGGTGTTAAAGGCAGGCAGCATGCGATCGGCAAAATCGCGGGCCTTGGCGAGTACCCTGGGATTGCCCGACAATTCATACATCGACAGCAACCCGCCTAAGATACGAATGTTGACTTCAAATATTTTGGCATTGATGTTTTTATCAAAACTCAGTGAATCGACAACATAACGCTCAATTTCCTGCGCTTCATCCATCAGTCCCATGAGGTACAGCGTGCTGTAAGCGTCAATTGGTGAAATATACAAAGGCTCATCGTACCAATCATCGAACGACTTCGTCAGCGGATTCAGGGCGTCGTGCCCCCAGGCGTATTGCCTGTATGCCTGCCACGACCGCTGGGTTTCGGCCACAACCTCAAGGGCCAGGGGGTTGGTGATTTTCTCAGCCGAAACATCAGCTTTGCTTTCATCTACAGAGGTTTCCTTAACAGCCTGCGTACATCCAAACAGCATTGCTGTCATCACACCCAGCATCAACAGTCTTTTCTTCATCATATTTGTTTTAATCATTGTTTAAAAGGCATTTTATGAGCGTTTTAGCAAACAATACCCTTTCAAGGGTATCACCGTCCTATTTTAACAACAGCACGAGCAGCTTCCCTGTTCCTGTTTGGGAGGGCATTTTACGGAGCCATAGGAACAAAATACACAACAATCACCGGCCATTGGCTTGAGCAAAGTGCCACATTCCGTGCACGCGTAGAAAAACTGACAGGCATCCGTAGGCATCTGCTCTTGCTTGCTGAAGCCGCAAACCGGACATTTAATGGTTGAAAATAACTTCAATTCTGGTACGGATCTCATTGGGGTTTATCAATTTTTGTTGTTGTCAACGTGTTTATAAAAATGCAAAGGAACCTATCGCAATGCTTGCTGAGGGCCGCAGCGTTCATCCATCCTGCGCCGTGTTTATCTCGCATTGAATTGGGAACTATACGCATCCGTCTGATTCAATCAATCGTGTGAGCTCGTGGATCTTATTTTCGCGCGCAAACACATAGGTTTTATCCGAAATATTGCACAGGGAATAGAGGTGGAGGGCTGCCTTCAGGTAAGTCTGTCTGCCTGGCAGATCGACCTGCCTGCTGATGTTGGTGAGCAGGTCTGCAAGCAGTTCAACATTCAGCACATTGAAGCCAACAAAACCTGAAATATAATCCTGTTTGTCAGCTTCTTCAAGCGAAATGAACGTATCCAGGTCAAAACCCGTTTCGCTCAACATGGTGGATTTCAGTTCAGCCAGACTTGCCGCCGGCTCGGTAACTTCCCGGTTGTCTGTGCCAGAGAAAATCCCGAAGAACGCCCGTATCAGCACGCCCATTTTTTCAATTTCCCGCAAAACGTAGTCACGTTGTTTCATGATGTATGCAAAAATAACAATTCAAAGGAACAAAGCTAAACAGCCCATCCCCTTTCAATCAAAAATCACAGTTAATGATTTGATATTCTGACAGTTCATAAACAACAATCATTTCTCAGGATAGTCCGTAGGCATGAACCAGGGCTGGCTTATTCAACAGCCGGACGCAGGCTGTTTTTTAACCAGATGAAACCAGTGGTTCCGGCAATCACCGAAGCAATCAGGATCGCAATTTTTGCGCTGCTTACAAGTTCAGGCTGATCAAAAGCAAGGATGGTGATGAAGATGGACATGGTAAATCCTATTCCTGCCAAAAATCCGGCACCAATCAGGTGAATCCATCTAAGGCCTTCGGGCAAGCGCGACAGGCCAAAGGTGACGGCCAGCAAGGTGAACAGGAAAATACCCATGGGTTTGCCGATAAGCAAGCCGGAAATTATTCCAAGGCTTGAAGGAGTAGCCAGTCCGCTCATCCAGTCGGCTCCGATGGCGATGCTGGTATTGGCGATGGCAAACAAAGGCAGGATGATAAAAGCGACTGGTTTATGCAGAAAATGCTGCAACACATACGACGGCGATTTGTGGCTCCCATCACCGAAGGGGATCGCAAAGGCGAGCAGCACCCCGGTGATTGTGGCATGCACGCCTGAGTGCAGCATAAAATACCACATGATAAGGCCACCGATAAGGTAAGGAATCAGGTTTCTGACCTTTAAGCGGTTTAACACAATCAGCAAGGCAAAAACACCCAGGGCGATAAACAGGTTTGTCAGTGATAAGGTGGTTGTGTAAAAGATGGCAATGATGATAATGGCCCCCAGGTCGTCGATAATTGCAAGGGCAATGATAAACACCTTCAGCGACAATGGCACCCTGTTTCCTAACAGCGAAAGGATGCCAACGGCAAATGCGATGTCGGTGGCCATGGGAATACCAATACCTGATTGGGTGCTAAGTCCGTAGTTAAACAACAGAAACAGGCCTGCAGGAACCAGCATGCCACCAATTGCACCAAAAATAGGAAGGCTTGCGTTTTTAATATCCGCAAGTTCACCAACATAGATTTCCCGTTCAAGTTCCAATCCAATGAGCAGGAAAAAGATGGCCATCAGGCCGTCGTTAATCCAGTGAACCAGGCTATGGGAGGCAATGTTGAATTCCCAGAACTGAATGTACCCATCCTGTAAGGCAGAGTTTGCGATTACGAGTGATAAAACCGTGGCAATTACCAGGATGATCCCACCGGCCTTTTCGCTGTTAAAAAACTCATTGAATAATTTTGTCATCTTGTATTGTTTAAATCATTATCTCGTTCATCTCTGGACTATGACCAGGATAAAATGGCTTATCCACACAACGTTAAATCAACACATCACTTCATCCTTACAGGCCATTTTACATAGTTAATGCCAAACTTAGATAAAATTAACAACCACAGCACTGGTTTTGTTGAACAAAATACAGGGAAGTATATTACAAATTCGGGCAGCAGCCAGGCGCGCATAATCAATTGTCGCCTGTTTTCATTGACCCTGCCATCACAATCCGGAACAAATAGCTATGGCAACTGAAATCAATGCATTACCTTATGATGGATTCAGGAAAGCCTTCCGGCGGCTTTTCTCCGGCGGCTGGCAACATAAACCAATATGCCAATGCCAATAAATACCATCAGCAACAGGATCTTGGCACCATTGATGTACCACATGCTTTTTTTCAGGTAAGTGATTGTTTCAGCATCTGTTGCGAGCGCAAGCTTTTCCTTCAGGGCAGCATTGGTGATCATATGGACAATCGATCCATGATCGAAAGGCCAACCGTTTCCTGAAACCAGGCTTTGAAATGCAGCAGACCAGTCATTGCCGGCCGGATTGAAAATGGCCCCGATAAATACCCCGATCAATAGTACTGGTGTGACGTACTTCAACACATATTTGTACACCTTTGGTATGGTGATATCACTCCCCCGGTTTAATTCGTTCCAGCCATTATTGATCCCGAACACCCACGAAAACAGGATGATCTCGCACAGGGAAAACACAAACAGGGAAACCGTTCCTGTCCAGTAGTCATACTGATCGAACACCCCGTAATTGAAATAAAACACGGTTGGCAATCCCAGCAGCAGTATCAGTATTCCAAACCACAAAGCAGACTTTTTCCCTGACCAATGAAATTCATCTTCCATAAAGCTCACACATGGCTTACCCATAGCCAGTGAGGATGTGATTCCTGCCAGGAACAGCAGCGAGAACCACATGATACCCGCTATCGTGGCAATCACCGGTGCCCATTGGTTTATCAGGTATGGCAACACCTTAAACCCGATGGCCAGGCCACCAAGTTCGGCAAGTTCCTTCACGCGGTCGATGCCCAGGTAGCCAACTGATATAGGGATGATGAGCGCGGCACCGAGCACAACCTCAACAAATTCGTTCATCCAACCTGCAGACATGCTATTGAGTGCAATGTCATCGTTGGCATGCACATAAGAAGCATAACACTGAATAGAGCCCATGCCCACCGAAAGGGTGAAGAATATCTGCCCTGCTGCAGCAAACCATACTTTGGGACTCCAGATGGAAGCATAATTGGGGGTCCATAAAAAGTCCAGTCCCATGGATCCATCAAACACTACCCCATTTTCACCTGCCTTCAGCGTGATGGCCTTAATGGCCAGAAAAAGACCGAACAAAATCAATAAGGGCATGCCGATCTTGGCCACCTTTTCGATGCCTTCGAGTCCGCGCGAAAGGATGTAAATGTTTAATGCGAGGCACAACACATAAAACACAATGGCTTCAAAAGGAATAAAGGTGTCCTTTCTTAAGCCGATATAATCAGTGAATACATTGGCGACTTCTGCCTGCGACAGGCCCGTGAAGGTGCCTACAGCAGAATGAAACACATAAGCCAGTGTCCAGGATTCCATATAGCAATAATAGGCTGCAATGCCGATATTACTGAAGAGTCCGAACACACCGATATATTTCCATACCGCCCGCTTATCAAGGTTTGCCAACATGAAGGGCGTGGAGTGATTGTTGAACTTTCCGCCATACCGGCCAATGGTCCACTCCACAAACAGCAAGGGTATGCCCATAAGCAAAAAACAAACCAGGTATGGAATGATAAAGGCTCCTCCCCCATTCTGCAGGGCCTGCACAGGAAAGCGCAGAAAATTTCCAAAGCCGACAGCATTTCCAGCCATGGCCAACACCAGGCCAATACGGGTCCATGTTTGTCCTTCGGCATTTTTTGTCGTCGATCCGGAGAACATCACCCTGATGAAAAAATAACCCGTGATGACGGTAATGACGGTTACCGTAATGATTAAAAAGATAAGTGCAGTAGTGTTCATATCAGCAAGTGATCAAATCGATATATCAACCCATAACTGTATTGTTCAAGCATTGCTTTTCAATCGCTCCTAAGGTATTCCGCCTGAAAATCCCTTTCCCGATTTTTCATCTTATTCCCCACAACTCCCCGTGCTGATTATTTGTCAATTGTTATATTCTATTCATTTACAATCGTATAAACAAATATTACAAACAGCAGACAACAAAAACGAAACATCGCGGATTTGCGAAAAAGCCGCTAAAGGTAAGGCTTGTTTAATCCATTTTTAACCAAGCTGAAAAATAAATATTGTGGTATTCGCCATGGCCAATTTTTCGCGTTTCGTGGGGCTTTCCGCAGATAGTTTTGCAACAAAACGAATCATTTTTTCAGGTGATTTCAGGTTGAAAAATATCGATGTTGGGCCAGTCAAAACTTCACATAAGGTTTCAATCGGGTGATGCTGTCGGGCGTACCCGGAAACAGGGCGATAAATGCATTCCATGACGAAAACTTACCCTTGCGTTCGCGGTGATTTACAATCAGTTTTGTAAGCTGGTAATTGAAATATGGATGGCGCAACAAATCACGGAACTTTTCTGTATTCAGATCAATGCGTTCAATACGCGTGCTATCGATGCGGAAATAAGGTTTCAGTTCCAACAACAGGGAGCTGTCGATGCCTTTGATCTCCAATAGTTGCCAAACATCAACATAGCCTCCCAGTTGCTGCCTGTATTGAATGATTCGCCTGGCGTACCAGGGTCCGATTCCCCTCAATGCCATCAATTGCACCGAATCGGCTGTGTTTAGCTCAACCACCCTTGGAACAGGCTTTGTTTCAGCGACAGGTGGTGGCTTAGGTTTCTCCCGACCAGGCTGGGTCCTGCTGGGCTCATCCACATCCGGAATAACGATAAATGGCTCAAGGATTGCATATTCTGCTGCTGAAATGGCGTAGATTTTCGAAAGGTCCTTTTTCCGCAGAAACTTTCCTCCTTTCTTTTCGTAGTTTTTAATCATCCTGATCTGGCTTTCGCTGAGGCCGATTCTTGTCCAGTCCTCTTCGGGAAGCATATTCGGATTAAACGGAAAGGGCTTCAGCTTTGCGGCAAGAAAGGAAGCATCCGGATTGGTGGATTCAAAGCTTCCTGGCTCAATGGGTGCACGTTGCTCCTTCGCCCTGCCCTTTTCAAGCGCGACAAGCAGTGAATCGAATTCCCTGAAATCGACTGCCTTTTTCTTTACAAAAAACTGAGGGAAACTGCTTACAACTAGCAAAACCATCGCGACAATAACCAATATCATCACAGCCACTTTTTCACGGCGGTTGTAAGCAAACACTTGCTTTATCTGCTGGATAAACTGTTTCAAATTAGCCGCTGTTAACGATGAATTTGAACCTCAGAAATCTGTCTCTAATTGCTGAAAGCACCAAAGAAACCAAGGCCATTCAGAAAGACAAGGGCGATGGCAACAGGTGCAACAAATTTAATGATATAAAGATAAAGCCATTTAAACCTGACTTTCAGTTTATTTTTATTCGAAATTTCATCAAATACCTCATCTTTCTTCATGTACCAGCCAACGAACAAGACAATAAGCAGACCTCCCAGTGGCAACATGATGTTGGCGGAAACGAACTCCAGGATATCGAACAGGTTTCTGTTTCCGATATGAATTTCGGGCATTGGCCCCTGACTCAGGGTGCAAAAAATGCCAAGGACCGAGATGCTGATTGCAGACAACACGGTGGCTTTTTTTCTGTTCATCCCAAGTTCTTCCGACACATAGGCGACTACAACTTCGAGCACTGAGATGGTGGAGGTAAGTGCAGCGATAACGAGCAGGAGAAAAAAGATGAGTGAGAAAAAGTATCCTCCTGCCATTTGTTCAAAAATCATCGGGAGTGTAATAAACACCAGACCCGGTCCGGCTTCGGGCTGAATGCCAAAGGCAAAAACAGCCGGAAATATTGCCACGCCAGCCAGCACAGCCACCAACGTATCGGTCAGGGTAACAGAAAAGGCCGAATTTGAGAGGTTATTTTCGCTGTTGATGTATGAACCATAGGTAATCAGGGCGCCCATACCAATACTGAGTGAGAAAAACGCCTGCCCGAGCGCCTGCAGCACCACATCACCGGTAATCTTCATAAAATCAGGCTTGAACAAAAACACCAGTCCTTGGCCGGCTCCGGGCAAGGTCACCGCCCTGACGCACAGCACAACAATAATGAGCAGCAAGGCTGGCATGAGCAACTTGGTGTACTTTTCGATGCCATTTTTGACGCCTTTGAACACGATAAAGGCAGTAAAAAACATGAATATCATCTGATAAATCAGTGGTTTGAGGCCACTCATCCTGAACTGCTCAAACATCACATTCAGTTCTTCCTTGTCTTTTCCTTCGAAGCTGCTGCTCAGCGAAAAGACAAGGTATTCGAGGGTCCATCCCGAAACCGTGGTATAGAAAGAAAGGATGAAGAATGCTGCACCGATTCCCATGATGCCGATGACGTGCCAGTATGTTCCCGGAGCCAGTTTCTTGAAAGCACCCAGGGCATTGCGCTGTGACCTGCGTCCAACGACAAATTCAGAGAGCATCACAGGTACGCCAATTACCAAAATAAACAGCAGATAAACCAGCAGGAATGCGCCTCCCCCATTTTGTCCAACAACGTAGGGAAATCGCCAGATGTTGCCAAGTCCGACTGCAGAGCCTGCTGCAGCAGCAATTACGCCTAATTTCGATCCGAATCCGTCTCTCAAGTTTGGGTTTAATTGTGCCATCAGTTTTGTGTTTAATTACACACCGTGTGCTTCGTGGTTTTCGTTTTTGCCCGGATCCTCTTCTACAGTTTCCGGAATCAGCCCCTTGTTTTTCCATGCCTCCATGGGCAATTCAAGTTCTTTTATCAATCCGGTGGAAATATCGAGCACCCAGGCATGAATCTGAAATCCGGCATGACATTTTTGCAAGGCATGTTGCACTATATTTGTCTTATACAAATTCTCAACCTGCTGAATCACATTTAATTCCGACAGAAGATCGAGTCTTTTATCGAGGTCCTCAATGGCATTCAGCTCGCTGTTATAATTAAGCACCAGATCCCTGATCGGGTTTGTCCAGTTTCCAACAAGTCCTTTGACCTTGCCGTGGTATGCAGCGGCTATACCGCCACAGTGGTAATGTCCGCAAACGATAATGTGCTGGACCTTCAAAACGTTCACAGCATATTCAAGGACCGACAGGAAATTGATATCTGTTAATGAAACCTGGTTGGCGATATTTCGGTGTACGAAGAGTTCACCGGGTTCAGTATTGGTATATGTATCGAGAGGCATGCGGCTGTCGGAGCATCCAATATAGAGAAAAGGCGGACGCTGGGCCAGACTCAGCCGGCTGAAGTAATCAGGTTCTTTTTCTTTTTTTTCGCTGGCCCAAAGCCGGTTGTTGTTTATCAGGTCTTTGTATTGTTTAGCCATTGTAAAATCAGTTTTGTTAGTATAGTGTATGCGAACGCCCATCAGTTTTATCTACTCATAACGGAGCGACTCGATCGGGTCGAGCTTTGCAGCTTTATTAGCAGGTAAAATGCCCGAAGCAAGTGCCACGATAAAGCACAGCAAGACAGCTACAACAATCCAGCCCCATGGCACTATAAACTGACTTCCGATAAAATACGACAGCACGTTTCCGATCAAAATTCCGGCAATGATACCGATAATTCCACCCATTTGTGCAATCACGATGGCTTCGACAAGGAATTGGTTTCTGATGGTTCTGCTTGTTGCTCCCATGGCTTTCCGAATACCAATCTCACGCGTACGTTCTGTTACCGAAACCAGCATGATATTCATCAGGCCGATGGCGGCTCCCATGAGCGTGATTAATCCGATGGCTGTGGCCCCAAAACTAACTTTCCCGGTAAGGCCAATCAGCATATTGGCAATATTGTCGCTTTTGATGATGCTGAAGGTGTTGTCGTTGCCCGGTTTATCGGCACGCACAACCCTGAACACACCGGTAGCCTCACCAATGGCCACGTCCATCTCTTCAGTTGAGTTTGTGCGCACACTGATGGTATAGTTCATATTGGGCCGCGAAAAATACTGCCTCACGTTACTGATTGGAATCAGGCAATGGCGGTCGCCACTAAAGCCCATACTCGAGCCCTTTTCTTTCAGCACACCAATGACGCGGTATTTTCCGGGACCAACGGAAATGATTTTTCCCAGGGGATCTTCATTATTCTTAAAAATATCTCTTGCGATCACTGAACCAATGACAACCACATGGTCGCCTTTGATCACCTCCTGAGCGCTCAGGTTACGGCCAAATTCGATGTCGTAACCGGCATTGTAAATATAATTCTCATCAACGCCTACCACCTGGATATTTGGATTCGTCTTTTCCGATCCATATTTAATGGTAGCAATGCCTGTTCCCCAGGTGTAAACACTTGTCGATGCCGGAAACTCAAACAGTTCCCTGAACCTTTTAGCCTCCTGAAAACTAATGTTCTTGTAGGAGTCAGCATTGGAACGGCGTCCACCCATATGGACAACCATTTCACGGTTTCGGATGTTAAAGGTGTTGGATCCCATCATGGTAAAGTTCTCGATAAGGAAGAACTTCACCGAGTCGATGGCAGTAAGAATTCCAACCAGGGCCATGATGCCAAAGCCAATGATAGCCACTGTCAGCAAGGTTCGCAGCAGCTGACTCTTGATGGATTCGAGTGAAATTTTAATGTTCTCGCTAATCAACTCCTTCATACATGGAATTTATTCGGTTTTCTTTCCATAGGCAAGGTCGCCTGCGTCGCCCAGGCCCGGAACGATATAGGCCTGTGCAGTAAGTTCATCATCAATGCCCCCGACCCAGATCGTCAGATCGAGCCGGCCAAGGTGGCGTTTAACAAATTCGATGCCTTCGATGCTTGCCAGCACGGAAACAACATGAACTTTTTTTGGTTTTCCACACGAAAGCAATTCTTTCATGGCCTTAACAAGTGAAGCTCCGGTAGCCAGCATCGGGTCCGAAAGCACAAGAATTTTGTCGGTGAGGCTTGGGCTCGACAGGTATTCGATGTGAATATCGAAGGCTTCGTTCTTATCATATTTCCGGTAAGCAGAAATAAAGGCATTGTCGGCTTTATCAAATACATTCAGCATACCCTGGTGCAGGGGCAAGCCGGCGCGCAGAATGGTGGCCAGCACAGGCTGTTCAACCATCAGTTGCACCTCGGCCACTCCCAGTGGAGTGGTGATCTCCCTGGGAGCGTATTCAAAGGTTTTGCTGATTTCGTAAGCGAATATTTCACCCAGGCGTTCGAGGTTTCTCCTGAAGCGTAGCCTGTCGCTCTGAATGTCGGCATTTCTTAATTCAGCAATAAAATGATTAAAGACCGAATTTGACTCCCCTAGATTATTCACCATGGTTTGGCATGTTTGTTATGCTACAAAAATAAGTATTACGCCTTACAATAACACCATTCAATGACCGATTAGTGTTTTTTCTTTCGGCGGAGCAGCTTCAGCCCAATACGCGGAATGAGTGGCAGTCTGTTGATGACTATACCCGGATAGGTTGTTTGTTTGCTGCCAAAGCCTTTGTAAAAACGCGCCAGTCCTTCGTTGTCTGAGCCTTCAAAATCCAGAATCAGGTGCCCTGGTGCGTTTTCGCGGATCACAGCATCAAGGATAAATGTGAGTCCATGGAGCTCTTTCCCGACAGTGCTGGCACCAGAAAACAGGAACACCAGCTTCCCGTGGCTTTTAATGAATATCGCGCCGGCACAGAGTTCATTATTGGCTGTATAAGCCCCATACACATGGCATTGCCCCCTGTAGATGGCCATATAGACCAACTTCTTCAGGCGTGCATACACCGGCTCGTTCCACTGGCTGATGGTACGGCCACGATTCATCCTGAAGAGCCTGATGACTTCGTCGGGCTTAACATGTTTGCCCAGAACGAGCCCGGCATCCTGGGCTTTTTTCAGGTTTCTTTTGGTGTTGCTGCTGTATTTTCGCTGCAGGCGGTCGTATGTGTTAATCAGGTCGAGTTCGTGGTTCAGGTGCTGGGTGACTTTAACTCCCGGTGCTTCGACCTTGTTGTGTGAGTTTAGCCTGATTTCGACAAAGCGGATATGGGCCGGAACAGCCGCCAGAAATTCATTGATAATGGCCGCATTCAGTATCGATCGCGAAAACACCCCAAGCTGTTGCGTGAAAAACGGCTGAAACATATACGAAATCCCCAGCTTACGGTTAGCTGTCAGCGGAAATACCCTGTTGTAATTGCCTTCGACGAGGGCTTCCCATCCGGGATGGACGATATCGAGGTACCACGACCAGGCATACACCTGCCCGTTGAAGGATTCCTTGATGCAGTTATCCCACCTGATTTTGTCAATCTCGCTATGTTTCAGGTAACTGATCATATTGCTATGGGATCGCCATTTCGATGATCTTTTGGTAGACTTCGAGCCAGCCGCTCCAGCGCTTTTTATCGCTGAGCGTTTCGTTGTGCCACAAACTGACGAAAGAGCCATTCACTGCCTTAACCTCCGCAATGATTGTTGCGGCCGTCCTGATGGCTTCGGTCGGATTGAGTTGCATATAGTCGCGCAAGGTGCCGTCCATCAGGTGAAACGGATGTACGCGCAAGGGGGTTACCATATCATGGTCGAGGTCGTAAAACAAAAAACTGTCGGCTATACCTGCCCTGAATCCCGGCTGAGATGCATAGCCCATGGTGAAATCATCCGTGATATCGAAATCAATTAAGGTATGATAAGTGGCCGGCAGGTTCATGCGCAGGAAATGCTGCCTGCTCATGGTAATGTCCTGGTTGAGCACCTGCGACAACCTGCTGATTTCGTGTCTGAGCTTCGTTTTGTTACCAAAGGAGTTATAAGACGGGTGTATGCCAACATCCGCATAATCACTGATCATCCTGATCAGTTCGCAGAACTTTGTGTTGCGGACAGGAATGTTTTTATCGTTAACGCCATAGTCGGCAAACAGGATGAAATATGCCGGTCGTAGTTTGTATTGTTTTTGAAACTGTAGTTGCAGTTCAAAGGTATCGAAAGGGTCCTTTTGTTTACCGAAAAGCACGGCTGAACGCTGCTTAATCTCCGCCCAATCCTGCTGAAAAAGGTCTTTTGCATAGGCTCCCAGGGTCCTGTACAATCCCTTTTGCCGGTATGCCCAGGCCGCATCAATGTCATAGGTTGGCAAAAAACTGTACTGCTTTAGTTTAAATTTTAGTTTCGGAAACCGTTCAGCCAAAATGGTTTGCAAGGCCATGCACCAGATATTTACGATGGGCTTCTGCAGCATCCCGATCACAGACAATATGCTCGAAGATGCTTCGAAACGGTTGTGCTGGTCGCTCACATAGGGCAGGTATTCTTCGTAACGGCTCACCAGATAAAACACGGCTGCAAACACATCAAATGGAAGGGCCGATAGCTTGTGATAAACCGGAAAAAACGCCTGGGTATCACCAAATTGGAAAGGCCTAAGGTCCTGACTGGCAATCTCGCGCTCAAACAAAAGCGCTGTCGATTTAAAAAACAAATCACCTTCAAAGGCCTGATCACCATAAATAAACTTCGGACCTTCGCTTGAGTTGTAAACATCCATATTGGTAGTGAATTCTACCGACAGGCCCAATTGTTCGCCAAATATAAGATCGATCACATAACGGAGGCGGTTAGTGACACGCGGAACGTATAAGAGTATTGCTGCCATAAAGGCCCAAAAGTAACTAAATTCATCCTCGATTCAACACATCTGAAGGCCGAATTTAGGGCAATTCATATTTTACCCGGTGAGTCATTTTCACAGCTGAAACCACAAACCTTACCTTGATAAACTCACCTCATTGGTATTCAACCCTAAAACCAACACAACCACATCAGGCATGCAATTAGGCCAAAATCAGGTGGCCTTCAAACAGAAATTGCTTACCTTTGGCATAAATATTACGCTTGTTACTGTATGGAAAATTTTATCGTTTCGGCCCGTAAATACCGCCCTGCTACCTTTGATATGGTTGTCGGGCAACATGCCATCACCTCAACGCTGAAAAACGCCATACGGAACAACATACTGGCGCAGGCATTTTTGTTTTGCGGACCACGTGGAGTGGGCAAAACCACCTGCGCACGCATCATGGCAAAAACCATCAACTGCCTGAATCCATCGCCCGAAATTGAAGCCTGCGACAAATGCGAATCCTGTGTTTCATTCAACCGGTCGGCTTCTTTCAATATCCATGAACTCGATGCTGCATCGAACAATTCCGTCGAAGACATCAGAAGCCTGGTTGATCAGGTGCGCATTCCACCACAGATCGGGAAATACAAGATCTACATCATCGATGAGGTTCACATGCTTTCGCAGGCAGCGTTTAATGCTTTTTTGAAAACCCTGGAAGAACCACCTGCCTATGCCAAATTCATTCTGGCAACGACAGAAAAGCACAAAATCATTCCAACGATATTATCGCGTTGTCAGATTTTTGACTTTAAGCGGATTACTGTTGAAGACATCACCCGACACCTCAGTTTTGTCGCTGATAAAGAACATGTTCAGGCCGACCCTGAAGCGCTGAACATCATTGCCCAAAAGGCCGATGGCGCCTTGCGCGATGCCTTGTCGGTTTTTGATCAGATGGTGAGCTTTTCAGGCAATTCAATCAGCTACCAGGATGTGATTACCAACCTGAATGTGCTTGATTATGAGTATTATTTCAAGGTTGTAGATGCCATGCTGGCCAACGATATTTCGTCAACACTGATCATCCTTAACGAGATTATTGACAATGGCTTCGATGGGCAACATTTCATTATCGGCCTGGGAAGTCATTTGCGCAACCTGCTGGTTTGCAAAGACGCTGCAACAATAGGCCTGATGGAGGTCAGCGAGAGCCTGCGCGAGCGTTATGGTGCCCAGTCAAAGCGGTGCCCTGCTGAGTTCATCCTGAAGGCGCTCGAATTGAATAATCAGTGTGATATTCAATACAAAAACAGCAACAACAAACGCCTTCACCTCGAAATTACCCTGTTGCAGATTTGTAATTTGCAACCAAATCAAGGGATTTCACAAAACCCTAAGACGGCTCAACAGCCCAAGGCTGCTGCTGTTGAGCCTCAAACCACGGTCAGGCAGCAACCAGCAACAGTTACCAACTACACACCCCAGCCAAAACCGGAAGCTGAGCCACAGATAATTGTCCGTGAAGTCGCTCCTCCGCCAAGAAAATCCCACACCATGTCGATCAGCGGGAACGACAATGCAGGTGCTGAGGTCAAGCCTGCTGAAATTGAGCCGGTAGTATCAAATGCATTCGATGAGCCCAGACTACAACAGGTATGGAAAGATTTTATTGACTGGTACAAAAAAACCTCACCCAGTTTTGCCCTTGCTCTATCGCGTTACGAGCCTGAACTTCATCCGGATTTTGTAATCGCATTTAAACTCGACAACACCCTGATTGCTGAAGATAAGCTGAATATGGCTGCTTTGATGGATTTTATGAAGAAAAACCTCAACAACAACCAGGTCGTGCTGAAACCGGAAGTGGCCGAAAAACCACGCGAGTTGGAAGCCTACACCGACAAAGAGAAATTTGAGAAAATGGCCAATCACCGTCCCATGCTGCGTCAGCTTAAAAATGAGCTGAACCTCGAAACGGAGTTTTAAGTCAAGCTTTTGATTACCCATCATCGCATGAAAATTAACCAGCCAAAACCGACAATAAGAGCAATATGCCCGATATTCTGTTTGCAATCAAATATAGTGATCAACAATTTGTTTTTCTTGTTTCTACTTATCGGACTGTATTCATGCACAAAGGACCCTGGCAGTCAGAATTTGCAAGGCAAATTGATTCATGTTTCTGCATGCAAACAGAATAAATCATCAAACCAGGGCTCTGAAATTCCGGATAGTTTAAGCTGTGCGCAATACAACTATGCAGCTTCTTCGGGCACACTCACAATCAAACACATCAATGCCGGATTTAACTGTTGTCCGGATAAAATTGATTGTCATATAATTGTCAGAAACGACAGCATACTGATTTCTGAGACTGAATCAGCAGCTGCATGCAATTGCAATTGTTTGTACGATTTGGACATTCAACTCACAAACCTTAGTGCTGACCATTACACCATTCACTTCACCGAGCCTTATGCCGGTGACCAGCCTGCCCTCACCTTCGGCATTGATCTTGCCACTGAAACTGAAGGTGATTATTGCGTCATCAGAAAACAATATCCCTGGGGTTTTGGGATTTGAAGGTTGAGAAGGTACAAATTGTTTAATTCACCAAGGGCAATTCGATGGCTACATTCCTGAACCCCTTAGCCTTGTATTAAGCGCTAAATAGTCGATCCTTAATAAGGTTTTAGATTGTTGATATTCAACATATTAATGTTAATAACTGATATTTTTTGATGTTCAAAACTGCAAGAAAAAGCGTAATTTTATATCAAAAGCTTGCAGAAAATGATCGGAAAAACTCCTAATCAAAATCAAAGAGA
>JAHIUX010000039.1 GCA_018816765.1 Bacteroidota bacterium
GCAAGCAATTGAAAAGCAGAAATCAATTGGCAAACTCACTGCACGTGAGCGTATTATTGCCTTACTCGATCCAAAATCGTTCCATGAATATGACCTTTTTGTTGAGCATGCTGCCAAGGATTTTGACATGGATAAGAAATACCTGCCCGGCGACGGGGTTATTACGGGTACTGGAACATTAAGTGGTCATCCTGTATGTATCTATGCACAGGATTTCACCGTAGCTGGGGGGTCTCTGGGATGGATGCATGCCAAGAAAATCACCAAAATCATGGACCATGCCATGAAGCTCAAGGTGCCAATCATAGGCATCAACGACTCCGGCGGAGCCCGTATTCAGGAAGGGGTAAACTCATTGGCGGGTTATGGCGAGATTTTCTACCGTAACACACAGGCTTCGGGTGTTATCCCACAGATTTCGGTAATTCTCGGACCTTGCGCAGGCGGTGCAGTGTATTCACCGGCACTTACCGACTTTGTGTTTGTGGTAGAGAAGATTTCGAAGATGTTCATCACAGGACCCGAAGTGATCAAGACCGTTTTGGGAGAAGAAATTTCGATGGAAGAACTTGGCGGAGCCCGTGTCCATTCTGAAATCACAGGTAATGCGCACTTCTTTGCCCACAGTGAAGAGGAGTGTTTCGACCAGATCAAACAACTGGTTAGCTTCATTCCCTGGAACAACATGAAAAAGGCGGAGAAATTCCCCAAAAAAGCACCTAAAACCCGTAACTATAAAATTGAGTCGATCCTGCCTACTGATCCACGCATGCCTTATGATGTGCGGGATGTAATCAAATCCCTGGCTGACGACTCTGACTTCCTGGAAATTCAGGAAATGTTTGCGGCAAACATCGTAATAGGTTTTGGACGCGTGAACGGCGATACGGTTGGTTTTGTAGCCAATCAGCCATTGGTGCTTGCCGGTGTGCTCGATGTGGATTCATCAGTAAAAGCAGCCAGGTTTATCCGCTACTGTGACTCCTTCAATATTCCGCTGGTTACCCTTGTCGACCTTCCTGGCTATCTGCCTGGTGTTGACCAGGAGCATGCGGGTGTTATCCGTCATGGTGCCAAGGTGCTGTATGCATACTCTGAAGCCACTGTGCCAAAAATCACTGTAATCATGCGCAAAGCCTATGGCGGAGGATACATTGCCATGTGCTCGCACCACCTGCGCGCTGATTTTGTTTTCGCATGGCCTACAGCCGAAATTGCGGTTATGGGTCCTGAAGGTGCTGCCAACATCATCTTCAGAAAGGAAATCCAGACAGCCGAGAATCCGGATGAAATGCGCAAACAGAAGGTTGCCGAATACAAGAAAAAATTCGCAAACCCATACGTGGCTGCCGCTTATGGCTATATCGATGCTGTGATCGAGCCTGAAGAAACCAGGCGAATGCTCATGCATTCGCTCGAAATTTCGAAGGATAAAATTGTTGAAGTGCCTATGAAAAAGCACGGTGTTCCACCATTTTAAGCCTGAAGATTATGAGCGAAGAGCCAAACGAAGAACAACACAAAGTTGTTAAATACCGCAGCCTCACGATTGATAATGTTAAGTATAAAACCAATTATACCAAAAAGTTCAATCACCGGACGATGTATGAAGCCAAAAACCTTGGCAGCATGACCGCTTTTATCCCCGGGACCATCATTGATGTTTTTGTCAAAGAAGGAAAAAAGGTGAAAAAAGGCGACAAACTACTCATCCTTGAGGCAATGAAAATGATGAACGAGGTGCTTAGTCCCTTCGATGGCATGGTGAAAGCCGTGCATGTGAAAGGAGGCGACAAGGTGTCCAAAAATCACGTCATGATCGAAATTGAATAATCGGGAAACTGACGGTTTTCTGCTTCAATAATTCCCAACAACTCATCGCGGCCAAGTCCGCTGACAGACGAGGTGACAACACACAAAGGCAACTCTTCCCAATACTGGAGGAGTTGTTTTTTGTAATGGGCCAGCTGTTTGTCGGCGATTGTACGGCCCAATTTATCGAGTTTGGTAAATACCAGTACAAAAGGCAATTGTAACTCAGCCATTTTCTGAATAAATTCCAGGTCAATTGCCTGAGGTTCGTGCCGTGCGTCAACAAGTACAAATGTGTAAATCAGGTTTTTGCGTTTCTTAAGGTATTGCTGCAGCATCAATGTCCACTTCTCACGGTCAGTGCGCGACCGCTTGGCAAAGCCGTAACCGGGCAAATCGACCAGGTACCAGCTATCGTTGATCAGAAAATGGTTGATCGTGATGGTTTTGCCCGGCCTACCGGATATCTTAGCCAGACCCTTTACCCCGGTCAGCATATTGATCAGCGACGATTTACCCACGTTTGAGCGCCCGATGAAGGCGTATTCAGGTTTATCGGCTTTGGGTAATTTGTCGATATGGGTGTTGCTCATCACATAGACGGCACTTTCAATTTCCATGGTGTTTTTTTAGGTTTGTTGCTATTCGATAGCACCCATGTGTCGGTCTTTTTTTGCACTGTAAATATCATCGATTGTCACAATGATCCCTGTTTCCTCAACATTGCCAAAAGGCGCATTAAAGGCGGTGCCAAAGGTGCGCATTGTCGATGACAGGTTCATATAGGCATTGACAAGGGGTGGTATATTTTCTCCCTTTTTTCGAATCGATTGGATGAGAATCTTGTAGTTTTCATCATAGCTGCTCCCGGTGAAAACCTTATCAAGCTCATCAGCAGGTGTTTGTAATAACACGGGTACATGCGGGTAGACAAGCCTGTCGGGATCAGGAAAATATTTCTGCATGAAGAAAAGGATCAGGTCGCGGGCATATACATTGTAGTGGGTATACATAGTGACCTTGCCAAAAAAATACTTTACATCCTGATAGTAATAAATGAGTGTTCCCAGGCCATCCCAAAGGTTATCAAGGGCATACATGCCTTTGCGGAGGTTGTTCGACGGCTGGTAATCGGGTTGTACAAAGGAACGGCCAAGCTCGATGGTGTACGGGATATAGGTGTCTACAAACTGTTTTGAGTAAGCAAATAGCTTCGATGTAGGTGTTTTCACATGGCCATGTTCGTCGATGGCCAGGTTTTTGCAATGGATGAAACGATATCCTCCGACAATGGCCTGATCTTCAGGATTCCAAACGATCAACTGGAGAAAATTATCAGCCCCCATATCGTACACGTCAACATCAATTGATTTGCCTGTTCCTCCGCCTGCATCGCGAAACGTAATTTCACGCAGACGGCCTGTTTCCGTCATCAGGTTTGGTGAGTCAGCCTGCGAAAAAATGTAAATTTCGTTCTGCCCGTTGTTGGCCTTGCGCATAAAACGTTCCGGAGTGAGCTCGGCCAGTAATAGTTCTGTGGGAAGTGGGGGTATGATAGGTTCCATATTGTGTATTTGCTGATTAAACCAATGGATAGTTTTTTTCGGGATTAAATGCCTCGGTGTTGCCCAGCGGAAGGGTATAGATGTACCTTCTGAGCTGCTCGGCCCATTCCTGATCCGAGCGCTGCCGGCCGAAAGTTTGCCATGACACAGGCTGAGCGAAAGTCATGATGATTTGCTGGTCTTTTTGCTTGTAAAACTCATCGGCCAGGTACAGCATTTCGATGTTTGCCTTGATGCCCAATCGCTTACGTAGGTTGGCGAGGTTGTAGAAAAAGTCCGTGTTTCTGCCGCTGATGTGCGTTGGTATGATGTCGCGTTTGTACTTTTTTGCCTTGCTGATGATGGTTTTTTTCCATTCAAGGTCCCTGATGATGCCCCGCTTTTTACGCGATACGAGTCCAAATGGAAAATAACAGATGACCGCATTCCCGGCAAACGTATCGTTCAGTATCTGAATATTTTCGGCATTGCTGCCATGCTTGTTTATCGGGATAAACAAGGGCTTCAGGTTTTCGAGGTTCATCAGGATGTCGTTCACCGGGAAAAGCACATCGCGGCGTACTTTCCCGATGGTCTGCATCAGGCCGATGCCGTCCAGTCCACCCAATGGATGGTTCGATGCAACAATGGGGCGCTCAGGCAAAGCAACACGCTCAAGGTGATTGATTTCGATCGAGCACCTGAATTCATCGATGATGGCGTCCACAAAACCGAGTCCGGATAAATGGGTTGTTTTGCTGATAAAAGCATTGATTTCGTCCTGATGCACAATGCGCTTAAGGTAATTGATCAGAAACCCGGGGATGATACGCTTCAATCCCGGATTCTTTGCCGTCAGCACCTTTTCGATGTTGATGAACTGGTCTGCAGGTATGCTGTTGTTTTCGTCCATTTGGCGATTGGCAGTGTTTTTTTTACAAATATACTTGTTTCACACCACAGCATCTTTCACGATGACCAGATTTTTGGAGTGTGGCAAAGGTACCCCGCATGATCACTGTCTTTTTGGCTGATAATCAGCCATTCATGTTGATAACTTACTCCAATTTCTGGAAAAATCGGGCTTCTTTAATGAAAATTGATTTTTAAAACATTAATAATCAGTGCGATAAAATATGTGGTGCATTTTTTTTGCTTTTGTTTGAAACATTTTAGAAAAAAAGTGGTAAAAAAACGGAGAATATGGGAAATAATGCACTAATTTTACCTCACAAAATTGCAATTTTTTGAACTACCCCATCGGAACATATCATTGTAAGCTGGATGGCAAGGGCAGACTGATGTTGCCGGCTGATTTCAGGGACAAACTAAGTGACGTTGTTCACCAGGGTTTTGTACTGAGGCCTGGTCTTTTTGGTAAATGCCTCGAGTTGTACACGATGGAGGATTGGTTAAGAACACAGAATAAGTTGAAGAAACTCAATCAGTTTGTTAAGGCCAATGTTGATTTTGTGAGGAAATACAATGCAGGAGCTAAGGAAGTGAAGCTCGATTCACTGGGCCGGATGCAGATTCCCAAAAACCTCATCGATGAAGGTGTGCTGATTAAGGAAGTTGTGCTGACCTCCGTGTCGAAAAACATGGAGTTATGGGACAAGGATTTGTTCCGTGAATCGCAGGGCAACATCAGCCAGGAAGAGTTTCAAAACATTGCAGCTGAATTACTTGGAAACATCAACGATAACAACGAATAGGACATGTACCACAAGCCGGTCTTGTTGCCAGAAAGTATCGAAGGACTCCGCATACTGCCTGATGGGCTGTATGTTGATGCTACCTTTGGCGGAGGCGGCCATGGTACTGCTATCTTCAACGAACTGACAAGCGGTAAGTTATTTGCTTTCGACCAGGACCAGGACGCAGCGGCTAACATCATCAACGATCCCAGGTTTATTTTCATTCCACAGAATTTCAGGTATATGCGCAACTTTCTGATGCTTGAAGGCGTGCAGGAAGTAGATGGCATTTTTGCTGATCTCGGTGTTTCGTCGCATCAGTTCGATGTGGCAGACAAAGGGTTTTCAACCCGCCTCGACGGCCAGCTCGATATGCGGATGAGCCAGAATAACCCGCTTGATGCCAGGTCAATCGTAAATCAGTACACCCCTGAGGAGCTGAAACGCATTTTTAAACGCTTTGGTGAAATCGACAATGCCTGGCAAATGGCAGAAGCCATCGTTGCCCGAAGGACCCAGCAAGAGATTACACGAACCTTCGAACTGCGTGATGCAGTGCAGCATTTGCTTCCCAGGGGGAAAGAGAACAAGGTGCTGGCACAGCTTTTCCAGGCACTTCGTATTGAAGTGAACCAGGAAATTACGGTGCTGGAAGAGTTTCTGGGACAATGTGTGCAATGCCTGAAGCCCGGTGGCCGCATGGTGGTGATCTCCTACCATTCGCTCGAAGACAGGCTGGTGAAAAATTTTATGCGCGCCGGCAATGCCGAAGGCACCATTGAAAAGGACTTTTTTGGCAACCTGCTTAGTCCGCTTGTGCCGGTCAGCCGAAAAGTAATCGTGCCCGGAGAGGCTGAAATCAATAACAATAGCCGCGCCCGGAGTGCAAGGCTCAGAATTGCTGAAAAAAAGTAATCGCATCATGACAGAAGCAGCACCCACCGATACCAATAAAACCGCCGGCACAAACCGTGAAACTGCAAAGAAACCTTCTGTATGGACGGTATTGCTGCAGATTCTGGGTGGCGATTTTCTGACAAAGGACTGGGCAAAGAAACAGGTGAATTACATATTCTTCCTTGCTGCACTGGCGCTGATTTATATCGCAAACAGCTATTATACTGAGAGTACCAGCCGGAACATTGATGAAGTGGCTCGCGAACTGAAAGAACTGCAGTACGAATATGTGTCAACCAAGTCGGAGGTGATGCAGGTAAGTAAGCAGTCGGAAGTTGCCCGCAAACTGAAACAATCTGGCATGTACGAATCTATCGAACCGGTGAAGAAGATCATTATTAAAAGCAACCAATAAGCATGCAGGACGCTGGACGTGACATATTATGGCGTGTTTATCTGCTTTACGCATTGGTGCTGATTTTCGCCATTGCGGTTTTGGTACGCATAGCGATCATTCAATACTCCATTGGTGACACACTCATTGCAGAGTCGGAAAAGCAGGAACTGAAGGTTTTTAGCCTGGAAGCATTGCGGGGCAATATTCTGGCTGATGATGGTTCACTATTAGCCACCTCGGTGCCGGTATTCGAAATCAGGATGGATGTTTCGTCACCCCACATCGATGATGCCCTGTTCAATAGTAAGGTAGACTCGCTGGCTACAAAACTGGCCGATTTATTTAAAAGCAAATCAGCCAGGGAATATGCCAGGGAGTTGCGTGAGGGCCGCCGCGAAGGCAATCGCTATCTGCTGATCAAAAATAAGGTAACCTATGCTGAGTTGAAGAAAATGCGCAAGTTCCCGATTCTGAACCGAGGAAAATACCGCGGAGGTTTGATCGTGGAGCAACACGAGAAACGCGAAAAGCCGTTTAAGGAACTCGCCAGCCGCACCATCGGATACGAAAACAACCGTGAAAATATTTTTGTTGGCCTCGAAGGCGCTTTCCACGACGACCTCAAAGGCATCAATGGCAAGCAACTTAAACGCAGAATCAACAATGGCGACTGGATTCCGGTTTTCGATGCCGGTGAAATTGACCCACAGAATGGAAAGGACGTCGTCACCACCATCGATGTTAACCTTCAGGACGTTGCAGAAAACGCACTAAGGCGCAACCTCGTCGAAAACGAAGCCTTTCAGGGTTGTGCCGTGTTGATGGAAGTCGAAACAGGGCATATCAAAGCCATTGCAAACCTCACACGGGATAAAAAGACCGGGCGATATGAGGAGTCGTATAACTACGCCGTAGCTGAAAGTGTTGAACCGGGTTCAACATTCAAGCTGGCTTCGATGATAGCGCTGCTTGAAGAGAACAAGGTCAGGCTCACCGACAGCATGCGGATCGGCAATGGTCAGATGGTTTATCACAACCGCGTGATGAAAGACGTGTATCCCATTCGCAATGGCCGCATCACCGTGCGCGAAGCCTTCGAAAAATCATCCAATGTGGCCATCTCAAAACTGGTCACCGATGCCTTTGGGAAGAACCCTGAAAAGTATGTTGACCACCTTTATGCCCTGTCAATCAATCAGCCCCTGAAAATTGAAATTCCGGGCGAAGGCAAACCTTACATCAAACACCCGAAAAACAAGCAATACTGGTACGGAACCACGCTTCCGTGGATGTCGATCGGTTACGAATCGCAACTGACACCATTGCAGATACTTACTTTGTACAACGCGGTGGCCAATAACGGCAAAATGGTAAAACCCATGTTTGTGGAAGAAATATCGCAGGGTGGCGTAGTGATCAGGAAGTTTGCAACGGAAACAATCAACGAATCCATCGCTTCTCAGTATACCATCGATCAGCTGAAATCACTTCTGGAAGGTGTGGTGGAGCATGGCACAGGCAAGGCACTCAAAGACAGTCCGGTGAAAATTGCTGGTAAGACGGGTACAGCCCAGATCGCATCCGGAAAATCGGGCTATAACAAACAAAATTATAATGCTTCATTTGTGGGTTATTTCCCTGCCAACGATCCTAAATATTCCTGCATTGTTGTCGTAAACAATCCATCTGCCGGAAAAATCTATGGTGGCGCTGTTGCTGCGCCTGTTTTCAGGGAAATTGCCGACAGGGTTTATGCCACCCGCCTTGATATTCATGATGGAAAAATTGAGCCTGACACCACCGAGCCTGTGACACCCATACCTTATGGCCTGGCATATTACGAAGATTACGCACTGTTGGTTAAACAAATGGGATTTGTGTCATACCCACGTTTTTATGGCACGGATTGGATCTATCAGAAGATTGAGGACGAAGATACCACATTGTCTACAGCACATTTATCGGACACCCTGATGCCTGACCTTACCGGGATGGGATTGAGGGATGCTGTATATCTGCTCGAAAGACTCGGGCTGAACCCGGTGTTTACAGGACGTGGTCAGGTGGCCACACAGTCGGTACTGCCGGGCTCACTCATGTTAAAAGGAACTACTGTTGAACTCACACTCATGAACCTGTGATGAAAGTCAGGCTATCGGTCATATTGAACAATTGTGCAGTCAGGGAGCTCATCGGGCCAACTGACCGGCTCATAGCTGCCATCACTTTTGACTCGAGAGAAGTTCGAAAAGATGGTGTGTTTGTTGCTGTTAAGGGCACCCGGACTGACGGCCACTTATTCATCGAAAAGGCCATCACCTCCGGAGCCACGGCCATCGTCAGCGAAAACTTGCCTGAGCAATTGCACTCCGGCTGCACCTATGTGCTGGTCGAAAATGCTGCCTATGCACTGGCTTACCTTGCCGCGAATTTTTATGGCAATCCCTCACACAAGCTGAAGCTAATCGGGGTGACAGGCACTAACGGTAAGACTACTGTTGCCACACTGCTCTACCGGCTGTTTACCGCCAGTGGATATTGCTGTGGATTATTTTCAACCGTCGAAAACAGAATTGGCGACAAGGTATTGGCGGCCACACATACCACGCCTGATGCCCTAGCCATGAACAGCCAATTGGCCGGTATGGCCGAAGCTGGATGTACCTATGTTTTCATGGAAGTCAGTTCGCACGCTATTGATCAGTTCAGGGTTGCCGGACTGCAGTTTGCTGGTGGCATCTTTACGAACCTGACACATGATCACCTGGATTATCACATCAATTTCGCAAATTACCGCAATGCCAAAAAGCTGTTTTTCGATACACTCAGTCCGGATGCCTTTGCCCTGACAAACGCTGATGACCGCAACGGCCTGTTTATGCTGCAAAATACCCGGGCAAAAAAATACACCTATGCCTTGCTGTCGGATGCCGACTTCAGGTGCAAGGTTGTTGAAAATGTGTTTGAAGGTCTTGTGCTTTCGTTGAACGGGGTTGAGGTACACACCCGGCTGATCGGACGGTTTAACGCAAGCAACCTGGCCGCAATTTATGGTGCAGCCTTGCTTGCAGGTCTTACTGACGAAGATACTTTGCGCGGTATCAGCCTGCTGACAAGCGCCGAGGGCCGCTTTGAAGTTTCACGTTCGGCTGATGGCATCATCGGTATTGTTGATTACGCCCACACGCCTGATGCCCTGCTGAATGTACTGAACACCATCAACGAAATACGTACTCACAACGAACAACTGATTACTGTTGCAGGTGCAGGTGGTGACCGCGACCGCACAAAGCGGCCTGAAATGGCCAAAATCGCTGCTGAGCTCAGCGACAGGCTTATCCTCACTTCCGACAACCCACGCAGTGAAGATCCTGGCTTGATCATCGATGAAATGCGTGCGGGCGTCCAGCCTCAACACTACGCCAGAACACTGTCAGTAAGCGACAGACGTGAAGCCATTGCTGTTGCTGTTGCCATGGCAAAGCCGGGTGATATCGTTCTTGTTGCCGGCAAAGGACACGAAAAATACCAGGAAATCAAGGGTGTGAAATATCCCTTCGATGATACCAAAGAATTGATTGAACGACTGGAAAAACGATAAACAACATGCTGTATTACCTGTTTACGTATTTGGACCGCGCCTTCGATTTTCCCGGAGCACAGGTTTTTCAATACATCTCGTTCCGTGCAGCCATGGCCATCATCTCTTCACTGGTTATCTCACTGTTTGTGGGAAAACGGTGGATTGGCTATCTCAACCGGAAGCAGGTTGGTGAAACTGTGCGTAACCTGGGTCTCGAAGGTCAGCTCGAAAAACAGGGAACCCCAACAATGGGCGGATTGATCATCCTTGCAGCCCTCATTATCCCAACACTGCTGTTTGCCAAGCTCGACAACATCTATGTGTTGCTCATGCTTTTCACCTCGGTTTGGCTTGGAACACTTGGTTTTATTGATGATTATATCAAGGTGTTTAAAAAAGACAAACGTGGCTTACCCGGAAAAACAAAAATCATCGGGCAGATTCTCCTCGGACTTATTGTGGCCCTGGTGATGTATTTCGACTCTGGTATAGTGATGCGCGAAAAACCCAAAGATGTCAAAATGGAGGTGTATGCCAACAATACTGTAGGCCCGTCATCACGGTTTAACATCGAAGAAAGCAAGGCTACCAAAACCACAATCCCCTTCATCAAGAACAATGAGTTCGACTATGCAGTCCTTCTTAAATGGATCGGACCAGGATACAAAAAGTGGGCTTTCCTGATTTTTATCCCAATGGTGATTTTAATCATTACATCAGTATCCAATGGTGCCAACCTGACCGATGGAATGGATGGCCTGGCCGTAGGCACTTCGGCCATTATTGGCGCAACATTGGGGATTCTCGCCTGGGTCTCGGGTAATATTATTTTTGCTGATTACCTGAATATCATGTATTTGCCTAATACAGGCGAGCTGACGATCTTCATCTCAGCTTTCGTAGGAGCCAACATAGGCTTCTTGTGGTACAATTCCTATCCTGCCCAGGTGTTTATGGGCGATACAGGAAGCCTGGCCCTTGGTGGAATTATTGCTGTTTTTGCGATCATCATCCGCAAGGAATTGCTGATTCCAATCCTGTGTGGCATTTTCTTCGCTGAGAACCTGTCGGTTGTGATGCAGGTTTCCTATTTCAAGTATACCAGAAAGAAATACGGCGAAGGCAGGCGCATTTTTAAAATGGCCCCACTGCATCACCATTACCAGAAACTGGGTTATGCTGAGCCCAAGATTGTACTCAGGTTTTTAATCATCGGGATTATGTTGGCTGTGTTAAGCATCATCACACTCAAACTGAGGTAATAATGAGATATGACAGCAACAATGCGATATTCAGACAATTGGTGGTGCTTGGAGCAGGAGAGAGTGGTTGCGGTGCAGCCATACTGGCAAAGAAATTGGGTATTCCGGTGTTCGTGTCGGACAGCGGGCTAATCAAAGAAAAATACAAGGACGTTCTTTTACATCATGAAATTGATTTTGAAGAGGGAGGCCATCGCGATGGACGCACCGTCGTAGCAAGCCTTGTGGTGAAAAGCCCGGGCATACCGGAACATGCGCCAATCGTTAGCGCCTGCCGCGAAAAAGGAGTAAGGGTGGTTTCGGAAATCGAGTTTGCAGCCTGGTTCACCAGTGCAAAAAAAATCTGCATAACGGGCAGCAACGGCAAAACAACCACCACATTGTTGCTGGGACATTTGCTAAAAACAGCAGGTTTCAATGTGGCCGTGGCCGGAAATGTTGGCAAGAGCTTTGCCCTTCAGGTGGCTGAACAGGATGTTGATTACTATGTGCTCGAGATCAGCAGCTTTCAGCTTGACGGCATGTTTGATTTCAAGGCGGATATCGCCATTCTGACAAACATTACCCCTGATCACCTCGACCGCTACAACCATGATTTTGACCAATATGCAAAATCTAAGTTCAGGATAATTCAAAATCAAACGGCAGACGACACATTTATTTACTGTGCTGAGGATGCGGAAACCATCAAACAGTTGAAGGACCACAGCATCAACGCCCGGCAATACACCTTTACAACCGGAAAGTTTGAAGGGGCTCCGGGCGCGGCAATGATTAATAATGAAATAGTTATACACACTGATAAACACGATATACATATGACACTTGAAGAACTGGCATTACAGGGAAAACACAACGTGCACAATTCAATGGCAGCAGGAATTGCAGCTAAGTTGCTGAATATTCGCAAGGATACCATAAAACAGTGTCTTTCAGATTTTCAAAACATAGCGCACAGGCTTGAATATGTGGCCAATGTGCATGGCGTTTCTTATATCAACGATTCAAAAGCCACCAATGTGAACTCAACATGGTATGCCATTGAGAGCATGGAACGGCCGGTGGTGTGGATCGCAGGTGGCGTCGATAAAGGCAACGACTATCAGGTGTTGAAGGCCCTGGTGCAGAAAAAGGTGAAAGCCATTGTGTGCCTCGGACTCGACAACCACCTGATTCATGAAGCCTTTAAGGATTTGGTCAAGGTGATTGTTGATACCGAATCGGCTGCTGAGGCTGTGTTTGAAGCCTCCAACCTGGCAACAAACAACGATATCGTTTTGCTTTCGCCTGCCTGTGCCAGCTTCGACCTGTTCGAAAATTATGAAGACCGCGGAAACCAGTTCAAAGAAGCTGTAAAAAAACTCTGATATGGGCATGTTATTAAAGAGTATTAAAGGAGATAAGGTGATTTGGGCGGTGGTGCTGCTCTTATCCATCTTTTCGCTGCTTGCGGTGTACAGCTCTACGGGAACACTGGCCTATAAATACAAGGCTGGTAACACCGAGTACTATATGCTCAAGCACTTTGTCATACTCTTTCTGGGTTTCTTCTTTATGTATCTGGCACACAAAGTCAAATACATTTATTTTTCGCCTGTCTTTCAGGTTGCCCTGTGGGTGTCAATTCCCCTCTTGTTTTTCACACTGATTTTTGGGCTCGACCTGAATGATGCAAAACGGGTTATACCGCTGCCCTTTAACCTCACCTTTCAGACAAGTGACCTTGCCAAGCTCACACTCATCATCTATCTGGCCCGCCTTTTAACCAAAAAGCAGGATAACATCAAGGATTTCCGATCGGCTTTCATCCCCATCATGGCACCTGTGCTGGTGGTGGTGTTTCTCATTTTGCCGGCAAACCTGTCAACTGCCATGATGTTGTTTACCACAAGCCTGGTGTTGATGTTTATTGGCAGGGTAAATATGAAATACATTTTTTCGCTTATCGGACTGGGAATTGCTGCACTGGCCATTTTTGTGCTCATCCTGTACCAGATGCCCGACGATAAACAAGGGCGTTTGTATACCTGGAAAAACAGGATCGAAAATTTCATCAATGGCACAGGCGATAACTTTCAGGTGGAGCAGTCGAAGATTGCCATTGCAGGAGGCGGATTTTTTGGAAAGGGTCCGGGAAACAGCACCCAGCGTAATTTTCTGCCACACCCTTACTCTGACTTTATTTTCGCCATCATCATCGAAGAATACGGCTTTGCCGGAGGAATATTTCTTGTTTTGCTCTACCTGATACTGCTCTTCAGGGCGGTGGTTATTGTGACGAAGATTCCTCAGACGTTTGGGGCCTTCCTCACCATTGGTGTGGCATTTAGCCTGGTTTTCCAGGCCATGATCAATATGGGGGTTGCCGTTGGTATTCTGCCCGTGACCGGTCAGCCGCTTCCGCTGGTCAGCATGGGGGGCACATCCATCTGGTTTACCAGCCTTTCGATTGGAATTATTTTGAGTGTAAGCAAGGAAATTGCAAAAAAGAACCAATTACAAACAGCAGATGTCGTTGAAACCGATGAAGATAGTTATTAGCGGAGGTGGAACAGGTGGCCATATTTTTCCGGCCATCGCCATTGCCGACACCCTGAAAAAAAGGGTGCCGGGCGCTGATGTACTTTTTGTCGGGGCTTCGGACCGCATGGAAATGCAAAAAGTGCCTCAGGCCGGCTACCCTATCATTGGCTTGTGGATCAGTGGTTTTCAGCGCAACCTCAGCTTGAAAAACCTGTTGTTTCCGGTCAAGGTGATCGTCGCATTGCTTAAAGCGGTGATGGTGCTGAGAAAGTTCAGGCCGGATGTTGTCATCGGGGTGGGTGGTTATGCCAGCGGGCCTACCTTGCGTGCGGCCATCATGCTCAAAATTCCTACGCTTATTCAGGAGCAGAACTCATTCCCTGGGGTGACCAACCGGATTTTGGGCAGGAAAGTGAACCGTATCTGTGTGGCATTTGGCGAGATGGAGCGTTGGTTCCCGGCCGATAAGCTTGTGCTTGCCGGCAATCCTTTGCGCAAAAGTGCAGTCGACATAGCCGGGAAACAGGACGAAGCCATTGCCTTTTTTGGATTGCACCAGGAAAAGCAGACCCTGCTAATCGTTGGCGGCAGCCAGGGAGCCAGGGCAATCAACCAGGCCATCGAAAAAAATATTGAAGCACTTGCCGGCTCTGGCATACAGCTGATCTGGCAAACCGGGGAATCGTTTCTAGCACAGGCACAGCTTGCTGTGAAGTCTGTCGGTGCTGCAGATCAAATCAAGCCGGTGGCCTTCATTCACCGTATGGATCTGGCCTATGCGGCTGCTGATCTGATCGTTTCCCGGGCCGGCGCCATCGCCATAGCCGAAATTGCAGTAGTCAGGAAACCTGCCATTTTTATTCCCTTGCCCACAGCAGCAGAAGACCATCAAACAAAAAATGCCCTGCGCCTCCAGGAAGCCAAAGCAGCCATGGTGGTTAGCAATGGCCAGGCAGATGAAAAACTGTTGCCTGAAATAAACCGCCTGTTGGCCAATCCTGGTTTATTGGCCGAAATGTCGGAAAATATGCTGGCATTTGCCATGCCAGACGCTGCAGAACGTATTGTAGAAGAGGTTATTAAAGTCGCCGGAAGATGAGCAGCAAGCAATACCATAGCATTTATTTTCTTGGCATTGGCGGCATCGGCATGAGTGCACTGGCACGTTTTTACCGTCAGGATGGTGTGCAGGTTGCTGGCTATGACAGAACCAGGACCCAACTGACCATTGAACTTGAGCAGGAAGGAATCAACATTCACTATCAGGAAGATATTCAACGGATTCCAATAAATCCAGACCTTGTGGTATACACACCGGCAATTCCGGCAAACAGCATCGAGCTGGACTATGTTAAACAACAGGCCTATCCCCTTATAAAAAGGGCTGAGCTTCTGGGGCAGCTGAGCAGTGGTAAATTCACTATTGCCGTGGCTGGAACACATGGCAAGACGAGCATTACAGCAATGATTGCACATTTGCTACACACTGCAGGTATTCCAATAACAGCTTTCATAGGCGGTATCGCGCTCAATTTCAACAACAACCTGGTGAATGAGCCTGAAAGCCGCGTGATGATTGTGGAAGCCGATGAATACGACCAGTCGTTTCTGCAGCTTAAACCCGATATCGCTGTGGTTTCATCAATGGATGCCGATCACCTCGATATTTATAACCACCATGAACGGCTCATTGCTTCTTTCAATGCGTTTGCCTCCGGAATAAAAAACGGAGGTGTGCTTGTGCATAAGCTGGGCCTGCCACTCGATATCAAGGCCTTGTCGCTAACGTATTCAATCGATGGCCATTCCGATCTGAGGGCTGTTGAAGTGGGTGTTAAAGAAGGAAAATTTGCCTTCACCATAAACGGCAAAGCCATCGATGACTTAACCGTGCGTTGGGGAGTGCCGGGCAGACACAATATCGAAAATGCCCTGGCAGCAGTCGCCGTTGCCCGTGTGTTGGGAATCGATTCAATGCTTATCGAAAGAGCCCTGGCATCCTTTGCAGGCGTGAGGCGGCGGTTCGAATACAGGATTAATACACCCGGCATGGTCTTTATCGACGATTATGCCCACCATCCGGAAGAGTTGAAGGCTTGTATCTCAGCAGTGCGTGAATGTTATCCCGGAAGGTGGCTTACCGGAATTTTTCAGCCGCACCTGTTCAGCCGCACTAGGGATTTCATGGATGATTTTGCCCGGAGCCTCGAATTGCTCGACGAACTTATTTTGCTTGATATTTATCCGGCACGCGAACTGCCAATTGATGGCGTAACTTCGGCCGTGCTGCTGTCAAAAGTGAAACTGGACAAAAAGCAGCTTTGTGCAAAGCACGAACTGCTAAGCCTTGTCAGGAACATCAGCCCGAAACTGCTGCTAACCCTTGGAGCGGGCGATATTGATCAGCTTGTTGAACCCCTTCAAAACACCCTCAGCAAGGCATGAAAAAGTTCCTGCACATATTGACCTGGTTATGCTGGATGCTGAGTGGGGCAGGGCTTTTTGTGCTGCTGGGTTTTGCCCGCGACACCTACCTGAGTTCGCCGCTCAAAACCATTCAGCTGAAGGTTGAACACAACGATGTTTGCACCTTCCTTCCTGAAGATTCAGTGCGATTCCAGATTGATCAGCTTTACGGCAGGGCAATCGGACAGCCCATGCGTCGCATCAATATCGAAAAACTCACGCAAACCCTATCGGTAAATCCCTGGGTGAAATCAGTTAAGGCCAGCACCGCCATCGATGGCATCCTCAAGGTTGAAGTCAGTGAACGCAGACCGGTAATCAGGGTGTTTTCCAGCGACGGTCATTCGGTATACCTCGATGAAGAAGGCTTTGCATTCATCACGCAAGCGCACAACACTGCCAGGGTGCAGATGGCTTCTGGTAATATCGCCTTTCCGCCGCTGCCATTTAACCGCAGCACACACATCAGCAACAAGATATACCGGAAAACACCCCTGGCCGATTTATTGAAAATTGGAAAACAAATTGAGTCAGACCCCTTTGCCGACGCCCTTATCGACCAGATTTATGTCAGCAGCCTGGGTGAATACGAATTGAGCCCTAAAGTGGGGCATGTGAACATCATTATTGGTGATACCACCGATATTGCGGAAAAAATTGAAAAGCTGAGCGCTTTTTACAAGGAGAAGGCGGGTAGTCAGGAATTTCAACAGTATCAAACAATTAACCTGAAATTTAAGCATCAAATAGTTTGTATAAAAAAGTTAGCCATATGAAAGCTTCTGAAATTATTGTTGGTTTAGACATCGGAACGACAAAAATTGCTTGCATTGTCGGCCGGCGGAACGAATTTGGCAAGATCGAGATCCTCGGTCACGGAAAGTCAGAGTCATTCGGTGTTAAGCGCGGTATTGTAGCCAATATTGAAGATACCGTAAACTCAATCAAGAAGGCCATCGAGGAGGCCACTGCCAAGTCGAAAGTCGACATCAGGTTTGTGAATGTGGGCATAGCCGGCCAACATATCAAAAGCCTGCAACATCGCGGAAGCCTAATCCGGGAGTCGAACGACAAAGAAATCAATCAGCTTGAAATTGAAAAGCTGGTCAATGATATGTATAAGCTCAATATGGCTGCCGGTGAAGAAATCATTGATGTAATTCCGCAGGAGTTTATCATCGATGGCGAGCAGGGAATTAAAAAACCCATCGGGATTAACGGCAACAAGCTCGAAGCCAACTTTCATGTCATCATCGGACAGACAGCAGCTGCAAAGAACATCCTGAAGTGCGTAAGCAGGGCCGGACTCGATATGGTCGACCTGATCCTTGAGCCGATTGCATCGGCGGAGGCCGTATTGAACGAAGAGGAAAAAGAAGCCGGAGTTGTGCTGGTTGATATCGGCGGCGGAACGACAGATATTGCCATTTTCCACGATCGCATCATCAGGCACACGGCTGTGATTCCATTCGGTGGCGATGTAATCACCGAAGACATCCGCGAAGGCTGCACCATCATTAAGCGTCATGCCGAAGAAGTGAAGGTAAAATTTGGCTCGGCACTGGCCAGCGAAAACAGGGATGATGAAGTTGTCTCGATTCCCGGAATCAGGGGCAGACCGCCCAAGGAAATTTCTTTCCGTAACCTCGCTTCCATCATTCAGGCACGCATGGAAGAAATCATTGAACATGTGTACTACGAAATCAAAAATTCCGGTTTCGAACGCAAACTGATTGCAGGCATCGTGTTAACCGGTGGTGGCGCTCAGCTGAAGCATGTTGATCAGCTGGCCGCTTTCATTACCGGTATGGATGTCAGGATTGGTTATCCGAACGAACACCTTGCCAACGGCACACCAGAAGAGCTTACCAGTCCGATGTATGCCACAGGTATCGGCCTGGTCATCGAAGGAATCAATCGTCACCTGCATGAAGAAGAAGTTGAAATGATGAAAGGGACATCGACTGGCAAAGAAAGCAGTAAACCCCTGACGCCGAAGAAGGAATCAAAACGCAGACCAAGCTACCTCGATATCATCAAGGGTATCTTTGACCGTGAACTTCTTGAATAATAGGGTTTATTAACCTTTTTATGTTCACAACTACTCAATAAACAGAAACCACACCAATGATTATTACGTAATTTTAATTCAGATAAAATGACCGACATGTTTACATTCGAACACCCGAAAAATCAATCAAATATCATAAAGGTAATCGGCGTTGGGGGAGGGGGAAGCAATGCCGTCACCCATATGTATCACGAAGGTATTGAAGGCGTCGACTTCATTCTTTGCAATACCGATGCGCAGTCGCTGGGCAAAAGCCCTGTAAGCAACAAAATCCACCTGGGAAAACGCAACCTCGGCGCTGGAAATATACCGGCCGTTGGACGCGAAGCCGCCCTTGAAACCCTCGATGAAATCAGGGATGTGCTGCAGCCGCATACGAAAATGCTGTTTATCACTGCCGGTATGGGAGGTGGGACAGGTACAGGCGCGGCTCCTATTGTAGCCGAAGTTGCCCGTGAACTCGATATCCTCACAGTCGGAATCGTGACCATTCCCTTCAGTTTCGAAGGCAAAAAACGTCAGCAACAGGCAATCGAAGGCATCAATGAACTTCGGAAATCTGTTGATACCCTGCTGATTATCAGCAATGATAAACTCCGTGAAGAATATGGCAATATGCGGCTGACTGAAGCCTTTAAGAAGGCGGATGATGTGCTCACCATTGCAGCGAAAGGTATCGCCGAAATTATCACGGTTACCGGCTATATCAACGTTGACTTTGAAGATGTTAAAACTGTGATGAAAAACAGTGGCAAAGCCATCATGGGTTCTGCCATTGCCGAAGGTGAAAACAGGGCACTCAAAGCCATTGAAGAAGCCATGCGTTCGCCGCTCCTCAACGACTCGAGCATCTCAGGCGCTAAAAACATCCTGTTGTATATCACTTCAGGTGTTGATGAGGTTTCTCTTGATGAAGTGCATGAAATCACCGATTATATTCAGGGCATCTGTGGCAATAATGCAGAAGTGATCTGGGGCAACGGAACCGATGAAAACATTGGAAATGCCATCGGTATCACTGTCATTGCTACAGGCTTTGCCTCGGAAGATGAGATTCAGATTGGGATGAATCAGAAAACGATCACCGTTAGGCCGCTTTACGACACTCCGGCAGTGCAGCCTGAGGCAAAACAAAAGGAAGTTGCCCAGCTTGAACCCACAGAAACTGTTGCCACCCTAAATCAACCAGTGATTGCTACGAAGCCCGTAACACCGGAACCAGAAACAGCCCGGAAGTTAAATGTTGTTGCAGGTGAGGAAGCAGAGAAAAGCACAAGCAAGGTGCATTTTCTGTTCGACGACAAACAGGACGATGACAAAACAGCAGATGCCGACGAGCTGGCTAATGAAGTAATGAATGCAGTTGCAGAAGATGAAGTAGAACTCGAAATTGTGATGCCGGCAGAATCGCCTGCTGAAGTGAACAAAAAGGAAGAAATCATCTCATTCATTGTACATCAGGAAGCCGAACCAGCAGCTATTGCTGCAACCAAGGCTGTGGTATTCGAAGACGATGAAGCAGAGGAACTTGACCGCAAAGCATTCGAAAGGCAGTCGCGGCTTAAGGCCATGAGCATGAAACTGCACACCATCGAAGGTGTCAATGAACTCGAACGTCAGCCCGCCTATATGCGCAAAGGAACCCAGCTGAGTGATCCGGACACCTCGGGCCAGAAAGTTTCGCGCTACAGCCTCGATGGCAACGAAGAGAAGCCGGGCCTGCGTACCGATAATTCATTCCTGCACGATAATGTCGATTAATACGCCACTAGCATGAGCCTCGAAATAAAAATTAACGACGACATTAAGAAAGCCATGCTGGCCCGTGATACGCGCAAACTCAGCGCGCTCAGGGCCATCAAGGCTGCCCTGTTGCTCGAGAAAACAGGGAGAGATGTAAGCAGTGGTGAGATACCTGAAACCGTTGAATTGAAGCTGTTGCAAAAGCTCGTCAAGCAAAGAAAAGAATCTGCGGCTATTTACATTGAACAACACCGGCCCGAGCTTGCCGATGAAGAACAATATCAGGCAGATATCATCGAAAAATACCTGCCTGCCCAACTTACCGACGATGAACTCAACGCACTGGTGAGCGCCATCATTGCCGAAGTGGGCGCCACTTCGATAAAAGACATGGGTAAGGTGATGGGTCTGGCTACAAAACAAGTGGCAGGCAAAGCCGATAACCAACAGATATCCAAAGTAGTAAAAGCACTTTTGGGTGTATAAGAGGGCGTAAGGCCAGGGTTAAGCGTTTTCCTTGTTGTCCGAAAACTGCTGCCCGATCATCATGTCATCGATAGTGAGCCTTTTTTCATGCTCGAAAAGAATATTGCGGTATTGCAGGTTTGAGGCATAGGCCCAGCTTGCAGTAACTGCATTGCCGGTGAGTTTTAGGCTTTGCATGAAGCGCCTTTTCAGGCTTTTAGGCTCATACATGCGACCGGCTTGCAAGCGGATGCATTCACTGAGTTGTGCCGATGACATCGTCAATGGCTTGAAAACCACTTCTCCAAAATGATATTTCGACCAGTCTGAAGGAAAATTGGTGTACAGCAGCCGGTTTTCTTTCAGGTAACGGTTAAAGAGTCCTGTTCCCGGCAGGGGTGTCATGATGGTCGTTTGAATGGCATCGATGGTTGAATCGATGATGTAGTCGGCCCGGTTGGTAAGATCTTGTTCAGCGTCACTTTCCATGCCCATGATGAAAGTGCCCAATACACCTATTCCGTGTTTGTGCAGGCGTTCGAACACTTCGGCATACTGGCCAACACCACGTTTGGCATTCAGGGTCTTGTGGACGTCCTTAAGTGCTTCCATCTTTTCCGATTCTAGGCCAAGGAGGATCAGGCGGCAGCCGCTTGTTGCAGCCAGTTGAAGCACTTCCTCATCATCGGCAACATTGATGGAAGCCTGGCAAAACCAATCTTTTTTGATTCCCCTTGCGATGATTCCACGGAAAAATTCTTTCGCCCTTTCGGCTGATTGTTTGCTGTAGCCAATGAGGTTGTCGTCGACGACAAATATCCGCTGTTGCGGAATGGTTTCAAACTCATCGAGCACTTCATTGATTGGACGCTGCCGGTATTTGCTGCCATTGAAGGTGTGCACAGAGCAGAAATCACATTTCATCGGACATCCGCGGCTTGTTTGCAAACTGCCAAACACATAGCCAGGGTGAAACAGATCGCGCCTTGCAACAGGCATCCCTTCAAGTGATTGCCATTTACCACGATAGAATGTCTGCAGCTGATTATTTTCGAAATCGTGGATAAGCTTAGCCCAGACACCTTCTGCTTCGTTAATGACTACGACATCGCAATGCGCCGATGCTTCTTCAGGCATCATGGAAGCATGAATGCCGCCGATAACGGTTTTAATGCCCCTGGCCCGGTAAATGGCAGAAAGTTCGTAGGCCCTGTTCACCGTCGATGTGAAGGAAGTGAAGGCGACAAGGTCGGCTAGCCGGAAGCTGAAATCTTCGAAATTCTCATCCAGCAGTTCAATATGCCAATGCGAAGGAGTGAGTGCAGCGATTATACCAAGCGATAAGGGCGGGTAAATGGCATGCTTGTCGCGCAGCAAGCCTTTTCTGTGCTGGTTTATGGGGTTGATCAACAAGAGTTTGAATGGCTTACTCATCTTCCTGCTGGCCATTAGCATTAATACCTGAAAGCTTATCAATGCCAAAATTACTGTTTAAAAACGATTGAAGGTCAAACACTTCAGCAGTATTTTCGAAGACCAGGTTTCTCAACTGGATATTGTTGGTAAGCGACCATATAGCTGCTGTTGGATTTCTGGTATTTTTCAGGCTGGTGATCATGCGTCTTTTCAGTTGCCTGATGTCGTACAGCTGTTCCCAGTTCTTTCGCACTTCCCTGTCAAGCACTTCGCGAGACATGAGCATAGGGTCGAACACCACTTCGGCATAGTGATAGCGTTCCCAATCCTTGGGGTAATTGTTGTAATGGATACGTCCTGCCTTCAGGTATCTGTTGAAAAGTACGGTACCGGGAAGGGGAGTGAGCAAGGTTGCCTGAATGGCATCGATGCGTGAGTTGAGGATGAAATCGGTTCTGGCCTGCATTTTATCGGGGGTGTCTGTCTCCAGTCCGTAAATGAAAGCCCCCAGGGCAGCAATCCCATACTTATTAAGCTTTTCGAAAACACCATCAAAGTGATCAACACCAATACGCACATTGACCTTTTTATTGCTGGCTTTCAGTTGGTCGATGTCTTCCGATTCGATGCCCAGAAACATCATCTGGCAGCCAGAGCGGGCAGCCCATTCGAGCACTTCTTCATGTTCAGCCACATTGAGCGAAGTTGAACACCACCATTTCTTGGTGTAGCCACGCGCGACCATCTCCTTAAAGAGGGTAACCGCCCTGTCGGCCATCTTTTTGTTATGCCCGACAAGGTTATCGTCAATAAAATAAATGTTCTCCTGCGGAATGGCTTCAATGTCGCGCAGCACTTCATCAATGGGTCGGGTGCGGTAGCAATTCCCGTTGAAGGTATGCACCGAACAGAAATCACAGGCCATGGGGCATCCGCGGGTGGTTTGCACTGTGCCAAAGGCATAGCCGGGGTTGTACAAATCGATGCGGGGCATCGGTGAGTTTTCCAGTGACAGCAATTTTCCTTCATAGAATGGCTTTAATCTGCCCGATTCGAAGTCGGCAATGAGGTTCCCCCAGATGCTTTCGGCCTCACCTTTCACCACGCAATCAGCATATTGTGATGCTTCTTCGGGAAGCATCGATGCATGGATGCCACCGATAATGGTTGGGATGTTTTTCTCGCGGAAAATGGCAGCAATTTCGTATGCCCGGTTTATGGTTGCTGTGAGCGCGGTGATGCCTACAAGGTCCGCTTCACGAAAACTGAAGGTTTCGAAATTTTCATCAATAAGTTCAACTTTCCAGTGTGGCGGTGTCAGTGCGGCAATGATGCCTAAAGCCATTGGCGGATATATGGAATCACGGTTTTGTGCCAGGCCAATCCTGCGGCGATTAAGTGGATTTATTAGCAACAGGGTGCGCGTTTGTTTCCCTTTCATCCTTTGAAGAATATTTGATCCGACTTATAGGGTTCACGCATCTTGCCCAGGGCAAGGTTGTAGCGCTCAATATTGCCAAAGAATGCCCAGTTGGCGGCGGTTTTATTGCCCGTTTGTTTCAGTGTTTTCAGGAACTTCCTGTACATCAGCTTCCGGTTCCAGATCATGTCCCAGTTATCGATCATTACTGATTTCAGTTTTTCTGATGACATTTTTTTTGGCTTATAAACAACATCAAAACAATGATAACGGTCCCAGTCATCGGGAAAATTGGTGGCTGTAAGCCGGCCTTCGGTCTTCAGTCTTTCAAAAAGCGGCGTTCCCGGAAGCGGTGTCAATATGTTGGCCTGATGGGTGTCGATATCTGACTGAACAAGGAATTCAGAACGGGCATAAAGGTCTTCTTCACTGTCGGAATCAAGTCCGTAGATCATGGCGCCGATGACACTGATGCCATGTTTATGGATCTTTGAAAACACCTCGGCATAATGTTCGGTTCCTTTTTTCAGGTTAAGCCGCTTGTTGGTTTCTATCAGGCCTTCGGCTTTCTCCGACTCAATGCCCAGCAGCACGGTGCGGCATCCGCTTTCCGAGGCCAGCGCGAGCAAAGATTCATCATCCGCAAAATTGATGGAAGCCTGACACACCCAGTCTTTCTTTATTCCCCGTTCGATGATGCCTTTGAAAAGCTGCCGGGCCCTTTCGATGCTGTTTTTGCTTGTGCCAAGGATGTTGTCGTCAACAATGAATACCCTGTTGTGGTCGATGCCTTCAAATTCGTCGAGTACTTCAGGTATTGGCCTGTAGCGATACATAGGGCCGTTGAAGATGTGGACACTGCAAAAGTCGCACGAAAAAGGACAACCCCTTGTGGTTTGAATGTTAGCCAGCCCATAGCCCTTATGAAACAGGTCGCGTCTGGGAACAGGGGAGTGAAATATTTTACCCGCATTTTTACTGTAGGTCTGCCTGAGTGATCCCGTTTCGAAATCGTTCAGCAGATTTTCCCACACGCCCTCAGCTTCACCAATGACGACAGCATCTACATACTTCAGCGCTTCTTCCGGCATCATGGATGCATGAATACCACCCAGCACAACAGGAATGCCTTTGGCGCGGTAAATTCCGGCAATCTCATAAGCGCGCCTGACTGCGGATGTCAGCGCTGACAGGGCCACCAGGTCAGCTTCCTGATAGGTGAAGGTGTCGAAGTTCTCATCGATCAGTGCGATGTCCCAATCTTCTGGCGTGAGTGCAGCCACAATGCCAAGCCCGAGGGGTGGTGATAATGATTCTGTCAGAAACGGAATATCCCTGGTAAAGGCATTGATCGGATTGATCAGCAGCAATTTTTTCTTTTGCCCTTGTTGTTTGTGCATGGCCTGGTTTACAAGACAAATATAGGGTTTTTTAAATATGTTCAAAAATTTCAAACCGATTGCAGCTTGCCAAATTCCACGACCGCGGGAATTACAATAAAAAAAACCTACTTTTGCGAGGCAAAATAACACTATGAATATACAGGATTTTATACAAAAAGTTGAAACTGAGTTTGATCAGATAACTCCTGGCAGCCTGAAACCCGAAAGTGAAATCAAGGAATTTTTCGAATGGGATTCTATTAATGCCCTTGTATTTATTGCCCTTGTGAATGTGGAATATGATGTTGAAATCAATGCAGAAGACCTCCAGCAGTCACAAACAGTGCATGATCTTTACACCTTGGTTGAAAGCAAGTCGCAAGAAAGAGCCTGATCCATGGGATTGTTCAGCATAGCACATTGCCGCGTTGCCGGTCTTGCTGCATCGGTACCAAAGCAGGTGATGCACAATGCTGATTATGATTGGATTAGTCCTGATGAGCGTGTGGCATTGATAAAAACAACCGGCGTTGTGAGCCGGCGCATTGCTTCTCCAGACACTACCGCTGTCGACCTGGCTCAGCATGCCGCCGAACAGTTGCTTGCAGCATTGGGATGGGAGAGGTCCTCCGTTGGTTTGCTTATCCTGGTGACACAGACTGCTGACTACCTCATGCCGGCCTCCTCAAACATCCTGCAACACAAGCTGGGACTATCGAAAAACTGCATGGCCATCGACATCAATTCGGGTTGTTCGGGCTACATCAACGGTCTAGCTGTTGCAGCAGGGATGGTATCAGCCGGAAGCATCGGCAGGGCCCTTCTGCTGAATGCAGAAATTCCGAGCCGCAACACTTCTGCACGCGACAAAAGCACCTTTCCCTTGTTTGGTGATGCTGCTTCGGCCACTGCCCTTGTGTTCGATCAGCACGCAAAACCCATAAGTTTCAATATACAATCGGATGGGAGCGGATACGATGCCATCATGATCCACGATGGCGGTATGCGCAATCCGGTGTCGGCAGAAACATCATTTCAACTGAAGCCTATTGCCCCGGGTATCGAACGTAACAATTTGCAATTGGCCCTCGATGGCATCAAGGTGTTCAACTTCTCAATGCGCGAGGTAAGTGCCAATATACGCGCCTTGCTGAATGCAGGCAACGAAACACAACAGCCTGATTTTTTTGTGTTGCACCAGGCCAATAAGCTCATTATTGACTCCATCAGAAAAAAGATGGGAGAAAATGCCGACAAATTCCCTGTTTCAATCGACAGATTTGGCAATACCAGCTCTGCCTCCATCCCACTCACATTGGTCACCGAACTGAGCGGGGTGCTGAAGTCAAAACCATGCCACCTCCTGCTTTCGGGTTTTGGCGTTGGATTGTCGTGGGGAAGTTGCATTGTGCACACTGACCAGCTCCTTATACCAACATTATACGAAGTATGAACGCATTTTCGCTCACCGGAAAAACACTGCTCATCACGGGTGCCTCCTCAGGATTAGGCCGTCAGACAGCAATTTCAGCCTCAGAAGCTGGAGCCACCTTAATCCTTACTGGCCGAAACGAAGTGCGCCTGCGCGAGACATTGGAAAAGCTTAGTGGCGAGGGCCATGCGATGGTTGTTGCCGACCTGACTGTCGATGCGCAGTTGCAGTCGCTGGTGGCTAGTTTTGGTATGCTGAATGGTGTGTTTTTCAGTACGGGCGTGTCTACACTGGTCCCAACAGGTTTTATTACTGCGGATAAGTTACGCATTGACCTGGCAATCAATTACGAAGCGCCTGTATTGCTCACATCGGCACTACTCAGGAAGAAGAAATTACAACAACAGGATTGCTCCTTGTTATATATGTCGACGGTTTCAACGGTATATCCCTTTGTCGGAGGGGCCATGTACATCGGTGCCAGGGCCGCCCTTGAAGGCTATGCCCGCGTGTTGGCACTCGAACTGGCGCCAAAAGGCATCAGGGTAAATTGCCTGCGGTCGGGGTTTGTACGCACACCCATGCTCGAAAAAACAGCTCAGTTGTCGAAAGTAGCCGTTGAGAAGATCGAAAATCAGCAGCCACTGGGTATCGGTGATCCGGTGGATGTGGCCCGTACTGCGGTTTTTTATTTCTCGGGCGCTTCAAAATGGATTACAGGAACAAATCTTATCTTAGGTGGCGGATAAACCAAACTTTGAACCCATGGACAAACCTGAATATTCGGTAGTTATTCCTGTGTATAACAGCGAGATGACGATTGAGAAAGTCGTCACCGAAATCGATGTGGTCTTTGGTAAGCTTGGTTTTTCTTATGAAATTATTTTGGTTGATGATGGCAGCAAAGACCTGGTCTGGGAAAGAATCCAGTCATTGAAAAAGCAATTTAAACCGGTGCTTACTGCGGTCAGGCTGAACAGAAATTACGGACAACACAATGCCACCTTTTGCGGATTGACCTTTGCCAGGGGAAAATGGATAATTACCATGGACGATGATTTACAGCATCCACCGGAAGAGATTGCAAAGCTCATCGACAGGCAACAGGAAACGGAAGCCGAGATGGTGTATGGTGTTTTCCGGGAAAAAAAACATTCCTCTTTCAGAAGGCTCGGAAGCAAGGTTTTCAGACATTCTGCCGGCAGATACTTCGGCCGTCCTTCCGAAGGCTCGTCGTTCAGGCTTATCAGCAAGAGCCTCAACGATCAGCTCATACAGCATAACCTGAATTTCATGTTTATCGACGAACTGCTATACTGGTACACCGAGGAGCCTGCACTTGCTGAGGTCGAGCACCACAGCCGCCAGCATGCAAAGTCAGGATATTCGCGTCGCAAACTCTTCAAATTGATGGCCGGACTGATCATCAACTACACCAATGTGCCCCTGAAACTCATGGTTTACGGAGGTCTTTTTGCATCAATGGTAACCTTTGTTGTTGCAGTGTACTACATTATCCTCAAGATATTTTTTAATGTACCTATGGGTTATACGTCCATCATTGTGGGCATCATGTTTTCGACAAGCATTATCCTGTTTAGCCTTGGCATTATTGGTGAATACCTGAGCCGAATTTATCTGGCTCAAAACAAAAAACCTCCCTATACAATCCGAAAAATTCTCTAAATGATTTTCAAGCGCAAAGACCTGACGATGAGGCGGCTGGAGGAAGGTGATATTGAGCTGGTCCGCCTTCACCGCAATTCTGCCTTTATCAGACAATACATGGATTACCGTGAGGAAATCACACCCGAGATGCAATTAAAGTGGTTTCATTCCATCAACAACAACGAAAACCTTTACCTGTTTATCGAATACAAAGGCGATCCGATCGGGCTGGTAAATGCAAAAAACATCAGTTGGGATAATTTAACCACCGAAGGAGGCATTTTTATCTGGGACAAGCGGTATATCAACTCCCCGGTGGCCTTGCTCACAGCCATGACTTTCGGTGAGCTTGCGGCCAATGTATTTCACCTGAGGGCCATTGCCAGAATTTTGAAGACCAACAAACGCGCGATCCGCTATAACAAGCTCATTGGTTTCGAACTTGCCGAAGGGCAGGAGCACAAAATCAATCAGTTATATGTGTTTTCCGGGGAAAAGTTTCTGAGGTTTACCAAGGTGTTTCGTGGATTTTTACTCATGCTGTACGGAAAAGATCCGATCATCATCGAAATTACCGCCCAGGATTATGCGGCGGGTTTTGGCAGGCTTGCTGAGCAAAACATTGACCTAACAAGGATTGACCGTGTGGAAGATATCGCCGGTGGAGGAAAGCGATTTTACTATACGCCGACCTAAGCAGCTGAACGCTGGAAATGTTTTTTCCAGAAACTGCCCAGCATAAAAGGAAGCTCACTCAGGATGTATTGTCGTTGTTTGTATGGAAAACGGTTAACAAGCCAGGTGGTTGCATAAATGGCTCTCGCCAGATTGATTCCGGGTTGTGCGGCCAGCCAGATGAACAGGCTAAAGCCTGCATATTGTCGCTCGTAACCGGCCTTTGCTGCGTACTCGCCAATGGTATAATCTGCAATTTTCACTTGTTTCGTGCTGAGGTTTTTCTTCCAGTATCCGATATTTGAAGTGTTCACCGGATGCATCAGGCTTGCATGAATTTTATTCAGCTTTTTTGCATCATAAAGGGCTTCAACAGCTTTCTTTCGCTGGTAAAATGTGAGCATTTCCGGATTAAATGAAATTCCAAGAAAGTTGCAGACTTCGTTCAGCATCCCTTCCGGATTTTCAGCAAGGTCTTCATAACGCAGGGTAAAGAAACTATCCGGGTGCTGCTTGCTGGCTTTGGTAATGGTTTTGTAAAAATACTTCCACTTGAATACCGTGAGGGCAACAATGGGAAGCTCAAATTCGACCCTGGAGAGTGACACATGGTTGTCGCGGTAGTCGCGGGTTAGGTGAATGAATTTGGCCTCAGGGAAGATCTCGCTCAGCAATTTGGTATATAGCGCATAGCCCGGGTTTTTATCTCCAATCAGAGTTATCCCCGACTTGTAGTAAAGCGACTGGTATTGCAGGTAAATGGCCTTGCAAATTGTTCCGTACGATTGTTGACCTTGAAATTGCTGTAGAAACGTCAGCAGCTGGACAGGCTCAATGTTCCAGGTATTAAACAGAAATTGTTCCTGCAGGTCATTTACCAGTTCGCCGAATAGGAGTGGAGTCCAATGGGTGATTCGGCCATATTTCGGATGCAGGTTTACAATAAACTGGCATTCGGGTGGAATCTGGACATGGGGATGTGCATCGAAAAGTGTCCGCAGCAAAGTGGACCCTGTGCGGGGACGACTCAGGATAAAAAAGATGGGTAATTGTTCAGGGTTGGTCGCTGGCAATGTTTTTTCTATGGAGCTGTTTAGATGTTCGGGCATGGTTAGTTTGCATTCTTCCGGCAGTTCAGTTGCAAATAATTTGACCAAATGCACGCACTGATTATTCCCGGAGGTAAAAAAAAAAGAGGCTATGAAGCCTCTTTTTTAAACTATTCTGTAAACCTGCAGATTAGCCCAGCATAACCCTTTTGAAACCGCTAACGGTAAGGGTTTTATCGGCATCGGTAAGATACTGACGTACAGTTTTCTTGCTTTCGCGGATGAAGTCCTGGTTCAGCAGGGTGCTTTCGCGGTAGAATTTCTTCAGTTTACCCTGTGCAATTTTCTCAAGCATATCTTCGGCTTTGCCTTCGTTGCGTGCCTGTTCAATGCCAATCTGAATTTCGCGGTCGATTACTGATTGAGGTACATCGGCTTCGTCAACAGCAACCGGGTCCATGGCAGCTACCTGCATGGCCAGCTCCCTGCCAATTTGTTCAAAACCAGCCTTGTTCAATCCAACGATGGTAGCCAGGCGGTTTCCCGGGTGAATATAGGCAGCTGTTGAGGCGGCTTCAATCACTTCATAGGCACCCAACTCGATTTTTTCGCCAATGATACCGGTCTGATCGGTCAGGCTGTCGGCAACGGTTCTGTTGTCGATGGTGAGGGCCAGAACAGCTTCTGCATTGGCAGCTTTGTGCTGAATGGCGGCGTCGAGAATATTGTGGGCGTATTTTACGAAATCTTCATTTTTTGCAACAAAGTCTGTTTCGCAGTTGATCATCACAACGGCAGCAAAGCTGTGGTTGTCGTTTGTTTTCGAGATTACAACACCTTCATTGGCTTCACGGTCAGCCCTTTTAGCGGCTACTTTTTGTCCTTTTTTGCGCAGGTAGTCGATGGCTTGTTCCATATCGCCATTGCTTTCAACCAAGGCTGCTTTACAGTCCATCATGCCTGCACCGGTGCGTTTTCTCAGTTCGTTTACTTGTGATGCGGTAATATTCATGTCAATTCAATTTTTTAATTTGCCTTATTTCTTTGAAACAGGTTTTCTTGGTCTTTTGGCCCTGTCTTTGCCGGCTTCTTCAGCTTTTCCTTTACCAGGAACGCCAGCTTTTTTGCCAGTGTCGTCGCCTTCATCTTCGTCATCATCATATTTGTGTGATGATGCACCCATTTCATCCTCGTCAGAAGCGTCGTCGTCGCTGCGTTTGTCTTTTGCAAGCTTGCGTTCGCTCAGTCCTTCCTCAATGGCCTGTGTCATGGCGCGGATAATCAATGAAATTGATTTCGAAGCGTCATCGTTGGCAGGGATTGGGAAATCGATGAGGGTTGGGTCGGAGTTGGTATCAACGATAGCGAAAGTAGGGATATTGAGTTTGCGTGCTTCAGCAACAGCAATATGTTCTTTCATGATGTCGACAACAAATATTGCCGAGGGGAGTCTGCTCAGGTCGGCAATACTTCCAAGGTTTTTTTCAAGTTTTTCGCGTTCGCGGCGCAGTTGGAGTCTTTCCCTTTTCGACAGGTTGGTGTATGAGTCGCTGCTCATCAGCTTATCGATATTGGTCATTTTGCGGACAGCTTTGCGGATGGTTGCAAAGTTGGTCAGCATTCCGCCAGGCCATCTTTCGGTAACGTATGGCATATTGATTTTTGCAACCTCTTCAGAAACGATTCCTTTGGCTTGTTTCTTGGTGGCAACAAACAGGATTTTCTTACCTGATTTGGCGAGCTGACGCATGGCGTTGCTGGCTTCTTCAAGTTTTGCCTGGGTTTTATACAGGTCAATGATGTGGATGCCATTGCGTTCCATAAAGATATATGGCGCCATATTGGGATTCCATTTTCTCCTGAGGTGACCAAAATGAACACCTGCGTCTAATAATTCTTCAAATGCGATTTGTGACATAATGTTGTGTTAAAAATTGTTTACATTCACTAAAAACAATTGTTGAGTAGTTCTGAAGAAACAGAAGTCTCAACAATTTGGATACTAAACACCAATTGATTAATCCTGAAGGATTAACGTTTGCTGAACTGGAATTTCTTACGGGCTTTTGGCTGACCAGGTTTTTTACGTTCAACCATGCGTGGGTCGCGGCGTAACAGACCTTTGGCTTTAAGCACAGGGCGGTATTCGGGATTGATTTCGCAGAGCGCCCTGCTGATGCCCAAGCGCAAGGCTTCGGCCTGGCCGGTGATGCCACCTCCATCGAGGTTTACCTTAATATCGTATTTGCCTATATTGTCGGTAAGCAACAAAGGCTGCTCTACCACATATTGAAGGGTGCCTGTAGGGAAGTATTCCTTAAAGTCTCTTTTGTTGACTTCGATGCTTCCATTACCACTCTTCAGATAAACGCGTGCTACGGCGGTTTTTCTTCTTCCTAAGGCGTTGATGACGTCCATACTGACTATTTGATTGAATTAAGACTGATTTGTTTTGGGGTTTGCGCCTGATGCTTGTGCTCGCTGCCTACATACACGTAAAGGTTGCGGAAAAGCTCTGCTCCCAGGGTGTTTTTTGGCAACATGCCTTTGATGGCCTTTTCAATGATAACCTCAGGCTTAACAGCCATCTGCTGTTTGAAAGTCCTGATGCGCTGTCCGCCAGGATATCCGGTGTGACGCACATATTCTTTGGATTCCATCTTGTTGCCGGTCAACATAATCTTTTCGGCATTGATGATGATCACATTGTCGCCACAATCGCTGTGGGGAGTGAAACTGGGCTTGTGCTTTCCACGGAGAACCATCGCGGCAACCGAAGCCAGCCGGCCTAAAATCTGTCCTTCAGCATCAATAACAACCCACTGTTTGTTTGCGTTCTCTTTGTTGACGCTTACGGTTTTGTAACTCAGTGTATTCATTTAATCTAATTGTTTCTTAAGTCTTTTCTGCGCATACTTATCCCGAAATGGGGTGCAAAAATAGAAACTCTTTTTCGTTTAACCAAATTTACAAACAACAATTTGTTGATAATTGAACAGATTGGCTTCCTGACCAGGCAATTCTACTCCTTAATAACTTATGTTTTTGCTGCAACCGGACAAAAAAGAGGGCAAAAATAATCATTTGTAACTGACTTTGACCGTTTTTCTTGTTAATTCTTCCTTTATTTCTGCCATCTAAATTATTATGGCGGTAAGCCGGCAAAGTGTAAAAAACAATGAGGCAGGCTGGAAGTGAGCATCCCCGAGCAGCTGACCCCTGATACCGTGCCAGGCACTATTTCGCATGGAGCAGGTGTTGTTCCATCGAAAATGAATATTTTTGCAGCCTACTGGCGGGTCAGCAGTGACCAGCCTGGCTACATTGATCCATTTAACTAAGAATTAATCATGACAAAATCATTGTTAAATTACGGAATGATACTTTTGCTGGTGTTTGCCACTGCCTGCAACGGAGGAAAAGAAAAATCAATCGAAAATCAGATGCAGGATGATGCGGCTTATTTTGCTGAGCTGAGTTGTAAGATTAAGGCCCGCAGCCTGGAGCTGCCGTTTGTGAAGGACAAGGATGTCAATAATGATGAACTTTACCTTGGCCTTGTCAGGGAACAGGATAGCCTTACCATCAGTTTCCGTCAAAAATACGGCAAAAACCCTGAGTATAAAAAGCAGTTCTCTGCACTGCTGCGTGAAGCCCGTAAGGATTCGAAGTATTGCGGACAAATCATGAAACAATACAACCTCACCGAAAAGGATTTCAGAAAAACCGGCAAAATCGGTACGGAAAAGGACAAGGAGTAGGTTAACTGCTTTAGACGCAACTCTCCGGGAGAAAGCCGCCTGAAGGGGTTGTGGTTATTCTGTTGTAATGCTTCAGCATCGTCAGTGGTAAATAATAATGGTGCAAAACATTTGTGTAGTTCTGTGAAAAACCTTATTTTTGCGCCCTCAATTTGAGATCGGGGCGTGGTGCAGTTGGCTAGCATTCTTGCATGGGGTGCAAGCGGTCGCCCGTTCGAGTCGGGCCGCTCCGACAACAAAGTCCTTCTTTCAGGAGGACTTTTTTTTTGAACGAAAGTAAGTTGTTAATGTTCGATAAATCTTTTGTTTTTCAGCTTCCTGATCGCAATGTTTTTATTATCATTGCATACCAATTCTCGTCCTTTAGCCGTAATATCATAAAACAACCATCATGAGCAAAAGAATCCTCATTTTCCTCGTTGTGATCGTTCTGGTCTTTGGTGCCATTCAGTTTATCAGGCCTGAACGCAATGTCGCGCCAATTGGTGGACGCAACGAACTCTTTTTCCAGGTGAAAGAAGCCCCAGTCGTAGTGAAAAGCAACCTGATTAATGCCTGCTATAACTGCCATTCAAACAGGACCAACTATCCCTGGTATGCCAGTGTTGCTCCGGTTTCATGGCTGATCAGTAACCACATCAACGAGGCCAAACACAAACTGAATTTCTCGGAATGGCATACCTTTGATGCTGCTAAACAACTGAAACTGATCCAGGAAGTAGCCGAAGTGATCGAAGAAGACGAAATGCCACCGGCTGGTTACCGCTTTATGCATGCCGAATCCAATATCAATGATGTTGAAAAAAAGATACTGTTGGAATGGATTCAGCAATATGCTGAAACCCTTGGAGAGAACTGAGGTTGTTTTTTCAATGAATTGACGGTTAGCTGAGCACAACAGGCTGAGGTGGTGCAATGTCATCATGCCTTATAACGAAACATTATCCGATGAAACAATCCAATAACTGGTTTTTCCAATTGGTTTTTGTGGCCTTTTTGATGGTCACTTCCACCAAATTGATGCATGCACAAGGCTTGCCCGAGCCAGTGAAATTCTTTGGTTTTGAACCAGGAACAGATTACAAGTTATTCGATTACAGTCAATTGACAGATTACCTGAAATTGCTCGACACCCAGTCGGATCGCTGCAGGCTCATCGAAATCGGGCGAACTGCTATGGACAAGCCCATGTATATGCTGGCGATTTCGTCGGCAGAAAACATCAAAAAACTCGACCGACTGAAAGCCATTAGCCGGAAACTTACGTTTGAAGTGGGCATTGATCAGAAAGAAAAGTCGGCCCTTGTGGATGAAGGAAGGGTCTTTGTGCTGGCCACCATGTCGATGCATGCCAATGAGGTTGGACCTGCCCAGTCTGTTCCGCTGATCGCCTATGATCTGGCCACAACAAAGGACGCTGCAAAGCTTTCGTGGCTGAATGAAGCTGTTTTGCTGATCGTACCATCTCATAATCCCGATGGCATGGATATGGTTGTATCGCATTACAGAAACTACCTGGGCACAACAAACGAAAAAACCTCCATGCCGGGACTGTATCATAAATATGTTGGTCACGACAATAACCGCGATTTCAACACCCTTACTCAGCCCGAGACAAAAGCCATCAACCGCCTGTTCAGCAGCGAATGGCTCCCTCAGGTGATGGTTGAAAAACACCAGATGTCGGCAACTGGAGTGCGCTATTTCGTCAGCCCGCCTCACGATCCCATTGCAGAAAATGTGGATCCAGGTATTTGGAACTGGATGAGCCTGATCGGCAACAGGGTGGTGCAACGCATGACCAATGACAGCATGGCCGGGGTTTCGCGCAATTACCTGTTCGATGATTACTGGCCGGGAAACACGGAAACCTGTAACTGGAAAAACACCATTGGCATGCTTACCGAAGCAGCCTCAGTGCAACATGCAAGCCCTGTTTATATTGAGACACAGGAAATTACAACAGGAGGAAAAGGACTCGCCGAAAACAAGATCAGCATCAATATGCCGATGCCCTGGACGGGGGGATGGTGGCGCCTGAGCGATATTGTCCGCTACGAAATCAGTGCGATGTATGGCATCCTTGAAGCTTCTGCTGCTTACCGAAAAGAAATTCTAAATTTCAGGAATGAGTTGGCAGAAAAAATGGTACAGCAAGGCAAGTCTGCCGCACCATATTATTATATTCTGCCACAGCAGCAGCACGACATCAGCGAACTTAATGGACTGGTAGCTTTGCTGCTCGAACATGGTGTGCGGGTTTACCGGCTCACCGAAGACCTGTCGACAGGCAAGCAGCAACTGTATGCAGGCGATATTGTTGTACCCCTTGCACAACCTTTCCGTGCTTTTATTAAGGAGGTAATGGAAAAACAGGTTTTTCCGCTCAGGCATTATACACCCGGTGGAGAGATGGTTCCACCCTATGACATCACATCCTGGTCGCTGCCACTGCATTTTGGCCTGGAATGTCTGGCCATCAATGAAAGCAATCCCTTTATGCCCGATTTGCTGCACGAAATCACACAGGCCACCGTGGCGAAGCTGCCCCTTCAGCCCAACCAATGGGCCCTGGCCTTTGAAGCCACAAACAACGAAAGCTACCGGGTGGTATTCAAGGCCCTGCAGGCAGGAGCTGAAGTTTTTCGTACCAGGGAAACCCTGTTTGTGCAAGGGACTGCCTTGCCGGCAGGAAGTTACCTGGTGCGTACAGGAAGCAACAGCAACGGGATCTTTGATCAGCTTAGTGTTGATCCGCTTGTACTTACCGAAGCGCCCGAAGCTGAACTTGAAAAACTGATCCTGCCGTCGATCGGGCTTGTCGAAACATGGTTTCATGACATGGATGCCGGCTGGACAAGGTTCATCTTCGATACTTACGGAATTCCATATCAGCTTATCCGTCCCGAAACACTAGCCCAGGGCATTCCTTCCGGATTGAAGGTACTTGTGTTTCCATCAGCCTCAAAATCGGCCCTGCTCGATGGAAATTTTGCCAGTGGCAATGAGCAGTATTTTTTCAATTACCCTGAAGCATACACCAAAGGCATGGGTAAAGATGGCCTGGCAAAGGTTATGCGCTGGGTAAGTGAAGGTGGAAGCGTCATCAGCTGGGAAGCTTCTACTGCTCTTTTCGAAGGTGTTGTGTCGGCTGAAACTTCCGTAAAGGATAAAAACGAAACTTTCAGGCTGCCTTTTAAGGATGTATCAACAGACCTGACCAATGCCGGACTCTATGTGCCTGGCACCTTACTCAGACTTAAGCTTAACACCAAACATCCCCTCACGGCAGGAATGCCGGAGCAGATTGGTGTGTTTTCGAGGGGAACACCTGTGTTTGCCACTTCCCTGCCGTTATTTGATATGGATAGGCGGATCATCGCTGCCTATGTCCACGAAAACATCGTTGCCAGTGGATTTGCCAAACAAGCCGACCTATTACAGGATAAAGCGGCTGTCGTGTGGGTGCAAAAAGGAAAAGGAAAACTCTTGCTGATGGCTTTCAATCCGCAGTTCAGGGCGTCAACACACGGCAGTTTTAAGCTGTTGTTTAATGCGCTTCTGCACGAAAATTGGGTTGTGCTGGAATGAGACTTTAAGGGTTGACGGGTTAACGGGTTAACGGGTTTACGAGTTAAAGGTGATCAGGTATCTTTTTCTACAAAATCATAGTTCTTCCAGGCAAAAAAAAGTTAAACACATTCGGTAATGAATACGCATACAGATAATCAGATTACCGTAAAGGTAAGCATCAATGCTCCTGTCGAAAAGGTCTGGAAGTGTTTTACGACAGATGAAGACATCATGGGCTGGAACTTTGCATCCGACACCTGGCACTGCCCCAGGGCAGTGAACGACTTTCGCACCGGCGGGTCATTCAGTTGGCGCATGGAAGCAAAAGACGGCAGCTTTGGATTTGATTTCGTAGGCGTATACGAATACATCAACCCGCCTGCTGAAATTCGACATACCCTTGCCGATGGCAGGAAAGTCAGGCTGTGTTTTGAATCAACCGGCAGTACTACCACCGTGACAGAGACTTTCGAGGCGGAAAATCAAAACAGCCTGGAGTTGCAAAAAAATGGCTGGCAGGCCATCCTCGATAATTTCAGGAAGTACGTGGAAGCAAATCCCTGATTGGTTAATTTTGTCTCATAAGCCTCTCAACCGTTAAAACCGGTGAGGTGATCAGGAAAATTAATTCATGCACACAAACATTCATCCCATGACCGACCAGATTGTTCCTTGCCTGTGGTTCGACACCCAGGCTGAAGAAGCCGCCTTGTTTTATACTTCCCTGTTCAAAAATGCATCTATCCACAATATCAGTCGCTATGGCAAAGAAGGATTTGAAACCCATGGAATGCCCGAAGGAACAGTGCTGACGGTTGAGTTTAGCATCAACGGGCAAAAATTCACAGCCCTGAATGGAGGTCCCATGTTTAAGTTTACTGAAGCCATTTCGCTGCAGGTGTTTTGTGACAGCCAGGAAGAAATTGACCTCTACTGGGATGCCCTTACTGCCGAAGGCGAGGAAAGCTATTGTGGCTGGTTAAAGGATAAATATGGCCTTAGCTGGCAAATTGTCCCATACGTGCTTCCACAGCTGATGGCTGATCCCAAAAGGGCTGGAGCCGTGACCAGGGCCTTCCTGCAAATGCGGAAGTTCGACATCGAAATGTTGCTTAAGGCATAAAACTGAAAAAGTAGAAACCCTGATTTAAGAACTAGCTGAACACTCTTCAGGCTAGGATTTCTGCTGTATCGTTTTGGCAATTATTTTTTTAGATTCTTCGTCTGCAATCGGAAAGATATTGGAGAATTAACCATTACAGCAACAGCCTTTCCGCCCTGTTTTCCTGGTTTCCACCTGGGCATGGAAGCAATAACTCGTGCGGCTTCTTCATCGCAACCTCCACCGATACCCCTGAGTACTTTTACCGATGAAACACTCCCGTCATACTCCACCACAAAATTCACAAAAACACGCCCTTGAATGCCATTTTCACGCGCTTCTTTCGGATAGTGGATATTCTGCCCAATGAAATTGAACATCATTTCTGGGCCACCCGGGAACTCCGGCATTTCTTCTACCAATGTAAATACTTCTTTATGTGTAGTGTCTGGCATTTCGCCTGGTATCATATCCGCTGATTTCTTTTTCCAGGACCTTTCGTTGATTTCGAAAACAAACGAGATCGTGCTATCAGGCGGGCAGCGCTGAACTACCACTTCGCGGTGATGAATAAAGGGGTATTGCATTTTTAATGTATCATCAGTGATGGGGTAAATCAGTGTATCAATGCAGTGTGTGGAAAATAGCTGGACGGCCCGAGGATCAACTAATGAGGCAGCTCCTTTCAGGTCGGTGCAAAATTCACAACTGTTGCCCAAATAATAATGCGCCACTGCCCTGTTAAAATACGCGATGGCTGAAGGGTTTTCTGCAATCGAAAGCCCCAACAATTCAATGGCTTCTGTATACCGTTTACCTTCAAGGGCACTGGATCCTTCAAGGTAATACTTTACCGATAATTCCTGGTTCTGACAAAAGGCTGCAGGCACAAGCAGCAGGCTGAGGGCCACTGATGCGAGGATTTTCATATTCGTCTTGTTTTGTATGGCTAAGTTAGACAAAAATCAAATTTGCAAAAGCAGGGTGAAAGGAAATACGAAGCCGAAAAGTACAAAATAGAGCCCCGGCATTACCTAGAGTCCTGGTTTTAGTCTTCATCATGATTACGAATACAAATCACCTATAGAAACCAGGCTGTAATTTTACCTTAAAAACTATGTGTGCTCGGTCAGATTCTTGCTTAAATGTTGAAGTAACAACTTCCTGACTGTGTTCCGGTCGGTTTTTTCACCCGGAAGGCTGGGTATTTGTTCGATAAATGCGATGCGCCTGGGCATTTCAACCGGGGATAACTTTTCCTCCAGCGCTTTCCACAGGGCGAACAACTCACCTATTCCATAAGTGTGCCCGATAACCAGCACGGTTTCGCTGCCCGCTTCCGGATGCGGAACCGATGAAATCAGAAAGGGATAGGGAAGCAGGGGTGAAATTTTCTTTTCGAGCAACAGCGGGTGAATTTTATGTCCGGCACTCACAATGACGTCATCAACCCGTCCCAGCATCCTGAAGCTGCCATCGTTGCGCAATTCAACAAGGTCGTTTGTAATCAGTGTTTCATTGTGCAGGGCAGGTGCGTCAATGACCAGGCACTGACGGCTGTCAGTCGACAAGCGGATGTTGTCAAGCGGGCTGAACCAGTCGCTGCGATCAACGCCGTTTACCTTTCGCAAGGCAATATGGCTGATGGTTTCCGTCATGCCATAGGTGTGCCAGCATTTGGTCTGCTGATGCTGCAACAGTGCTTCAAGGCGCGCATCGATGGCGCTGCCGCCGATAATCAGTTTACTGACGAGACTGAGTTTGTCAGGATCGTGCTTCAATATGGTTGAAACCTGCAACGGAACCATGGCCGCAAAATCGATCGGACGAACGCATTCAGCGAGTGGATTCGACCCTACAGTGCTTGTTAAAAGGTTCATTCCTGACAACATTGCCCTCACAATCATCATTTTACCGGCAATATATTCGGGCGAGAGACAAAGTAAAGCCTGATGTGCTTTTTCCAATTGAAAGAAACTGTTCGTCATGGCTGCGCTGTTTACCATGGCCTGTTTTGAAAGCCTGATCAGTTTGGGCTGCCCGGTGGAGCCTGAAGTTTGCTGATCAATGGAGTCATCATCGTCAAACCACAACCGCAAAAAATCAATGACTGACGCAATCAGGCTGTCCGATTCAGGAAAATGGCCGGTCGCAGCAGCAAGCTCAGGCTGTTGCAGCAAATGGCCGTTCAGGCGGAGGCTGTTGGGTAAACCCTCAGGCATCGCCATGGAATTTTAGTTGCCAGTCCAATCCGGCTTCGTAATAGAGCTGGGCATTGCGGATGCGCAGGGGTGAAGCTATATTATTGGTGAAAAGTTGTCCGGTTCCCAGACCCTGGGGTATGCTGAGCGGCTTCGTTGAAACCCATTGCGCGATGGCGTTCAGCCCGATGTTTGATTCAAGTGCCGAGGTGGCCCACCAGCCAATGTGTTCATCTTCAGCATGCTTAACCCATTGATCCGCTGCATAGATTCCACCTAGGAGGCTGGGTTTTAAGATGATATAAGCCGGTTTAATTGTGTTGAGCAAAAGCTTTCGGTCAGCATCATGGTGAACACCGATTAATTCCTCATCAAGGGCAACAGGAATCGGGCTGTTTGCGCAGAGTTCGGCCATCAGCTCATGCTGGCCTTGCCTGATGGGCTGTTCGATGGAGTGAAGGTGAAAGGCGGAAAGTCGTTTCAGCTTATCAGGGGCCTCAGCCGGTGCAAAGGCTCCGTTGGCATCCACCCTGATTTCGATGGTTTCAGCATTAAATTCGTTCCGTATGCCCCGTAGCAGTTCCAGCTCCGATGCAAAATCGATGGCGCCGATCTTGAGTTTGATGCATCGGTATCCGGCCTCAATTTTCTCAGCAAGTTGCTTTTTCATAAAGGCCAGGTCTCCCATCCACACCAATCCGTTGATAGAGATGCCGCGTTGTCCGTTTGTGAAGTCATTTTCGTGCAATATCTTTGACCCGCCTGCATGCAGATCGAGCAAAGCTGTCTCCAGACCAAAGGCGATGGAGGGAAAATACGGCGCGTTTTCTATTTGCCAAGACTGATGTTGGTTGATGTTCCTGCAGAGTTCGTCAAGCTTGCTTTCAACATGCTCCCGCTTGTCGATGCTTAGTCCCGGAATCAGGCTGCACTCTCCGACGCCGGTAATTCCGGGCTTTTCAGCATCTGTCAGCAACAGAAACCACGATTCTTTGCTTTGCAGCACACCCCTTGACGTGCCGGCCGGTTGTTTGAAATGCAGGGGATAATATGCCCAGGTAGCCTTCAGCATCGTTCACAGGTTAAGGCCTGCAGCAAATAAAAGCGTCAATAGTAAGGTCATTAGGGCTAGTCTCTTCAGGAAGGGATCGAGATTAGCCGGATTGCGGATGCCGTAGATTTTAAGCAGGTCAGCGGCAAATAACGGAAAACTCAGCAGGAACAGCCAGGCATACCATTGGTGTTCGCTGTTAAGCAAAAAGGTGCTGAGCAGTACAAAGGGCAACAATACCAGCAGGGAATGATACGTCAGTGCTGCCTGCGAACCCATCTTCACCACTAGGGTGCGCTTGCCGTTGGCCCTGTCATTGTCGATGTCGCGCATATTGTTCAGGTTCAATACGCCTGTGCTGAGCAGGCCGAGCGCGCTCGCCGGAAGCAACACTAGGAGATCGAAATCGCCGGCAGCAAGGAAATAGGTGCCGGCAACGCCCAGCAAACCAAAAAAGAGAAAGACGAACACGTCGCCCAGGCCAACATAGCCGTATGGATTTTTCCCGACTGTGTATTTGATGGCAGCTGCGATGGCCATCAGGCCAAGGCCGACAAACAAAATGGCATTTGTGGCAGCGATGTCGGCAATGCCAAACACCAGCCAGAGTCCGCTGATAAGCGAAAGGATGCTAAACAGCATGACAGCCGTTTTCATCTCTTTAGGACGAATTTCGCCTGACTGAACAGTGCGCCGGGGACCGACACGGCCGGCATTGTCGATGCCACTTTTCGAATCGCCATAATCGTTGGCCATATTCGACAGCACCTGCAAAAACAGTGTCGTCAGACCGGCAGCCAGCACAGCCTCCAGGTTAAATGTGGCAGTAGTAGCAGCCACGGCGCCACCCATGGCGATGCTTGCCAGTGCCAGCGGCAGTGTGCGCAGCCGCGCTGCTTTGACCCACGATTGCCAAGATGCCATTGGTGCTGCTGTTATGGAAATTTAGGATATTTGTGAAAGTCAGGCTCGCGCTTTTCGAGAAAAGCGTGCTTGCCTTCCTGTGCTTCTTCGGTGAGGTAATACAACAAGGTGGCGTTGCCGGCAAACTCCTGCAGACCTACCTGCCCGTCGAGCTCGGCATTCAAGCCAAGCTTGATCATGCGCAGGGCCATGGGGCTGCGTTTCATCATGATCTGGCACCATTCAACCGTGCTATCTTCCAGCTGGGCAAGGGGAACAACCTTGTTCACAAGTCCCATTTCCAGTGCTTCGGCTGCCGAATAAAACTGGTTAAGGAACCAGATTTCGCGGGCTTTCTTCTGACCCACGATGCTGGCGAGGTACGAGGAGCCCAGGCCTGCATCAAAGCTGCCAACCTTGGGTCCTACCTGGCCAAAGCGGGCGTTCTCCGAAGCTACCGTGAGGTCGCAGATCACGTGCAGCACATGTCCGCCGCCAACAGCCCAGCCATTCACCATGGCCACAACGGGTTTGGGCATCGAGCGGATCTTCCGCTGCACGTCGAGGACATTCAGGCGGGGAATGCCGTTTTCGTCAATATAACCGCCTTCGCCCTTCACCTGCTGATCGCCTCCACTGCAAAAGGCCTTGTCGCCTTCTCCTGTGATGATGATGGTGTAAATATCCTGCGATTCTCGACATATGTCGAGGGCGTCGGCCATCTCAAAGGTCGTTGTTGGCCTGAAAGCATTGTGCACCTCCGGCCTGTTGATGGTTATTTTTCCAATATGTTCCCAGCTTTCGAAACGGATGTCTTTGTAAGCCTTGATGGTTTTCCAGATACGCATATGCTGTGTGTTGCTAGTTGATATTAGGTAACAAGCCGCCAAAAAAATTGTTTCGGCTTCCTTACTACAAAAGTATGAAAAATCAGGGTTGGCAAACGGACTCGTTCGCGAAACAAAACCGCCCGTTGGAGCATGCTTGCTGCAAAAGCGCAGCGCTTACTGCCTGAGCGAAGCAAAATAATTTCGCAGGGTGCTGGCACTTTCCTCCGGCGGACTGTTGATTTCGAGTATGGCGGCCTTTGTCGGGGTGCCCGTAAGAAATTCCGGCAGCAGGCTGTTTAGCTCTTGCAAGTCGTTCGCTTCCTGATAATTCAGGCCATAAGCCATGGCAAGGTATTTTGCCGAGGTCTGGTGACGGGCCTCGAAAAAGTCTTCGAGCAGGCCGGTGCTGTCTGGTCCATCGATGAACCGGAAGATGCCTCCTCCCTGGTTGTTGACCATGATGATGCGTAAGTTGGCCGGCAAGTGCTTGTTCCATAACCCGTTCACATCGTAGAAAAAGGCCAGGTCGCCGGTGATGAGCAGGGTAGGCCTTTGGCTTGCAAAGGCAGCACCGGATGCGGTAGAAATACTGCCATCAATGCCACTGGTGCCCCTGTTCGAATCAAAACGATGAACAGCTTTGAAATCGAATAGCTGGGCATAGCGCACCGGGGTGCTGTTTGCCAGTTGAATGGCGTAGTTATCAGGCATATGGGAAAATATGCTGTGCATTATCTGCAGGTCGGACCATGGGGCTTTGGCAAGGATCTGCTGATGGTTTTTGTGCGCAAGCAGCGAGAGTTGCTGCCACTTAACAGCGAAATCGCTTTCGCATTTTGTAAGGTGGGGCATCAGCTGCGCAAAAAAGTTCACCGGACTCATGGCGATGCCGTGGCTCAGGTGTTGGTATGTATCCATGTGCAGGTCAGCCGGATCGACATGCCAATGCACCCGAACCGGCGATTTGCGTAAGAATGTCTTTATCCGCTTTGATACCACAGCCGTGCCAAAGGTCAGCAGCATATCGGGTGCAAAATCGGTTTGAGTTCCTTTGGTCATGGCACTCAGACAGCGGTCGATGCAGCCAATGAACTGCTCATGAAACACATTTGAGGTTGTCTCGCTCAGCACCACAACCGATGGATCCTTACTTAGGCTGATGAGTTGCCGCTGCAACACATCGCAGGGAGGCAGCTGTCCGACGAGAATGATCTTCCGTGTTGAACTGTTCCATAGACGGGCCAGCTCCCCGAGCGATTCGCCGGGTAATAAGACCGGTTGATGTAGCACAGAGATGTCTTTTGGCACCTCAGCCGAAGTGAGTGGAAAGTCATACAGGGGCTCGCTGAAAGGCAGGTTTATGTGTACCGGTCCGGGAACAGGAAACATGGCGCTGTTCAATGCTTCAGCAACCAGGCGGTCGTTGAACCAGAGGTCCTCCTCACTGTTGATGGTCTGCGGAAGGGCAACACTTTTTCTGATGAAGTTGGCGAACACATCCTTCTGCCTGATGGTCTGCCCATCGCCCTGATCAATCCATTCAACAGGCCTGTCGGCAGTGAGCACAACCAGCGGAACACGCTGGTAATAGGCTTCTGCGATGGCCGGGGCGTAGTTAAGCACTGCCGAACCAGAGGTGCAGGCAATGGCCACCGGCCGCCCAGATTGTTGTGCCATTCCGAGGGCAAAAAAGGCAGCACTGCGTTCATCGACGATACTCAGGCAGCGCATGCCGGGTCTGTTGCAAAAGGTGCTGATTATGGGCGCATTGCGCGATCCGGGAGAAATGATCAGGTCGTGAATTCCTCTGCTGATCATCAGATCAGCAAGGTGCAATAATCCTGTTTTTTCGTGTGGCATACTGCAAATATCAGGATTAATGCATCATGTTAGGCTTATTGGCTGCTATTATTTAGCAAAAGCTGCAGCAATGTTGCTGCCTTATCACGGGTTTCCTGCCACTCATCGCTGATTACCGAGTCGGCTGTGAGTCCTCCGCCAACATATAAATAGGCCGTTTTACCAATAATTTGCATGCAGCGCAGGTTTACAAAGAGCCGGACATTGTGCTTGTCAACAGGGCCCAGATAGCCTGCATAATAGCTTCGGTTGTGCGTCTCGGTTTCTGCAATCAGTTTGCTGGCTGTTGTTGTTGGCAGTCCGCAAACAGCCGGTGTGGGATGGAGGGCTGAAGCAAGCGACAGGGAATGCTTCGAGCCCGGAATTTCAAAGTCAAAAACGGTGCGCAGGTGTTCCACCGGTCCTGCCTGAAAAGCCCGTGCTGGGCCTTCGCTGAATTGGGTGATGCCTTCTTCATTGAGCACATCGCGGATCATCTCGCACACGTAGGCTTGCTCTGTAACTTCCTTGTCACGCCAGGCCAGAGGCGATTGTTTGCCAGAACTGATTTTTCGCGTTCCTGCAACAGCCATGGTCCTTCCCTTGCCGTTGTTCACTTCAAGCAGGGTTTCCGGGCTTGCGCCAACCCACAATTGTTCACCATCAGCCATCACATAGGTGAAGGCTTGCGGATAACGGGCGCACAGGCTGGCAAAGAAATTTCCGGCCGTAAAACCGACGGGAAGTGTTTGGGCTATGATGCGCGACAGCACTACCTTTCGGAGCGTATGCTGCTGCATTTCGGCAATCATTCTGGCTGCCTGATGCTTGTATGTCTTCTCATCAGCGATAATTGGCAATGCGCGATCGGATTGAATTGTAACTGATTTCTCAATTACAGCTGAAGGTTTGAAAGCACAATTCCAGCCATTTAACTTCCATTCAGGTTGCGAAAAAACAAGCTTTTCTTCACCATCAGGACTGAAAGGAACCATGATAAAGCCAGTGACATCGTAAGGAATTGCTTCTGATGATGAAAAGTGCTGGCAGTTTCCGATGATTGTTGTGGGCGTTTCTTGGCCCGGGAGGCGGTAACTCACAAATGATTTACGCGCATTCACAAGCGCTTCGATGATGTCGTGCAAGGGTGTCAGGCGGTGCTCGGACACGTTATTTTGATTTTGCGATGATGAAATTGGTGAGACGGCAGGTAGATACCAGCTGGTTGTCGTCGTCAAAAATATCGATGTTCCACACATGGGTGTTTCTCCCGCGGTGGATTATAACTGCTTTGGCGTAAACCCAGCCATTTTTAGCTGCACGCACATGGTTGGCGCTCATGTGTGAGCCGCGCACATCGTTCTGGTCGAGGTCGACGATAAACGCCGAACCCAGGCTTCCTACCGTTTCGGCGAGGGCCAGGCTGCTGCCACCATGCAAAATGCCCATGGGCTGTTTTGTGCGCTCATTCACAGGCATTTTTGCGTAAACGTATCCATCAGTTACTTCGATGTATTCGATGCCCAACTGCTCCATAAGCGTGTTGCGGTTCATGGCATTGAGTTCGGCAATGGTTGAATTTGGGTTGATCATGCAGTGGCCTTTGCTTGGTTAGTCAGGCGACAAATTTACGGTTTTGTGTGCATGCTCGCGCAGCTTGCTCAAAAACAAGCTGATCTTCATGATGTCAACCCCTGTTGCAACAAGGGCAGAGAAATTGATGACGTTCCCTGTGGGCTCCGCCTTAAATTTTGCCGCGTGTCAGGTATTTGGTAACCAGTAATCCTTCGGCAGCCGTCATTGGTGTGCGTGGAATCATCACAGAGAGTTTTTCCTGCCACTGACCTACATTGTATTTATCGGGCGAATAAAGGACATGGCATTCTCCGCAATTGTTAAGGAAAAGGGTACGGCCCTGCTGGAGCTCTTCGAGTGTGGCACTGGCAGTAACATCGGCCGCTGTCGGCACATAAAACTCGGACGGATCGGTGGTTCCCGAATCTTTTTTGCAGGCACTGAAAAACAAGATCATTCCGCTTATCGCAAGGCTAAATATCAGCTGTTTTTTCATCGTAGTAAAGGTTTAGTAATTGAAGGTTAATCAATGAGGCACACGCCACTTTCATGTAATCAGCACAAGCATGAATTTGTTTTTTACTGAATTCTTAAATATTTGTTAAAATCCAACCGGATTGCATGTTTGCAAGCCCAAGAAATGAGATGTGTTCTGATTTCGAAGAAATCCGGATTTGTTTGAAGTGCCAAAGTTGTAAATGGAAGAAAAAGTCAGAACGTGAAGTTTCATGCGCAAATTAAACTCTTATGGGATGATTGAGTTATTTCATCCTACCTGTGTTTCTATTCTGTTGGTTATTTATTGATTGTGTTGGGACTTCATTTTATAACAACAAAGCGATAACCGGCCACAGGGATGACGCGTTGACGATTGTAAAAAAGAGAGTCAAGCGATTGAGTGCTCCAACAAGCGTTGGTAACAGTGCTGATATAGAGGCGTAAAGTGTCGGTATCGTCCTTGTTCAGGTACAGCAGGTAGTTTGACTCATTATAGGGCGCAAGGTTGCTAAAACTGAACAAAATACTCCCCTGATTATCAAACTCGAGTGGAATGTCTTTTCCGGTTATGTGAAGCTGCAGTGAGTCAAATGGATAAGTGGTGCCGATAAGCCTATGGTTGTTTTGGTCAGCTAGAAATACCTGGCAAAATGTTGTGCCAGGATCGCCACAATCGGGCGATTGTTTGCTGCAGGATAGGGCGAAAATTGACAGCAGAGCCAGGAAAACGATCCCAGTTTTATGCCAGGTTTTAAGGCTTTCATTGGATGTCCTCATGCCTTATTTTCGCCTGATTGTCTGTCGTTTGCTTCCGGCCATATCTACGGCGAAGGCGGTATACCCCATGCTGTTGATATTGTCGATGCACGCCGCCCTGTCGGAGCGCAGGATGAAACCCACCATCTTCGACATGAAGTTATTGTATTTTTTGCATGTCCTGTGGCTGCTTTGTGTGCAGTCGGCACAGGAGGCCAGCTGCTGCTCCAAATTACAGCTTCGCACACTGCACCAGCTTGCCCTGGCGTTTTCGTGGCATCCCGGACATTTCCCCTTGAGGTAACTGGGGCATGCGCCGCAGTATAGACCGCAATAGGCGATGAGGTTTGTGTCGGCTACGATTTCTTTTCTTGTCTGATTCATTGTGATGGATGGTTTTTGTTTCAGTGGATACCAAGGATACTGCTGCGGCGCTCAAACAACAGGGTGTCGCGCCACACACCATCGAGGCGGGCAATTTTCTCTCGCGAACCGATGAGCCTGAAGCCAAACTTTCCGTGAAGCTTTACCGTGGCCTTGTTTTCGGGAAACACGCTTGAAAAGAGTGTCCAGATGCCCATGCTTTCCGAAGAGGCAATGATGTGTTCCATGAGGGCTGATCCGATGCCCTTGCCGGCAAACTGCGGATCGACATACACACTCAGTTCAGCTACGCCGGCATAGGCTTCTCTTGCCGAAACGGCCGAAAGTGCTGCCCAGCCGAGCACCTGCGCCCCTTTGGTGTATACGAAACGCGAATGCGGCAGGTGGCGGGCATCCCAAACTTCCCATTCAGGCAGGGAAGTTTCAAAGGTGGCATTGCGTGTGGCAATGCCCGCGGCATAAATGGCCATCACTGCTGCTGCGTCGGCGGTTGACATCATCCTGATATTGCTGCCATCTGCCATTGGTATTCAGCTAATTTCGATTGATTTCACTGCAAGGTCCTATGGGGACAGTGCGCTTCAAAGGTATTGAATTCTTCAGCTGTCAGCATCAAATGTTGCCAGCATTTCTCTTTATTTCATCCAACGGATCGTGTACCCCAGGTTAAACTCGAGCATCTCGGCCAGCATGAAATTGACCGCCCGAACATTGACACCCAGCGAACAGTTTTTGAAGAGGTCATACCGCACACCCAAACGCTGATAAAGCTGATTGAAGCTGCCATAATGCAGGTGATGGGCATAAATGCCTACACCTCCCACCAGCGTTAGCTTATCGATGATGATTTCAGGTTGCAGCATCAGCCCGATGGTGAAATTGTCGAGTGTGCGCGGCCCGATGGTGCCGTCGGGACGGGCATTGAGTCCAAACCAGTAGTTGATGTCGGCACCCGCACCCAGCCGCAGGGCGTTCGAAAGTTGGTCGAAATACATGACCGAAAGTCCTGCAATGGCGAAATAATTGGTGTCGAGTTCATGCTCAACCAGCTGGTGGTTGCCATAACCGAGCATGATAAACAGGTCGTTTGAACGGGCCAGACGGCCGGCATCGGGCAGATGCTTTGCCGATGCCCGTGGGCTCAGGTGATACCGCAAATCCACCGAAGGTGCATATATATTGAATCCCCGGTTGGGTCTTTCCATGCCTCCGTTTGAGAAATGGATAAAACTGATGCCTGCACCCAGATCGAGCCTGGGTGTGAGGGTGTAACATGCGTTGAAACCGATGTTAAGGTGCACGGTCAGGCCGCCGCCGATGACCAGGTTTTTGGGGTTGCTGATGCTGTCATACTTGTGCCAGTTGCTTGCAATGCCAAACTGAAATTCACTGTAAACCACAAACTTGCCTGCACGCACAACGGGTATGCCAAAAATGCCATAGACTGAAACAGGCGTGCCTACCTCGGCAGGATCGAAAAAATTTCCGAAACTTAGACCAAGACCGTAATAAGGCATCCTGAACACCTTTTGCCAATCGGTGTAACCCGGATGCTGCCAAAGCATTTTCAGTGTTGCTGCCTGATAATGCCGGATGGGTTGTCCCAGCAGGTTGTCGCCTTTCACAAAAGGGTTGGTGGGAATCAGTTCGCCGAATTGGAAGCCGGCAGCCACAGAGAGGTGCTGGCGCCTGACAGCGGTTTCGGTCTGGGCCTGGGCTGCAAGGCAGGATAACAATATAAAAATCAATACCTTCAAACGCATAGGCAAATGGGTGAATAACGGAATACTAGGTTTATTGGCCGGCTTGCTTGCTAAAGGTCAGGGTTGTGGGGTGTTTCAAGCAAAACCTGAATATGACGGGCGAAGCAAGCCAAATGTTACAGCAATACGAAAAAACTGGGCTAAGTCCTGGCTAATTGTTCAATTGTCGGCCTCGCATCCTGGAATAAATCCAGGTGAAGCAATCGCGTGGCGGCTGTGTGATATATATATTATAAAACGCATTCAATCAATGATTTAGTGAATACTTTAAATTGAATTTTCGAGAAAATGATGAAGAAATATCAGTCAGAAGTAAACAATCGCATTTTTGGGCTCAGCGAAAAATCTCAATTATTCCTTAATGCCAAAACTGAAACTAACTTAATAAGGATAGTCCGATTCGGAAACATGCAATCTTCACACAATACAGTCGGTGCCATCAGGTACAAAATGGCAGAAATTAGGCAGATACACTTCCTTTTTCGGGGATTGTCCTTGAAAAATCAAGCTATTTGTAAGTGGCAATTGGATTGCTTCAGAAAAAATGTTTGTGCAGCTTTGGAATATCTCCTGGGAATACGCTGAGCATAAGCCATAACATTTTCAATTCCGGTATTGACTTCAAACAGTAGAAACACCCAAGGGCATGATAGCTACATTCAGCACAATGTTTCCGGCTGGCTTTTATTGTGATATGCGAATGGCCTCTTCAAGGTCAGCAATCCGCTTGCTTTGAATTACTTTTTGGTAACAGTCGTAGGTGGCTGGAATTTTTCTATCACGGATAAGTATAAGGTGATCAAGGTTGCGTTTCCATCGTTCCAATACAGCATTTGGCACTTTCAGTACACTGTCCGGGGCAAACAACCGATCGGGTATTTGTGCCTCAAATCCTGCCAGCTTTAATTGGCGTTGAAGTCCAGGCAGGTGATCAATGCCAAAAACGAAAACAATTATTCGGGCATTTCCGGCAGCGGCCAACCCGTTTTCCACCGCACGTCGATTGCGCTCAGCCCAGCTTCCGCTGGCAATTTCTGCAAGTGCATTCGGTCCGATGATTTTCTCATACAATGAATCAAGGTTGGTAATCATGGAACTGTCGTGCAAAATATCATACATCGATTGTTTATCCGATGCTTTTATTGTGGCTTGTATTTTGTTTAACAATGCTGAACGCGCTTTTTTTACTGAAGTTGGATACTCACTATCTGCTTTGGCCTGGGTAGCATAATCAAGTCGCCAGTCAGCAGGCACGAAACGGTAATTCAATTCACTGGCCATTTCTGCAAGAAATGCTGCTTCAGGAGGAAAATATCCCTCCATTGGTTGATTGAATGCTTCAGGAGTGATTTCGCCACATACCAGGTCTGGCCTTAATGCACTGATTTGAGCCAGCAAATCAATAATGGAGTAATGGCTCTCCGGATCGAAATGCATATGATGAATTGAACCAACTAAATACACTATTGGCTTTGTATTCGAAGTATCCAGTTTCATTTCCTGCGGAAAAATGCTTGTCGGTAAGACTGTTAAAATACTGAGAAGTATTTTTTTTATCATTATATTATTGCTTTGATAAATTGAAAATTGATGATACCGGTATAAATGTCACGCTAATTGTTTCAGTTATGCAGGTTTTTTGATAACCCGAACAGGTGAAATAGCTTGTCAATAACATATTTTATGAAGTACCGTCCGGAAGATTAACCTTTCCATAATCAAAAACATATCGCAGAATTGTTCCGAAAACCAGCATTGAACTCGTCGTTTCAAGAAAATGAGATATCCTGACCATCTCGGGGAATATTGGATTTGGCATGATTAACTGGAATCCAAATCCACCAAAAATGAGCGCGAGGATGATGGTCGTTTTATGCTTTGAACATCCTAACATGGTGTAAAAAATATACCCTGACAGCCCAAATAACATTCCTCTGAAAAAGTGGACCAGGACAAATGCAGGATCACTAAAGTTTAGTGCAAGCATTGTGAAAAATCCCTGTAATTCAGAATGGCCCGTATAGTAAATTCTGGTGGCTTCAAATTGCCATGCCACAAAGTATCCAAACAGGTTGTAGATTGCAATATAGATCACACCAATGAGCAATAATCGTTGGATAAGTAGCTTGATGTTAAGGATGTTGCCTTCGGTAGGGCCAGTAGGATGTTTCTGTTTATAGAGGAGAGATAAATAAGCCGAAAACAAAATAAAGGTAATTAAAATCCTGAAAAATATCCTGACATATTCCCGATTATCTACAACATTCAGTGAGTCTAGCCAAAAAACCGATTCAACAAGTCCCATCAACGGATACAATAAAAACGTCGCACTGGCCAATTTCAAAAAAACCGTCAGTTTGCTTTGAGTGGTGTTGTTTATCAACAGCCAAAAGGAACAGGCAATAAAACACCCAAAAAGGAGAAGCAAAGGAAAAAACAACTCCATTTCTTTGGGATTCATTCTTTCTAACAGTGATTTTGACACCGGTAGTATCAGCGTTGGGACTATAAAGAGAACGATAAAAACAAGTAAAACCGATACAAACTGTAATTTGGAAATTAAGTTTCTCTTCATCTTTTACTATTTACATTAGGCGATATGGTCTTTGGTCTGCAAAGTTAAAAGTATCCGCTTTAAACCAAAAAGGGATTGCTTTTTAGTTCTTTCTGTTTTGAAATCATGTGGGCATTTCGAGGTAAGCGCTATAAAATGGTCCTTTGTGCCAGTTTTTGGTGTTTGTTTCATCGGTATTTCATAGTGAATAAGAATTATATGCGCATTGAATGTGATGTTTGTTTACACAAACAGAATCACCAATCTTAAAAAGTCTAACTTCCTTTCGCGTTGCTTCAACAACTCCGGCAAGTTCCATTCCATGTATTTGGTTTTTAATCTGTTAAAGCCTGACATGATACGCATCATTGGCTTGTTAGAGAAATCAGTGATAGGACCAATTCCGGGCGCTAAGCGCCGAATCTTCGTGTCGCCAATGCGTAATGTTGTTGCATGAACCTTAATCAGCACTTCCTTTTCTTTTGGCACGGGTTATTCTACCTCCCTGATTTGTAGTACCTCAGGTGGACCGTATGCGTCACAAACAACAGCTTTCGTTGATAAAAATCCTATGTTATTTGGCTTGTTCGATAGGAACGTTGCCAAAGAAATCGTATGGTTGTTCGCGAAAATGATCATTCATTACGAACACGGTAAGCACAATAAAAACAACAAATGCCAGTAAAACCAGAAATTGGCTTCCGGATGTTTTTTGAATGTCCTGCTTATTCCTGACATCACATACTTCGCCAGGACAGTATTGCACCTTGTCTTTAAAAAACAGGGGATAAAACATACAACCCAGACAAATCCCAAATACGGATTCAAAGAACAGGAATACAAGACAAATCAGGCAGATTATACCGGTAATCATGCTGTACGCATTTACGATGATAAAAAAGACGAACATGGTTGCTGCCATCGCAACTCCGATCCACCACGCGAACTTTTTCTGTGCAGCGCCGACATATTCAGGTGTTTGTCGTTGAACGATAAGGCGTGCAGCAATCAGTGAAGGTGAAAAGCGTGGATTGATAAATACCCTGATCATGAAATCCAGAGTATATTCAAAAAAGTGTGTCAATATATTGATTAAAAAAATGATTAATAACTTTGACACATGGAAAAGAAAAAAAGAAAAGTTCGCCCTCATCTGAGTGACTTGATTCCCGATGAGGAGCGGCGCAATGAAATCGTCA
>JAHIUX010000040.1 GCA_018816765.1 Bacteroidota bacterium
CAACACAGCAACACAGCCTCACAGCACCACAGCAACACAGCCTCACAGCACCACAGCAACACAGTCTCACATTTATTCCGGCTGATCAATCATTCCCCAGTTCGCCGAGCAGTGGCACAAAGCGGAAAGCGCCATGCTGCTCAGTACTCATAGTGCCATCTGTATTTTTGCGCAACCGAAGCATCTGCTGAACATCATCTTTCCCGTATGGAATCACGAGGACGCCACCGGGTTTGAGTTGGTCGATGAGGGCTTGAGGAATTTCAGGTGCTGCCGCTGTGATCAGTATGCGGTCGAATGGTGCGAAAGCAGGTAAACCCTCATAGCCATCGCCCAGAAACGTTTTCACCTGATAGTTCATCTTAGAAAGCAGTTCCCTTGTCCGGGTAAATAGTTTACGTTGCCTTTCGATGCTAAACACCCTTGCCCCCATTTCGGCAAGTACGGAGGCCTGATAACCCGAACCTGTTCCAATTTCCAGCACCCTCATCCCTTTGCCCAGTTCGAGCAATTCGGTCTGAAAAGCTACCGTATAGGGTTGTGAAATCGTCTGCCCCGACCCGATTGGAAACGGCTTGTCCTGGTAAGCAAACTCAAGAAAGGAAGAATCGATAAACAAATGACGTGGAATACTTTCGATGGCTTTCAATACTTTTTCGTCAGTAATTCCTTTTTGCCGGATGCTATTAACCAATTGCTTACGCAAACCCTTATGCCGGTATGAATCCTCCATAAAATACCTTAAACCGCTGATTTTTAATTTAGAGTCATTCTAAATTTTCTCCAGCGAAAATAGCCATTTCACAGGCACAAAAAAGAACTACTTTTGCACAAAAGTCAAAAATATGTTGAAAATAGGCGTCCTTGGAGCGGGCCATCTGGGTAAAATCCACATTAAGTGCATCAAACAGATTCCGGAATATGAATTGGTAGGATTTTTCGACACTGATCCTGTCACAGCAGAGAAGGTTAGTCAGGAATTCGGGCTGAAACGTTTCGACGACATCAGCTCACTCATCAGTGCTGTGGATGTGGTTGACATTGTCACGCCAACTATTTCGCATTTTCCCTGTGCATCAGAGTCCTTGCGCAAATCGAAGCATGTATTTATTGAAAAGCCCATAGTGGCAACTCCTGCCGAAGCCAATGCATTGATGGAACTGGCTAAGGAAGCCAGGGTAAAGGTTCAGGTGGGTCATGTGGAACGCTTCAACCCGGCTTTCATGGCAGCACAGGCCTCAATTAAGAATCCGATGTTTATTGAAACACACCGTTTGGCGCAGTTCAATCCCAGGGGAACCGATGTACCGGTGATTCTCGACCTGATGGTACACGACATCGACATCATCCTGAGTGTGGTAAAATCGCCCATCCGTAAAATAAGTGCCAGCGGCGTATCCATCGTGAGCGACACCCCTGACATCACCAATGCCCGCATCGAGTTCGACAATGGTTGTGTAGCCAACCTGACCGCAAGCCGCATCTCGATGAAAAACATGCGTAAATCGCGCTTCTTCCAGAAAGACGCCTACATCACCGTTGATTTTCTGGAGAAAAAGGCCGAAATAGTGCGGATGAAAGACCTGCAGCAGGAACCCGATGATCCGATGGCCATGGTGATTGATCTTGGCAACAACAAGGGCATGAAACAAATCATCTTCGAAAAGCCCGACATTCAGGCGGTGAATGCCATTATGCTCGAACTGGAGAGTTTCTATCACGCCATTGCCAACAACCAGACACCTCCGGTGACCATTGAAGACGGCTACAATGTGCTTTCGGTGGCTTACCAGATACTCGACAAAGTGAACGCAAATGCAGGAATGCGATAAAAAATCGGGCCGTAGGCAATATTCGGCCTTTCATTCACGTTTTGCGACAGAACCAAATTTAACCGGCATTTTATGAGGCAAACCAGAAGGCTTTTTGCGGCTGTATTGGCCATTACATTCATCGCCTTTTGCGCCGGTTCGTGCAGGAAATTCGATGGCGATCAAACCATCCCTGCCTACCTGCGCATCGACACCATCAGCCTGACAACCGATTATTTTACCGAAGGAGCCGGCACGCACAACATTACCGATGCATGGGTTTTTGTGAATGACCAGCTCATCGGCGCTTTCGAACTCCCAGCCACCTTCCCTGTGCTGGCTACAGGCGTCAACAAGGTCGAAATCAGGCCGGGTATCAAGATCAATGGCATCTCTGCCACCCGTGCCCCCTACCCTTTTTATAAGCCATACATCATCGAAGCGTTCAATTTTGTTGAAGACAGCGTTCAGGTGTTGCATCCCACAACGAGTTATTACGGAACCAGCAATTTCGCCTGGCTCGAAGACTTCGAAGGAAGCAGTATCTCACTCGAGAAAACGTCGAAAAGTGATACCACCATCAACAAGACAGCACCGGCCAACAGCCCCGAAGCCTGGCTTTCGGAATACTCTGCATATTCGGGCAAGATTCACCTGACAGGGGATTTCAAGAAATTTGAGGTAGCTACCTTTAACAGCTATGTGCTGCCAGGCAAAGGTGCGCCGGTTTTCCTCGAGATGGATTACAAATGCGACAGGGCCTTTGGCGTTGGACTGTTTGTTAAAAACAGCAATACCATACTCACCCTGCCACTGGTGATCATGAACAAGACCACGGGCTGGAAAAAAATCTATATCAACCTGGGCCCAACCATCACCGACTACCCCAATGCACAATACATCAAGGTGTATTTCGATTCGGACCTGGGCACAGAAGCTACCGATGCTCAGTATTTCATTGATAACCTGAAAATTGTGTACCGAAACAATCCCTGATGAATAAAATTTTACAGGTAATAAAGTATTTGTTTCTCGATTGGTTAGCAGCCTTCCTTGCCTGGTTTTTGTTTTATATTTTCAGGAAACAATCGGAGGACCCAGGGTTCTACGAGTATTTTGATGTGATTTTCCGCGATCCCAACTTCTGGATGGGCATTGTATTTATACCGCTCGGATGGCTGCTGCTTTACACCATGGTTGGCACCTACCGCAGGGTCTACCGCAAATCGCGCCTCAACGAACTTGGCCAAACCTTCATCATTACCCTGATCGGGGTTACAGTGATCTTTTTTATGGCCATCCTCGACGATGTGATCATCACTTATAAGTCATACTATCAATCGTTTCTGGTATTGTTCTTCCTGCACTTTTCGCTAACTTACCTCGGACGCCTTGCACTCACTTCAGTCACCGTGCGCAAGATTCACAAAAAACTGATTGGTTTCAATACCATCATCGTGGGAAGCAATGGCAATGCCCTTGCTATCTATAATGAAGTGGAAAAGCAGGAACGTTCTTCAGGGAATATATTCCTTGGTTTTGTGAGTGTTTACGACAAAGACAATTACAAGATCGGTGATTTTCTGGAGCACCTCGGTAAATACGAAGACCTGAAGCAAATCATTGATAAACACCAGGTTGAAGAAGTTATCATTGCCATCGAGCGGTCGGAGACAGATACCATTGACAGGATTATTGCCA
>JAHIUX010000041.1 GCA_018816765.1 Bacteroidota bacterium
AGGCGTTTATTTTGTGAAGCTGAGCGCCGGCAACAGCGTGGTGGTTAAAAAACTCATTGTGTATTAAGGCACAGGCTTTCGCCTGCACCCCCTGAACAAAGGCTGTTGGCGAAAGGACAACAACAAGCAGTCATGAAACACTTTCTTTGCATGCATATTATTTTGGTGACCACCATGGCCACGGCGCAAACCATCACCGTGAAACAGGATGGCACGGGCATGTATACAGCCATACAGGATGCCATTGATGCCGCCGTCAGTGGCGACACCATCCTGGTATGGCCAGGCACTTATTACGAAAACCTGTACATTGAGGGCAAGAACCTCACCCTTGGCAGCCTGAACCTGACCACGGGCGACCCGGCCTATATTGCCCAAACCATCATCGACGGAAACAACAGCGGGTCCTGCATTGTGCTATGGCGAAATATCACAGCCCTGATCCAGGGATTTACCATCCAACACGGCAGTGGGTGGGACATTGGAGTTGGACTTACCGTAGGCGGTGGCGTTTATATTTATTACCGTTGTTTTGCAACAATCAAGCAGTGTATTATACAAAATAATCAAAGTCAAATGGGAGGTGGTGGGATTTTTTGTTCAGGTTCTAAAATAGTTTTGTCTGGCGTCACTATTAGGAATAATATTGACAGAGATTCTGGTGGGGGTATTGCTGTCTTTCATCTTCATACTAATTTGTCAGAATTAATATTTGATTCAATAAATCTTTGTGACGTTTATTATAATCACGCACCTTCAGGAGCTGATATTATTTACGATAACGACTTGGTTCCTAAAGGATTTAAATTAGATACATTTTCTGTAAGCAACCCATCAAGATATCATATACGTCAAAATATATTATATGCAGAACCAGACGATTCAATCAGAGTAGTGTTTAACTATGCGTTATCATATTCTCTGAAGTCTGATTTATATGTTAATCCCAAGATCGGTTCAGATGAAAACACAGGCTTATCAAAAAACGATCCGCTAAAAACGATTGCATTTGCACTTAGAAAAATTGATAATTCTCAAAATATCGATTTAAACATTTATTTGAGTGAAGGTCTTTATTCACATGATAGTAGTGGTGAAATATTTCCAATTGGACTTAGAACCAAAGTTTCAATTATAGGTGCAGGAATGAAAAATACGGTTTTGGATGCAAACATGCTTTCTGATCACATTTTATCTTTTGGGTACAATAATAATTTGACAATTAGTGATTTGAGTTTGATCAATGGAAATGGTAGTTTCGGACGAAATCAACCGTATGGATCATCTTCATTTACTAAGAGTAAAAACATTATTTTGAACAAAGTATATATAGAAAATTGCTTAGGTTATTTTGGAACAATTTGTATTGCCAATTGCAATGATTTCAACATAACAAATTGTATATTAACACAAAATATTGTTGGGAAAACAATCAGAATATTTTCGTCTGTATCAAATGGTATTACTGACAAAATTGATACCGTCAGATTGATCAACACAGAAATTTCAAAAAGTATTCCCGTTTATGATTCTATCGTACCATGGGGAGGTACATTGCTAATTAAAGGATCTATTTACCTTATAAATCCTTTCAGAGTTGAACTGATTGGATGTCAGTTCACCGAAAACACTACCGACATGAATGGGGGCTCCACAGGAAGTATCAACATGTATGAAAATACTGATGTTCTTTTTGTCAACACCACCATCGGAAACAACCAAATGATCAATCCCAATACCAACCCCATCATGTATATTGGTGACCAGACGCGTGTTGATATGCGTAATTCCATTTTTTACGGCAACAGCCCATCCAGAATAATGTTGTATGGTGATGGTATTACGCCTTCCGAACTTTCAATTAGCCATTCCCTCATCGAGGGGGGTGAGAGCGCCATAAGTGGTGATCTGCTAAACAACACCCTGGTGTATGATGCATCGAACATCGATACCGATCCGCAGTGGGTAAATTATGGCGAATTCCCCTATGCCTTGTCGGGCATATCGCCCTGCATTGATGCCGGCACCATGGACCTGCCCGAAGGCATCAGCCTGCCAGCCACCGACCTTGCCGGAAACCCGCGTGTGTGGGGCGGCAGCGTGGATATGGGCGCTTACGAGTTCAACCCGGTCAGCATCGGCGAGAGCAGGCTGCAGCCTCAAAGCAACACCCGCCTGTCAGCCATGCCCAATCCGTTTACCCATGAAATAAGCATCACGGCACAGCTCACCACAGCAGTTTCGGTGCGCATCACGGTGCACAACCTGCTGGGCCGCGAAGTGGCCTGCCTGATGGAACAAACCGACAACCGCCTTTCGTTGACAAGCCTGCAGTGGGACGGGCGCTCCAGCACCGGCGACATCCTCCCCGCGGGAGTCTACCTCATCAGCCTGAGCGAAAACAACAAGCCGGTAGCCAGCCTCCGCGTGGTGAAGGAGTAATTCAGGGATTAGCTACGCTGAGCTCCCTTCGGTCGGTTCAACGATTCAACAATTCAATCCCTCAACTCGTTAACATAGCACCACTGCAAAACAGCAAAACAGCAAAACAAAAAAAATCCCGGCAGCAAGCTGCCAGGATATTCTCATCTTTTTGCATTGATCTTATTGATTCAGCATCACCGGCATGATGAGCATCAGAATGTCTTCGTGCTCATCTTCATTTCCTACCGGAAGAAGGATTCCAGCGCGGTTTGGTGCCGACATCTCGAGTTTCACCTCATCGTGGCTCAGGTTATTCAGCATTTCGATGAAGAAGCGCGAATTGAAACCAATTTCCAGGTCATCCCCCTCGTAGCTGCAAACAAGCCTTTCTTTGGCTTCATTCGAATAATCAAGGTCTTCTGATGAAAGCAGCAATTCCTGTCCGTTAATCTTAAACCTGACCTGGTGGGTTGATTGGTTGGCAAAAATGGCTACACGTTTGATGGCGCTTAACAAAGCCGCGCGGTCAACGGTGAGTTTATTCGGATTATTGGTTGGAATAACAGCCTCATAGTTCGGAAACCTTCCTTCGATCAACCGGCAAATCAGCTTCATATTGCCAAAAGTGAAGGCTGCATTGGCCTGGTTAAATCCGAGGCTAACCAGTTCATCGGCTTTGGTCGAGAGCAGGTTTTTGAGTTGGTTCAATGGTTTTTTTGGTAAGATAAAGGAAGCAGGCTGGTTGTGCTCAACATCAAGGCGACGATAGCGCACCAGTTTATGTGCATCGGTAGCAACGAAGGTCAGGTAGTCATCCCTTAGTTCGAAGAGAACGCCCGACATCACCGGCCTGAGTTCGTCGTTGCCTGTTGCAAAAACAGTTTTCTCAAATGCACTTACAAGCATTGCCGCCGACAATTCAATGGTGGTGGCATCGGTCAGTTGTGGGAGTTGGGGAAACTCGTCGCTGCGGTGGCCCGACATGCGGTATTTGCCTTCTCCGGCAAACAATTCAATGGCCAGCGTTTCATCATTAATATCGAGGGTTACCGGGATATCAGGGAAAGTTTTCATGGTATCGAGCAGAAGGCGTGCCGGAACTGCCACCCTGCCTTTGCCCTCACCCATGTCAGGCGAAAGCAGTATGGTCATTGTTGTTTCAAGGTCAGAGGCTGTGATGCGCAATCCCTTTTCGTTAAGCTCAAACAGAAAGTCATCGAGGATAGGCAAAGTGTTGCTTGAATTAAGCACCCCGGATAAGGCCTGAAGACTCTTCAGCAATTTAAGACTCGAAATAATGAATTTCATAAGCTTTGCATTTTTTTGATCAGGTAAAATTAAGCTATTTAGATAAACCTTTGAATAGTCGTAAAGCTAGTTTTCAGATTTTTTATTCACACCTTCGATGCCTGGTTTTTTCCTGAAACTGATTTTCGATTCGGTCCCTTTGACCAGCCTTTCAATGTTTTTACGGTGTGTCAGCGGAAGAAAAACAGCCACGCCGATCGAAAGCGCCTGAAACACCCAATGATCTGTTGGAAACAAAAAGTTCACAAACAAGGGAAAGCAGATTCCGGCAGTCAGGCTGCTTAGTGATACGTAACGCGTGGTTATAAATACAAGTAAAAAAACAATGACTGCGCAGAGAGCGCTGAAGGGAAAAAGCGCAAAGCCAACACCCAAAATGGAGGCAACGCCTTTTCCACCCCTGAAACCTGCCAGCACAGGAAAGGTGTGACCGAGCACAACAGCCACCGAGGCAAGCAGCAACACATAAGGTTTGCTGTTGTCATCAGGACTAAATTCAACCAGATGTGGCACCAGCCACACGGCAAAATAACCCTTTAACACATCAACAATCATCACCGGAATTCCTGCTTTCACACCCAAAACCCTGATGGTGTTCGTGGCTCCGGCATTGCCCGAACCCTGCGTCCTGACATCGATGTCGTAGAATAGCCTGCCGACCCACACTGCTGTTGGAACAGAGCCCATCAGGTAAGCAAGTAATATGGAAATTAGGATCATCATCATACGGTTATTGTACTGATTGCATTCGCCGGATGAAATCAACAGCCTTCTGACGTGTCGAAATCACAAACTCGTATTGTTCACCGGTGGAACGGTTTTGCTGTGTCCTTTTCTCAGGCTTGAGGTTCATCAAATCGTTGTTGAATTGCTCCGAAGAGGAAACAGCCTGGAGAATGCCGTTCCGGTAATTGAAATAGTACCAGGTATTTGCGTCAAGTTGGAAGTACATACTGAAGCCATCGCCCGCCCGCGATTTTTCAAATTCAACAAATCCTTCCAGATATTTGTTGACGTGTCCACGCAAAACATTGGCAACACCAATTGGGCCGGTCGATACAAATGAATGAAATTCGTTGTTCCACCGCAACTTAACATCGCTGAGCACGAAGGCATCATTCACCTGATCGGGGACTTTCCGGGGCGCTCCATAAAGGCTTATGTCGTTGGTTAGCTTTTCCAGGTCGGCTTTTGGCATTTTCTGCCCCATGGCATACAAATAATTGCCTTGCGTCAGGTTAAGGCCGGTGAGGTTGGCTTTGGCAAGGCTATCGCTCATCTGGTTCATGATTTTTTCATCAAACATGAACCTGAGCACCACAAACACATTGAGGTAAGTTGAATCCGCAATGATTTTATGGTTAAAGCTCCCGTAACTTTCCAGGTTCACAAAGGGCATCTGAAGGTCGAGATTGAGCTTACCATTCCCGGTAAAGGTACAGCGATCGGTATGTAGCGAAAACAAGGTGTTGGCAGTGGTTTTCACATGTGGCTGAACAACAAATGCGTTGTGTTTTTCGTCGAAATACAGGCTTCCGGTGATTCCCATGAGCGGTTTATCGTCGATTGAACGCCTGTAGTCGAGCAGAGAAGCGTAGTATTTTCCGCTGGATGCGTTATAAAAAAGTCCTGCATTCAGCTTGATGCCACTCAGGTCGTTCGGGTCGGCCGAAACAGGCAGGCGCACATCAGCAGGGTCAACCAGGGTGTCAAAGGCTACCCAGGCCATGCTTTTGTCGTAACACTCCTGGTTTATGCGGTAACCGCCGGCAAATTGCAACTGCTTGCGGTCGGCCTTAATCTTGGTCTGCCCTGAGAAATAAAAGTAGGGATTCAGGAAAAAGATTGCCGATTCAGGTATTGATCCCTGGGCATTAGTTACCCCTTGCTCATCGACCCAAATAGCAGATAACTCTATGGGTTGCACCGTTTTATGGTTGTCGATATAATCATAGTATCCCCTTCCCTCGAATTTGTGCTTACTGAAAATTGTCACCCTGGCATCGTTGATCAGGTGATAACGCGTAGTGGTGTTGGCGATGATGGTGGCACTTTCGAGCGATTGCATACGGGCATCACGCTGAATGGTAATCAGGCCATCATTTGGAAAAATTGCCGCATCGGCTACCCGGATAATTTTTACGTTTCGTGCATTGATGGCATAGTTTACCAGGTCGTATTCAGCTTCGAGGCAGAAGAAGGAGAGTGAATCCTGCTCAGGATGCGTCGAAATAAAACCTGAACCACTGAGGTCAATGTCGAGCAGCTGGTTATAGTTCAGGTTGGCGATGTCAAAAACCTTGTTGATGCGGTTATTGTTCAGGTATAGCCTGTCTTCATCCATTTGCCACTTGGCTTCGTCAAGCGAACAGATATACTGGTTGAACGGGAACGAGAGCTGGCTGTTTTCATCAAGGTAGGTAAACATGCCCAGGCGTTTATCAAAATTGATGGCCGTTTTGTAGCTCACTGCCGAAAAGGCCTGTTTTTTCTCAACCGAAGTGTACAGGGTAAAATTTGCTGTGTCAGCAGCAAAGTCGCGGCTTCTGAAATCAAAATAGCCTGAAATCACCTCTGCATCACCAAAGTCGAAATGCCCTGATCCACCGGAGCCCGAGGGTGAAATATCGAGTTCGCCATGAAACTCAGCGTTGTTATACATGATGATGGGTTTCTGTTTGCTGGTCAACATCATCTTGTCTGGGCTCGCCTGCCAAACCATGGATACCGTGTCTGTCTGCGCCCTCGGATATTCTGTGGGGGTGAGTTTTTCAGCCATTTTAAGCTGCAGCAAAGAGGCTGTGATCGAATCAGGATAGAAGATGTACTTATCCGAACTGGAAGAGGTAGTCAGGTAGTCGATACTGCCCGCACCGAAGAAACCCTGGTTCGAGAGGTGTATCTGTTTGTAGTATTTACCCTTATTATCGAAAATGCCATAACCCGTTTCCGGAACATCATGGAGGAAACCGAGCGAATAGTCGGCCATAACTCCCAAAGGCTCTCTGAACCCTGGGAAAATTCCTGCTGAAGCGAGGTAGCCCTCAAACTTCATATTGTCGGTTTTGAAGTTATCGAGGCTATCAATTTCAAAAGGATCAACCGCGTAATAAAATCGCTTTCGGTCAAGGGCACCGGATTGAATGGCCGCCTTGTCAAAATACACATAGGATTCACTCTTGCTATTAAACACCGGATAACTCGGGAAATCACGCAAACCCGATTTGTTATGTGGTTCGTCAATATATAAGGTACCATTGAGATCGGCAATCACATTACGGACTTTAACATACTCAGCCTGAATTACTTTTCTGTCTGATTTCCGAACCCTGGCATAGAAAGCAAGCGAATCAACATAATTCATGTTCAGCATAAATGAATCGTACTGAAAGAAGCAATCGCGGGCATAGAAATTGAACAAACCAGCTTTGATTAATCCCGAGAAAACAAAGTCGCGGTTTTTCTTCATCACCAGCATCCCCTTGTTGGGAAAGATGTTTACACTTTGCGAATCGCTCAAAATCACTTCATTCACACCGTTAATAATGAATTCAAGTGAGCCCAGTTTTAATAAGGCATTCGGTGTACGTGAGGTGGTGGTGCTGTTGAGCTTGATCACATCGTAGTCGGTACGCCCTCCCCTTGCGGCGAGCGTATAGAAAAACCGGTCTTTTACCACAGCAGTTTCTGTAGCTGGATCATACACTAGAAATCCTTTGGCTGCCAGTCGAAGTAACTGAGCCACAATCTGTTCGCTGGGTTTTTTCATAAATCCTGCCAGGGCATTCAGTTTTATTTCACGACCATCTCCATAGGTTTTCAGGTAATTCTCAATCATAAACATGGGGTTGATATCATCAATCCCTTGCAAGCGTCTGAACTCGATGTCTGCATAATAGTTGGCCGATTCGAACCGTCCGTTGCTTTCGTTTCCGATGCCTTCGAGCCGGCGAAAGGCGATTTCCATTTTGTCGATATCCCAGTACATAGCTTCCACATACAGGTCAATCATATGGAACGAGTTGAAGAAGGGGCTGTCGGCAACCCCGGTTTCGGAACGAAACAGGATGAGTTGGCGGTTGTTGTTTGTATACCGCATCCGCAGGCCGGGATGATACAAGGAGTCTGCTTCGAGGTAAAATGTGGCAGCAACCCTGTCGGCAAACAGGCGGCCATCGCCAATCTGGATGGCATTTGAGAGCATCCGGCCAAATATTTTGCCATCCCGCTTAAAGGTGAGTGAGGCCCGTTGTTGTCCATCGCCAGAGCCGATGAGCGACATGCCCTCCATGGTGAGTCCACCTTCGAAATCAATGTTTGGAAACACATTTGGAACGACAAAGTTCTTTACATAAGAAACAAACCGCGGGTAGGCCGTACGCGGGTTTGGAGGACTGCTGAACACCTTGTCCTGCAAAGAGCCTATCATGGCAGATTTATAGTAATTCAGGTTGCGGAACACCACCGAATCAGCAGCATATTCTGATTGGTTCAGATCGACTTTATAAAACGACAGTTCCGCATAAACGGATTTTGGGTCAAGGTTGAAACGCCTCCAGGTAACCACCCCACCCTGCCCTGTCCAAAGGCTGCTGTCGTAGCTGTAATAGCCTTTTGTCTTTTCGATAATGGAAGTGTCTTTTACTGTGGAACACAGCAGGTTGGCCTTGTCGAACTGCATGCCCAGCAGGGAGTCATAAACAAAGCCGAATTTCACTTCATGCGCATACCATTGAACTGTATTTCTGTCGAAAAGTTTTCCCGATTGCATGAACTCACCTGTAAATTTCATCAGCTCCGAAAACCCTTTGCCGTTACCCTGTATCAGCAGGTTCATTGCGTAATCGTTCCATGCAATGATGCTGGAAGGCAGCTGAAGGGATGAAGCAAATTGATCGATGGCAAAGAAATACGCGTAAAAATCAGGGTATATCCTGATTTTGTCGGTATGCAATTTCTCGGCAATGGCCTTAATCCTGTCCTTCTCTTCCTTATTGAACCTACCTGCATTCCATTGGTTAGTAAGGCTTTGCATTAGTTGTTTACCCGATTCTGTATTGCGTTTGCTTCCGCTCAGCTGCAGTTGTTCGGCCACCTGTGTGATGAAGACTTCTGAATTCTCTGAGAAAAATGCTGCTTCCTGAGCCCTGAGTAAGGCAGGTATCAAAAAAAGACCCAACAATAACCACTTTAGTTTCAACATCATTTACAGTTCATCGGTTTAGGTCAGCCAACAGCATGAAGACGTTCACCTGTTAAGCTGATCGATTTGTACTCAAAACCTGATTTAGGTTAGGTTTATTTTTGAAAAACAGCAGCGGCCCAGTGATTGTTTTCAATCATTCTGACAAACTGCAAGCCGAGTTTCGTTGCGTTTTGGCGCAATAATTCCAGGTCATCTGCATAAAATCCGCTCATAATCAACATACCATGAGGCAGCAATGCCGCCTCATAAAACTGCATATCATTCAGTAGGATGTTCCTGTTGATATTTGCAAACACGAGCTCAAACGTCCTGCCGGTTTTCACCAGCCAGGAGGCATCACCCATGACAATTTCAACATCGGGTGTATTGTTTAACAGTATGTTGTCGTTTGCGTTGTTCACTGCCCATACATCATTATCAACAGCCACAACCGGCTGTGCACCAAGCTTTCGTGCAAGAATGGCCAGAATTCCGGTGCCACTGCCCATATCGAGCATTGACTTTCCGGCAACATTGGTTTCGAGCAGCAAGGAAACCATCATGCTGGTCGTTTCATGATGTGCAGTACCAAACGACATCTTGGGTTCAATAACAAGCTCAAACTCAACATCCTTGTTCGATGGGTGAAAAGGGGCCCTGACGTGGCACCGGCCTGCAATGGTAACTGCCTCATAGGCCGATTCCCAGATGGCATTCCAGTTTTGCTCCTGCTGAATTTCTTTTGCAATCAGGGAAATGCCTTCAAATGCTTCCAGTTTCAGCACTTCCTCAAGGTCCTGTTGTTCAAACAATGCTTCGGATATATAAGCAATCAAGCTGCTTTCTTCTTCCTGGAAACCTTCGTAGCCGATAGAAGTAAGCACAGCAATAAATGATTCAGCCTGTTCCACACCGCCGGGTACCGAAAACTTCAGTGCAAGGTTATTCATCAACTGAAATTCAGGCTTGTTTGCAGATCGAAACGAACTCTTCGGCCTTGATTGACGCACCACCGATCAAACCACCGTCGACGCCCGGTTTAGCGAAAATCTCTTCGGCATTCGCAGCGTTGCAGCTTCCGCCGTACAGAATTAAAGTCGCATCAGCAACATCTTTGCCATAGCGTTCAGTGATCAGGGTCCGGATATAGGCATGCATTTCCTGTGCCTGATCAGGTGTGGCAGTTACGCCGGTTCCGATGGCCCACACCGGTTCGTAAGCAATTACCACCTTGTGGAACTCATCGGTATCCAGGTGAAACAGGCCATGACGCACCTGCGACCTGACGACATCGAAATGGCTTCCGGCCTGACGCTCGGGTAAGGCTTCGCCAACACAGAAAATGGGAGTAAGTTTATGCTTCAGGGCCTGGTTAACTTTGGCCGTCAGCATCTTGTCATCCTCATTGAAATATTTTCTGCGTTCAGAGTGCCCAATGATACAGTGGGTAACACCCATTGAAACCAGCATGGCAGCCGATACCTCTCCTGTGTAAGCACCAGCATCGAACGGACTGAGGTTTTGCGCGCCAACGCCAATGTTACCTTCTTCAGCATAATCTGTTGCGAGCTCCAGATAAGGGTAAGGGGGGCACACAATTACTTCTGCTGTAATTGTCTCCTTATCGAGGAGCTCTAAAATATGTTCGACCAAATCCTCCGCATCCTGGAAAGAAAGGTTCATCTTCCAGTTTCCAGCAACTATTTTCTTACGCATAATCAGTGAATTAAAAGTTAAGTATACTAAGTAATCCTTACTCTGGGATCTAAAATACCATACAGAATATCGACAAAAATATTAATTAAAATCAAGATAACAGCAATCAATAAGACTGAACCCATGATCAAAGGTAAGTCATATTTCTCTAAAGCATCAACAATTACTACACCAATTCCTTTCCAGTCGAAAACATATTCAACAAAAACGGCACCAGCCATCAGCGAAGCAAACCATCCCGACACTGCGGTGATGACCGGATTCATGGCATTGCGCAGTGCATGCACGCCAATCACACGGATACGCGACAGCCCTTTGGCATAGGCCGTGCGGATATAGTCCTGCGACATGGCATCGAGCAATGAAGTCCGGGTAAGTTCCACAATAATGGCCAGTGGCCTGATTCCAAGTGTGATGGCTGGCAAAATAAGGTTTTGCAAGCTGAGCACTTCTCCCCTTCCGTAATCGTCAACGGTGAATAAACTGCCAAACATGCTCAGGTGGGTGAAATCAGCCAGCAGGTAGGCGAAAATCCAGGCCATTAGTATGGCCGCAAAAAACGAGGGCAACGACATCCCAAACACCGTCAGTATCAGGATAAGTTTGTTTAAGAACTTGTTGTCGTACACAGCAGCGAGGAGGCCGATGAGCACGCCAAAGACCAGGGCAAAGAGGATTGATACCGAAGCCAGCAACAAGGTCATTGGGAATGCTTCGGCAAGTATGGCTGTAACCTCCCTTTTGTTTTGGTATGATCGCCGCAGAAAGGGTGTTTTCAACACAAGCGTGTAATCGTTCCAATGCAGCAACCTGATCGTATGCCCGTATTTTGCAGGATCAAGAAAAAGCAAATGCTCACGTTTACTGACTTGGTGTAACGAAAGCGGTGAAACATCATTCAAAAAGTGCGCATACTGCACCAAGGGCGGCCTGTCGAGCCCGAGTTCTTTCCTGATTGCTTCCACCGAGTTGATATCGGCGCGCTGACCAAGCACCATGCGTGCCGGATCGCCGGGCAGGATGGTAAACAGTACAAACACCAGGCTGACCACTCCCAGCAGTACGAGTACGCCATAGAAAAGCCGCCTGATGAGAAAAGCGCCCATATGTTGTTTAGTCTGTTTTATGACTCCTTGAATCGAGCAATGCCTTAAGTTGTTTCCCCTCGGGAATATCACGGTAATGCCATTTGTCGACAATAACCCCCGAATGAAACAACACCAGTCCGGGATTGGCCCTGACCATGGTTTTAAGTACAATGGGATCGGCATAATATATCGGCAGGTCAACACCAGCCTTGCGTTTAAATGCCGCAACTTCTTCGGGCAAGCTACTGGTAAGCAAAGCGCATTCCACTCCACGGGCGCGGACAGCTTCCTCAAACTGTATCAGCTTCAGCAATCCGGCCTTACTGGCATCGTTCAGGTCGTAGGCAATACCAATAAACACATCTTCAGGACTGTCGATCAGCGACAATGTCACATCGTTGCCTTGCTCGTCCTCCGCTAAAAGCCCGTGATCAGTCTTCTGGCCCAGGCTGACTGTCCGTTGATCGACAAACGACCATGATTTCATCCAGACCGAATCATTCCAGGGATAATCGGGTGACAGGAATTCTTTTGTCTCTCCTGTAGCGATGTTTCTGTAGGTCAGGTATACCTTTGTTTCAGCTGTTGTTTCAGGTGTCATGTCCTTTCCAACCTTCCAATCCATAAAATCGATGATTGGTAAATGGTTGTAGTTATACACCGAAAAAAGTGCAAATCCGAAGGTGACTGCCAGCATGCCAATGTACTGCAGGGCCGGCCCGAGCGGCGAACGGAAGCTGTTTCGATAGAAAAAGACCGCCAGCGTTGGCAACATCAGGACAATGTTTTTGTAAAATGTTTGCCAGTTGGTCAGGGTAATGGCATCGCCAAAGCAGCCACAATCTGAAACAGGTTCATAAATGGCATCATAAAAGGTGAGAAGTGTAAAAAACACCATGATCACCAACAGGGCCAGGCTGGTGTATTTCATCTTCAGGTTAAGCAACAGAAACGCACCAATCGAAAATTCAATCACACAGAGTGCCACGGCCAGTCCAAGGGCAAGCGGCATAGCCCACATGCTGCCATAGGCGATAAAATAATCCTCGAGCCTGTAGGCTGTCCCCAGCGGGTCGATTCCCTTGACAAAACCCGAAAAGACAAACACCAGGCCGGTAAGTATCCGGCTCAGGTTGGACAGTATCTTTTTCCAGTTACCCATGTTGAGTTGCCTCCCCCAATAAGATTAAGGCGAAAACCGCATAATTAATGATGTCGAAAAAATTGGCATCGATGCCTTCAGAAACCAATGTATTTCCTTGGTTATCTTCAATTTGCTTGATCCGCAGCAGCTTCATGAGGATAATGTCAGTCAGCGAGCTGACCCGCATTTTGCGCCACACCTCATCATAGTCGTGGTTTTTACGTGTCATCAATCCAAAGGCTTCCTCCATGGTCGAACGATACAAACTCAGGGCTTCATCTGCTTTCAGGTCGGGCTTGTCGGTCACTCCTTTTCTGAGCTGAATAATGGCCATCACAGCATAGTTCACAATTCCCTGAAACTCGCCTTCTACGCCTTCATTAACCAATTGTGTCGGTTTTGTTTGAATCGTTCTGATCCGGTTTGCCTTGATGTAAATCTGATCGGTAAGCGAAGAAGTGCGCAGGATACGCCATGCCGGACCATAGTCCGACATTTTATCGAGAAAAACCTGTTGACACAGGCTGGTAACTGCCTTGAATTGCTCAGCTGTATGTTCGTTCATAAGTTTATAATAGTCAATTTACTAAATTTGCCACTTCTGCATTCAACGCTTATTGGCACACATGAATCAATTAACCGATAAAAATACTGCTTTTTCAGCAACAACAACCATCAAATTCGGATCAAAACAACTTGTTAAAAAGGGTCCGTTGGTAATGGGCATTCTCAACCTTACGCCCGATTCATTTTTCGATGGTGGACGTCACAGCGGAAAAGCTGAGATGCTTCAACAGGTAAGTTCGATGCTTTCCGACGGAGCGGATTTGATTGATATTGGGGCCATGTCGACACGGCCGGGTGCTTCTGAGGTCAGTGAACAAGAGGAGTTGGATCGCCTGCTACCTGCCCTTGAAATCCTGTGCAGTCACTTCCCTGAGGTCCTGTTTTCGATTGACACATACCGGAGCGGAGTAGCCATGGCATGCATTAAAGGTGGCGCTGGTATGATCAACGATATTTCGGGAGGTACTTTTGATCCGGCCATGGCCGAATTCATCGGCCAACAAAACATTCCGTTTGTGCTCATGCACATTCACGGCCAGCCACGCACCATGCAGGAAAATCCGATGGGCGATCAGGTGACAGCGCATGTCATCGAATTTCTGAGAAAACAACTTGCGGTGTTTATTCAGGTAGGTGCCAGTCAGCTTTTTGTTGATCCGGGATTTGGCTTTGGCAAGTCGCTCGGGGCAAACTATGTGCTCTTATCGGAGATGCATCGGCTGCGCGCACTCGGTTTTCCGATTCTCGTGGGCCTTTCGCGGAAGTCGATGATTTACAAATTGCTCGAAATCACTCCTGAAGAAGCACTCAATGGCACCTCGGTACTGCACAGCCTTGCCCTGATGCAGGGTGCATCAATCCTCAGGGTACATGATGTAAAAGAGGCCGTTCAAACAATTCACCTTCTCAGTCAGGTGATGTAGGTGCTTGGTCACTTTCGCTATCCGTTGTTCAATCACGCTCAAAAAAATAACCAGTAAATTTATAAACCTTTTGCAGCACTTGCCTTAAACCTTATGCTTTACACAATCAACAAACAGAAAATAGTGATCTTTGAACCAGATTGCCTATTTTTGCTTCAGAATCCTTGCAAATGACCCTGTTATTGGTAAGTAGCTTTATTGACCTGCACTTCATCGATGTGATCGATATTTTATTGGTCGCAGCCTTGCTTTACGTGCTTTTCTTCCTGCTCAGGGGAACGGTGGCAGTGAATATCTTTCTTGGCATAGTGTCGGTTTTTCTTGTCTGGCGCCTCGTAAATGCATTCGGCATGGAACTTCTCAGCGAGATACTGGGGGCCTTTGTCAGCGTAGGTTTCATCGCATTGATCATCATTTTTCAGCCCGAGATCAGGCAATTTCTATTGGCCCTGGGGACACCCAGGTTCATCAGAAACCACCACCGGAGTTTTTCTTTTCTCGGATTCAGGCTGAATGATGAAGAAGCGCTCAATTACACACCGGTGATCAAGGCCTGTGAATCGATGGCCGACAAAAAAGTAGGCGCGCTCATCGTCGTTACCCGACAGAATCAGCTGTTTCAGTATGCCAATACCGGAGTTGAAATTGACGCCGAACTAAGTCAGCCCCTGATCGAGAATATATTTTTCAAAAACAGCCCCCTGCACGATGGGGCAATGATCATCCATCAGAACAGAATCAAATCAGCAGGCTGCATTTTGCCTGTTACCCGTAAACTTGACTTGCCTGGCCGCCCCGGACTAAGGCACCGTGCCGGTTTGGGGATTACCGAGCAGAGCGATGCCATCGCCATCATCATTTCCGAAGAAAAAGGGAGCATCAGCGTGGCCATCGACGGCGCCTTGCATGCAATGGCCAATGCGCATGAACTGAATCATTTCCTGGTTGAAGAACTTGGTCATTTGACCAGCGAGCAGAAACATTAACCAAGGCAAGCAAACGGTTTTATTCGTCAAACAGCCGCATCTGCTCCAAGGCTTTCATGGTGATGGCTTTTCGCATGATTGGAAACAGTTCCATATTAAATGCTGTTTCAGGCTGAATGAGAACGGCAAAATAATACACTCCTCTTGTGTTTTCCAGATAGCCCACAAACCATCCGGTATTGTTTTCGTTTCGGATGGCCCAACCGGTTTTGCCACTTAATTGCCAGTGATCATGCTTTTCGAGGAGCATTAATTGCTTCATCAGCAGGATTGTTTTTTCTGAAACAGGTAGCTTGCCCTCGTATAGCCTTTGAAGAAAGTCAATTTGTTCTATTGGACTGATGCGCGACCCGCCTTCGAGCCAGAACACATCTGTTTGTGTTGAATCGAAGACCATCCGGCCATAGTGTAGCTTGTCAAGCCAGTCGTGCATGCGCGAATACCCTATTTTATGGGCAAGCTGCTGGTAGCAAGGGACACAGGATACCTGAAATGCTTCGCGCAGGCTCAGGTCTTTCTCCCATGCCGAAAGGCGCCTCGGGCTTCCATCCCATCGAAATATGCTGGTATCGCTGTCAACCACACCTGATTCGAGGCCAATGACCGAGTTCGCAATTTTAAACGTTGATGCAGGCAGGTGACCCTGTTTGCTCGCTTCAAAATCGTTTGTAAACAAGGTGTTATTCATCGCATCGAAAACAAGAATCACACCGTGCATGTTGGCTGAATCGAGCAGCACACCGAATTCTTTTACGATCTTGACGGTTGACTTATCCTGAAAATCCGTCGGCACTTCTGTACCTGCATACGATTGTGCAAACACGGGTAAACCAAGGATAATGCCCGTAAACAGCCCAATTATTATCTTCATCATTTAAATTTTGTCCGCTTTTTCCTGCGCCTGCTTCAATAGATCATCAGCCTGCTTGCGCGCTTGTTTAACAAGATCATCAGCACGCTTATCGCCTTCTGCCACAATTTTATTGGCTGAGTCATCCCCTTCTTTGCGCACCTTTTTTGCGGCTTCTTTGGCCAGCTTTTCGCCGATCAAGCCCTTTGCTTTGCCTTCCTTTTCTATTTTTTGGGCCTGTTTCTCCGCTTCTTCCCTCACTTGTTCAGCCGATTTGGTAGCTTCACTTTTTATCTTTGCCCCACTTATCTCGGCTTGTTTGACCAATGCATCGCCCTGTTTGCGGGCATCTTCAATGATTTTTGCAGCTTCATCTCTGACCTTGGCCTTCACCTCTTCTTTTTGCTTCTCCAACTCTTTCCTGGCCATGTCTTCCAGTCCTGATTTCAGGTTCGATCCATAATTGCTATAGTCGATTGCAATTTTTGGATCAGATGCCATCCCGCTAACCTTGGCCTTAACCTGCACGGATGTTCCCGGGTTGACGCTCAGGCCTTTCTTTTCAGCCTCCGACATCAGTTTTTGCATGCCTGTTGTGACAGTGCTGCCTAATTGATCGAAAGGCAATTTAAACAAAAGGTCATAATCGATGTGCTGGTCAAAATCGATGAAACCGCCCACAGTCACATCAGCACCTGCATACTTGAGGTCGAACGGCTTAAGATACACTTTGCCATTCAAAATCTCGAACGAAAAATTCAGGCCATCGGTCTTCAGCTGTTTGTATTTTTCGCTGCCGAGCGCTGTAGATATCCGGCTCAATGCTTCGGAAGAAGCAACAACAAGGTTGGTCGTTTTCAGCAAGCCACCGCCGGTAAGAGAGCTGTAAACCGGATTCAGGCCACTGTCGAGCTGGCCATTCAGTTTAAACCCGGTCGAGAATTTACCACTTGCCTTTTCAGCAATCGGGGCAGCCTTTTGAAACATCCCGATCGTTTTGTATGCCAATGGAATATCAAAATCATTGAGATTAAACTCGAATCCAATGAGTGGATTTTGCATATCCTTGCCATCAAAGGAGCCTTTCATACTTACCGAACCGCCAATAAATTCGGCCACAAGCGGATCAAACACAAGTACCTTATCACGATAAATGAGTTGTGCCTTTGTATGGTTTAGCTCATAGCTGTCGTAAAGTAATTTTTCGATTTGTCCGTTAAACGTAAAATCGATGTTTGCTGGCAGATCCAGGGGTGCGCTGGTGGTATCGGAAGGATTCGCCGATTCAGGCTCTCCCGACATCGAAGCCATCAATTCGTTCACATCGAGCAGGTTCGATTTCAGTTGCACTTTCCCAACAAGGGGTAATGAGCCCAGGTAGTATCCCAAAAAATTTTCAATTTTCCCTGTCATGGCCACGTCACTTTTTCCAAGTTGTGTGGAAAACTTCTCCATTTCAAGAAAGGCTGGTGTGAACACCAGTCTGGCTTCAAGGATATTCACTGGAAGACCAAACATAGCCGATTGATACTCAAAATCATTCATTTCAACAGTCCCTTTGGCATCGATCCGATCGTATTGTTTCTGGTCGATATCGGACTTCTTCCCTTTAATGGCCAGGTCAAATTGCACTTTACCTGTAAGCCTATCTTCCTTTTCGATGGGCATGACATCAGCGAGCCCTGTAAGGTCGAGCTTTCCTTTAAAAGAGGCTTCAAAATCGGGATTGCTCACCGGGGTTTTCAGCAATAATCCGGCATGAAACGGGCTTGATCCCATCTCAAAATCGAAATTCTTTACATGTATAATGGTGTTGTCAGGATCTCCTGTCTGATTGAGAATGCTGGTGTTTATTACAATATGCTCAACCCGTTTCGGCAGGTCGGGATAATAAAATGAAGCGCCTTCAACAGCAAGGTTCAGTCCAAAACCAGGCATTTTTGTTTCGGTATAGGTTCCTTTCACAAAGCCTGCGAGACTAAAATTACCGGCAACAATCACCTTATCCATGCCGGCGGCATAAATAGCCGGAACCAGCGACAACAAATCACCAAAATTGTTATTGACAGCGTTGAATTTCAGGTCCATGTCAATGTCGTCACCTGGCATCTCAAACGATCCTTCGAAACCAATTGCAAGCTGATTGAGCAGCATGCTGGTTTCTTTAAAGGTATAAACACTGTTCTTCAGGTCGGTGACAATTTTCGAGTCGACCTTTGTTTTTACCCGCTTCAGGTAGGCTGTCTTTTCATAGATCAAATCCATGCTTTCAGCAGAAAGTAAGGTGTGCAGCGTGGCCACATCAGCCGTAAAATCACCGCTTACACTGCCACTCAATCCTGTTAACATTGTTTCAAATGCAAGTGACTGGTCATCATATCGCAGGCGGCCATTCGAAAGTTCAATATGGTTCAGTTTTATTGACAACGGGCTTTCTGCAGCATCACTTGCCATGGTGTCCGCCACTTCGCTGGCAGGGATGGTGATGTCCCAGTTCACTGACAAATCGGGCAAGGTGATCAGGTTAATGACCGGATCACGCATCAGGATTTGCTTTATTTCGTAAGCGTTACCATTGATCACGCTCATCAGGTCGATCGTAAGTCGCAAGGAAGAGAAATAAGCCAATGTGTCTTTTTCGAACGGACCAACGCCCACCACGCTCAGGTCATTGATGCCCAAACTGAAATCAGGGAAACTCCTGAACAGGTTGAGGCTTGCTCCACTGAAGTCAACTTTAGCTTTAACGTTCTTGTTGATCTCTTCCTTGAGCAGCCCAACAATTTTAGCCTTAAACAAAAATGGGGTGGCTGCCAGCAGGATAAGCAGAGCCAGCAAAGCAATGCCTAGAATTTTGAAAATCTTTTTCATAACTGGCTGAATTTAGTTTAATTAATGCGGACTATAAATTTATTTTGCTACGTAAAAGATGGTCAGCAATCGTGAGTGCAGCCATTGCTTCAACAATGGGTACTGCCCTTGGGACAACACAAACATCATGCCTTCCCTGAGGTTGAATTATCACGTTATGACCGGCTGTATTGATTGAATCCTGCGTTTTCATCAGGGTTGCGACAGGTTTAAATGCGACGTTGAAATAGATATCCTCTCCGTTCGAAATGCCACCCTGAATGCCGCCTGAATGATTTGTGCGGGTGTGTACTTTCCCTTCTTCAATCCTGAATATGTCATTGTGTGCCGATCCGGTCATCTTCGCAGCCTGAAAACCGCTGCCATACTCAAAGCCTTTCACTGCATTAATGCTTAACATGGCCTTGCCGAGGTCGGCATGCAGTTTATCGAACACCGGTTCGCCAAGCCCGGCAGGCACGCCAATGACGACACAACTTACAACGCCACCAAGCGAATCGCCCGCAAGCCTGGTTTCCTCAATCAGGTTGAGCATTTTATCGGACCAATCCGGGACCGGGCACCTGACCAGTGAATCTTCCACATATTTATGCGTTATCCGGCTTTTATCCACCGTAGCCGAAATAGTCCCGATGGCGCTTACATAGCCAATAACCTGAATGCCATGCCGTTTTAACAACAATTTTGCGATTGCACCGCCAACAACCCGCGAAACTGTCTCTCTGGCCGATGACCTTCCTCCTCCCCTGTGGTCACGGATACCGTACTTAGTTTGGTACACATAATCGGCATGTGAAGGTCTGTAAACATCTTTAAGCGCGTCGTAATCTGAAGGCCGCTGATCGTTGTTTCTTACCAAAAATGCCAGGGGTGCTCCAGTTGACCTGCCCTCAAAAATCCCAGACAGGAACTCAACCGTATCAGCTTCATTTCTGGGACTTGTAATCGCTGACTGCCCTGGTCTCCGGCGGTTAAGTTCAGACTGCACAAATTCCTGGTCGATGTCGAGACCGGCCGGAAGTCCGTCGATGATGCCACCAATGCCAAGTCCGTGCGACTCGCCAAAACTTGTGAGAACCAAAGCTTTTCCAAAACTGTTTGCATTCATATGCGCTTATCTTAGCAGGTTTTTTCCATTACAGCAGTGCATCAGCCAAAATCTGTGAAAGGAAATTTTGCGAATAAAGATAAAGCGAAAATCATCATTACAGGCAGCGATTCAAAATTTTGAGCATGATCAGCCATATTTATCGCTGATCTAACATACCCGGCCCTGCTCAAGTCCAGATTCCTGCTTAACTTTCGAAGGTACTTGCAGCCTTGCGCTGAGCCCCAATATTTAATTCATCGAATCCTTTGACAACATCGCCTCGAATTGGTAAATTTGCAACGCAAAGCCAACCCGAATGCGGCATTGATCATAATATCAGAATTATCTTACCATGAAAAATCATCCACTTGCCACCCTCTTGATTTCACTGTCCTTTTTTATTCTACTTATCAGCGCCTGTTCAAAAAGCAACACCTTCCAACCGGCCCCATACAATTCAGTTTCTGACGCGTTTAAACAATATAGCTTGTTCGATACAAATAGTTATTGGGTGTTTCGCAACGACCTGACGCTTCAGAAGGACACCTTAACCTTAACTGATTTTTACTCTGAGAAACGGTTTCACACAAACCCTGTAACACAAAAAGGGTACAGTTATGAGGCTTTTCTGCTTACATACACTAGCAAACACCTTGGAATTATCAAATCAGAAATAACTGCCGGCGAAGAGCAATCAACTGCTGAAATGATGTATGAAAACTACCGGATATATTTTAATACCGGACGCTATTTCAGTATCCTAACCCCGATGTACCCGATGAATGAGACTCAGCTGTTAGGAATAAACGAAGGCAATTACACCAACCTTGCCTTCATGGATGAGTTTGTCTTGAATGACAATACCTATTCAAAGGTATACAAGACTTCGGTGAAGGATTACCATGATGGCACCGATACGATGTTCATGGAATATTACCTTGCTGATGGTGTTGGACTAATCAAATACACCGCCACCAATTCGGCCACAAACCTCAGCTGGTCGTTGCTGCAGTCAAATGCAATACCAGCCAAATAAAAAAAACCGGCCGATCTTTCGAAGAGCCGGTTTCGCATGATGTAGTTTGTCAGGTTAATCCTTCAGTATTTTCAATTTGGCCTCAAGCAATTTCAAGTCATTCTTCGCCTGATTGATTTTCTTCTCATATTCGGCTTTCATGATTTCTGCATTCTTGCTGTTGGCAAAAAAACCAATGTTGTTTTCCCACAAATTGATTTCATCACGCAGCTTTGCAATCTTATTGGTAAGGCCAAAGCGTTCGCGGCGAATCCTGTCCTGTGATTCAGGCTCATCCTTCATTCCTTCAACCATACCACGGTATTCGGTTGTGCTCATTTCGACCTCGGTGATTTTCATCTTGTCGAACAAGGCATCAATGGCTTTTCGGTATTGTCCCTGCAGCTGATCCTTCATCTTGATCGGCACATGACCGATTTCCATCCAACGGCGCTGAAATCCCCTAAGGGCCTCGAGGTTGGCGTGTTTATCTTTTGCAACTTCAAAAGCTGCAATCTGAGCGATCAGTTCTTTTTTCTGATTCAGGTTTTCGGACTCCACATCCCTGATGCTGCCAAAGAATTCAGCTTTACGCACAAAGAAAGCATCGCAGGCTGCACGGAAACGCTTCCACACCTTGTCTGAGTTCTTTTTTGGAACCGGGCCTATCTTTTTCCATTCTTCCTGAAGCTGCTTAAGCTGGTCGGTGGTTTTTCTCCACTCGCTGCTGTCTTTCAGGGCTTCGGCCTGGGCACAGAGATCGAGTTTGCGGTTATAGTTTTCAAGTTGCTGGTCCTTAATTTTCGAGAAGAATTCTTTCTTGCTTTCGAAGAAGGCATCCATGGCAGTTTTGAAGCGGCTCCAGATTTCATCATTGAGTTTCTTGGGTGCCTGTCCAAGGCTGCGCCAAACATTGAAATACTCACTTACCAGATCCGACTTGGCATTCCAGTCGTTGATGGTCTCAGCAGTTTCAACGGTAAGCTCTTCCATTTTCTCGCACAAAGCGACCTTGGCATCATAATTATGCTGTTGCTCTTCCTGAACCTTGTTGTAATGCTCGCGCCTGATCAAATTGATCTTGTCGGTTGCATTCTTAAACCTCTCCCAGATTTCGTCCTTTTTATCCTGAGGTGCAGGGCCAATCTCTTTCCAGTCATCGTGCAGCTTTTGCAGCATTTTGAATGATTTGATGATCGACGATTCAAGCAACAACTCTTCAGCACGCTCGCAGATTTCAATTTTGGCCTCAAGGTTTTTCTTCAGGTCAAGGTCACGCAACTCTTTGTTTATCTTTACCTTGTCGAAGAATTTTTCGACGAGGAAGTGGTAATTATTCCACAGGTTGGTGATTTCGGCAGCAGGAACCTGGCCTATGCTCTTCCACTTATCCTGAAGGATTTTAAATTCGTCGTAGGTTTTCTTCAGTGTTTCTTCCGACGAAATCAGGTTCTTGAGTTCTTCAAGAATAGATTGTTTCTCCCTGAGGTTTTCTGATTTTTTCTTTTCTAAAAGCTCATTAAAATGGGCCTTGTTTTCCTTATAGGTGTTGAAAGCTGCTTTAAACCTCACTTCCAATGGGTCGTCGGCATGGGCGTAATCATCCCTGTTGCCGCCATCAGAAAGGTACTGGGCAAGCTCTTGTTCAATATCTTCTTTATTCAGTTTTAAAAACTTCACCTTGATTGCAGCTACTTTTGCCTTGATCACTGAAATATCAGCATCGGTAACTGTTTCTTCAAGTAACTCAACCAATTGCAGTTTATTGAGACCTTCATATTCAAACACTGTTTCAACATGATCGTCATCTTCGTCATGATCTGCATCGTCACCCGGGTGATCAGCATCCATCAATGACAAAGCCAACTCTTTTTCCTTTTTGCTTAGGGCCGGTTTTGCCTGCATTGCTTCGGCTTTAACCTCCTCAGCTGTGATGGCCTGATCGGAGTGCATCATTTGCCCGGCAAGTGCAGCTTCGGCATCGGTAATTTGCTTTTCAGCAGCCTGTTCTGAGTTAATCGCTTCGCCGGCCTTCTTTTGCGGCGCAGCTTCCTGATACAATTTGTTCGATTGCATCAAATCAACTAATCGTTTTGTTTCAGTGTCCGAAATCACCGATTTCGGCTGAGGGGTTACATCATCAGTTGATTGGGCTGATGTGCTGAATTCATTTACAGATTGTTCAACCTGGTTTAAGGAATTCTCCTCCGGGGCAGCTTGCTGCATCGGATTCTGATTAAGTTGGGCTTCGTTTTCCATTATAAATAATAATATTAGCAATTACCATCAGGTCCTTAACTTAAGCACCTTTGGATATGGGTTCAGTTCGGGACTGCAAAAATAGAAATTATTTGTTCTTCGTTAAGCATTAAGCAAAAAAGTAGGCCAATCCTGAGCGATGTTTTGCGGCAACCCGTGTTGGTGGCTTTTTGCACATCATTTACCAAGGCTGAGGAATGAAGCATCAGTCAAACATTGAGCGGTTGAAGATCACATAGCCGATGTTTAGCAGCACGGCAAAGTTATTGCCTTCGCGGTCAAAATAGTTTGCCGACAAACTCAGTGGGCCCAGCGGACTGTGGTAAACCACAGCAAATGAACCCACGTAGGATGGATTGCTGAATGCCGGTCCAAACGATGGCTGTTGCCCCACTCCCGGATTGTTCAATCTTTTGTAGGGTTGAAAAATATAGCCTTCGAGCCGCAGGTCAATTTTACGGCTAAAGCCAAACACTGTCTTAAGCCCTCCTGCAAGGTAAGTAAACGCCCGGTATTCATCGAGGTACAAAGTGGTCATCTCAGGAACCGGGCCGAATGAAGGTGCCGAAAGCATGGTGGCTGTGTAGTTTGACAACACTGGCTGGCTCGAATAAGAAAACTCACCGTAGCATCCTGTCGTGAGCCTGCCCGTTTTAAAAAAGTAGTTGTCGTAGGCAAACTTGACCAAATAATACCGGTGATAACGCTTGATTTCATCCTGCTTTGGGTTGAATGAACCAGCCAGGTAGGTTTCGTTTCCTTCGTAATACCTGGCCTCAAAGCTCAACCTGGCGCCAGAGTTTGCATACTGTTTGCGGTTAAGCGAGTTTAATTCGAACAAAAAATGCGGGCACCAAAGGTGCGAGGTGGTTTGGTCAGCAGTATCGTTACGGCTAAATGAATTTGTTTGATAATAATTCAGGTTCCTGTTCACGTCAGCAATACCAAAAAGCAACCTTCCGTAACGTCCGAAGGTATGACCAAAATCAGCGTCAAGGTATCGCTCATCATTGATCAGGAAAGCCGGGTTGGGATCTTCGTAAAAGTAATTTGCATTTTTAAAGTAATCTTTGCGGGCCATTGTTCCATTGAGCCCAAGAAAAAATGGCAGTTTCCCCGGGAAATCCAATCTGCCGTTTAGCTGCACCGATGAGTAAAACCGACCGTAATAGGCATTCAGTCCGATGCGACTTCCAATCCGGTCGAGTCGCTTATAGTGTATACCTACAAACGCTTCATTCACAGCAGTTGACGAAATATTTCCACCAAAAAACCCTTCAAACTTTTCAGCTAGGGAAACATCCAGATGCAGTTCAAACTGTTCACTTTCAGGATTGTATATCAGCTTTGGATAAATAAAGTTTACCTTGTCATCGGCAAGCAAGGTGAAGTAACGCTCCCGGATTTGGCTCAGGGTGTTGAACTTCTTTCCCGGATTGAGCTTTTTGGTGATGTATTCGGCCTGCGCCTGATTTGTGCCGGTGATGACAATGGTGTCGAAATGCAATGCAGGCAGGCGGTGTTTAAACGCAAACCGCTTTTCTCTGAGACTCACCGTATCCACCCTGAGGGCGATCTGTCTGGTCAGCCTGGGCATGGCCCTGATAGCCGCAACATAACCACTGTCGATATAGCGCTCGGCCTGGTCAAAATCGAGCAGCGAAGCATACCCCATTTTCGATTCAATCAGCACGCCTATTGAGTCCGGGATATGGTAATCTGCCTTGCGCATGAGCATGTTTTGCAACTGCGATATAATGTCAGCTTCGTCGGCCGGAGGATAATTGCCGGCGGCTTTACTACCAATGATGACATCTGCTTCAAACTCCTCACGGGCCACATCGATCGGGAAATTATTGTACATACCACCATCAAAAAGCAGTTTGTTATTTATTCTGATGGGTTTGATATAAAAAGGAAAGGTGTATGAAGCCCTGACCGCAGAACCCAACTGCCCGTTTCGCAAAACTATAAGCTTTGATGAATCAATGTCAGTGGCCACACAGCGAAATGGAATCATCAGGCTATCAAAGCTTTGTTGCCCCAGAGCACCAGCGACTGAAAAAAGGTCCATCAGTGCGTAATCCATCAGGTAAGGCGCCACAAAATTAGTTGGCAAAAACTGCTTCAGTCCGCCCTTGCCCTGCACCAGCGGAATTTTCACCCAGTAAGCATCCGGGTCATATGCCTTTGAGTAATAAAACCGCTCATCAATGTTACCCTGTGCCCAATCCTTAAAGCGATTGCTGCTAACCAGCTGTTCTATTTCGAGTGGGGTATAGCCACTTGCGTAGAGTGCGCCAATCAGCGCACCCATTGAGTTGCCAACAATCTGATCAACTGGGATTTGGTTTTCTTCGAGGGCTTTTAACACACCAACATGGCTTAAGCCTTTGGCCCCGCCCCCACTTAACACAAGGGTTACATTCTGGGCAGTTGAAGTCATCGCCCAAAAAAACATAACCAAAGACAATACAATAAACCGGGTTTTCATTGTTGCATCGATCGCAAATTAAGTTAACGGATTAATGCATCATTTGGAGCTGCAGGCACATGGTTGCAGCCCGCTGGTAAAAAGCCAATTACACCTTATCAAGTGCCTGACGCAAATCGTTGATAATATCGTCGACATCTTCAATACCAACAGCAAGGCGCACCAATTCATCGGTGATGCCGGCTGCTTTTTTGGCCTCAGCACTCAGCTTTGAATGGGTCATGCTGGCCGGATGCTGAATCAGTGTTTCAATTCCTCCCAGTGAAACCGCCAACAGTGCCATCTTCACATTATCCATCAACACCTTACCCTCGCGCAGTCCGCCTTTCAGCCCGAAACTGATCATGGCTCCGGGGCCTTTCATCTGTTTTTTGGCCAATTCGTATTGCGGGTGCGAGGGCAGTCCGGGATAGAGCACCCAGTCAACTTTTGGGTGTTGTTCGAGGAAGGCTGCTACCTTTATGGCGTTTTCCTGCGCCCTGTCGATTCTGATGCCCAATGTTTTAAGCCCTCTGCGGGTTAACCAGGCCTGGTGTGGGTCCATGTTGCAGCCAATATTCACCATCACTGGTCTGATTTTGTCGTAATGTTCCCTGGTTTTTGCCACAACGATACCGGCAACGATGTCGGCATGGCCATTGATAAACTTGGTCATCGAATGCAGCACAATGTCGGCTCCCAGTTCAAATGGCCGCTGCAGATAGGGACTACAGAAGGTGTTATCGACGCAAACCGGGATGTTTCGTGTTTTCGCGATGGTACAAATTGCCTCAATATCAGTGATACCAATGGTTGGATTCGCTGGTGTTTCGAGGAAAATCAAGGCTGTATTCGGACGGATAGCTGCTTCAAATGCCTTAATATCAGTGGCATCAATGAATGTTGATTCGACACCGAATTTGGGATACAGCGATTCCATGATGGCACGCGAGGGACCATACAAAGAATTGTGCGCCAGGAGGTGTTTGCCCGATGACAGGTAGGCCATGTACACTGTGTTAACAGCAGCCATACCTGAGCTTGTGGCAACACTGCCAAAGCCGCCTTCGAGTTTGGCAACTGCCTGCTCCAACTCATTGATTGTCGGGTTTCCGATACGGGTGTAAATGAAGCCTTTTTCCTCACCGGAGAAGCATTTTGCTCCATGGTCGGCGTTTTCAAACTTAAACGTTGAAGTCTGGTATATCGGACTTACTGCGCTCCCTAAAACATCGTCAATTCCACCGGCGTGCACCGCATTGGAGTTGAAACCCAAATTTTCGTCATGCATAATAAAACATCATTAAATAACAGATAATCAATAACAAATAATTAACCGATATTGCCGGAATTACGCTCTCAGCTGAATTTTGCGTAAGTTCAGCAAATACCTAACTCAGAAAGGCCAGAAGTTATTATCATTCCAGATTTCTTCTTTCAGGTCTTCGTTCAGCTTGTGCAGCAATTTATGGTGGCCTTTTTCCCAATCGGCAAGCATCTGATACATATCCTTCTCATTGGGATCAGTGGCTTCTTTTGCGCGTTGTGAGTACACTTCAATGGCCCTGTTTTCGAAATCAATGGCTGCCGAAATAGCAGCGGCTTCAAAGCCAGCAGCTGAAATTTCTTTCTTCACCTGTTCCGACAGGATCATCACGGCATCGGTATCGTCAATCTCAACATGTTCTTCATTTTTTAGGAAGACATGGTTTTTCTCAAAGTTGGCAAACTGAACTGAAAGGAAATCGATGTGCGCGTCTTCTTCTTCGGCCATCATTTCAAATATCTTCTTCGCCGACTTGCTTTCTGTCTGCCTGGCCACCTGGGTGTAAAACGCTTTGCCACGACGTTCGAGCAGAATGGCAGTCTTCAAAATATCGATGGTTTTCTTCTGATTTTCCATAATGTTATTGCTGATTTAATCAATTATAGGATTGCCACAAAAGTACGTCTTTTTTTCACGTTAATTTAGCATTCTGTGGCGTGTATACCGACAATTATTCCTAAATTTGTATTCATTCTAAATTAGTTTTCATGCCTTCGTTCGAGCAGTTTTTGCCCTTGTTTTCATCGCTTTACAGTCAGTGGACAGGCCATTTGCCAACGGCTGTCGTTCCACTTGCCGGCTCAGGTTCTCAACGCCTTTATGTCAGAATCACCTCTGGCGAAAGCTGTGTCATTGGCACTTTTTCAAACAACACCGAGGAAAACGATTCATTTGTTTATTTGTCGGGCCTTTTGAAGTCAAAAGGGTTTTCTGTTCCCGAGGTGCTCATTATCAGCGACGACCATCATGCTTACCTTCAGGAAGATTTCGGAGATGAAAGCCTGTTTGATCTGGTTCAGCTTGCATGGTATCAGGGCAGCTTCAACGAAAGCGTCATTCGCTTATACCAGGATGCGATAAAATTGCTTATTCGCTTTCAATTAATCGCCCCTCAAGGTCTTGATTTTTCAAAGTGCTACCCGGCCGCATGCTTTGATGAAGCCGCCATCAAAGACGACCTGAATTATTTCAGGTATTATTTCCTTAAGATGCACCCCATCGAAGTGAATGAAACGAGGCTTTCTCTCGCGTTCGACTCCCTGACAAAGCATTTAATGAAAATACCCCCTGAGCATTTTATGTACCGCGATTTTCAATCACGCAATATCATGGTTCGTCAGGGTAAGTTGCATTTCATTGATTTTCAAGGCGCCCGCAAAGGACCTTTGCCTTACGACCTTGTTTCGCTCCTGTATCAGGTGAAGGCACGCATTCCTGCCAAAATCAGGAAACAACTGCTTGAATATTATCTCGATGAACTAAGGAAACATGGCATTGCACATGTTTCGTTGTTCGAAGAAACATACCCGTATTTTGTTTACCTGAGGCTGCTTCAGGTGTTGGGTGCATACGGCTATCGGGGCATCATCCAGCGCAAACCGCATTTCCTCGAGAGCATACCTTACGCATTGGAAACCCTGGGACAACATCTGGGCAAGCACCCCCTCCCACCCGACTGTCAATATCTGCATGAGATACTTACTGAAATAATAAAGTTACCTTATCCCTTTCCAAAGGTGATTAACCATGATGGTGAGCCATTGTTACTGCGCATCAGAAGCTTCTCATTCAAGAAAAAAGGCATTCCGGAAGACGAGACCGGTAACGGAGGCGGTTTTGTGTTCGATTGCCGCTCGTTGCCAAATCCGGGCCGTGAAACACAGTTCAAAATGCTTACCGGACGCAGCAAGGAAGTAATCGCTTTCTTTGAAGAAAAGCCGGAGGTAGCAGCATATTTGAATCATGTGTATCAGTTAATTGATCAGGCTGTCTCTGATTATAAGGAGCGAAGGTTCGCAGATCTCATGGTCTCGTTTGGCTGCACAGGAGGTCAGCACCGTTCTGTTTATTGCGCCGAGAAATTAAGCCAGTATTTGAGAAAAAAACATCCCGACATTAAGATCCAGCTTCGGCATTGCGAAATGGATCAACAAACCTAAGCCGGGAAAAACCCAAAAAAAATTGAACGTGTCTGCCAATTAATTCAAATTGCATGTCAAAAAAACTGTGTAAAACAGGTAAGGTAAAGAAGTCTGATAAGAAAGAACTGCGCTTCACCTGTGATAAATGTGGCGAAAAATCTCCAGATGAAAGTCAACTTTGTAAGCCAGTGAAAAAATGACCAGACAACATTCGGCTGCAGCCATGATTTTAGCCGCTGGTTACGGAAGCAGGCTCAAAGCAATCACTGCAGATAAGCCCAAAGCCCTCGTTCCAATTAACGGCATCCCGCTTATCGAAAGGGTAATCTGCCAAATTCGCAAAGCCGGGATTTCGCAGATCATCGTCAATGCACATCACCACGCAAGCCAGGTCATCGAATTTCTGAAAAGTCAGCAATTCACCGACCTGGACATAATGATCTCTGATGAATCTGCCGAATTGCTCGACACCGGCGGTGGACTGCTGAAAGCCCTGCCTCTCTTCGGAAATGCATCCACTGTACTTGTGCATAATGTTGACATCATCACCAGTCTTCCTTTGCAAAGCCTGATTGATATGCACAAAAAAAGCAGGCACGATATCAGCCTGCTGATCAGTCAACGCAACTCAAGCCGAAAACTGCTCTTTGATCACGAAAATTTGTTGCGGGGATGGAAGCACACTGCCGACAACCAAATAAAGCTGGTCGGAAACGCCAAAGCTGCTTCATTGAATGCCTTCGCATTTAATGGCATTCATGTTTTAAACCCCACGGCCTTAGCCGGAATCCCTGTTAGCAAATGTTCCCTTATTGACCTCTACCTTTCGCTTGCGGCTTCCCGGAATATTGCAGGCTTTGAAATTGAAACACCCTATTGGTTCGATTTAGGTAAACCTGAACAATTGGTCCATGTAGCTCAGTTCCTTCAATCAAACCGCCTGCCATGACAGCATTTCTCGAAAAAATTGCCGACTTCCTCGTCAATGAATCAGCTTATCCGCCGGGTGAAACGACCATCATATTTCCGAACAAACGTGCAAGCCTGTTCTTTAAGCAGTTTCTGCTCAATAAACTTAGCTCAACAAGTTGGATGCCTGTCATTTACAGCATTGAAGAGGCTGTTGCCCGGTGGACTTCCTGTAACCTGGCTGATAAGCTTGTGCTGAGGTTTATGCTCCTTGAAACCTACCTCGAATTGCAGCAGGGGAACATCGAAGGATTCACCGAATTTTCGGCATGGGCTGATGAGTTTTTGCGCGACTTCGACGATATTGACCTTCACCTGGTGGATGCAGATGCGTTGTATCAGTACCTTTCAGAGACCAAGGCCATTGAATTGTGGCATGCTGATGGAAGTGAACTTTCGGATTATGAACTTAATTACCTGGCTTTTTACAAGTCGATAAAAACCTATTACACGGCTTTTTCAGCCAAACTGGAAGCTTCCAATATTGCTTACCCCGGAATGCTTTTCAGAAAAGCAGCAAAAAAAAGCGAAAATGAGTGGATTGAAACAATCACTGAAAAGCAGGTTATTTTTGCCGGTTTCAACGCCTTAACTCCAGCTGAACAACAAATTATCGTCCGGCTGATCCACTTAAAAAAGGCCCGGATTTTCTGGGATCTCGACACCTATTACGTCGATGAAAATGCATTTGGATTCCATGAAGCCGGGCATTTTGCCAGGTTATTTAAGCAAAAATATCCTGGCATACCTCAGCAATGGGTCGGCAACCGTTTGTTGACAGAGGCAAAAAACATCCGGATAACGGGAGTTCCGGGTAATGTCGCCCAAGCCAAAGCTGCCGGTGATTTAATTACAAAACTCATTACTTCCAATCAGTTTGATCCCGGCAAAACCGCCCTGGTTCTTGCCGATGAAAACCTGCTGATTCCAATGATCAATGCCATTCCTGAATCTGTTGGACAATACAATGTGACCATGGGCATTCCATTGCAGCTAAGCCCTGTGTATCAAACGGTTTTACAATTCATAAATATGCATATTGCCACGGCTGAGCAATGGGGTGGAAAAGGTTATGACACCGGCATGGTTCTCAAACTGATTGCGTCGCCGGTTTGGCAATCTGTGAGGTATTTGATGCCGGGAATCGAAGCTTTCAGACGACAAGCGTTGAAAGAAAGCCATGCGCGATTGCAATGGCTCACCTTGCTTGAATTTGCTGAAAACAGCTTTTGCGAAGGCTTTACAGATTTCGTCGGATTGTTATTTGAACCCTGTCTGCCTAGCCCTGAGCGATTACTCAAAAGATCATATGAGCTGCTCCAATACCTTGCTGTCAACAGCATCGGCTCAAGTTCCCCGGGACAAGCCTTACTGACCGGAAATATTGAAGCCGCTGTACGTTTGATTAATAAGTTGCTTCTTCTTGAGCAGAATCACCCTGATTTACTGGATACCAAGTCTTTGCTTAGGTTAATCAGGCAATCTGCTCCTTCGTTTCATGTTTCGTTTTATGGTGAACCTTTGTTAGGGATGCAGCTCATGGGCTTGCTCGAAACCCGCAACCTCGACTTTGACCGGGTAATCCTGCTATCGGCCAATGAGGGCATACTTCCAGCACGAAAAAACAATGCTTCTTTCATTCCACACGACATCAGGCATTCATTCGGACTTCCTGTCCACACAGAAAAACAAGCAACCTATGCCTACCATTTCTTTCGGTTAATGCAATCGGCAAGCAACATCCATGTTTTCTACAATACCGAGCCTGATTTGCTCGAAGGAGGCGAAAAAAGCAGGTTTCTCATGCAAATCACTGAAGAGCTTGCGAAGCTCAACCCAAGGCTGCATCTTAGTGAGCATGTTGCAAGCCTTGCTGTTGGCAGTCATGGTTTTGGACAGGAAATTCTAATCCCAAAGACTACAGGTATTCTTCAGATGCTTCGCGAAAAAGCAAGTGCCGGCTTCTCACCCACTTCAATTTCAAATTATATTTTGTGTCCCCTAAAATTCTACCTGAAGGATGTTTTGCGGATCAAAGCGCCGGATAGTTTCGACGATCAGCTAGGTTTCGATTTGCTTGGCAAGGTGGTACACCTTGCGCTTACCCTATTATACCAACCGCTTATCAATCTGCCACTTACCCCAGATATGATCCTGAAACTCTTGGAGAAATATCCGGAAGCGGTAATAGAAGCCTTCAGGCAGGAACACAAACTCTCGATGGTAGAGACCGGTAAAAACAGGCTATTGGCTGAAGTAGTCAACAGGTTCGTAAAACAGTTTCTGCAGCTTGAACTGGAACGGATTAAAAAAGACAATATGCGCATCACAATCGAAAGTCTCGAAGAGGAGCTTAAGACAAGCATCATTCACCAGGGCCAACCAGTGCTTATCAAAGGAACACCAGACAGGATTGAAAGACGTGATGGGGTTTTGTCGATTATTGATTATAAAACAGGCAAAGTAGAAACAAAGCACCTAACAATAAAACAATGGGAAGAAGCCATCACTGACAGTAACAAGGCAAAGGCGCTTCAGTTAGGCATGTATATCCTTTTGTATTGTAAAAATTTTCCAATGGCAGCATCCTGGAAAGTTGAGGGCGAAATCCTTGCGTTCAAGGACATTCAAAGCCGATTTCAACCAGTTAGTTTTCCCGAAAACGAAACGGCAGAAGGTATTTCACAACAAATTGAACTTCAGTTATCAATCCTGTTTGATGAATTGTTTGATGAGGCAGTTCCATTTCAACAAACCAATGATGTTAAGAAATGTACCTTTTGTGAATTCATGGTATTATGCAGCCGAAATAAATCTGAATCAATATATTAAGTCTTTTTCAAGCTACAAAACCCGCACATCAGCCGATCGTATTTATGGACTACAATGACAACTACGAACACTTGTTTAGGTTGTTGTTTAGGACAATCAGGTGGCCAATTTGGAGCAATTTTCATAAATTTTTCCAGGCAAAAAAAAACGAATGCGTATGCCACAAGGAATAAGATTGATATATGCTTATATTTGCTTGTTGGAATAAGTGATCAACCTGCTCCCAAATTAATAAACAATGAATAACATTACTAAATTCAACGTACTGATCGTTGATGACCGTCCGGAAAATTTGCTGACACTTGAGGGAATTCTGGAAAGTGATAACCTGAATATTTTGAAAGCCAATTCGGGCAATGAAGCCCTTGGCATCATGCTCGAGAGCGATGTTTCGTTGGTACTGATGGACGTTCAAATGCCAGGCATGGATGGGTTTGAGGTTGCCGAGATCATGCGCAGCAGCGAGCGCACAAAATACATTCCCATCATTTTCGTGACTGCCATCAGCAAGCAAAGGCAGCATATTTTCCGCGGCTACGAAACAGGAGCCGTTGACTACCTTTACAAACCCCTTGACCTTGAAATTCTGCAAAGTAAGATTAAGGCCTTCATTGAGTTTTTCCAGCACAAAAATGCCCTGGAGGATACTACCCGGAAGTTGGCCAAAACCGTCGACGAGCTGAATATGGCGAAAAGAATTGCCGAAGAAGCCACATCGGCCAAAAGCGCTTTTTTAGCCACCATGAGCCACGAAATCAGGACGCCACTGAATGGCATCATCGGTATGGCAGAGCTAGGATTAATGGACGATGAAATAAATGCCATTCAGAAAGAGCGTTTGCTCGACATCAAGAACTCCGGTGAATCCTTGCTCGAAATCATCAACGAAATCCTCGACATCTCGAAAATTGAAGCTGATAAGCTAGAACTTGAAGAAATTGAATTCAGCATCCGTGAAGTCATTGAAAAGATTGTAAACCTGCTCTCAGTAAAAATATTTCAGGAAAAACTTGAGTTTGTGTGCGAAATCTCGCCCAACCTACCCGACATCCTCATCGGTGACCCGTTAAGAATCAGACAGATATTGATTAATCTGTTAAGCAATGCCATCAAGTTTACCGAAGAAGGTACAGTAGGACTTTATGTTCGCCTGATCGATCATGTTGAAGAACAGGTAAGTATTGAATTTTCCGTTGAAGACACCGGAATTGGCATTCCCAAAGAAAGGATCGGCAGGTTGTTCGAATCTTACACCCAGGTGGATACCTCAACAACCCGCACCCACGGCGGCACAGGCCTTGGATTAACCATCAGCCAGAAGCTGGTGAATATGATGGGCGGGCAGATAAAGATCGAAAGTGAACTGGGCGTTGGTAGCAAGTTTTATTACAAGCTGAATATGGTTACCGGCGACCAAAAGATCAGGCCTTGGGAGCTTAAACTCGACAGGCCAAATAACACCTACAATGTGTTGATTATCGATGACCATCAGAAATCAGCTGATATTGTGATCGACCTGCTGAAAAACTGGAAAATCAACTTTCATTATGCCAACACCTGCAAAAACGGCATCGATATCATTCAGGAAAACACCTTCGATCTGGTGCTCATCGATTTTTATCTGCAAAAGATGAATGGTGCTGAGGTGGCTGAGAAAATCAGCAGCCTCCTTGCTGGTAAAACACTTCCTGAATTTGTCCTTCTGTCGCCGAGCAAGGCCAACATCGACATTCTGAAACTCAAAAAAGCCAACCATTTCGAGTTTCTCACAAAACCCGTGCTTCAAAACGATTTGCGCAACCTGCTGATTAAGAAATTCGGAAGCAAGGGTACTGTTGCCAAAGCGGAACACATCGAAGAGAAACCAAAGGAAAAATCGGAATCTGTATTTAAAATCCTGGTAGCAGAAGACCAGATCATTAACCGGAAAATTGTCGTTCAATTGCTTGAAAAGAAAGGCTGGCAGGTAAAGGCAGTCGAAAATGGCAAACTCGCCTATGAAGCCACCCTGAAGGAATCGTTCAGCATCATTCTGATGGATGTACAGATGCCTGAAATGGATGGCTTTGATGCCACCAGAAACATCCGAAAAGTAGAAGATCCCCAGAACAAACATACTCCCATTGTTGCCATGACAGCGCATGCCATGAAAGGTGACCGTGAAAAATGCCTTGACGCAGGCATGGATTTTTACATCACCAAACCTGTCAATCCCAACGAATTATTTGAAACCATTCAAAAGTTCGCCCTATAATTAAAGAGTAACTAAAGAAGCATATTGTCCTTATGGAAAATCTCGATTACAACACTGCCAGCAGCTGGGACAAAATCAAACACTCGCTCCGGTCGTGGCGTTACATCGGTGTTGGCAAATCACTCTTGATATGGTTTCTGGCCATCTCTATCATCCCGTTGGCATCGATCAGTTTTATCAACTTCCTGAACGCATACCATGGATTAACGATTGTTGCCGAAAAATCACTGCATTCAACTTCGCTGTTGCGGGTCGAAAACATCAACTCATTTTTCCGTGAGTCAGTCGACTTTCTTGAGCAAAACAGCAGGCAACAGATCGATATCGATTTTCTGAAAAACCTGAAGCGCACTTATCTGAAATTCGATGGGGATTTTGAAACATTCAGCAAGGATGCACTTTATGAGCAACTCACCAGAGAGCACCGTGATGAATACAAGGACCTTACGCGAAAAAACGGATACTATGATCTTTATTATATTGATGATGTGGGTAATATTTTATTCAGTTTGCGTCAGGAGTCAGACCTGGGAACGAATGTTTTCACAGGACCGTTACAGTCAAGCCGATTTGCCCGTTGTTGCCGCGAGGCCAAAGACACCCACCACATCATGTTTTCTGACCTCGAATTTTATGCCCCTTCATTAAGCACTTTGTCTGGTTTTTTCGTTCAGCCCGTCCTCGACAAAGACAACCTGCTCGTTGGATTTATCGCCTTGCAGGTTACCATGAACAGGATTAACCAGATCATTCAGCAGGACGCAGGTTATGGCGAAACCGGACAAGCCTATATCGTTGGAAAAGATCAGTTACTACGTTCAGCAATGCGCTTTGGCAGGGATGAAGACATCCTGCACCTCCGTGTCGACAACCAAAAAACCAAGGACTGGTTGTTCTTTCTTCAGCATAAAAACAATATGCCATTCTTAAAAACCTATGAACTTGATGAGGAAAAGGTGTCGACTTATGACTCTGACCGCAAAGGAAAGTATGTGTTAGGTATTTATAGAAACCTGGGGTTTCTTGAAAAACTGGGCGTTAACTGGGCACTGATAGAAGAAATCGAGCACAAGGAAGCATTTGCCTATGCACGTAAGCTTTCCGATATTGTTAAGCTGTCATTTCTGATCACCATACTTGTCGTATTCTTTATTTCAATCCTTGTTACAAGGTGGTTTGTAAACCCAATCAAGCAGTTATCTTCCTGGGCAAAACAGGTTGCAGTCGGGCAACTCGACAACAAATTCATCAAAGCTCCGAACAACGAAGTGGGCGAAATGGTAGCCACGTTTAACCGGCTCACCAACTCGCTTCAATCCTATGCAGGCGTTGCGAAGTCGATGGCCAAAGGCGATTACAGCGAAACCGTTGAGATTCGGAGCGAGGAAGATATCCTTGGCAAATCGATGAACCAGATGGTCGAAAGCTTCAGCAAAGTCGTTGAACAGGCAAACAGAATCGCAAAAGGCGATTATTCAGTTACCGTTACACCGCGCAGCGATAAAGACACACTTGGCGTAGCCCTTTATGAAATGACGAGCACGCTCCAGAAAAACGCCATTGAAAATACAAATCAGGATTGGCTGAAAACCGGCCTGAATTCGCTTGGACAAAGTATGAGCGGACAGAAAGTTGTTGCTGACCTGACCAACAATATTATTTCGTTCGTCTCGCATTATCTTGATGCACAGGTTGGTTTGATCTATCTGTATGATGAAGAAGACAAGCTGCTCCACATTACAGCCGACTATGCCCTCGACAACGATAAGATTGAGAAAACCGCCGGAATTAAACCCGGGAAAGGGCTGGCCGGACAAGTTGCCAAAGACAGGAAAATGCTGCTGATCAGCGATAAACACTCAGAGTATAAAATCAAGGCTGGAAATGTTGTGCTAACACCTACTAACTTTTTGCTTTGTCCACTTGTGTTTGAATCGGAGCTTGTGGGTGTGATTGAGCTTGTTTCCATCAACCCGTTTACCGATTTAAACGTCGCCTTCCTTAAAATGGCGGCCGACAGCATTGCCATCGCCATCAGCACTTCAAGGGCCAGCGACAAAGTTCAGAAACTGCTCCAGCAAACACAGGAACAAGCCAATGAACTTGTGGTTCAGCAGGAAGAACTTCGTCAGGCAAATGAGGAATTGCTTGAGCAAACAAACGCCTTGCGCATATCGGAGGAAAATCTTCAATCGCAACAGGAAGAACTGAAGGTGACCAACGAAGAACTCGAAGAGCGCACACATGCACTTGAAATTCAAAGAGATGCCATCAGAGTGAAAAACAAGGAACTCGAACTTGCCCGCAAAGAAATTGAGCACAAAGCAAAAGACCTTGAACTGGCCTCAAAATACAAGTCAGAGTTTTTGGCCAATATGTCGCATGAGCTCAGAACACCACTCAACAGCATTTTGGTCCTGTCGCAATTGCTGGCAGAAAACAGAAAAACTCACCTCGATCAAAAAGAGCTTGAATATGCCAAAACCATCAACAGCTCTGGAACAGACCTGCTCGATCTGATCAACGAAATCCTCGATCTAAGCAAGGTTGAATCGGGTAAAATCGAACTGTACCTTGAGAGTATGTATTTTGAGGATCTATCGAACTATGTCAGGAAAACATTTGGCCCTGTTGCTGAAAAGAAAGGGCTCGAGCTCTTCATCAACATTAGCAACAATCTGCCCGAAATGATCCGCACCGATGTACAGCGGCTGTATCAAATCATCAAAAACCTGTATTCAAATGCCCTCAAGTTTACTCACGAAGGCAGCATCACACTTAATATATACCGACCTGAATCAACTACAAAATTCAAGACCGAACTTGCAGCAGAGCGCGCCATCGCGTTTTCTGTTTCTGACACAGGGATAGGCATTCCGGCTGAGAAGCTGCAACTGATTTTTGAAGCATTCCAACAAGCTGATGGCACCACCAGCCGCAAGTATGGAGGCACAGGCTTAGGACTAAGTATCTCGAAAGGGTTTGCCGAACTGCTCGGCGGCGAAATCAATGTTGAAAGCAAAGAAGGAAATGGCACCACTTTTACCCTTTATCTGCCTGATGACCTTGTTATTGCCGATGTCGTTGAGAAGCCTGTATTGGTCACTGAGAAAGCCCACGACATTTTCGATGAAGCCACTGCACCCGAAAACCTCAGTGAACCGGATAAAAAGGTTAACCTGAAACTCAGAAATGCACAAAAGCCACATATTGCAGAAGAAGCGAATGACGACCGCAATTCAATCACCGAAGGCGATAAAATCCTGTTGGTTATTGAGGACGACAAGAACTTTTCGCGTTTGTTGTATGACCTTGCCCACGAACACCGCTACAAATGCATCATTGCCTATGACGGGGAATCGGGTTTACATTATGCCGATTATTACTCGCCAAGTGCCATTATTCTGGACATCGGACTTCCCGGAATCGACGGTTACGAAGTGATGAACCGGCTGAAGCGCAACAAACGTACTCGCCATATTCCTGTGCATTTTATTTCTGCTGTCGACAAATCGCTCGACACCCTGAAACTGGGGGCTATCGGCTACCTCAGCAAACCCGTAAGTCACGAATCACTGCAAAGTGCATTCAATCGGATCGACAAAATCGTCACCAATCCCATCAAGAAACTCCTTGTTGTTGAAGACGACCCGATTACGAGACTCAGTATTGAAAACCTGATGAAAGAGGACTATTTGGAGATATCTTCTGTGGACAGTGGCGAAAAGGCGTATGAGATCCTTCAAAACCAGCTTTTCGATTGCATCATTCTCGACCTCGGGCTGACCAATATGACCGGATTTGAGTTGCTGGAAATGATCAAAAAAGACGATAAGTTGAATGTGATCCCGATCGTTATTTACACCTCGAAGGAGCTAACCAAAGAGGAAGACCTGAAACTGCAGTTTTTTGCCGATTCCATCATTATGAAAGGCGCCCGTTCGTTCGAACGGCTATTGTCGGAAACCACCCTTTTCCTCCATCAGATCGAATCAAACCTACCGGAGAAAAAACAGGAAATGCTGAGTAAAATTCATGGCCGTGATGATGTGCTCGAAGGAAAGACAATCCTTCTGGTGGATGACGATATGAGAAACGTATTTGCAATCAACAGCCTGCTCGAAGGATACAAAATCAAGGTCATTTTTGGTAAAAACGGCATCGAAGGACTCGAAAGGCTCAAAGAAAACCCATTCATTGACCTGGTACTCATGGATGTCATGATGCCCGAAATGGATGGATATCAAGCCATGAAAGAAATCAGGAAACAGAAGAAATACCAGAAACTGCCCATCATTGCCTTAACTGCCAAAGCAATGAAAGACGATAGAGAAAAGTGCCTTGCCGCCGGCGCAAATGAATACCTGGCTAAGCCTGTTGATACGGCAAAGCTGATTTCTTTGCTCAGGGTTTGGCTGTATAAATAGTAATGGACTCATGTTTTCAAATGACTGAAAAGCAAGCATATGGTAACCAGAATCATCAATAAGCTGCCGATCCGTTCAAAGCTTTACGTGGTAACCACGATTACCATGCTAAACCTGTTGCTGATTGCCTGGGGAGTGAATTACTTTTTCAGCACTTACCGCGTACTGATCATCCTGAGCAATGCCGAACGCATTCACATGAACTATTTTCAGCAGGGTGTCATTGGTTTTCAAAAGTTCAAAACCAATCAGCACAAGGCCACTGCAGAACTATCTATGCAAATGATAGAAAGGGCCAACAATATGGCCTTTGTTTTCGGCCGCATCGACAGCATTGCTGCCAACTCCTCCAATGAAGCATTTGAAGCACTCTTGTTAAAGGTACTATACGAATCCCTCGAGAACGATCCCAGAAATGCGAGATTACTTGCTAACCGGTGCAAACTGTTTCTAAGCATTAAGGACAAGCGCTTTTTAGAAACTGTCGAAACTTCCTACAGGGGTTATCGGAAAGGGAGCGCAGTACTAGAAACCATCGACAATTATTTTGCCTCCCCATCACCTGAAGCAGAAGAAAAGCTGCAGCGGCAACTCGATGACATCCAGAAAGAATATGAGGTTTTTGCCGAATCACTTACAGGTTTGGGAAATTATGGACAATACCTGTTGATATGGATGCTGGTTATCCTGATATCTGTATCAGGGCTCATTATTCTGTTGGTTTCCTTCAGGTTGTCGAACATGATCACCAAACCGATCATTAACATTGCTTCCAAGTTCGAGCTGATGTCAAAAGGACATACCGAGGAGCAAATCGAAACCAAATCGCAGGATGAAATAGGACGTTTGGTTGACTCATTTAATAAGCTAAGCGTAAGCGTTTCAGAAATTATCGGCTATGCGAAAAAAGTTGCTGAAGGTGATTACAGCGCAATGATTGAAGCAAGGTCAGATAAAGACGAGCTCGCGTTTGCGCTCAACAGAACTACGGCATTCCTGCTTAAAACGGAACAGGAACAGGCGCATTTCGATTGGCTGAAGAATGGCAAAAACCTGCTGAATGAGCACATCAGGGGCGAAAACAGCCTTGAAGACTTATCAGAAAAGATTCTGCATTTTCTGGCCAAGTACCTGAATATGCAACTGGGCGCCATGTATGTGAATTTGATTGACGGACAATTCCTGCACCTCACCGCTACATATGGTGCCGCGAAAGGTCAATTAAAAGATGGATACTCACCTGGTGAATCGCTTGTTGGACAGGTGTTTAACAATATGCAACCTATCATCGTTGAGCAACCTGAGGGTGGTACCTATTTTGTTTCTTCGGCACTACAGAAAACACCTGCAAAAGCCCTTATGCTGTTTCCGCTGGTATTTGATAAGCAAGTATTCGGTGTCATCGAAATGGCAACTGTATCTCAACTGACGACAGGCATTATCGCCTTTATGAACGAGGTGAATGAAAGCATTGCTGTAAGTGTTCGCACATCGCTTTCACGCATGAAACTGAGTGAATTGCTGTCAACCACACAGCAACAGGCTGAAGAACTCCAGACCCAGCAGGAAGAACTCAGGGTTGCCAATGAAGAGCTCGAAGAACAAACTGTCGCCCTGAAGCTGAACGAAAAACGCTTACAGGAGCAGCAGGAAGAACTTAAGGTAACCAACGAAGAACTCGAAGAGCGCACCCAGGATCTTGAAATGCAAAAAAAGGCCATTTCAGAGAAAAACCTTGAACTCGAAAATGCCCGCAAAGCCCTTGAGTTTAAAGCAAGCCAGCTCGAAGTAACCAGCAAATACAAGTCGGAGTTCCTGGCAAATATGTCGCATGAACTCAGAACCCCATTAAACAGCCTGCTGATCCTGTCGCGTGATTTATCGGAAAACAAAAAGAACAACCTCACCCCAGATCAGATTGAAGCTTCCAGAATCATTTACAACAGTGGCAATGACCTGCTTAACCTGATCAATGAGATTCTCGACCTGGCGAAAATTGAGTCGGGTAAAATGACCATCAATCCGGAAGCGATTTCATGGAAAGGTATTTCAGGTCAACTAAAAGACAGTTTCCAGCACATGGCTGGTCAAAAGCAATTATCCTTTGATGTGTCAGCCTTGCCCGGAGCACCGGAAAAATTTGTCAGCGATAAGCTGCGTTTGCTGCAAATCATCAAAAACCTGGTATCCAATGCCATAAAATTCACGCACAATGGCGGGATTACAATTACCATCGGTCCTGTTGCAAAATCAGCCTCGCTTCGTCAGAACAACATCGACAAAAATGACTTTTTTGCAATTGCTGTTACTGATACCGGCATTGGCATTGCACCTGAAAAACAACTCGAAATATTTGAGGCATTTCACCAGGCTGACGGGAGCATTTCGCGTAAGTATGGGGGTACAGGCCTGGGATTGTCCATTACACGCGAGCTGAGCAAACTGCTTGGTGGCGAAATTACACTGAGTTCAGTCCCGGGAGAAGGATCCGTTTTCACACTTGTTTTGCCTAAAAAGCTTAGTGAAAAACCGCAAAACCTGCCAAAGAATGAGCTAAAAATTGATGAGCCAATTGGCATTCCGTTCAAAACAACACAGGATTTCATTGAAACAAAGGAGTTTGAGCAATTTGACAGGGAGCCTGTTTTCATCTCCGATGACCGGGACAACCTTGCTTCTGGCGACAAGGTGCTGCTGATTGTTGAAGACGATCGGAATTTTGCCAGCATTTTGCTCCTACAGGGCCGTGAAAGAGGCTTCAAATGCATTGTTGCAGGTACCGGTGAGCACGCGTTGCTGGCAACCGATAAGGTACTCCCCGATGCGATCATCCTCGACATCAAACTGCCCGGCATGAGTGGTTACAAGGTCCTTGATGCATTAAAAGAGGACCAGCGCACCCGGCACATTCCGGTCCACATCATGTCGGCAATGGAAGAAAGCCTTGAGGCCTTTCAGAAAGGAGCCATTGGGTTCGTTACCAAGCCAGCTTCACAGGAAAAACTCGACATGGCATTTACACGCATTTCAACCTTTGTCAACAAGAACATTAAGGACCTTTTGCTTGTAGAAGACAACGATGAGATGCGCAGCCTGATTACAAAAATCATTGGAGGTAAGGACGTTAATGTGTGCGAAGTCACGACTGGGAAGCTGGCCATCGAACAAATCAGCGAACGGCAGTTTGACTGCATGGTACTCGATCTGGGACTGCCCGATATGTCAGGCCTTGAGCTTTTAAGAAAGCTTAATGAACTGGAAAACATCAACATACCTCCGGTAATAATCTACACAGCCAAGGAGCTTAGCAGAGAAGAGGACCACGAATTGCGCAAATACGCCAGTTCAATCATCATCAAGGGGGTAAAATCAGATGAGCGCCTGCTTGACGAAACTGCCCTTTTTCTCCATCGGGTTGTTGGTAATCTTCCACAGGGCAAGCAAAATATTATTGCCACCTTGCACGACAAGGAAGCAGTATTCAGGAACAAAACAATTCTGCTTATCGACGATGATATGCGCAACGTTTTCGCTCTGACCAAAATTCTGGAAGAACATGGTATGCTCGTGATTGAAGCTGAAAATGGAAAAATTGGCATTCAAAAACTAATGGCAAACAAGCAGGTCGATCTGGTATTGATGGATATTATGATGCCGGAGATGGATGGTTACACCGCAATCAGGGAGATCAGGAAACACGCCAACTGGAAAAAATTGCCGATCATCACCCTCACTGCCAAAGCAATGAAGGAGGATAAGGAAAAGAGTATACAAGCCGGTGCCAATGATTATCTGTCGAAACCAGTTGATGTGGCAAAACTGCTTTCGATGCTCAGGGTTTGGTTATACAAATAAAATGGCCATCAATGACAACTAATATCAAAATACTGATCGTTGACGATAAGCCTGAAAACCTTGTTTCGCTCGAGCGTATCATTGATTTGCCAGGGGTTGAATTTGTCAGGGCGCTGTCAGGCAATGAAGCGCTTACAAAAACCCTTCACCACGATTTTGCACTGGTCATCCTCGATGTCCAGATGCCTGACATGGACGGGTATGAAACCGTGCAACTGCTTAGGTCATCGAAGAAAACAAAATACCTTCCGGTCATCTTTGTATCAGCCATCTATCAGGAAGATTTTCACATCATTAAGGGAATTGAGACCGGTGCTGTTGATTTTATTTCAAAACCCATCGTACCCGAAATTCTCGTGGGGAAAGTCAGGGTGTTTCTTGAGCTCTATCAACAGCGGCAGCTGCTGGCCAGTTTGCTCGAGGAAAAAGAAAGGATGAACCAGGAATTGCAGCTTGCCAAGGAAAAAGCCGAGCAGGCTACATCGACAAAATCGAAATTTCTGGCCAATATGAGCCATGAAATCAGGACCCCACTCAATGGCATCCTGGGGATGACAAATGTGCTCGCCAACACCAGGCTTGACAAGGAACAGCTTGGGTTTATCGAAATCATTCAAATCTCAGGGGAAAATCTACTGGCCATCATTAATGACATTCTCGACTTTTCGAAAATAGAAGCCGGGCAAGTGACCATTGAACAAATCCCTTTCAGTATCCGCTGCGAAATTGGTGCTGTGTTAAAGCTGATTCAGCTTAAAGCTAACGAAAAAGGGCTTAAGCTTTCAAAAGAAATTCATCCATTGCTTAGCAAATGGTACCTTGGCGACTCACTGCGCATCAAACAGGTGCTGTTAAACCTGATCAATAATGCCATCAAATTCACCCAGGAAGGATCTGTCACCCTGATCGTAAAACCAATCCAACAAGAGACGCAGCAGGTGTTACGCTTTGAAATCGTTGATACGGGGATTGGCATCACTGAAGAGGGTATGGGAAAACTGTTTAAAGAATTCAGCCAGACTGACATATCCACATCGCGGCGTTTTGGAGGTACCGGTCTTGGATTGGCCATTTGCAAAAGCCTTGTGACGATGATGGGCGGAAATATCGGCGTTGAAAGTGAAGCAGGAAAAGGCTCTACTTTCTGGTTCCAACTTCCATTAATCGAATCGGATGTACAGGAAGTTGAAAAAGTGGCCGTTTCCGTAAAAGACCTGCCTAAAAACCTGCGGATTCTGCTTGCTGAAGACCACCTGATTAATCAGAAAGTGGCAAAACACGCCCTGGAACAACTCAACTACACCTGTGACCTTGCCGAGAACGGCATTAAAGCCATTGATTTGCACAAAAAAAATAATTACGACATCATCTTAATGGATATTCAAATGCCCGAGCTTGATGGCCTTGAAGCCACAAAACGCATCAGGGCAGACGAAGCGGCAAATCCTCGTAAAAAACCTGTGTTTATTGCTGCCATTACAGCCAATGCATTTTACGAAGACAAAATGAAGTGTTTTGAAGCAGGCATGAACTATTATCTCTCAAAACCTTTCAAAACAGAAGAATTAAAAGAACTTTTTGCAGTTTACGATACCTTGTAACCAACCACACAATGCTTGCTTCAGATCAACCGGAAAACGAACGAATTATATCCACCCAGAATATTGAAATTGAGTTATTAATAGAGGCAATATACCAGCGTTACGGTTATGATTTCCGAAGCTACAACAAGGCACATGTGAAGCGCAGAATATTGCACCGGGTGTCGAGCCTGGGACTCAACAGCGTGTCGGAGTTGCAGCATAAAATTCTGCACGAGGATGATTTTTTCGATGTCATATTGAAAGACCTGTCGATCAATGTCACCGAAATGTACCGCGATCCATCCTTTTATGCAGTGATGCGTAAAGAAGTGTTTCCTCTGCTTAAAACCTATCCATATATTAAGGTATGGCATGCCGGATGTGCGACCGGCGAAGAAGTCTACTCCTTTGCCATCATGCTGAAGGAAGAAGGGTTGCTTGACAGGGCCCAGGTTTATGCCACTGATTTTAACCCGCTGGTACTGGAAATTGCCAAAAAAGGCATTTATCCTGTCAGCAGGATCAAAGAGTACACAGCTAACTACCAATTGGCTGAAGGACATTACTCCTTTTCTGATTATTATGTGGCCCGCTATGATTCGGTTATTTTCAACCAGGACCTCAAAAAGAATATCGTGTTTGCAGAGCACAACCTTGTCACTGACAGCGTTTTTGCCGAAGTCAACCTCATCATCTGCAGGAATGTATTAATCTATTTTAACCGCGAATTGCAAAACAAGGTCATCCGCCTATTTACTGAAAGCCTGATAAAAGGCGGCTATCTCGGGCTTGGCTCAAAGGAAAACCTGATGTTTACTGACGTATATGAACAGTATACCGTGATTGATGCAAAAGAGAAAATTTACAAGAAAAAAGTACTTTAGCACGCAATGTCATATCACGCAATTGTCATAGGATCATCGGCCGGAGGTTTACACGCCTTGAAAACCATCATTACAGGATTGGATGCTTCATTCAACATACCGGTTATGATCGTTCAGCACATGAGCCCGCAAAGTGACAATTTTATGTCGCGTTACCTGAACCAGCTCAGCCATTTGCAGATAAAAGAGGCAGACGAAAAAGAACCTATCCGGCAAAAACATGTATACATCGCGCCACCCAACTTTCACCTGCTGATAGAGGAGGACAAAACACTGAGTTTGACGGTAGACGAGAAAGTTAACTATGCAAGGCCTTCCATTGATGTGTTGTTTGAGTCGGCAGCCTACGCTTATGGCAAAAACCTCATTGGCATAGTGCTTACCGGAGCAAACAGTGATGGTAGTGCTGGACTGAAAAAGATTCAGGAGGCAGGAGGATTGGCCATTATTCAACAACCGCAAACTGCGGAAGTATCCATCATGCCGCAATCTGCATTTGACGCATGTCCACAGGCTATTGTGCTTTCGCTCGAAGAAATTGCCTCATTTCTGAACAGGCTGAACAACGACACTCAGTCAGTTGCGCAGCCCACATCGACATAAACCGGCAGGTGATCGCTGTATCCTCCCACATACCTGGGCCCAATGTACGTCCTGAAGAGCATTTTATCAAGGTATTTCTCGTCGGGAACCAACAAAAAATCAGGCGCAAATATCCGTTGACTGTTTGGTTTTAACACCAATTTGTCACAGGCGTTTAGAAAAGCCACGGAAACAATGATCTGATCGAAAACCTGCCAGTTATTCAGGTGTTTGATTGTGCCTTTGTAACCAAGCGCTTTGATATCCGAAAACAAATTCACCAGCTCATTGTTGCCAGTTAAAAGTCCTCCCGGCATTGCTTTCAGGCCTTCTGTCAGGCTGATATCGCCCGGGGTATCGTTAAAATCGCCCATGATCAGCACTTTCGCACCCTGGAAAACCCGTCTGATGGAATCCACCTTCGACCGCAGGATCGTTGCAGCAAGCATGCGCTTTTCAGTGGTCGCCAGCTCGCCACCGTAGCGCGAAGGCCAATGATTAACAAACACATGCAATGTATCTTCACCGCATGCCTTAAAGGAAGCATAAAGGATATCCCTTGTTATGAATGAGGCATCCTCCTGGTCCCTGACACGAAACACCGCAGAAGTGAGTAACTCCAATAACTCCTTGCGATAGATTATGGCCACGTCGATGCCTCTCCTGTCTTCCGACTCATAATGAACAAACTGGTAGTCAAAGTTTTTTAGCGGAGTCTGATAGATGAGGCTTAGTAAAACTGATTCATTTTCCACTTCACACAAACCCACCATGGCAGGTGGGTATCCCTCCCCTATGGCCATCAATACTTTGAACACATTATTTTTCTTTTTCAGGAAGCGGCCAAGGTCCCAATGTTGCTCGCCTTCAGGGGCAAAGGCATTATAATCTCGCGTAGAATCGGTGTCGATATCAAAAAAATTCTCCACATTATAAAAAGCTATGCGACCCGTCCACCGAGCTTCAGCCGTAAGTGCATTCTGACCAAATCCAGAAACAGGCAGTATAAAGTAAGCCAGTAACAGGTACAGGCTTAAGAAGTAGCGAGAAACGGATTTTGCGGTAAACAAAGCGGTAAATTTGTTCAAAGTTAAAAAAACCAAGTCAGTTTTTTATTACGTTTGTATCAGAATAAAGGGAAATACATTTAACCGCAACATATTTTTTCAATAATATATAGTTGATATCGTGTTCGTTGTAAATATTTTTTAAATTTTTTCATCAAATCAATGTGCGTTTTGGCTAGTTTTTGTTACTAATGGTAGGAAAACGAAGGGAATTTAGTTCGAATGAAATACTGAAAGGCATTCTTGAAAAAGACCGATTAGTTTTAGAGTACGTTTACAAACACTATTTTGAAACCGTCCGGAAATTTGTAGAAAGCCATTATGGTTCGAGTGATGATGCCTGGGATGTATTCCAGGAAGGTATGCTAAATGTGTACGACATCGCAAAGAAGGGAAACATCGAAATTAAATACAGTTTTCAGACGTTCTTTGTTAGTATTTGTAAAAATCTTTGGTTTCTTCAGATCAGAAACAAAAACCAGTTAAAGAAGGTGACTGTTGATGACCTGGATCTTTTGGGGCAAGATGAGAATGAATTGCTTGCCAACTTTCGTAAAAACCATATTTACAGGTTATTTTACAAACATTACCATTCTCTTGGACCTGATTGCCAGAAATTGCTGAAGCTGGCGATGAGCAACAAGGATGGGAGACTGATGGCTGAGGAGTTGAACCTGGCATCGAGCCAAAGTGCTTACAACAAAAAAAGGATTTGTATTGAAAAATTGATTCAATTAATTACAACCGACTCAGAGTATAATATATCAAATGATTATGAAAAATTATGACAAACTTTACCGCTATGTTCACGGCGAATTAGATGAAAGTGAACTTTGGGAATTCAAAAAATCATTGGAAACCGATGTTGAGCTTATCAAGGAATACAATGAATTCATGGCAATGCACCAAACTATAGGCCAGCATGATAAGTTTAGCTTACTAAATCACCTGAATATGATTCATCAGGAAAACAAAAAGAAGGGCATTCAGCGATTCCTGGCCGATTACCGTGTCGTGGCAGCTGCTGCATCTATTATTCTGATTTTAGCCGTTGGCGGATTGATGATTTCGAATTATTATGGCCAGCAATCAAACAACCAATTGTATGCTGCCTACTTCACTCATGAAAATTCGATGTTCAGCCTTCGTTCAACTGGTTCAAATATTGAACAACCCGTGATTCAGGGTATTCAATATTATGAAATGCAGAATTTCGATGCTGCTGTCGAAATGTTTGAAAAAGCACCTGACAATCTTCTTGGGAAGTTATATGGTGGCTTGTCATTCATGGAACTCAATGAGTTTGAGAAAGCCAAGGAGAGTTTTAACTTCATCATCCAACATAACGACAACCTCTTTATCGATCAGTCGGAATGGTATCTGGGGTTATGCAACCTGAAAACCAATCACACCAAAGAAGCAATCACCATCATTGAAAAAATCGCTAAAGAAAACAGTGTTTACAAGACAAAGGCCCAAAAACTTCTGAAGGAGTTAAAAAACTAACAAACAAGTAATAGAAGGGATTTTCCTTAGATAATTTATTCGCTGTAACGCGGTTACTAAAGTGGGAGCTTAGTAGCCGCGTTTTTTTATGACTAACAGCACGACACCCACCACCAGAATCAGCATCATGACGGATAGAAACAGCCATTGCTCCAAGCTCATATCTGCTTGCCTGAGATGCAATTTTAGTGGGGCTGGATCGCCAATTAACACATAAGTCGACCAAAAGTAAGGGTGTGACTGCAGCTTGTTGGACTGTTGCAGAAAATCGATCTTAGCCTGTTTTAAGGCATCATCTTTTTTGCGGCCTTCGCTTAGGTTTGTGTAAAAATCACTCATCAACTCGGCCCCTGACTGATCGTGCACCTCCCATGTTGTCATCACGATGGAGGGCACCCCGGCATAGATAAACCCCCTTGTCAGGCTCATGATACCTTCGCCCTGTTGCAGATTGCCCCAACCTGTGTTGCACGCACTCAGCACAACAAGGTTGGCGTTTAATTTGAGGTTATACAGCTCATACGTGCTCAGGCTGAAGTGGTCGATGCTGTCAGAATCAGGATTAAAAATTAAACGCGAATACAATGGGTTCTCATCATTGATTTGTGTATGCATCGCCAGATGCAAAATTTCATAATTATTCGCTCTCTGTATAAATTCCGCCTTGCTGGCCTGTTTGCCGCTAAGCAACTTACCTTTTAATATATTCAGCACGTTCTCCGACTCCATTAAGGCATAAGGCAAAGGTCGCAACGACGATACCTTTTTGTCCCATTCATTATCTGCCACAACAGTTCGCAGCCGGTTCGTTTCTGAGTAATCAGGCACAAAGGCAATTGCTTTACCATTAACATATTTATTGCCACCGAAGTCCGAAAACCTGATGGTTGCCGAATAGGTGTATGAAACAGGATTTTGAAATAGCAGATACGGCAGGCTGGCATAGTCAAGCGAAGTGCCACCCGGCCAAGGTCTGGTTAGCAACACCTCAAAGGGCAGATAACCAAGAAGCCCATCCGGCACAACAATCAATTCCTTTCCCCGGATCATTTCTTCAACGGGTCCGAGCAAATGCCTGTAAAGTCCATAAGATGTTTCGGTGAAGTCTTCAAATGATTTCCTGTTCAGTGTCGAAAAATCGGGTTTGAGCAAAGCAAATAGGTCTAAAAGCTCCTGTTGGCTATTGTATATATCGTTAAGCTTAACCATGGTACAGGCCGATTTACTAATCGCTATCAGGAACTGAAGACTATCCAGGAAAGAATAATCGAGCAACACCTCCTGATCACCCATTTTTGATTGAATATCTTCCACCCCCAGCACCTTGTTATCGTAACGCAACCGATAATACTCTGGGTAGTTGTTTCCAATATATTCAATCAGGCTGTCGTAACGCTTCAGTAAATTGAAGTGCCTTGTTTCGAGGTAATTGATGCGCGACAGGTTTTGGTTTTCCTTCTGGCTTTCTTCAAATAAAATCTTTTGCACTACGGCGATATCTTCACGCACTGAAACTTCTTTGGCAGTGATATCAGGAGGCACACCCCCGATTTCAAAAGCACTTTGACGCTTTACAGAGGACAACAAAACCGAAGCCTTGCTTTTGCCGGATAAGGTGAAGGCGGTTTTAATATATTCATCTTCGTTCGTGAGGTTATACATATTGTAACAAACATCAATCGCCTCAGCAATTCGCTGTCTGTTGTTTTGATTTAAGATCATTTTACTCTCATCAGTGATGTTTGAGCCAGTATTTTCAACAATATTGATACCATCCATATAACAAGACAAACTTTCAGTCAAGTATTGACTCTCGTTTGTCATTCTATACATCTTTCTTTGCAAAGAGGCTCTTCCATATAAAGCATCTTTTACCCTGAAATCCATTTTCTGGAATCCTTTTTTGTTGTTTTGTGCTGCTTTTTGAAAATCCTTAAGTGCTAGTAAATACTCATCATTGGCTAATTTGTACATACCTAAAGATGTAAGTACATCAGCATGTTTAGTCCTGGCATTACCAATATCTGTTAGATTCACTGGATAGTTTGTCTCAAGGATACTAATTGACTTGACTAAGTTGGATATGGCCAAATTGTATTCTTTCTTTCTGAACTGAAACTCCCCGAGAGAAAGATACGAACTAGATGTTTCTATATGTCCGTCCCCAAGTCTAAGCAGTGATTCAGCGAGGGCAGATTCAAAAAAAATCCGGGCAGAATCTGCTTCTCCAATAGCCTCTAACGATTTAGCGGCATTTCTTAATAAGAATACCCTGGTCACTGGATTATTAACAACCTTAAGACTTTCTTTAAACAACTGAAGTGCCTGTCTATATGCACCTGTTCTGTAATAAATAAATCCTAAGTTGTTCCGAGCGGTAATTAAATTAGGGTGGGTGAGTTCAAGTTTTTGTTCAAGTTGATTAATGGTGTTTGCATAATACACCTTTGCCTTCTCAAAGTCTCCTTTAAGATAATAAGCATTTCCAAGATTAATATACAAATGGGTTAGGTTTGTACTATTTATCTCGTGAAATTCCTTTAAAATCTCCTCAGCTAGTTTGTAAACAGAAATACTTTCTTCTGTTTTCCCAATTGAGCTTAGAAAAAAACCAAAATTGAAATAGAACGCACCTAAATCAGCTTTTAAAGATGGATCGCTTTCTCTAATCTTTCTAGATAATTCCAAGTATCGGATCGATTCATCAAATAACCCATTTATTGAATGTATTATTGCAATGTTTTGATAGGTGTCAGCAAGGTCTTTCCCATTTATTCCTAATTCCTCGCAAATAACTTGGGCTTTCTGATATTTTTCCATTGCTTGATTGTAATCGCTCATGTAATAATACGTAATGCCAAGGTAATTATATGATTTTGCGTTTGAAAGTGAGAATTTGAAAGAATTGTTTTCTTTTATCTGAATTGATCTTTGAAAATGTTTGATGGCTTCGGCAAACGAGCCCCTGTTGGACAATATTTTTCCCACAAGGTGCTCTCTTTCAGCGTACATTAAGCTGTCCTTCGTATTGCTAAGCGTAAATACTGAATCGAACTTTTCTACAGCGCCGAATGCTTCCTGAAAGCTGTTTTTAATTCGGTATAGATCGCCCAGCTCAAGATAGACCAAGGCTACTGAATCCGAGGGACCGGCTATTGTCAGTGCCTTGTTAAAGACAATAATTGCACTGTCAGTTTTTGAATCTGCATTCAACTGTTTTCCAACTGTAAGTAATTCTTTAAAACCTGGATCTGTTAGATCAGGACGCGTCGCCACATTACAGGCTGAAAAGCAAGTAAGAAATACGATCACATTAAACACACAATGTCCGACCCGCATTAGGTAAAAATTGCACGAATATAAGGTTTTCTGCGCGATTGATGAAACAAAAAGGAGGCCAAAAGACCTCCTTCAATCATCAAAATGTTAATAATGCACTACTTCACAGTCAATTTTATTGACTGTGGCGCTAGCTGGTTTTGGCTTATGGTGACATTGTAAATACCCGGAACCAAATCATAAACCGGAATATTGATTGCATTTATTCCAAGGTTGCTGTTCGTGGTCATATTCCTGACCAGTTGGCCGTTCAGGCTGTACACATTAATATCAACCGCAGAAACAGCGCTTGAGGTGAACCGGACTGTTGCCTGATCGTAAGCAGGAGAAGGAAACACCGTTACAGGCTGATCCCCGGTTTGCTTGATCTTCACTGTTGGCGAAGTCAATTCAAAATACTCCATGCGGTCACCATTCATATCAAGGATGTGACTTGTTTCATTCAGCTCAAATTTTGCCTTGTCGCAGGAACTGTTACTCGCCCTTACTGTGATTGTGGCCAGCTCGCCTGCATAAGACTGTCGTTCACCAATGGCTTCATTGATCCAGCCAATCCTGATCTGTCCGTCTTTCACGGCAAAATTGGCATTTTCGCCATAAGGAACCACATCCACAATACTAAGTTCATCCGGGTTAAAATCAAATACCAGTCCGTAACCGGCAATTTCATACAAGGAGTTGCTTCTTACTGTGAAGGTTGCTGTTTCGTAAGGCATGATGCTGAGTTCGCCCTGAAATTCGATGGATTTATCTTCCTGGTACAAATCCCTGCCTGTTGGCAGCCAAACGCCCTGTACGTCGCCAGTGCTGCTACCGGCAACATTGCCGCCATCACGCGAAGCCGTCGTTACCACAAGGTCTTCGAATACCCAGGTCCCTGCCGGGAATGGTTGTCCGTGAATAAAATAGTAGAACACAACAAAAAAGTAGTCAGCGAAATTTACTACCCCATTTCCGGTAACATCAGCCGCCAGAAACTGTATTGGTGTGAATTCATACAGTCCCATGATGTGCAACAAAATGAGAAATGCATCATTCATATCAATGCCACCGGGAGCGATTGTTGTTGTGGATGAAAGCACATACGTTCCGTCCTGCACGTTTGTAAACTGGTAATGACCACTTGTTCCGGTCATCGAGGTCGCCAACAGTGCACCATTCACCGTGTAAAGCCCCACATTAACATCAGGGACCGGTATGTCCGGATTTGCATGGTAGAACACGTAACCTTCAATTGTATTTTGTGCTACACTAATCTGGCTACCCAAAACAAAAAGCATCAAGCCGATAATACTTACAATCTTTTTCATGTGAACTAGTTTTAGATTTTTATGTTTGTTTGTAATTAACTCCCGTATTCATTCATTTTTCCATACATTAGTAACAAAACCAGGCCAAAACGCACATCGTTTTATGAACTATTTTTTAAAAATATTTCTATAGCATTGATTACAAATACATTGCATGTTAAAATAAATTGAAAAAAAAATTGTGACCGGTTGATTATCATTTCAACATACCTATTATTCGTTTTTTTATTTAAATGAGCCCACCATTGTCTGTATCCATGAATTCGTAATTTTGCGCGATGGAAAAAGGATCAAAAATTGTATTATACTTGATATTCGTCATTACGGTTGCATTTGGGTTGCTGCCTGCTGAAATGATTGCACAGAACGCGTACCAAATCCGGTTTGATTTAAAAAACCAAAAGGACAGTGTCTATATCCTCGCCAGGTATTATGGCGACAAGGTACAGCTTGTCGACTCGGTTCAGTATTATCCGACACAAAAAGTCATCTTCGAAGGTCAGGAAAAATTACCTGGCGGAATTTATATCCTTGCTACAGGAAAAAAAGTCAAGCTACTCGAATTTGTCGTTGCCGATAACCAGCATTTTACCCTCAGTGCCGATTTTTCTGACCAGGGCAATCAGCTGAATGCCAATGGTGAAAAAGAAAATACCATTTTTTTTGAAAACCTGATGTTATCAAACAAGGCATATGCATTTCTGGAGGAAAAACGCAAGCTTGCTGATGCCGGAATGATTACCCAGAATGCATACAAACAGTTGGCTGATTCGGTAAGCAAGGTCTTGAACGCATTTAAGCTGGAGGCTGCAAGCGATGAGCCAGGGCTGTTTATCACCAAGCTATTCAGAAGCATGGAGGAAACTGTTATTCCACCGGAATTTGAAGCTAACCAGGAAAAAATGTACCTGTATTATAAGCAGCATTATTGGGATAATGTTGACTTAACCGATGAACGGATGCTTCGCACCCCGGTATTCTCAAAAAAGATTGAAGCGTATTTTAAAAATGTTATCCCCCCGATTCCTGACAGCGTAATCACCGGGATAGATTCGGTAATTGGAAAGGCAGGCTCGAATAAGGTAATGCGTGATTACCTGATTTGGTATTTTACAGGCGAATATCAAAATCCTTCAATCATGGGAATGGATAAGGTGTTTGTCCACCTTGCCGACACGTATTTTGCGCATGAAAGCATCTCCAATGCAACCGAATCAGTAAAAAAGAAAATCACCGAACGGGCTGATGTTTTGAGAAGCCTGCTGATCGGAAAAACCGCTCCTGATCTCTGGCTGATGGACACTGCTGGAGTGTATCGTTCATTCAGGGAAATTAATGCCGGCTACCTGGTCTTGTTCTTTTGGGACCATGACTGCAATGTGTGCAAACAAGAGCTGGATGAACTTAACAAACTATTTAGCAGCAAGAAATATCCGATTGAAGTTTATGCCATTGGTACAAACAGCAAACTTGATGGCTGGAAAGATTACATTATCAGGCATAAGCTGGGCTGGCACAATGTTACGGGCACCCGCAGCCTGACGCCCGACTTTCATGATGTGTATGACATTTACGGGACACCTGTCATATACCTGCTTGATAAACAAAAGACAATTATTGCAAAACGAATAAAAGCTGAGCAAATTAGTTTAGTCATTGACAATCAAAGAGGTAAATGAGCAGATAGTCAAATGGAGTAAGGCACTCAGTAAAACAAGAACATCAAGGAGTTTTCATGAAAACTGCCTACAAACACCACACTAAAAAAACCCGTGTCAGGGTTGGTTTGTTTGTTCTATGCAGTATGGTTCTGGGTTCCATTATGGTGGCTCCTTCCAGCCTGTTTTCACAAAATATTGTCCACAGCATGTATTATTACGATGCGGGTTGGGTGTTAACAATTGCTGCAGGACCAGGGACATCATTCGTCGACATTAAGGAAAACCGCGTTTTTCCTGTTACCAGAAAGGGACAGTCCGAGTGGAGATTGGCCACTTATACCCAGCTCGAGAAAGAGTTTAACGCCTATTTCAGTGTCAGGGGACAAGCGCTTTACACAAAATTGTCGGGAGTGAGAACAATCAGGAATTTATTTTTTGAGGCTGATCTTGTTGAGGCAAACATGAATCTGGCATTTAATGTGTCAAACATCGTCCGTCCTTATCGTTCCGACAGAAAATGGTCGGTGCACGCCTTTGCCGGTGTCGGGCTCGCATACTATAATTCAAACCTCTACACCCTCGATTCGCTGAAGCCTGAGCAAGCACGTGGGTTTGGAGCAGGTTCCGGTCTTTGGGGGAGAATCATTGAAGGCATCGGCATGGCCGGGTTCAGTTTGTCGTACAAACTAGACAACCACTGGCAGCTTCACCTGCAAACCGCTAACCGGTGGATGAATGCCGATAATGTAGATTCTTCCGAAGGTGGTTATCCCTATGATTTTTATAACATCACTACCGTTGGGGTTTCCTATAAATTTTACCGGAAAAGAACCTACCCGGTAGTTTACAAAAGCATTAAGTGATTTTTTATGCCTGATGATCATCACTGACAAGTGTAAAAAAAAAATGACCGGCATTCAACCGGTCAATGAAAGTGGGGCGTACTGGAATCGAACCAGTGACCTCTTGCCTGTCAAGCAAGCGCTCTAAACCAACTGAGCTAACGTCCCAATCAGGGCGCAAAATTAACAAACACTTTCTGACTGTGCAAGGCTTTTCATCAAATCCTAATTCCTACCTTTGGCACAAATTTTAAGATCATATGAGAAAATCCTTCCTTATTATCTGGGCAATTGCGTTGGCAGCCACTTTTAGCACAGCAAATGCTCAAGAGAAAAAAGACATTCAATTGCAGGATATATGGGCCAGCGGGAAATTTTATCCGGAAATGCTGCGTGGTGTAAATCCGATGGCCGATGGTGAAACGTACCTTGTTGATGAAGACACAGCCCTGAATGTGTTTAACTACAAGACTGGAAAGTTTGTAAAAACACTGGTCAACCAAAACGCACTTATGGTGCAGGGAAAAAATAAACCCCTGTCATTTGGCAACTTCAGCCTGAGCAAGGATGAGACCAAGTTACTAATCCCTACTGAAACGGAAAGTATTTACAGGCACTCAACCAAATCAAACTATTTTGTCTATGACCTGAAAACAAAAGCGATTATTGCGCTTTCAGAAAACGGAAAACAAAGCCTTGCTGACTTTTCGCCCGATGGTGTTAAAATTGCCTTTGTCAGGGATAATAACCTGTTTATTAAAGACCTGACTAACTTCACAGAAACACAGCTGACCTTTGATGGCAAACACACCGAAATCATCAATGGAACAACAGATTGGGTTTACGAGGAAGAGTTTGGGTTTACAAAGGCATTTTTCTGGTCGCCCGATAGCAAAAAGATTGCTTTTTACCGTTTCGACGAAAGCCGGGTTAAAGAGTTTCAGCTGGAGTATTTTCAAGGGCTTTACCCTGAATGGTATACATACAAATATCCAAAGGCCGGCGAGGACAACTCACTGATTGCCATTAAAGTGTATGATCTTCATCAAAAATCGACTGATGACATTCCACTTGGTACTGAAACCGATATCTATATCCCCAGAATTAAATGGACCAATAGTCCGAATTTGCTGGCCATACAGCGAATGAACCGCCTTCAGAACAGGCTTGAAATTTTGTTGGCTGATATTTCACTTAAAAAAACAAGTTTGGTTTATGAGGAAAACAACACCTATTATATAGACATCACTGATAACCTGAACTTCCTGAACGACAACAAGCATTTCATTATCACCAGTGAAAAAGATGGCTTCAATCACATTTACCTGTACGACCTGAGCGGAAAACAGCTGAGCCAACTCACCAAAGGAAACTGGGACGTGACGGAGGTTTATGGAGTCGACAGCAAGGGGAAAACCGTGTATTTTCAAAGCGCTGAAACGGGTCCGCTTGACAGGCAGGTTTATTCCGTGGACATGAAGGGTATCAAGAAAGCCCTGACCAATATTCCGGGAACCAATGATGCCAGTTTCAGTAGCAGCTACGCGTATTTTATCAACACCAACACCACGGCCAACACACCGCACCTGATACAGGCCTTTACGGGCAGTGGGAAGTTCTTACGGACCATTATCGACAACACTGATTACCAGACGATGCTTAGCGGATTCAACCTGAGCCAACAGGAGTTTTTCACCATCAGCGATCCGGCAATAATCCTTCCATCGGGAGAGGCTGTCAGCCTGAACGCGTGGCGCATCGTTCCGCCTGATTTTGATCCGGCTAAAAAATATCCGGTTCTGATATATGTATATGGAGGCCCGGGATCGCAAACAGTAACCAATGCATGGGGATGGCACAATTATTTCTGGTTCCAGATGCTGGCCGAAAAAGGAATCGTGGTCATCTCTGTCGACAACCGCGGCACTGGTGCCAGGGGCGAGACATTCAAGAAAATGACCTATAAGGAACTTGGCAAATACGAAACCGAAGATATGATCACCACTGCCAAATACCTTGGCGGGCTTGATTATGTTGACAAAGAACGCATTGGCATCTTTGGATGGAGCTACGGAGGCTATATGTCGTCGCTGGCAATCACCAAAGGGGCCGAAGTGTTCAGCTCAGCCATTGCCGTGGCTCCGGTTACGAACTGGCGCAATTATGACAACATCTACACCGAACGCTTTATGCAAACTCCACAAATAAATGCCAGTGGCTATGACGATAACTCACCGGTAAACCATGTCAAAGAGCTTAAGGGCAGCTTCCTGCTTGTGCATGGAAGCGCCGACGACAATGTGCACTATCAGAACACCATGGAGCTGATCAATGCCCTGGTAAAAGCAAACAAACAGTTTGAGCTGATGATTTACCCGAACAGGAATCATGGCATTTACGGCGGAACTACCAGGTTGCACCTGTATACCCTGATGAATGATTTTCTTGACAGGAACTTATTGAAGCAGGGGGAATAAGAATCAAAAGAAAATTTGAATAACTGACAAAAAGGTATTAATTTTGCAGCCCGAATTTAGCATTCATATTAATTAACCAAAAGAAAGAGAGTGTATTAAAATGATTATTATTCCAGTAAAAGAAGGCGAAAGCATCGACCGTGCATTGAAAAAATACAAGCGTAAGTTTGAAAAAACCGGCGTTGTAAAGGAATTGCGTGAACGTCAGAAATTCACAAAGCCATCGGTGACCAACCGTGAACAACGGTTGAAAGCAATCTATATTCAACAATTGCGCCGTCAGGAAGAATTATAATCTTCTTTTTTTACAAGAAATCATTTTTTAAAACTTTGATGTAGGCATAGTATTTACTATATTTACATCGAAGTTTTTTTTATTGCACCATGTCGCTAAACCAATTCATCACTTACCTTACTACTGAAAAACGATACTCAGCGCATTCAATCAAAGCATATCAGTCAGACATTCATCAGTTTGAAGCATTTCTGGTACTTGACTATGAAGAGGATGACCTGAACAAGGCGACAGGTCCGATGATACGATCGTGGGTGGTATCACTGAAAGAAAAGGGTATGGCAAACAAAAGCCTCAACCGCAAGCTTACCTCATTAAAGTCATACTATACCTACTGCGTTGGTCAGGGAATGCTGGCTTCAAATCCTGCAAAAAAAATTCAATCGCTGAAAACACCCAGGCGGCTGCCTGTTTTTGCCACAAAAGAAAACATGGTGAAAAACAACGAACAGGTAATGGCCAACGACTTTTCAACGCTAAGGAATAGCCTCGTCATCGAAATGCTATATCAGACCGGGATGAGGTTGTCGGAACTGATTGGCCTTAAAGAGGAGCACATTGATCGGAACGGACAAACAATAAAGGTGACCGGGAAAGGAAATAAACAACGTATTATTCCGTTTCATCAAGAGTTAAGGCTTTCAATCGGGCAATATTTGGCTGCCAAGCACAGGCAATTTGGCAGCGACGAAAAGTGCTTGTTTGTCACCGACAAAGGGAAGCCTGCTTATGCAAAGTTAATTTATCGCATAGTTTTCGCATATTTGCGAAAAAATACGACCCTTGACAAGACCAGTCCACATGTATTGCGACATACCTTTGCAACACATCTGTTAAATAACGGGGCAAGTATTTTGGCCATTAAAGAATTACTTGGGCACAGCAGCCTGGCTGCCACCCAAATATACACACACAGCACAATTGAGCAACTAAAACAAATTCACCAACAAGCACATCCGAAAGGCTGAGCTTAATATAACAGGAGGTCATTATGAAAGTCATTATCAACTCTGTTCATTTCAAAACCGACAAAAAGCTGGAAGATTTTCTGACAACGAAGATTGAGAAGCTTGTTGCAAAACACGACGAAATTATAGGTTCAGAAGTAAACCTGAAGCTCGACAACACCGACACCCCCAATAACAAGATTACCGAAATCAGGGTCATGCTCAAAGGCAATGATCTTTTTGCAAGCAAGCAAAACAAAACTTTCGAAGAAGCCGCTGATGCTGCCATTGATGCATTAAAGAAGCAACTTGAAAAACACAAGGGCAAATTCACACACTGACAACTCCTTGAAAACAAGCAAATTTCCCAAGGTAAAAAAAATTATTCGCTAAATTGAGTAATTTTCTTTGCTAATTCATTTAATCTATCTATTTTTGCAGACCTTTTTCGAAAGGTAGGAAACATTTTGTTTCGTCGTTCTTTGAAGAAGCCGATGTAGCTCAGCTGGCCAGAGCAGCTGATTTGTAATCAGCTGGTCGGGGGTTCGAATCCCTCCATCGGCTCAAGGCAGAATGAATTATTGGGGAAGTACCAGAGCGGTCAAATGGGGCAGACTGTAAATCTGTTGGCGCAGCCTTCGGAGGTTCGAATCCTTCCTTCCCCACTTTATCGCGGGAATAGCTCATTTGGTAGAGCGACAGCCTTCCAAGCTGTAGGTGGCCGGTTCGAGCCCGGTTTCCCGCTCAAAGCCGATGTAGCTCAGTGGTAGAGCGCTTCCTTGGTAAGGAAGAGGTCATGAGTTCAATCCTCATCATTGGCTCTAGTTTATTTAACTTTTAACACCTTTAAATAAAACAAAGTAGATATGGCTAAAGAAAAATTCTCACGTACCAAGCCACACGTAAACATTGGAACAATTGGTCACGTAGACCATGGCAAAACCACATTAACTGCTGCTATTACACTTTGTCTTCAGGACAAAGGTTTCGCAGAGTTTAAATCTTTTGATTCGATCGACGCAGCTCCCGAAGAAAAAGAAAGGGGTATTACTATCAATACCGCTCACGTGGAGTACCAAACTGAAAAACGTCACTATGCTCACGTTGACTGTCCCGGTCACGCTGACTATGTTAAGAACATGGTTACAGGCGCTGCCCAGATGGACGGTGCTATCATCGTTGTAGCAGCCACTGACGGCCCTATGCCACAAACCCGTGAACACATCCTGCTTGCCCGTCAGGTTGGTGTGCCAAGGCTTGTTGTTTTCATGAACAAGGTTGACTTGGTTGATGATGAAGAATTGTTGGAATTGGTTGAAATGGAAATCAGGGACCTGTTGACCTTCTATAAATTCGATGGTGACAACTCACCTGTTATCCAGGGATCAGCCCTTGGCGCTTTGAACAAAGAGCCAAAATGGGTTGACAAAGTATACGAACTCATGGACGCTTGCGACTCATGGATTCCGCTCCCGGAACGTGATCAGGACAAACCTTTCCTCATGCCGATTGAAGACGTATTCTCAATCACCGGCCGTGGAACCGTTGCCACCGGAAGAATTGAAACTGGTATTATTCACACTGGCGATGCTGTTGACATCATCGGAATGGGTGCTGAAAAACTGAAATCAGTTGTTACCGGAGTTGAAATGTTCCGTAAGATCCTAGATCGTGGTGAAGCTGGTGACAACGCCGGTCTGTTGCTCCGTGGTATCGACAAGGATGCTATCCGCAGGGGTATGGTTATTGCTGCTACCGGAAGTGTTACTCCTCACAAGCATTTCAATGCTGAGGTTTACATCCTGAAGAAAGAAGAAGGTGGACGTCACACTCCATTCCACAACAAGTACCGCCCTCAGTTCTATTTCAGAACAACCGACGTTACCGGTGAAATCGTTCTTCCTGAAGGCGTTGAAATGGTAATGCCAGGCGACAACCTGACCATCGAAGTGAAATTGATTGCCGAAATCGCCATGAACAAAGGTTTGCGCTTCGCCATCCGCGAAGGTGGACGTACAGTTGGTGCCGGTCAGGTAACTGAAATCCTCGACTAATCGTAAGATTGACTAAATACTAAGCAGCGGTTAAAGGTACTCTGAAATGACAGAGTACCTTTAACTTGCTCTTAATAAATGAAATATACGTTACGGGTGTAGCTCAATTGGTAGAGTGGCGGTCTCCAAAACCGTAGGTTGTGGGTTCGATTCCTACCACCCGTGCAATTAAAAATTTAGATTCAATGGCAAAATTAAGTATTGTTACCTACGCTAAAGAAAGCTACCAGGAACTGATGCAAAAGGTCTCATGGCCTACCTGGAGCGAACTGCAAAGTAGTGCTATTGTCGTATCCATTGCTTCCCTCATAATCGCTTTGGTGATTTATTTGATGGATAAGTCGTTTCAAACCCTGCTTGAAGCCTTTTACAGGTTATTTTAGTGGTTTGATGTTGTTATTGAATTTAAGTTGTGTTGAATAACTATCTCAATCTTTTTACCAGAAATGAGTGAATCAACCGAAAAGAAGTGGTACGTTGTTCGGGCCATTAGTGGAAAAGAAAAAAAGGTAAAAGAATACCTTGAATCGGAAATTAACCGGCTTGGACTGCAATCGCTGATTTCGCAAGTACTCATCCCTACTGAGAAAGTGTATCAGATTCGTAAAGGAAAGAAAATCAGCAAAGAGCGGAATTATTTTCCTGGTTACGTTTTGATTGAAGCTGTACTCACGGGTGAGATCCCGCATATCATTAAGAGTATTCCTAATGTAATGGGATTTCTTGGTACGAAAGGAGAGGCTGATCCCTTGAGGCCCTCGGAAGTAAACCGGATATTAGGTAAAGTTGACGAACTTGCCGAAATGGGTGAGGAAGTAAACGTACCTTTTATCGTAGGCGAAACCGTTACTGTTACTGACGGTCCTTTTAACAGTTTTACCGGTGTGATTGAAGAAATTAACGAAGAGAAGAAAAAGTTGAAGGTGATGGTTAAGATCTTTGGTCGCAAAACACCGTTGGAATTGAGCTTCATGCAGGTTGAAAAGGAATAGGCAGCATTTAACACAAGGAATCTCCTTAAAAAAACGCTTTAATTATTAAGGATTATCATGGCAAAAGAAGTAAGCGGATTAATTAAACTGCAAATCAAAGGAGGAGCCGCAAACCCCTCACCACCTGTTGGACCGGCACTCGGTTCGAAGGGTGTAAACATCATGGAGTTTTGCAAACAGTTCAACGCACGTACGCAGGATATGGCCGGAAAAATCGTTCCGGTTATCATCACGGTGTATAAGGATAAGTCGTTCGAATTTATTGTAAAAGCACCACCGGTAGCTGTACAGATTATGGAACAGGCCAGCCTGAAAAAAGGATCGGCCGAACCAAACAGAGCCAAAGTCGGATCTCTTTCCTGGGAACAGGTAAGGATCATCGCTGAAAACAAGATGAAAGACTTAAACGCTTTCACCATTGAATCAGCAATGAGGATGGTGGCTGGAACAGCCCGGAGTATGGGAGTTAAGGTTACTGGCGATTCACCTTTTGAAAATAACTAGAGGAAAATCCTTTGGTTAGTTGCATTTTGTAGAACCAATAATAACTGGTAGTAATGGCAAAAACGTCCAAACTAAAGAAAGAGGCCTTGGCCAAGTTCGACAAAAGCAAGATTTACTCCTTGAGTGAAGCAGTTGATATCGTGAAGCAAATCACCTACACTAAGTTTGATGCTTCGGTGGATTTGAATGTACGCCTGGGTGTTGACCCCCGCAAAGCAAACCAAATGGTTCGCGGATCGGTGGCTCTTCCTCATGGAACAGGAAAAACCATCAGGGTGCTGGTACTTTGTACCCCCGACAAAGAGCAGGAAGCTGTAGATGCAGGTGCTGATTTCGTTGGTCTGGATGAGTACATCCAAAAGATCAAGGATGGTTGGACCGATATTGACGTCGTAATTACGACCCCCAATGTAATGCCCAAAGTTGGTGCCCTCGGGCGCATCCTCGGCCCCCGTGGCCTGATGCCCAACCCGAAAACAGGTACCGTTACCATGGATGTTGCAAAGGCAATTCAGGAAGTAAAGGCTGGTAAAATCGACTTTAAAGTTGATAAATACGGAATTGTGCACGCCGGTGTGGCAAAAGTAAGCTTCAGTGCTGAAAAAATTGTTGACAATGCAAGGGAGTTGCTCCTGACCATCAACAAGCTAAAACCAACAGCGGCTAAAGGTACCTACGTGAAGAGCGTATTTATCTCAAGCACAATGAGCCCCGGTGTTCAAATCGATCCTAAGTCAGTAACAAACTAAGCTTGAAAGGAAGTTATTGAAATGAGAAAAGAAGAAAAGCAGTTGCTCATTGATGATATTACTGTACAACTCAGTAAAAACGCCAATTTTTACCTGACTGACATATCTAACCTTAATGCTGAAAAAACCAGCAACTTAAGAAGATTGTGTTTCAGTAAGAGTATTAAGCTGGTGGTTGTTAAGAATTCGCTGTTGCGCAAAGCAATGGAGAAATCTGGCAAAGATATGAGCGAGCTATATGTAACCTTGTCGGGCGCTACCTCGATTATGTTTTCAGAATCAGGAAATGCCCCCGCCAAGTTGATCAAAGAATTTCGTAAAACATCAGATCGTCCGATACTGAAAGGTGCGTTTATTGAAGAAGCAGCCTATATTGGTGACAACCAATTGGACTTCCTCATCAGCATCAAATCGAAGAACGAACTGATTGGTGACCTCATTGCCCTGTTGCAATCACCCATCAAAAACGTTGTTGGTTCGCTTCAGTCAGGCGGTCATAAGATCTCAGGAATTCTGCAAACACTTTCCGAAAAACCGGAATAACGTCCGAATGATTATCATTCCACTATCATTGAATTAAAACAATTGTAAATCACTTAATACGAAAATAAAATGGCAGATTTGAAAGCTTTGGCAGAACAATTGGTAAACCTCACTGTTAAAGAGGTCAATGAATTGGCTGGCATTCTGAAAAGCGAGTATGGTATCGAACCCGCTGCAGCAGCAGCAGTTGTAGCAGCAGCACCAGCAGGTGGCGACGCAGCAGCAGCAGTTGAAGAACAAACATCGTTTGATGTAATTCTCAAAGCAGCAGGCGCTTCTAAACTCGCAGTAGTTAAACTGGTTAAAGAACTGACCAGCTTAGGACTGAAAGAAGCTAAAGAATTAGTTGATGCCGCTCCGAAACCCATCAAGGAAGGCGTGAGCAAAGACGAAGCTAATGCATTGAAATCACAGCTCGAAGAAGCAGGTGCAGAAGTTGAGGTTAAATAAGAAGGATAAAATTTCTGCAAAACATCAGGCCAAACAACCTCTGTCTCACTAAAAATGAGACAGAGGTTTGCGCCTATTTTGCTGTTTGTGTGGATTGTTTCTTTTTTATTCATTAATTGCCTGGTTTGAACAGGCTTTAAAACATTAAACCCTTGGCTGAAAAATCATTTCAAAGAATCAGTTTCGCATCCACTGGAAACCAGTTTGACTATCCGGATTTTCTCGACATTCAATTAAAATCATTTCAGGATTTTTTCCAATTGGAAACAAACCCTGAAAACCGTGAACACGAAGGCCTTTACCGGGTTTTCGCCGAGAATTTTCCTATTACGGATGCAAGGAACAATTTTGTTCTCGAATTTATCGATTACTTCATTGATCCACCCCGCTATTCTATCGAAGAATGCATTGAGCGTGGATTAACCTACAGCGTTCCGCTGAAGGCCAAATTAAAACTATATTGTACTGACCCTGAACACGAAGACTTTGAAACAATCGTTCAGGATGTGTACCTCGGAATGATTCCTTATATGACCCCGAAAGGTACCTTTGTAATCAATGGTGCCGAACGTGTTGTTGTTTCACAGCTGCACAGGTCGCCAGGGGTTTTCTTTGGTCAGCACAAACATGCCAATGGTACCCAGCTGTACTCGGCACGCATTATTCCGTTCAAAGGCTCCTGGATGGAGTTCTCGACAGACATCAACAATGTGATGTATGCCTATATCGACCGGAAAAAGAAATTACCTGTCACCACCCTCCTCAGGGCTATCGGATTTGAAACAGACAAGGATATCCTTGAAATTTTCAACCTGGCCGAAGAGGTCAAGGTGAGCAAAGCAGGACTCAAGCGCGTAATTGGCCGCAAACTTGCCGCCAGGGTCGTGCGCTCTTGGATCGAAGACTTTGTTGATGAAGATACCGGTGAGGTCGTCTCCATCGAACGTAACGAAGTGATCATCGAACGCGAAACAGAACTCACCAACGAACATATCGACATGATCGTTGATGCCGGCATCAAAACCATTCTGATCCATCGCGACGAAGCAAACACTTCGGACTACTCGATCATCTTCAATACATTGCAGAAAGATACGGCCAACTCCGAAAAAGAAGCCGTTGAGTTTATATACCGGCAGTTGAGAAACGCCGAACCACCCGATGAAGAAACAGCCCGCGGTATTATCGACAAGCTGTTTTTCTCCGACAAACGCTATGACCTCGGTGAAGTGGGCCGCTACAGGATCAACAAGAAACTGAACCTCGGCACCCCTGCAAACATCAAGGTACTGACCAAGGAAGATATCATCGAGATTATCAAATACCTCATCGAACTTGCAAACAACAAAACCGACGTTGATGATATCGACCACCTGAGCAACAGGAGGGTACGTACCGTTGGCGAACAGTTGTATGCACAGTTTGGTGTTGGCCTCGCCCGTATGGCCCGTACGATTCGTGAACGCATGAATGTGCGCGACAACGAGGTGTTCACCCCAACCGACCTGATCAATGCAAAAACATTGTCGTCGGTGATTAATTCGTTCTTCGGCACCAACCAGCTTTCGCAGTTCATGGATCAGACAAATCCGCTGTCGGAAGTGACCCACAAACGCAGGGTTTCAGCCCTCGGACCCGGAGGTTTGTCGCGCGAAAGGGCCGGATTTGAGGTGCGTGACGTTCACTACACCCACTACGGTCGCTTGTGTACAATCGAAACACCCGAAGGTCCGAATATCGGTCTTATCTCTTCGCTCTGTGTTTATGCTAAAATCAATAAACTTGGTTTCATTGAAACTCCTTACAGGGTTGTAAATGAAGGCGATGTTGATTTCATAAACTCACCGGTATACCTGAGTGCAGAAGAGGAAGAAGATAAAATTATTGCACAGGCAAGCACACCAACAGGCGAAGGCGGAAAATTCGTCAGCGAGCAGGTGAAGGTACGTTATCTGGCTGACTACCCGATCATCGAGAGGGAAAAAGTCGACTTGATCGACGTTGCCCCTAATCAGATTGCTTCTATCGCTGCTTCGTTGATTCCATTCCTCGAACATGACGACGCCAACCGTGCGCTGATGGGATCGAACATGATGCGGCAGGCTGTGCCACTCATCAATCCTGAAATGCCTATCGTTGGTACCGGAATCGAAGCCCCCGTGGCCAAAGACTCACGCGTACTGATTCATGCTGAAGGTGACGGCGAAGTGCTTTTTGTGGATTCCACCAAAATCACTATCCGCTACAACAGGCATGAAGAAGAAAAGCTTGTCAGTTTCGACGATGATGTAAAAACCTATCACCTGACAAAATTTGCCAGGACAAACCAGAATACCAGCGTCAACATCAAGCCCATCGTAAGAAGGGGACAGAAAGTGACCAAAGGCGAAGTGCTTTCTGAAGGTTATGCCACCCAGGCAGGCGAGCTTGCCCTCGGGCGTAACCTCATGGTGGCCTTCATGCCCTGGAAAGGTTACAACTTTGAGGACGCTATCGTAATTTCAGAACGCATTGTTAAGGAGGATATTTTTACCTCTGTGCACGTTGAAGAATTTACACTGGAAGTTCGCGACACCAAACGTGGTATCGAAGAACTCACGAACGATATTCCAAACGTCAGTGCAGAAGCCACCAAGGACCTCGATGAAAACGGATTGATCCGTATCGGTGCCGAAGTGAACGAAGGCGACATCCTCATTGGAAAAATCACTCCGAAAGGTGAAAGCGATCCAACCCCCGAAGAAAAGTTGCTGCGTGCCATCTTCGGCGACAAAGCCGGCGATGTGAAGAATGCCTCTTTGAAGGCACCACCATCAATGAAAGGTATTGTGATCGACAAAAAACTCTTCAGCAGGGTTATAAAGGACAGAAAATCAAAGGCCAAGGACAAGGATTTGGTTACAGAACTGGAAGAACAATACAATCGCCAGTATGCTGAACTCAAAGCAAAACTTGTTGATAAGCTGACTGTTTTACTGAACAACAAAACTTCACAGGGTCTTACAAATAACTTCAAGGAAGTTGTGGTACCCAAGAAATCGAAGTTTACCCAGAAAATGCTGATGGGCCTCGATTATGCTACGATCAACCCGAACAAATGGACATCCGACAAGGATACCAACGACCTGATCAAGCATATGATCAACAACTTCAACATCAAATACAAGGAGCTTTTTGGCATTTATAACCGCAAGAAATTTGTTGCCACGGTAGGCGACGAACTTCCAAATGGTATCGTGCAGATGGCCAAGGTGTATGTTGCCAAGAAACGCAAGCTCACTGTTGGTGATAAAATGGCCGGTCGTCACGGGAATAAGGGTATTGTTGCCCGTATTGTCCGTGAAGAAGATATGCCATTCCTCGAAGACGGTACACCTGTCGACATCGTATTGAACCCGCTGGGTGTACCTTCACGTATGAACCTCGGGCAGATTTATGAAACCGTGCTGGGATGGGCAGGTGCCAAGCTGGGCCTCAAATTTGCCACCCCTATTTTCGACGGAGCTTCCATCGACCAGATCAATGGATACCTCAAACAGGCAGGGCTTCCCGAAAACGGCAGCGTTTACCTGTATGATGGCGGAACTGGTGTTCGTTTCGATCAGCCGGCTACAGTAGGGTATATTTATATGCTCAAACTGCACCATATGGTCGATGACAAGATGCACGCCAGGTCTATCGGACCATACTCCCTGATTACCCAGCAGCCATTAGGTGGTAAAGCACAATTCGGGGGTCAGCGCTTTGGTGAAATGGAAGTGTGGGCACTCGAAGCCTTCGGTGCCAGCAACATTCTCCAGGAAATCCTTACCGTTAAGTCGGACGATGTCGTCGGTAGAGCAAAAGCCTATGAATCAATCGTTAAAGGTGACAATATGCCCATACCGGGTATTCCTGAATCATTCAATGTACTTGTCCACGAATTGCGCGGACTTGGTCTTGAAGTCGCATTTGACTGATAATAAATTTCAGCATCCCGCATTGGGCGGGATGCTTTTCACTTGAAATAAAACAGAGCTCGAATATATGGCCTACAGAAGTGATAGTACAATAAGCAGCGTATTCTCGAAGATAACCTTAAGCCTGGCATCGCCCGAGTCGATTCTCGAGCGTTCAAGCGGCGAGGTGATCAAACCGGAAACGATCAACTACAGGACCTACAAACCCGAAATGGGTGGTTTGTTCTGCGAGCGGATCTTCGGACCGGTTAAAGACTGGGAATGCCACTGTGGTAAATACAAAAGAATCCGTTATAAAGGAATTATCTGCGACCGTTGCGGCGTCGAAGTGACTGAGAAAAAGGTCAGAAGAGAACGCATGGGTCACATTCAACTTGTTGTTCCAGTGGCTCATATCTGGTACTTCAGGTCTTTACCGAACAAAATTGGCGCCCTGCTTGGTTTACCTACCAAGAAACTGGATGCCATCATCTATTATGAGCGGTATGTGGTCATCAATCCAGGGGTGAAAAAAGCCGATGGAATAAACTACCTCGATTTCCTTACCGAAGAGGAATACCTCGATATCGTTGAAGCATTGCCAGCTGAAAACCAGCATCTTCCTGATAATGATCCGAACAAGTTCATCGCCAAGATGGGTGCCGAGGCTATTCATGACCTGCTGGCACGTCTCGATCTCGATACTGAATCGTTCGACCTGCGCCACAAAGCAAACACTGAAACCTCACAACAAAGGAAACAGGAAGCCCTCAAAAGACTTCAGGTTTATGAAGCTTTCCGTGATGCCAGGACAAGGGCCGAAAATCGTCCGGAATGGATGATCGTGAAGATTGTGCCGGTAATCCCGCCTGAACTCAGGCCGCTGGTGCCTCTCGATGGCGGCAGGTTTGCCACCTCCGACCTTAATGACCTGTACCGCAGGGTAATCATCAGAAACAACAGGCTCAAACGCCTGATTGAAATCAAGGCACCAGATGTGATTATGCGTAACGAAAAACGCATGCTCCAGGAGGCTGTTGATTCATTGTTTGATAACTCGCGCAAATCGAGTGCTGTTAAGACTGAATCGAACCGCCCACTCAAATCACTGAGCGACAGCTTGAAAGGTAAACAGGGACGTTTCCGCCAGAACCTTCTGGGTAAACGCGTTGACTATTCAGGCCGTTCGGTAATTGTGGTTGGTCCTGAGCTGAACCTGAACGAATGCGGTATTCCAAAAGATATGGCTTCGGAATTATTCAAGCCATTTATCATCCGTAAAATGCTCGAAAGAGGCATTGTGAAAACAGTGAAGTCGGCCAAGAAAATCGTTGACCGCAAAGATCCTGTTGTTTACGATATCCTCGAAAACATCCTGAAAGGCCATCCGATTCTGCTCAACAGGGCCCCTACCCTGCACAGGCTCGGTATTCAGGCTTTCCAGCCAAAATTGGTCGAAGGCAAGGCCATTCACTTACATCCGCTTGTGTGTACCGCGTTCAACGCTGACTTTGATGGTGACCAGATGGCCGTGCACGTTCCACTCGGAAATGCTGCTATTCTGGAAGCCCAGATTCTGATGCTCGCTTCACACAACATCCTTAACCCTGCCAACGGCGCACCGATCACCGTTCCGTCACAGGACATGGTTTTGGGTCTCTATTATATTACCAAGGCCAGGAAAAGTACACCTAATCACCCTGTTAAAGGCGAAGGAAAACGCTTTTATTCAGCTGAGGAAGTGCTGATCGCCTATAATGAAAAACGCGTCGACCTGCATGCCATCATCAATGTGAAGGCCAATGTGCGCGAAAACGGCGAACTTTTTGAAAAAACCATCGAGACAACCGTGGGCAGGGTGCTATTCAACCAGGTTGTTCCTTATCGCTATGGCTATATCAATCAGTTGCTTACCAAGAAATCATTGCGCGACATTATTGGTGATATCGTGAAAATGCTTGGCACAGCCGTTGCCGCCAAATTCCTCGACGACATCAAAAACCTCGGATTTGAAATGGCTTACAAGGGAGGATTGTCGTTTAACCTTGGAAACGTGAAAGTTCCTGAGGTGAAGGACGACCTGATCAACAGCGCCAACGACGAAGTGGCTGAAGTTATCGCCAACTACAACCTTGGTTTTATTACCAACAACGAACGTTACAACCAGATTATCGACATCTGGACACATACCAACTCACACCTGACCAACACCCTGATGCAACAGTTATCGCAGGATGACCAGGGCTTTAATCCGGTGTTTATGATGCTCGATTCCGGCGCCAGGGGTTCGAAAGAACAAATCCGCCAGCTCTCCGGAATGAGGGGTCTGATGGCAAAACCGCAGAAATCAGGTGCCACAGGTGGTGAAATTATCGAAAACCCAATCCTTTCTAACTTTAAGGAGGGCCTTTCGGTACTCGAGTACTTCATCTCAACACACGGTGCCCGTAAAGGTTTGGCCGATACCGCCCTTAAAACAGCTGATGCCGGTTACCTGACTCGTCGTTTGGTCGACGTTGCACAGGATGTTGTCATCACTGAAAAAGACTGCGGTACCTTGCGTGGTTTGACCATCAGTGCGCTGAAAAAGAGTGAGGAAGTTGTTGAAACACTCTTCGACAGAATTCTGGGAAGGGTTGCCCTTCACGACATCTATCATCCGCAGACAGGCGAACTGATCATCGTAGGTAGTGAAGAAATCAATGAAGATATAGCCCATATTATCGAGGCCTCTCCTATCGACCAGGTCGAAATCAGGTCGGTATTGACCTGCGAGTCGAAAAAAGGAGTATGCGCCAAATGTTATGGCCGTAACCTTGCTTCAGGCAAGCTGGTGCAAAAAGGAGAAGCTGTAGGTGTAATTGCAGCCCAGTCAATTGGTGAGCCTGGTACACAGCTTACTCTCCGTACCTTCCACGTGGGTGGTACTGCTTCGAACATCGCCATTTTGTCGAAGGTTGAAGCAAAATATGACGGTATCCTCGAAATTGAAGAATTGCGTTCGGTGGAAGGCGAAAAAGATGGCAAACCCATCAATATCGTCCTTGGACGTTCTGCCGAAATGAAAATCATCGACAAGAAAACGGGTATTGTGCTCACCTCCGGTAACATTCCGTATGGTGCCAACCTGTATTTCAAAATTGGTGACGAAGTGAAAAAAGGCGACTTCATCAGCGATTGGGATCCATATAACGCAGTTATCCTCTCGGAACATGAGGGGAAAATTGCATTCGAAAACATCGTTGAGAACCAGACCTACCGCATCGAGTCAGATGAGCAGACCGGATATCACGAAAAGGTGATCATCGAGAGCCGGCAGAAGACAAAGAATCCATCCATCAAAATCCTTGATAAGGACAATGTGATGATCAAGATGTACGACATCCCTGTGGGAGCGCATATCATGGTTGAGAATGGCGATTTTGTAAAGGCAGGCGGTATGCTTGTTAAAATTCCGAGAGCCATTGGCAAATCGGGCGACATCACCGGTGGTCTTCCACGTGTTACTGAGCTCTTCGAAGCACGTAATCCTTCGGAACCTGCAGTGGTTTCTGAAATTGATGGCGTTGTATCGTTTGGCAAAAAGCTTAAACGTGGTAACCGCGAAATCATTGTAACCTCAAAGACAGGTGAAGAGAAGAGCTACCTCATCCCGACATCGAAACAGATCCTTGCACAGGAAAACGACTTCGTTAAAGCAGGAACACCACTTTCGGAAGGTGCCATGACCCCGTCAGACATTCTGGCAATCAAGGGCCCTATGAAGGTTCAGGAGTATATCGTGAACGAAGTACAAGAAGTTTACCGTCTGCAAGGGGTAAAAATCAACGACAAGCATTTTGAGGTGATCGTTCGCCAAATGATGCGAAAGGTTGAAGTAGAAGATCCGGGCGATACCCGATTCCTCGAAGGCGAACTGGTGAACAAGATTGATTTCCAGGAAGAAAACGACGAAATCTATGGCAAGAAAATTGTCATGGAGCCCGGCGACTCAGAAACCCTGAAACATGGTCAGATCATCAGTGCCAGAAAGCTGAGGGACGAAAATTCGATGCTGAAGCGCAAGGACAAAAACCTTGTCGAAGCCAGGGACGCCAAACCAGCAACTGCTTTTCAGGTGTTGCAAGGGATCACAAGGGCTTCATTGCAGACCAACAGTTTCATCTCGGCTGCTTCTTTCCAGGAAACTACCAAGGTGCTCACACTTGCTGCCATCAACGCCAAATCAGACGAACTGAACGGCCTGAAGGAAAATGTAATTGTCGGACACAAGATTCCAGCTGGTACCGGATTGCGCGAATACGAAGACCTGATCGTAGGTTCACGTGAAGAGTACGACGCCGTGATGGAAGCTGCTGCCCACACCTCAAAAACTGATAGAAAATAATTCAATACCCTGACGCCTGTTCATCAGGTGTCAGGGGAATAACTTTAATACTATGTCAGAAAATAAAAACCAAATCAACATCGAACTCAGTGATGAAGTTGCCGAAGGAACCTATTCGAACCTGGCCATCATCACACATTCACATTCCGAATTTATTGTTGATTTTGTGAAACTTATGCCTGGAGTGCAAAAAGCCAAGGTGAAATCACGCATTATCCTTACGCCTGAACATGCCAAAAGGCTGTATAAGGCCCTGGCCGATAACATTAAAAAGTTTGAGGCCGTGCATGGTTCCATCAAGGAAACTGCAGGTGGCGATGGCATGCCGCCGTTTACACTTGGCGGTCCAACTGCGCAAGCCTAAGCGAAACGTTCTGACAGACAACATTGAAGCCACCTTATGGTGGCTTTTTTTATCCATACCCGGCTTATGCCCGATATACTCACAGAGGTAAATGATTTATAGCTTCAGTGTCTGGGCATCAAATAAAAAAGGCTGCCTTTTCAGGAAGCCTTTTAGGTTATATGCATCAATACCCATTGCTGAATTAACAATGAACTTAGTCCTTGCAGCGCATATGGGTATCAGCCATTATTTTGTTTTATCAGGATAAGGCGGTATCGTTGGCAATTCAGGATAGTTTTTCATCTCTTCCAGAATCACTTCAATGGCTTTATTCAGTTGTTCATCGATGCCGTTGTATTCCCGTGCCGGGTCGTTGTCGATAACGATATCAGGGTCAACGCCATGGCCTTCGATGGCCCAGTTGCCATTTTCATCAAATGGTGCAAACTCAGGCCTGCGCAAGTCACCTCCATCAATGAATGGCAGACTACCCCTGATGCCCACAACACCACCCCAGGAACGCATACCGATGGTTTTACCCAGGCCGCGTTTTTTGAACTGGTAGGGAAACAGGTCGCCGTCAGAAGCAGAGTATTTGTCAAGCAGCAGCACCTTGGGTCCTAACATCATCCCTTGCGGTTTGGCGTTTACCCCGTTGTTGCGCGACATGCCATAAAGGGCCAGTTCGCGCGAAAGGCGCTCAATGATCATGGGCGAAACATTGCCTCCACCATTTCCCCTGTCGTCGATGATGAGTGCTTTTTTATCGAGCTGCGGATAATAATACTTCACAAACTCATTCAGCCCTTCAGGACCCATATCAGGAATATGGATGTAGCCGACCTGGCCGTTGGTGGCCTTGCTTACTTTTTCGATATTCTGCTGAACCCAATTGTAGTAATACAAACCTGCTTCGTCGGCTGTCGGCACCACGATGACCTTGCGTCCACCGGCAGCCTCTGCTTTTTTATTCAATGTAAGCTCAACCTGCACACCGGATTTGCCAACCAAAGCAGCATACAAATCCTGCATATCCTTTGTTTCCTGTCCATTGATTGCAATGATGAAATCACCCTCAGCAGCATCGATGCCAATTTCTGTCAATGGTGAGCGTACTGATTCGGTCCAGTTCTCGCCCTTCAGTAGCTTGTCAATTTTGTAGTAACCTGATACGTCGCGGCTGATTTTGGCACCCAGCAAGCCTGTTTTAACCCTTTCAGGCGATGGCTTGTCGCCACCGTTCACATAGGCATGTCCAATACTCAATTCGCCAATGAGTTCTCCAATGAGGTAATTCAAATCGTTTCTGTCGTTCACATAGGGTAGCAAAACAGCGTATTTATCGTGCATGGCTTTCCAGTCGACTCCATGCATATTGGGTGCATAGAAGAAATCGCGCATCTGTCGCCACGACTCATCGTAAATCTGCTTCCATTCTGCTTTCAAATCCACCCACACCTTCATTCCTGAAAGGCCGGCAAACTCTTCGGGTTTGATGTTTCCCTTTGGCAGATCGATCACGGCATAACGGCCATTGGTTGCAAGGAGCATTTTTTGCCGGTCAGCAGAAATAACAAAGGAGGTGTAATTGCCCAGATCGGTTTCCTTTTTCGCTTTCAGGTCGAAATATTTAAGCGAAGGCTTGGTGCTGCGCGAATTAAAGGCGTAATACACCCCACCCTCAACCGGACTGATATTCCAATAAGCACCAGCATCAACCGGAAGCTGAACAATGCGGCCATAAATACCTTCAAAATCGATGTTCACTTTCAGTGCGGGCTTCTGGCCTTCATCTTCCTTCGTTTTTCCCTTTTTCTTGTCTGCAACCGGCGCCTTTGTTTCTTCTGAAATTTTCACTTCATTGTTTTCAGGTTCAAAAGGTGATGGGGTGCTTTTTTGCAGTGTGACAAAAAACACCTTGTTCATGTCAGTATAGGCATGGTTCCATTCGGTCCAGCTATAAGTCGGGTTAAAATCACGTGATGAGCTAAAATACAAATACTTACCCTGAGGATCGAAGCTGGCACCATTGGCATCGTACCATGTGTCTGTCACTGCGGTATTTTCTTTTGTTTCAAGGCTATACACAAAAACCCTGCTCACCGAGAATGTACTGGGCATGGTGTAGGTTACCCAGCGGCTGTCGGGTGACCAGTTGTAGGACCCAATTTCCCAGGCAGTGGCTTTGGTTACCAGACTCACTTCGCCGGATGCGATGTCGACTATGTTCAGCCGACCCATTTTGTCGGACCACATCAGCTTTTTACTGTCGGGAGACCACACTGGCGCATATTTGTAAGTGTCACTGTTCTTGGTGACCTGTTTTGCGGGAGTTTCGCCTTTCTGGTCCTGAACGAAAATTTCATCTTCCCCTGTTCTGTCGGAGATATAAGCAATGTTTTTTCCATCGGGACTCCAGCACACATCGCGGTCGTGGACACCAGACGAGGCTGTCAGGTTGCGTGTGATACCGGTTTTGGCGGGAACTGAGTACACATCGCCACGGGCGCCAAACACAATACGGCTGCCATCAGGTGAAACATCAAAGGTCGCAATGGATTTCGACGCATCAATGTACCTGGTACGTGAGCCTACAAAATCACCTGCGATGGTAACCGGAATTTTCTTTGCACTATGTTGCTGAAGATCATAGTTATAGATACATCCAGCATATTCATAGATGATTGAGTTTGTTCCGAGTGAGGGGTATTTGATATCATAATCGGTGTAATTTGTCAGCTTGGTTGTTACTCCGCTTGTGAGGTCATAAGCAAACAGGTTCATTGTACGGTCGCGGTCAGAAAGGAAATATACCACATTATCTTTCCACATGGGGAAAATATCCTGCGAAATATTGTTGGTAATGTTGGTGGTTTGTTGGGTGGTGAAATCGTGAATCCAGATATCATCAGCCATTCCACCTTTGTAGTATTTCCAGGTGCGGAATTCACGGAAAACCCTGTTGTAAGCCATTTTCTTTCCATCAGGTGAAAAAGAACACCAGCCTCCGTCAGGAAGCGGAAGTTCCTCTGATAGCCCGCCATTGATACTGGCAAGAAATAGTTGGCCTTTGAAATCGTTAAACGATTGTTTGCGCGAACGGTAAACAATTTGCTCGTTGTTTTTCCAGGTCATCACAATATTGTTGGGTCCCATTCGGTCCGAAACGTCATCGCGGCCAAGTGTTGCCGTATACGTCAATCGTTTGGGTGTACCCCCTTTGGCTGGCAACAACATGACTTCAGTACTTCCGTCGTATTGTCCCGTAAAGGCGATGTTTTTCCCATCGGGCGAAAAACGGGCAAATAGTTCAAATCCGTTGGCGTCATTGGTCAATTTGGTGGCTACACCTCCTGCAACATTTACTGTATACAGGTCACCAGCGTAACTAAATACGACCTGATCACCATGAATTGCGGGAAACCGCATTAGCCGCATCTCCTCCTGGCTGTTTCCTGCCAAAGCGAAAACAAACAATGCGACACACATCAACATCAGCTTTTTCATACAAAATATATTTGGTAAAACATAATTTAATTTATTGATTAACAAGCAATAAGTTCAATTTCGTGATCAAGATAAACAAGGTAAGCATGTATTGGTTTCTTAAATATTCCGGTAAGTGCTTCCCTATAATTGCGCATTTGTGCCAGGTGGTGCTGATCAGCCTGGCCGGTTTTATAATCCACCAAAATTACGCGATCTTCCAATTCTGACACCCTGTCGGGCCTGATAAGTTGCTTCCCGTTCCAACAAAGTTCACGTTCGATATACACCTTCGTTCCCGGGCGGAAACAGGGAGCTAGCAGGTCGTGACTAAGTATCTGTTGAAAAACCGGCTTCAGCATGCTGATTTCCTGTACATTGACAAACCCTTGCTGGCGATATTTCCCGAGCACGGCATCAAGGTCACTGTTAATTACAAGATCTGCCAGCATGCGGTGAATGAGCTTCCCTTTCAGGCGCGCTGCAGCCTCCTTGCCGATCGACATGAGGCCTTGCTCAGGAACAACCAGCAAACGGTCAGTCCAGCCGGAAGAAATAAACTGGAGCGATTCACTCAGGCTTTCAGCGGCATCCATTCCTTTATGCAGGGCAGGCCCGGCTTCACCAAAACGATATACCGGCTCCTCAGGCTGCCATAATCCCTGTTCTTTGATATAGCCGCTCAAAAAATAGTTCAGGTCAAATTTCTCCTTTTTTCTTTCATCATGCTTTGTGAGGATATAGAGCCTTTCTGACGGCCTTGTCATCGCAACATAAATGATGTTCAGCAGATCGAGTTGTGTTTTTTCCTTTTCCTGCTCATGCAATCTGGCAATACGTGAAAATTTCAGAGCGGAAGTATTGTTTGCAAGGCCTACGGTCAGGCCTCCCGGCTGCTCTTCATTCAAGTTAACCCAAAACTCCTTTTTGGTCGGTTTTGAAGCATCTATATTGGCAAAGGCATAGATGACCACCGGAAACTCGAGCCCTTTGGCTTTGTGAATAGTCATTACCCGCACCGCATCAGTTTGATCTGGCACCCTGACAGAAGATTTATATGCCGTATCCTCCCAGAATTGCAAAAAGTCGCTCAGGCTACCACGCTGCTTGATCTGAAATTCATGCACAATTTCCAGAAAGAACTGAAGGTAAGCATCGCCAGCACTGACAAAACCAAGCTTCCTGATCAACAGTTCAGCGAGGTCGTAGAGGTTATGCTGAATGATCGGCTGCAGCAGTTCTGCCTCACCTTCTGATTCGAATACTTCAATAAGTACTGTGAAGAAATCGCCTTGTTTTTTCCGGGCCATCTGCTCAAGTCTTTCCATCCACTCAACGCCTGCGGTGGAGAATGACTGTTCGAAGAAATAAACAAATTCAGTAAAAGCAATTTTATTGTCGCGGTCACTCATCAATTTAAAACAGGCAAGCAATGTTTTTACCTGTGGTGATGAACTAACCAGCAACGATTCAGCAGAAATCACGGGAATATGTTGCTGATTCAGGTATCGGGCGGTTTGCATACCGTGCTCAGAGGACCTGCACAAGATCGCAATATCTTTTAAGCAGTAACCATCCTTAAGGCATTCATTGACCAGCGCACCAACCCGATCAAGCATGGCCTTTTCCTTAAGTTCACCATCAGCGGGTTGAAGAAATTCAAGCTGCACCAAACCAGCAGTATCCCTGATGGATTTTTGCGTCACATGCGCATACACTTCCTGGTACGCTTCGGAAAGAAAATTTTTCACAAAATTAAAAAACCCGTTATTGAATTCTACGATCGTTGAAGCCGAGCGATAATTGGTATCCAGGTTTCGTGGATCATAATGTTGCATCAGGCTTTGCTCATAGACTTGAAGCACGTTATTCTGTTCTGCTTTGTAAATTGCTGGCAGCATCAGAAATTGTTCTACCTCGCCACTTCTGAAGCGATAGATGGCCTGTTTACCATCGCCCACTACAAGATTCATTTTGCCATGAGCAAGTGCATTGTCGATGAGTGGCAGGAAGTTATGCCATTGCAGTACCGAGGTGTCCTGAAACTCATCAATCAGGTAATGCTGGTATTTTTCGCCAAAGCGCTCATACAGATAGGGTGCGGAGACCCCTGAGACCAGTTTCGATATTCGTTTGTTGAATTCGGAGATGTGTACAAGGTTCTGCTCAGCCAACACTTCCTGAATACCACGCTGAATCTCACCCAGCAAAGCCATCGGGAAAACATTTGGGAGCAACAGCCTGTATAGGTTGTAAGTTTCGAACGGCGCTTCAAATTGCATGACAATTTTTTGCAACAGATCTTTCAATACAGGCATGGCTTTTCTCACAGCTGCCTTTTGCGATGGAGTCGCCTTGGCATTCGACCAATCGTCCAGTTCGAGAAACTTGGGCCAGCTTTTCAGCTCAAAAGCATGGACAATTTCATCGTTTAAAATATGTTTAAAGAATGAAACAATTCCTGTGCTTTTACCAGCAAGATCATCAAATGCAATATTATTTTGAGTCAAGGTAGTCAAAGAGGCTTCAGCCAGATCTTTCATGCTTTGTTCGAAAGAATGCAGATAACCTTGCATCACCCTGATGGCTTCAAGGTAAATCGCTTCATCAAATGAAGTCAGGCAGTCAGAAAGTTCCGGATCTTCCTGGCTGTTAAGCTTATCGGCAAACTTAACCAGCTCACCGGCCACCATCCAGCCACTTCCTTCATCCATGCGGTAAAACATGAAATCAACAATTGCCCGGGTGATAAACGCATCGTACCCCACCCGGGCAAGTAACTTATCAACGGCTTGTAAGGTGATGGTGTTTTCTGCAATTTCAACTTCAAACAGGTACGGCAAACCGAGATCACGTGTAAAGGCCCGAACCAGTCGGTGAGTGAAGGCGTCGATGGTGCTGATGGAAAAGTCGCTGTAGTGATGAAGTATGGCCGTAAGCACAAGTGCTGCCCGCTCCCTGATGATCACCGGTTCGAGACCCGACTCAAGGCTAAGCTGACTGATAAGTGCATCGGTGGAGGCGCTGGCACCTTCAACCTTAGAATTTGCCAGGCGCGAAAGTGCAGCAACAACCCGCTGTTTCATCTCATTGGCCGCCTTGTTGGTAAAAGTTACACCTAAAATGTTGCGGTATAGCATGGGTGATTTAAGTACCAGCAACAAATATGCCTTTACGAGAGTGAAGGTTTTTCCAGAGCCTGCCGATGACTGATAAACGATAAAAGTCATCAGTGGATGAGCGTAAACTTACTGACCAGCGTGCCTGATGATGATTGCAAACGGATTACATAAGCGCCATCATTGAATTGATTTTGGGGCAATTGTATCGTCACGATCCTGTCTTGAACGGCATCTGCTGGTGAAAGCCTGCCCTCACGCATCAACTTACCACCAATATCGGTAATCGCATACCTCAGGGGTGAGTTTATACCTGCTGGTATTGTCACATTAATATAGGATTGTGCGGGGTTTGGAAATATTTTTGCGACCGTAGATGATTGGATATCAGGTACTGATACATTTACATCGCGCACCGAATCAAGATAGATGATGGCTTCTCCCAGAAACTCATCCACGGTAACTGTCATCAGCGGAAGCCCGAATTCCTTGCCGATCCACTTGTATTCGATATAATTTCGCTGTATCGGGAAACCCATGCCCAGCGAATCGAGGTAGAGGCTGTCGTATTCATCAACGGTCGATTTCAGTCTTAAAACCTCAAACTCACCATAAGGCGATTTCAGCACGCCCCATCCGTCCACTTCACTGATTCTGTTGCGGTCGACCATGATGTAACCCAGATCGGTAATTGACAGTTCGAGCAATGCGTTAACAGTATCCTGAAAAGAAGTCGTCATTGGGAAGCGGTATAGCACATCCGGTGCATCGTATTTAAGGGGAACAGGTATGCCATTGAATACCAAACCCGTGCCCACATCACTGAAGGCTGAGGAAGTGCGGTTAAAATACTGGAATGCACTTTCTACGGGCAAGCCTGGAATGATGCCATTGGTATTGGCTTTGCGTGCCACATTTGCGCTTGTCAGAAAGAAAGGCCAGAATAGCACCGGTGTCTGAGTGACATTTAGGAAGGTGTCAACCTGCTGGCTGATGGCTTCAAGCCCGGTAAAATCCCAGACCAGGTTATCGCCAGTGCGCGAGAAATCGTAATTCTGTGTATTCAGTGAGGTGCTCGAGCGTATGGTGTCGCCAGAGTAAGGCATATCGGAGTTCACAATGGTGATTTGTGCAAATGATTGATAACCAACGAGCAATATGCACACTAAAAGTAAAAGTAGTTGTTTCATATCAGGGACTTTTTTTGGTCTTTTTGGAATTCTTTTTGCGCTTGAACAGGCTCTCAAAAGTATCAAATTCCTGCTTATAGGAAATACCTACGCCCTGGGTGTAAGGGGCAATATTTTCGAATGAATTGCTATTGTACCAGGAGTTGACATTTGAATGGTTAAAGGCCTTCAGCCTGAGCCTGCCATCAGAGGTGATGAGGAAATTCACATCGATATCACCCACAATATTGCTGGCGTTTTGTGTAGGAACCCTGTTACCCATCACCCCAAAATTGCCATCGATGGTAATCCTGTCATTAAAGAGCTGGGTTGAAAGCGCCACTTCGAGTTCCTCGTTCGAAATCTTATCACCAGGTTTGTAGTGCAAACCTACATCGAAGTCTTTGCTTATTTTCGACAACCAACTACTCAGTTGATTTGATATTACATTGATGGACGAAGAACCAATGCCAACGTTATCACCCGACGAATAACTAAAACTTCCGAGCACGAGCAACGAAATCATTTGCTGTGTCATCATGGCATCATTGGTAGTATCGAGGGTCGAAAAAACCATCTGCCTGATATCCTCATCGGCGTTAGGAAGTACGATGCTGAACTTAATTGTCGGGTTAAACAGCTGCTGGGTCAGGTGAATGATGCAATCGACATTGATTCTGTTGCGCATGGAGGAAGTTGAGTCGATCACAAATCCCAACGAGCTCACAGAGGTTTTTACCCTGTATAAGCCTTTGATATCAATATCGGCATCATACGGGTCTCCGGTCCAGGAAATTCGTCCACCTTCGAGGAGCTCAAATTTCTTGCGTACCAGGTTCTCGAAAACGAAGTTAAACATACCGGTTTTGACTATATAGTCGCCCAGTAGCGAGAAATCTCCATTGGAGTTGTAGCCGATCTTAAGGTTACCATTACCGGCCGATTCCAGGTTTCCCATATTGTAAGGAAGGAATATTTTCAGGTTGGCCTCAGGTGTCACCACTGTTTCGAGGTTGATGCTGTATTTATCCGTGTCCTGACGCTTCGCAGCTACCACTTCAGTCTTCTTGACGCTGTCATTTGGGCTGTAGAAAATAATATAATCACTTTCTCCAACCGAAGTTGTTGTACTCAGTGGTATGTAAATACTTGTACCTGTCCGCGTTGTTGCAGCAATATTCATGAAGATATCGTTCAGCGGTCCTTTGATCAACACTTCTCCATTAACCCTGGCCGCACCATAAAAAAGCTCATTCATGCTCTTATCCGTATTCATAGCGATAAAATCACGTGGAGTAACGCTCACATCAAACCTGAAATTTTTCAGATAATCATGGGTAATGCTGCCACTAACACTGGCCTTGTTGCTCAATGTGTCAAACAACTCAAGCTTGTCAATGATAATTTTTGTCGGGCTGATGTCAAAATCATGCGACAACGAATAAGCCACATTTAGGTAATCGATCAGGAAACCTGTTCGTCTGAGGCTCAGTTTGCCAAGAAGTTCAGGCTTATTGGGTGTTCCCTTGATGGTAAATTCACCAGAAGCAAGGCCCTCTACCCTGCTTAAAATGCCTTTCATAAACGGCGCGAGGGCTTTAATCCTGAAGTTATCAAGAGCAAGTTCAAAATCAAGACTCTCTTTAGTTTTTGAAGGGTAATAGAATCCGCGCAGACTCACCATTCTGCTGGTGGCAATATTACCCACATTGATAAATTGTGCATTGAGGTAAATGGACTGATCTTCGTTGCTCCAGCTGCTGACAATGCGGGCATCACCAAGCTTTTCACCATTCATCTTCAATTTGGTCAGGTATAGATTCGAGAAAAATGCCGGGCTGTTTGCCAGGTTAGCCAGCTGCATATTGCCTGAAATCACACCATCAAGATCAACACCATATCCCACAGTCAGCAAATCGAAATTCGACAGGTTCCACTGGTTAAAATCAACATCAAGCGAATCAGACGCATCAACAGGCAGTCGGCCATTCAGGGTAATATCCTGATTACCGAGCGATAGCTTCAGATCTTGGATGGAGGTATAATCCCTTGTGATTTCTACCTTGTTTCCCGGGCTGATTGACCATATGGAGTCGTTCACGATAAGGTCGGCATGGGTTATCTTGAGTTCGCCACCATATTCTTTTCCCGCATTAAAATAGCCCCTGATGTCGCCCCTGTTGTGAGAAACCAATGGTTCATCGTCCCAACCAAGTTGAAACCCAATGCTGTCGTTGCTCATGCTTGATGAAAACACTGGTTTATTGAGTCCAAGTGCCGTGGGATTATCGGCAGTGCTGTCCCTGAAGATGATTTCCGAACCATTCAGGCTGATGCCGGCATTCCAGCGGTCGGTTGACGTCTTTAGCACAACATCTTTCATTCTTATATTGTTGTAACCAAGGAGTGAAGCTGAAAAGGTAGTGTTTAGGCTGTGGTTGCTATTGGTAAACACACCGCTAAAGCTGGCATCGGGCGACAACATGAGTTCAGGCATAAACAGCCGGCGAAGTACGGTAGTGTTTTTGAATTTCAGTGCAATGAAAAAATCCTGGCTGGTGAACTCATCTGAGGCAGGCTTCAATTTGGTAAAATTGACATACTGCCCGATAAACTGCCTGATTGATTCACCCATATGCTGGTAATCAATAGTTCCAGCCATCTCGAAGTCGAAGAAATCGTTGTTGATCTGAACCCTGCGCGGAAAATAAACGTCGCGTGATGAATTCAGCTCGAAATGTTGCATATCATATGATCCGCGACTATCCGTATACCTTGTTTTATCGATGATAATCTGTCCCTGCATCTCATCGAGGTTCGAACCACTGAAGTTGGCATTGATAAAAGTCGATAGCACCATTACTGAATCATTCTTCAGTAGATTCAGCCTGTAGAGATTCGCAAATGGAATTTTCACATCAAAATTAAATTCAGGATTCTTTTCGCTGAAATCAGCCAGACCCGAAAAATCAAGCCTAAGTTTTCTGTCTTCGATGCCGAGCTTCCCATTGAATTTCATGTTCGAAAAGTCACCGCTCATGCGGATATCCCTGAAGGTATTGTCTAAAAAGATCATCGAACTGATTTTCCCATCCAGCTTTGCGCTGATGGTTTCAGCCTTAATACCTTGTCCATCAAGCCTCAAATCGAGGTTTAACTTATCTGGAGCATATTCGGTTTCGAACAAGGCGGATAAATCGAAGTTTCTTGCCCTCAGCTGTCCGTTGTAGAAAATCCTGCCAAGGTCGTTTTTACGAACGAGTAAATCGGCAAACACATTACCCACTCCGGTGATTATGTTGACGTTGGCCAGAAAATCGTTGTAAAAACCGGTGTACTGGCCATCGATATGAATTGTCCGCAATGCCTTCAGCTGATCAGGCAAAGGAAGCTGGCTGCCATCGAGGGGCATCTTGAAGCTGAGCAGATCATCAACATTGGTTTCCAGGTTGTTAATTTGTACGTCAGCATAGGTTTGATACACATCAGGGAGTCCTTTAAGGCTCAGGTTGCCATCGAAAACAGTAGACTTGCCATAAGAAAAATGGAAGTTACGGGCAACAAGGTCACTAACCGGGCCACTTACAAAACCTGTGAAATCGATCCTGTCTTGCATCGGAATGAGCTCTTTTGCAAAATAGCCGATATCGGACATCATGACTGTGGACGGCTCAGCCTGTATGGTCATTTTCACCGAATCGATGAATTCGAGGTAAGCGCTGTAGTTGGGGTATTCGAACTTCAAGTCGCAATGAAGCTCAGATTCATTGGTCTGCATTTCGAGCGTGCGCATCTGCAATCCTGTCGATGAAAGGGTAACGCCTGCTGTAAGTTGCCTGAGCTCAATGCCGCAGGTATCAGTACCACTCAGTCGCCTGATGTCGCAGTTTACCGAATCGCCCACAATGGATACATCCGATAGATCAATGTTAATGTCACTGATATTGAGGTGTGCGTAATCCATACCTACCCCTCCGGGAACATCATAATGCTGATCCCAGTACCTGAATTTCGACTGTTTAATCTTCACTGAACCTATCTTGATCAGCGGCGGCTTCACCTTTTCAGCAGGGGCTCTGCTCGCTTCAGCAGTAGCATCGCTGCTGTCACTAAAATAGTCGATAACAAACTGCAGGTTCAGGTCAGGCTCATCCTCATAGCGAATCACTTGTACCTGAAGCTCGTCGAAGGTAAGGTTTGAAAAGGCAAGTTCGCGAAAAATATTTGGAGAAGGCCTTAATTTGATTTTTGCCGCCTTAAACATAACCGAGTCATGCCTGTCGTACACAACAAGTTGTTCAACCTTCAACGATAGGTCCAGGTCGACAAAAAAACCGCCAACATAGATGGTTGTATTCAGTTTCTTCGAAAGATAGCTAGCCGCTGACCGAGCTGCAAAAGTTTGGATAAAAGGATCTTTCAGGGCTGCGTAAAACCCAACCGGAATGGCCAGCGCAACCATGACAAAGATGAGGATAATATCCCTGACCCTTTTTTTGATACCTTTGCTCCTTTCAAATAATCACTTATGTGCGCATATATTCTTGGTATCGAATCATCCTGTGACGACACATCTGCCGCGGTGCTGCACGATACCCATGTCCTTGCCAATGTGATTGCTAATCAGCAGGTGCACGAAAAATTCGGGGGTGTCGTACCTGAACTTGCTTCCAGGGCTCACCAGCAAAATATCATTCCGGTTATTGATACCGCCTTAAAGGTAGCAAATATAGATAAAAAACAACTCAATGCAGTGGCATATACACGTGGTCCGGGATTATTGGGATCACTGTTGGTGGGCTCTTCTTTTGCAAAATCTTTTGCATTAACACTAGGAATTCCGCTCATCGAAACAGACCATATGGAGTCACATATCCTGGCTCATTTTCTGCGCGATGATGAAGTAAGGCCCATTCCGACATTTCCGTTTTTATGCCTTACGGTTTCGGGTGGTCACACGCAGATTGTGAAGGTGAATAATTACTTCGATATGGAAATCATCGGAAAAACCATCGATGATGCTGCCGGTGAAACATTCGACAAAGCGGCAAAAATCATGGATCTTCCGTATCCGGGCGGTCCACTGATTGATAAGCTGGCCAAAGATGGTGACCCTTCGAAATTCAGCTTTTCGGAGCCCAATATTCCTGGACTTGATTATAGTTTCAGCGGACTAAAAACGAGTATTTTATATTTTTTGAGAGACCGGCTCAGGGAGGATAACACCTTCATTCAAACAAACAAAGCCGATCTCTGCGCATCAATTCAGCATACCATTATCAACATCCTGATGAAGAAGTTGGTCAGGGCAAGTCAGCAAACAGGCATCAGTCAGGTAGCTATTGCTGGCGGAGTTTCCGCCAACTCGGGGCTGAGACAAGCCATGATGGCCATGGAACAAAAGCTCGGCTGGCAGGTCTATATTCCGAAAATGAGCTACAGCACTGACAATGCGGCGATGATCGCTGCCAGCGGTTACTTTAAGTACATCGAGAAAATGTTTGCTTCACAGGAACTGACACCTTATGCCAGACAAAGCAGCCGGTAATCTATGCCCAACTACCTAATTACTAAAGCATGATGAGCCAGATGAAATGGGAAAAGTTACTATCGGTGAAACGATTTGCTTCATCAGGAAGTCAATCGGACATCCGTAGTCAATTTCAGCGCGACTATGACAGGATTGTGTTTTCCAGTCCGTTTCGCCGGCTTCAGGACAAGACACAGGTCTTTCCGCTTCCGGGAAGCGTGTTTGTTCACAACAGGCTCACCCACAGCCTCGAAGTAGCCAGCGTGGGACGGTCAATCGCCCGATCGGTGGCTCAAAAAATCAACTCATGGGAAATTAGCGGAAACAAGGAACTGATCAACGAAATTGACTCGATCGTATCGGCAGCCTGCCTTGCCCACGACCTTGGAAATCCACCGTTTGGCCATTCAGGCGAAAAAGCCATCAGCAGCTATTTCACTGAAGGCAAAGGAAGTCAGCTCAAGGCTTCGTTGCTGCCTGAGCAATGGTCCGATCTCATCGCTTTTGAAGGGAATGCCAATGCTTTCCGCATCCTTACTCACCAGTTTAATGGCAGGCGGAAAGGTGGATTCTCGTTAACCTACGCCAGCCTGGCCGCAGGCGTGAAATACCCTTATCCTTCGTTTGGTCATGAGCAACGTAAAAAATATGGCATCTTCTACTCCGAGCTCGAAACCTTCCGGCAAATTGCCGAGGAATGTGGCTTGATCTGTATTGACGATACGGCGAAGCGCTATGCCAGACATCCGCTGGTGTATCTGGTTGAGGCAGCTGATGACATCAGTTACCTGGTCATGGACATTGAAGATGCCCACAAACTTGGAATTTTGAAAACCGAAGAAACAGAAAGCCTCTTACTTTCGTTCTTTGATCCAATAGAAAACAGTGGTGCACTCAAGTATAAATCAAGCATTTACAACGAAGTAACCGACACCAACGAACGGATTGCATTTTTACGGGCAACCGTGATCAACCTGCTGGTGCAGCAGGTGAGCGAAATCTTCATGCAGCATTATGAAGCCATCATGTCGGGCAGATTTATGAGCAACCTGGTATCGCAACTTGGCGGACACTATCAGCTGGCACTCGACAACTGTCGAAAACGCTCTGTAAAGCTTATCTACAACCATCCCGAAGTAGTAAAAATTGAACTCACCGGCTTTAACGTTCTTGGAACGCTTATCGATGAATTCACCGATGCAGTTTTGCATCCTGAAAAGACCTACAACAAAAAGCTGTTGTCGCTGTTGCCAGAACAGTTTGCAACAACGGCGGACGACACCTACCAGCGTGTGCAATCGGTACTCGACTTTGTTTCGGGCATGACGGATTTATACGCCATGCAGTTGTATAAAAATCTGCGCGGAATAACCTGATAATCCGCGCAAATCACTATTTATAACAAGATTTATAGCACTAATGCCTAGCAGTTTTCGATTGCTTTCAGCGCTGCAGTATAATCGGGTTCCTGCACAATTTCGGGCACCTGTTCGCTATACCTGACATGTCCGCTTTCGTCGAGCACCACAACAGCCCGTGAATGCAGGCCTGCGAGAGGGCCATTCATGATTGTAACACCATAGGTTGCACCAAAGTTGCCGTCGCGGAAGTCTGAGGCTGAAACAACCTTGTCGAGGCCTTCGGTCACACAGAAGCGCTTGTGTGCAAATGGCAGGTCTTTTGAAACGCAGACCACCACAGTGTTTTCGAGTTTTGAAGCTTCAGCATTGAATTTTCTCACCGAAGCCGCACACACCTCAGTGTCGAGACTGGGAAAGATGTTGAGGACGACTTTTTTTCCTGCAATATGCGAGAGGTTCATTTCGCTCAGGTCAGTTTTTACCAGCTTGAAATCAGGCGCTTTTTGGCCGTTTTGTGGTAGTTTTCCGCTGGTTTCGATGTTGTTTCCTTTTAGGGTGATTGTTGACATAATGATTCGCTTTAAATTGTGGTAATTGTTAATCAGGTTTGGAAGGCTCAAAGAGTGTGCCGAAAAAGCCCTGTGGCAGTAAAATCCGTTCACTTTGAGTTTGTCGTTTTGCACGACTGACATAGATAAGCACGAAAATTTGTGGCCCACTTTGTGCCCCGACAACATTCGCGTCTTGACTGGCTAAAAGATATTGTAGGCGAACCTGAGCTGAAAAGTTGTACCGGAGCTGAGTTTTGAATAGTACTGATCGGTTGCACCATAAGACTTGAACACCGATTCTTTTCTGGCGTTTAACAGGTTGTCCACCTTTAAGCCAATTTGGAATTTATTGCTTTCGCCCAGGCTTTTATTCAGGTTCAGGTTCAGGCTGTTGAAAGGTTTCGAATAGATATCCGGACGATCAGCGATACCAACAATCTGCAGGGTTTCGCCTTGCACATTGTAGTATAGCCCTCCTTCGAATCCTTTCCAGAATCCCTTTTCACCGCCGTCATAGGACAAGCCGACATTAATCAGATATGGGGCTTGTCCGGCCATATCGCGCGACTGGCCAACAGTTTGACCGGTCCGTGCATTATCGACACGCGATTCATATTCTGTCTTACTCAGCTTGATGCTCGATTGTGTCAAGGTAATATTGGCGGTTACGGATATATTCCTGACACTTTGGCTTAATTGGGACAGGCTTTGCCTCATTTCAAACTCGGCACCCAACACCTTGCCATCACCAACGTTTCTTGGTTGAAACGCACCAATCAATGTTACATACTGTACAAGCTCGATCGGATTGGTGAATTGCTTGTAAAACGCGCTGAGTGAAAGGGTTTGGGCGTTTCGTTGAAAGAGTTCCCAACGTAAGTCAATATTCAGAATATCAGCACTCTTTAAGTTACCATCCCAATAAACCTTGCCTTCGATGTCGTTGGCATCACGAAATAAGCCGCCAACAAAGGTGTGACCTGTGATCGGGTCAAAAATCTCGGCATAGGATAATTCCTTAAACGAAGGCCTTGCAATGGTTTTCGCAAAGGAGAATCGCAGGTTTTGATTTTCAGAAAGCCCATAAATCAGGTTAACGGATGGAAAAAAGTTAACATCGTCGAGCACCTTATCGTTGTTAAGCACATTAGTACCAAGCTGGTCCTGTCCGGTATAGCGCTGAACATAGTTTTCCATTCTGACGCCAACAATTGTTTTCAGGCGGCTCAACAAGTTTATTTCGGTGGAAATGTAGGCAGCAGCGTTGCGGGTGTTGGCATCAAACTGGTTTGGGTTAGTAGGCACAAATGGCGCCTCGTAAGTAGTTCCTTTGCTCACATTTCCGTTCATAGGCCATAGGTTATCGGGAAAGAAAAGCTCGTCAGGATTTCCTGTGAGGTCCACATTGCGGATATTGAGCGCATAATTTAAAATGCTGAACTCACGTCTTTTATAGGTGTATGCTCCTCCAAACAACAGCCTGGCTCCCTGCCCATTGAATGTAAATTCCTTGGTCAGGTTAAGAACGCCGGCTACATTTTTTTCTTTCAAATTTCGCCAGATACGCTCCGGAAAACCCGATTCAGTGCTGATGGCGTAGCTTCCATTGCGGTCCTCATAGCGGGTGAACCGGATATCAGGGTCCTCCATCTTCGAGATCGTAGGTGACAACTTCCATTCGACCTGCCATTTGTCGCCATCGAAATAATGATTTCCACTCAGCAGCAGATTCGTCAGTGCGCGTTGACCATACTCAAGGTTATGTTGAAAACCATGGAATGTAGACCCCTGGTTTGTTTTTTCATAATCAAAAATACCGGCTTTTGATTCACCGTTTTGCAGGTGCAACAAGTTCAGTTTGTATTTGGCATGTTTGGTCTTAACAGCAAGGCCGGCCATTCCGCTAAGCAACACATCGCTTGAGCCGAAGTCGCCTTTACGAAACTCACGTCTGTCCATTTCAGTCACATCCGGATCAGCCGATAATCCATAACGGCCATATTCGGCCTGTTTGAAATAGGTTGTTTTGTATTTGTATGAGAAGGCTACATTATATCCCCAGGTGGCTTTCTTTGCTGTAAACTGGTTTCCCAGCGAGGCGCCCATGCTGTAATCAATGAAATTCTGCTCACGTTTTGCAGCGAGTGTTGGGTTAAAGCCTTCCAGAATCTGGCGGTAGCGAACTCCTTTTTCGCCATTAGGGTCAGCAATGACCTCTGAGAACAAAGGGATGTTTGATGTAGCAGGTATTTTGCGTGAGCCATCATCGAATCCAAGAAAATCAGTTTTACCACCTTTATAGGTCAGGTAATTGCTATTCAGGTGCATATCGGGATTGTAGCCAAGACTCATCGTAATATTCGCCTTTTTTTGTTCAGGAAAATCCTTTGTGGCAATATCGACAACCCCCCCGGTGAAATCTGCCGGCAAATCGGCAGTAAATGTTTTCAATACGATGATATTATCAATTACATTGGTCGGAAAAATATCCATTTGCAGGGTGTTCCTGTCGGGGTCAAGTCCCGGAATATCCATTCCATTGAGGGTTGCTTTGGTGTACCTGTCGCCAAGTCCCCTGACATACACATATTTACCACCTTCGACTGATACACCGGGGACACGTTTCATTGACGAGGCTGCATCAGAATCACCTATCTTCCGGAAGTTTGCTGCAGAGATGCCATCGATCAGGTTCGCTGATTTCTTTTTTACCGTGAGCAAGGCCTCTTCAGAATTTCGAATCATCTCGGCGCTTACAACGACTTCAGCCAATTCGAAATCGGCGTCTTTGAGTTTGAGGTTATCGAGCAGGCTTACCTTGTCGGCTTCAGCTTTCAGGCCTTTAATATTGATTGTTTCATAAGAAATAAATGAAACCCTGAGGTTGTAGGTCCCGGGAGCAATACTCAGGCTGAACTTACCATCGAAGTCGGTCATGGCGCCAGTAGTAGTGCCTTCAACAAAAACCGTAACACCCGGAAGGGGTTCACCGGTGGCATCCTCATATACAGTCCCCCTGATCGTAGCCTGTTGGGCAAAGAGGGGAGTGAATGCCATAAATATGAAACAAAATGAAATGGTTATGATGAATGATCTAAACATGATGATGATTTGCAAAATTTTTGCAAAGGTCAGGCATATCTCCCGGAATCATTTTACCTGAATATTATATCAATGTTAAGTTAATGTTTAACAAAAAAGGCCACTGGTTTAACCAGTGACCTCGCACTATCCATCATCATCATGTCTTTAGAATCCGGTCAGTTCACCGGCCTGTGAGGCCCAGGTCCAGCCAAATACGCTTGCATTCACACCAACGGTGTTGGCTCCGAGGGCAACATTTGTTGCATGAACATCGGTTCCGCCATGGAAAACAAGAGTCATATCCGTAACACCGGCAGGAAGACTTACCTGCAGGTTGTTGAAGGTCAGGATGCCATTTTGGAAGTTTTCGTTTGTTTCGGTACCTGAGAGTGACAAATCGCCACGCCCATTTGCAGGATCAGCAAAGTTAAAGAAGTAGATATTTTCGAAGCTGCCACGCGCACCATCCCTGAAATCGCCAAGCTGTGAAGCGGGATTTCCTTTTATAGTACCATTTTTCACAATGTTTCCGGCATTATAAGCACCTTCAGGTCCGTCAATTTCAAGTGAGTGATCGGTGTTTGCTCCGCAAAGAACTGCAAAGTTATCTAGGGTACCTCCCCAGGCCTGGTCGGTATCAAAACCATCGTCACCCGAATTCCATACAATGGCATTGCTGACATTTACTGTGCCGCCGAAGAATTCAACGCCATCATCCTGGTTTGCCACAATCTCGATGTTATTGATCACTGTTCCCGAACCAACACCACCCAGGGTAAGGCCATTGATTTCATTTCCTTCGCCAATGTTGGCACCGCCGTGACGAATTGACACATAGCGGATAACTCCAGAGTTATCATCGCTGACAGTGCCGCCATACAGTCCATTCTGATCTGAAGGAGGAATACCTTCAATCTGTACTGACTCAGCAGCAGCTGAAATCGGCGCTTTTCCGAGTATAAGCAGGCCACCCCATAACCCATTGAAATTTGGATCGAGGTTTGGACTGGCAATTTCGCCTGGAGCAATTTCATCGGCTACAGAAGTGAAAATGATGGGGGCTTCTGCTGTACCTTCAGCCATCAGCTTCGCTCCGCGGGCGATCAACAAAGCCGTTGCATTGGCACCGGTTCCGGCTTCACCTTTAACAACAACACCCGGCTCAATGGTGAGGGTTACACCATTTAAAACCGCAATACGGCTTTGCAGCACATATGTTTTACCAGCCATCCAGGTGGTATTTTCAGAGATGTTGCTGTTGATATAGAATGTTGTCTGCTCAAGTTCAACACTGATCACTGCCGTTGAAGTGGTTGTGTTATCTTTATCGTCGGTGATGGTGAGTTCAACCGAACCGGCACCTGTTTGTGTTCCGGCTGTGAAAAGCACAACGACTTTTCCCGAAGTTGCTCCCGCGATACCATCAGTTTTGATTGATGCAGTGCCATTGGTGGCGCTTACTGTTGCTGACTTAAAACCAGCATCCGCTGTGTAATCAAAGGATATATCGGCAGATGTGCCAACTTTCACAACCTGGCTTGTAGGAGGGGTAATGGCAGGAGGATTCAAAGAAGGAGAGTCACTTTTTTTACAGGCACTGAAGAGAGCCAGTGTGACCATAGTTGCATACAAGAAGAATTTTTTCATGGAATTTTTGTTTATGTTAAAATTTCGGTGCAAAATTGCTCATTCCATTGCATGCAGCTATTTAACAAGGTTTTACCAAAATGTTAAGTTTACCTTATCCATTATAAAACTGGCTTGCTGACATAAAACCTCCTCAGAAACAATGAGCTGGCGGGTAAAAAAACATAAGGTGCACACCCCTTTTCAACCTCGAATCATGTTAAGTAAAAGTAAAGATTCGTCAGTTGGGTTTTATTATGGCATCATAGCAGCAATTATCCGATTATGCCCATCTCTTGCATCAGCCAGGTAGCATTTCGGTTAACCGCCACACCTTTTCTGATGGTATAATCAAAGACAAGATGACCATCAACGATCTGACTTTCAAAGCAATAGTTTATATACTTATCAGATGAATAAGCTTCCAGTTCACTGAGTTTCAAATCGTGGGTAGCCACAACAGTGAGTGCGTTCAATGTTGAAAGCTTTTTCAGCAGTGCCAGTGTACCTGTGTATTTATCAGCAGAATTGGTTCCCCTCAGCACCTCATCAAGCAATATTAAACTGTGCTCACTTGCGGATGCTTTCTCCAGTATCCACTGAATTTGCTTGAGCTCATGCAGAAAGAGGGAAGTGTTTTCGTGCAGCGAATCGGACTGCCGCAGCGAGCTCAACACCAGGCATGGTTTCCAGCAAAACGAAGTTGCACAAACAGGAGCACCGGCCTGTGCAAGAATTACGTTGACACCCAGTGTACGCAGATAGGTACTTTTACCCGACATATTGCTTCCGGTAACCAATTGAACCCTTGCGTCTTGGACTAATTCTGCCTTATTCACAATCCGCTGGCTAGCCGGAATCAGTGGGTGTCCCAAAGCTGTTGCTCTGATGTTCGCATCTTCTGACATCGCTGGGAAAACATAGCCGTCATTGTTGAAACCAAACTGCCCAAAACTGATCAGTACCTCAATCTCTCCCACCATTTCCAGCCATTCGTTTATATGCGGTGTGTTGGTCTTTTTCCACTTTTCGTAGGCCCTTGCGATGTGAATATCAGACAGAAATGACATATTTCCCAAAGCAAACAGGACCATATTGTTTCTCCAATCAAACCATTCGGCCACAGCAGAAAGCCTTACAAACTGCTTTGAGGCCTGCATGGCATTGCCTTGTATTTTTTCAAGCACTTCACCACATATGGATAAGTCCGAAAAATCACGCAGCACCTCAGCATAGCATTCAAATGACTGTTTCTGTCCGTTTACCTCTTCGCCCAGCAAAGTCACCTTCTTTGCCTGGCTGAAGGCAAGTAACATATTCAAAGCTCCACTTACCATCAGCAACGAATAGTTTCCTGTGATGATACCTGCGAAAAGCGAAAGGAAGAAGACAGCCGGAAAGACAAATGCAGCCCAGTAAAACAGCTGTGTCGAAAAGAAATATTTTGGAACCCCACTCCGTAATTTCATTTCCATAAAACCCGGTTTTTCATACACCAGGCCAAGTTTGGTCATGGTATCGAAATTGAAACGGGTTTCCTTTCCCATCTGCCGGATGGCGGCCTGATGATCTGTGATATTCTTATAAACAGGTTTCGTGCTTACCAGGCTATCAGCAAGTTGTTTCCTGCCAAAACCTGTTGTACATCGATTCAGGTAATGAAACAGGCTGTTTTGTCCAAAAAGATCAAGGTCGTCGCCAAACGGCAACTTTGCAGAAAACCCGGCGCCATTGTCAAAACGTGATGGTTTCCAGTGAAGCACACTGAGCTCATTATCAAAAAGTTTGAGCTTCATATTTTTGTATGACAGCGTCTTGAATAATTCCTGGTGCCTGATCACCAGAAACACCATGGCAACGCCAAATAGCAAGGCAAGGGCCAATGCCCATGAATGCCTGCTGATAGCAAAAAGGTATACACTTCCTACCATTAACAAAAAGCTAAGCAGCCTGAGCAAGGAGAATACGCGTGTTTGTTTCTGCAGTCTGTTAGTGGCTAACTGAAGCTGCTTGATGCTGTCAGCATAAAAAGCGTCTGCGGTCCGGTTCAAAGATATATTATTTTAAATATTTGATCATAAATTCATTAACGGTATCGATGTATTCTTCAGGCGATTCAAGGTGGTGCATATGTGATGCCCCATTAAACACTTTCAATGCTGCGCCGGGTGTATGCAACTGGTAATACCTGCATGTTTGGGGTGTGGCTTCGTCAAATTCGCCGCAGGTATACAACACAGGCACCTCAATGGCTTCAACCTTAAGCGACAAATCAAGTGAAAACAAGGTGCCTCTCACGGTAAATTCGCTTGGCCCCCACATATGGTTATACAGTTTGTTGTTCATTTTGGCAAAGGTACTCTGCAAGCAATCAGGCCAGGTTTCAAGGCGACACAGATGCTTACGGTAAAATGCAGTCATTGCATCCTGATAAGCCTGAGTTTCAAAATCACCATGCTTTTCTGCACGCTCAACTTCCTGCACCAACTGCGGAGGCATCATTTCCAACAGCTTGCGCTGATCATCGATCCACCATTGTGCCTGCAGCATTGGGGCTGACAAAACCATTGCTTTCAGTCCCGGCAATTGCTTACGAAAAGCAAACATTGCAGCAATGGTTGTTCCCCAGCTTTGTCCCAGCAATACAAATTCGCGAAAACCCAGATGGACGATTAACTGCCGAAGTTCTCTGACAAAACGGCCTGCTTCCCATAATGCCGGAACATCTGGCCGCTCGCTGAAACCACAGCCCAGCTGGTCATAAAAAACAACAGGACGTGAATCAGCTAACTTTTCAAGTGGCAACAGGTAATCGTGCGATGCGCCCGGGCCTCCATGAATCACGATCAATGGCACTCCCTGCTTTTCAGCTCCAACAACCTTATACCAGATGTTGCCACCATGCACAGCCACGTATTGCCCCTCAAGGATTTGATCTTCGGCTCCCATATTTTCGTGTTTAAAATGCCATACAAAGTTACCCTTTCGCCTCAATCAGGATGAAATCCTGGTCATGACCCTGCTATTTTTTGAATTTTTTAACAGGATGGACTACCTTCGCAGCCTATGGAAGCCGATAAAACTAAATGGAACGAAAGGCATGGATGTAAATCGGGACATCATGCTCCTGACAAATACCTGATTAAAAATTTATCACGGCTAAAGCCGGGTCACGCACTCGATTTGGCCTGCGGAAGGGGCAGGAATGCCTTTTACCTGGCTGAAAATGGTTTTCAGGTAACGGCGGCCGACATCTCCGACACAGGGCTTAATGTGCTGGCAAAGGAAGCGCTCAAACGCGGGCTTGAAATCAGGTGTTGTGAGGCTGACTTTGACCTTGCTGATCATTTGTTTCCCTTGCATTCATTCGACACAGTTATCATAATCAATTTTAAGCCTGCTGTAAAATTGCTCCGCATGCTACCTTCGCTGCTGACCAGCAATGGTATATTGCTCTGGTGCAGCTACAATAACCTGCAAGCCGAAATCTCAGGATTTCCCATTGACCTGGCACTTAATGAGTCAGAATTTTCATCCGGTTTCAAAGGGCTAATCTTATTGGACTACAGTCGTTTCGAAGATGAGACAGGCTTCAGGGATGGGTACCTTTTTATTAAGAGTCAGGATTTACCTTAATTCACTAGTTGAATGTTGAGTCTGACTGAGTGAATAACTGTATTTTCGTATTTCAAATACTTAAAAAGCGCAAAGATGAAATTTTTTAACACCCTGCTCGGTCTTTTGCTGATTGTGCCTTTTGGTATAAAGGCGCAATGGAGTACAGATCCAAACATTAACAACATAATTTGTAGTCTCGGAGGCGAGCAAGCCATCCCAAAAATTGTTACCTGTCCGAACGGAGATACGTATATTGGCTATTTCTCAAACGAAGGTGGTAATTATAATATCAGGTTACAGCGCCTGAATAATCAAGGGGTAGCCATGTGGGCTGCCGATGGTCTGTTGATCAGCAACAACCAGTCTGACACCTGGTTGACCGACTGGGACATGACATGCGACAATACCAGTTATGCCATCCTGACCTGGCAGGACATTCGCAATGGAGGCAACAACGCCTATGCCTATCGCATCGCCCCCGATGGTAGTTTCGCCTGGGGAGCCAACGGCATTGCCTTGTCGAATAACGGCGCTTTCAATGCCTCACCAAAAGTCACCGTAACGGCAGCCAACAATGCCGTTTTTGCCTGGCAATCGGACAATGTTGTGATCATGCAGAAAATCAATCCTGCCGGCGCTGTGCAATGGGGAGCCAATGGCATCACGCTCAGTTCATCGAACAGATACACCTGGCCACAGCTTTTACCAGTAGGCACTGATGATGTGATTCTCAAGCTTTTTGAAGACAGCGGTCCGGTGAATGCCCCAACACGATATGTGCTGGCTAAGCGCTTTAACAGCAGTGGCGCACCGGTTTGGTCGAATTTTACCACAGTGTCGAACGCAGGAGGCATTTCTGCCTGGACGCAGATATTTCCATTTATCAATGATGGAAGCGATGGCTTTTATATGGCCTGGCACGATGACCGCGACAACAATCAGCGGGCCTCTGTCTACGTGCAGCATGTGAATTCCTCAGGTGTGGTGCAATACACAGCCAATGGAGTAGAAGCATCTACTGCTTCTTCCGAAAACCATTATTATCCCGAACTGGCTTTGCCCGAGGGATCAACAGATATTTATGTGTATTGGAGTGAGCAAAACGGCAACCAGAATCAGTGGGGCCTGTACGGACAAAAACTGAACGCATCCGGAACAAGGTCGTGGGGTAATAGCGGAAGGATTTTCATCCCGGTTTCAGGAACCCAGGTATTGCCCATTGCTGCAAGACGTTCACCTGATGATATGGTTGTTTTTTACGAAGAATTTTCATCAGTGATGAACTCAGGCATCAAGGCCATGAGGATCAATACTGACGGAACATTTATCTGGTCGCCTACCTCAGCTTATGTGAGTTCTCTGCAGTCAGAAAAAGGAAAAATTGTTGCCAGTGAGTTCGACAACAACCAATGGATACTGGCCTGGGAGGACAGCCGGACAGGCAACCGGGATATTTATGCCCAGAACATTCAGCTTACAGGCGAGCTGGGGCCATACAATGCAGAGTACGGTTTTATCGAAGGCACTGTCATACTCAACGGTGGCTCTGGCAATGTTATGCAAACGCTCATCACTGCCGGCGACTTCACAACACACCCCAATGCGTCAGGTTTTTATTCGATAGAGGTTCAAACAGGCACATACGCTGTTACCGCCTCCCTGGCAGGATATTATTCTGAAACAGTTCAGGATGTTGTTGTCGTTGTGGACCAGACAACGCCCGGTGTTGACTTTCTGCTTGAACCCATCCCAACGATCGGTTACATTGAGGGCACTGTTAGCCTTCAGGGCGGATCCGGCAATGTCACCGAGGTGGATGTGAGGGCAGGAAACACCCATGCTCAGCCTGATGCAACGGGTTATTACACCATGGAGCTCGGTGTTGGTTCGTGGGATGTTGAAGCAAGTCTCGACGGATATTACACTTCGGTTCTTGCCAATGTGGTTGTTGAGCCGGGACTCATGACTTCTGATGTCGACTTTACCCTTGTGCCACTTCCTCCAACCGGCTTTATCGAAGGCCATGTGACCCTAAATGGCGGTTCAGGCTCGCTGACAACTGTGCTGGTTACTGCCGGCGATTTTACCACGCATCCCGATAACACCGGTTACTATCTGCTCGAATGTGAGCCTGGTACATATAATGTCACCGCCAGTTTAAACGGATATGTGCCTCAGACAATCGAAGATGTGGTAGTCTTGCTCGACCAGACAACCACTGGCATTGATTTTAGCCTGGAAGTATCGCTTACGACAGGGTTTATCGAAGGTATGGTAACCCTGGTGGATGGCATTGCTGACCCCACACTGACCACCATCACCACAGGATTGTATTCAACTTTTGCTGATGAAACCGGCTATTACCTGCTTCCTGCCGAAGCAGGCACCTACGATGTGGAAGCCTATAACCCTTATACCGACAATCAGCTCATTGAGTCGGTCACTGTGGTTGCCGGTGAAACAACACCCGACATTGATTTCACCTTGCATGTGAACAAGGCTGATATGATTTGCAGGGCCTTCGACTCTGATGGCAACATTTTACACCAGGTTGAGGTAACCATTGTTGGACCCGACAGCACCTTTTCCGGTGTCATTGAGCAGGATTCGCTGGTGTTTTACCATATAGCCTATGGGAATTACTCAGGGCAGGCTAGCTACCTGACTCATTCAGCCGATGCAGCAGCAACCATTGCCGGCGATCAGCATGAATTGATCTTCAATTTCCTTACGGTTGGCATCCAGCATCAGGAAAGCCTGAAAAGACTCGCTGTTGTTCCAAACCCTGTTAGTGATGCAAGCCGGCTGATCATAGAAGCAGAAAGCCCGGAAATTCTTTCAGGCAAGCTTTATAACAGCTTTGGGAACCTTGTTGCAGATTTGGGAAACATCAGGTTTCAGGCAGGGCAGAATGCCCTTTTGCTGAATGCATTGTTTAATTACCAGCAGTTTCCCTCGGGAATCTACGTTTTTGAGCTGACAGGACAGCACAGGACCTACAGCATGAAGTTATTGATGAAATGATCTGAATACCATGATATTGCCGTTTTATCATTGAAGATCATCTGACTTTTACAGAGAGCCGTTTCATCGAAAGGAGCGGCTTTTTGTAAATTGGCGGGTCCTTGTTTTGTTCAGGCCTGTCGCGGGTCGCGCTTCATAGGCATGCGGGCCATCTTTTCAACCTCCATCATCGGGTAGCCAAACTCTTCAACAATTCTACCCAGCAGCAAGTACGTCCCTGGTCCCTGAAACCGATACTGCTGAAGCGATTGCGGAAAGTGCACCGTATCGAAAAATTCGCCGGTATGGTCAATGAAGGTACCGAAATGCATCAGCTCACCCTTCACCGTGCGTACATATTTGATGGTAACCAGTTGGCCCAGCATCCTCAGCCTCTGCCCCACCCTGCCAAGCATTTCGTTGGCCAGGGCTTCGCCCCTGAACCCGGTCACCAGCAAATCGAAATGCGTTTGCGACACCGGAAATCCAAGCAACTCAATCTCATCATAGGCATCCTCAATGGTCTGCGACTCAAATTTCGGAAGGCTGTAGCTTCGGGCAGCTTCCCGAAAAAGCAGGGCGGGCTTGTCGGTATTGTGGCTCTTTTTCCGGTACAGGTGGGCCTCCCACAGCAATCCGGGCTTTGGCTGGCCAGTGAAGGCAAAGGCCCCTGCCCTGATCAGCAGGATTAATTGTTCCATGCCAGGTTTCACGCGATCGATGAAATCGTGCAGGTTCTCGTACTGCCCATGCCGTTTTCGCTCGTCAACAATGGTGCTGGCAAAATCACTCTCCAGGCCCGAAAGATGCACAAAACCAATATAAATGGTAGTTCCATTGATGCTTGTGTTATATGCACTGTTGTTTACACAAGGCAGGTGTATCTGTCCGCCCTGCCGCCTGGCTTCATTGAAATAGACCCAGGTATGGTAAAAACCACCAAAATTATTGATCACAGCTACCTGAAATTCAAGCGGGTAATGGGCCTTCAGGTAGAGACTCTGGAAACTCTCCACGGCATAGGAAGCCGAGTGTGCCTTTGAGAAGGAGTAGCCGGCAAACGATTCAATCTGCCGCCACACCTCTTTGGTGATTTCTTCAGGATATCCCCTTTCGTTGCAGTTATTAAAAAAGCGCCCGACAATTTCTTCAAACTCATTCTTTCTGCGTTTTTTACCACTCATGATGCGGCGAAGCACATCGGCATCGGCCAGGTCGAGGCCTGCAAAATGGTGGCACACCTTGAGTACATCTTCCTGGTAAACCATCACGCCATAGGTTTCTTTCAGCTGGGCTTCCATCACCGGATGGATGTAGCTGAAGCCATCGGGGTGATGAAAACGGTAAATGTACTCGCGCATCATGCCCGATTTTGCCACTCCCGGACGAATGATGGAACTGGCCGCAACAAGACTCAGGTAATTGTCGCAGCGCAACTTACGCAGCAATCCGCGCATGGCCGGGCTCTCAATATAAAAGCAGCCATTGGTTTCGGCGCGCTTGAGTTGGGCTTTCACCCTGACATCCTGTTTAAACAACTGCACCTGGTGCACATCAACGCTGACATTGCGGTTTTCGCGGATGATGTCGGCAGCTTCCTTGATGTGCCCGATGCCGCGCTGGCTCAGGATATCGAGTTTCTCATAGCCAAGTTCCTCCGAAACATACATATCCCATTGTGTGGTAAGAAACCCTTTAGGAGGCATGTCGAGAGCCACATAATTGGTGATGGGTTCTTCGGAAATGAGAATTCCTCCCGCGTGTATGCTGCGCTGGTTGGGGAAGTCGACAATTTGCTGGGCCAGCTCATGGATGTGGCGGGTGAGGTGATTCAGCGTATGATAGCGCATGGGGTCGCTCACCAGCTCATCGATTTCGTTTTTGGGAAGGCCGTGCACCTTGCCCAGCTCGCGGTATATCGACTTTCCACGAAAGGTGGAGATGGTACCGAGCAGGGCGGTGTGTTTGTGGCCGTAACGCTTGAAGATGTAGTCGATCACCTCATCGCGGTCTTTCCACGAATAGTCGATATCGAAGTCGGGTGGGCTGGTGCGGCGTGGGTTAAGGAAGCGTTCGAAATAAAGGTCCAGCTCAATGGGATCAACGTCGGTGATTCGCAGGCAATACGCCACCACGCTGTTGGCGCCGCTGCCGCGCCCGACATGGTAAAAACCACGCGACATGGAATAGCGGATCACATCCCAGGTGATCAGAAAGTAGGAAGAAAAACCAAGCTTGTCGATGATGGCCAGCTCTCCGTCAATGCGCTTTTTGGCCTCCTTGTTGTTGGGACCATAGCGGTACAGCATGCCCTCGCCGGCAAGTTTGCGCAGCAGTGCGCGGTCATCGTTGATGTTGCCGGTAAAGGTTTTTCTGTTTTTTATGGTTGAGAAATCAAAGTCGATGTCGCAGGCCTCCATCAGCTGTTCTGTTGTCTTAAGCAGGCCCGGGTAAAGCACGAAGGCTGCGCGCAGCCTTTCGGGAGGCAGCATCACCTCATCGCCGGGGGCATACTGCTCCTCGCTGAGCTTGCTCAGCAGGGTGTTGTGATCAACAGCCCGCAGGTTTTTGTGCACATACCAGCTGTTGTCGTCGCTGAACGTTACCGGCTGCAGCAGCACCAGCTTATGCTGATGGTGCCTCAGCTCGGAGTTGAGCAGCCTGGGGACCTGCGACAGCCGCACCCCCAGAAACTCATTGCCGCGCAACTGCGCCACCTTGCGCGATCCAACAGGATAAACAACAAAAACGCGGTCGAAATCCGGAGCAATATCAGCATAGTCGGTTTTGTCGAGGTTGTGCCGGGTGAGCAGTTCATTCAGCTCACGGAAACCGCCATTGTCGCGTGCAATACCCACGTACAAGAGGCTATCTCCCCGGCGAAACTCCACTCCGGCGATGGGTTTAATCCCCTGCTTTCGGCACTCCTTCACAAAGTCGATCATCCCCATGCTGTTGTTGATGTCGGTGAGTGCCAGTGATGAAATGCCCATGGCGCGTGCCTGCTCCACCAGTGTTTCGATGGGAAGAGTGCCGTATCGCAGGCTGTAGTAGCTGTGGTTATTGAGGTACATATGAAATCTCAGTCGTTGACACTCATTGTTGATCGTTGATAAATCCGTTTGGTGTCCAAAAACAACACCGCCAGCCATACCATCGGTCCGGATGTACCCAAAAACACCCACTGCTTCATCCGTCGCGCTTCCATCTGATCTTTTATTGTTCGTTCAGGCATTTCATTCCACCTGCCCTGCGCACAGCATCTTTACCAAAGCGCCTGCGCAGGTGATCCATGGCCTGATAGAGGCTGGCCATCTCGGGCGTATCCTCAAACATATTGAGTTGCTGCGAGCCGCCCACAAGCTGGCTGAAGCGAACCCCGATGAGGCGGATGAGCATGCGCCGGCTGTAAAGTTTCTCGAACAGGCCAAAAACAGTATCCAGCAGAATATGGTCGAAAGCAGTGTAGGCCACCTGCTTCTGCAGGTTGTGGGTATCGAAATTGGCATAGCGTATTTTCACTGTCACACAACCTGTCAGCTTCTGCTTGTTGCGCATCTCGAAAGCCAGCTTCTCGACCATGGCCGAAAGTCTTTGCCTGAGCAGCACCATATCGGTGGTATCCTGCTCGAAAGTATGTTCGCTGCTGATGGACTTTTGCTCGGTGTATGGCTTCACCGGCGTCGGGTCAATGCCGTTGGCCTTGCGCCAGATGATCAGTCCGTTTTTCCCAAGCACCTGTTCAATCATCACCGGAGGAACCTGGCGTAAGGTGCCAATGGTAGCCACGCCCATTGAACGGAGCAAGCGGTAGCCTACATCGCCAACCATCGGAATCTTGCTGATCGACAAGGGATCGAGGAAATGGTTAACCTGCGTAGACGCCACCTGCAGTTCCCCGTTGGGCTTGGCTTGGCCGGTGGCAATTTTCGACACGGTTTTGTTTCCCGACAAACCAAATGAAATGGGCAGACCGGTGTGCCTGATGATGCGTTGCCGCAACTCATGCGCCCATTTGTAACAGCCAAAAAAACGATCCATGCCTGTGATATCGAGGTAGTGCTCATCCACTGAAGTCTTTTCATACAGCGGGGCACTCTCTTCGATCACATCGGTCACCAGGCGCGAATACCGCGTATACAGCTCCATATCGCCACGGATGTATACCGCCTGGCTGCAAAGCTGACGGGCCATCCGCATAGGCATGGCCGAATGCACCCCAAAACGCCTGGCCTCGTAACTGCAACTCGCCACCACGCCCCTGTCGGAAGTCCCTCCGATAATCACCGGCTTGCCTTCCAAAGCAGGATTGATCAGCCGCTCAACCGACACAAAAAAAGTGTCAAGGTCCATATGTACTATCGTCCTGTCCATTTTTTTCTAAAAAATAATTGTTTAAATACTTGACATTTTCATTCTATGTTGTAATTTTGACGTGTTATTAATCATTTTAACGACGACAATTTAATCATTCCAATCATTGAAAAGCAAGTTTTTTTCAGGAAGTTTGAAGTTCGCGTTTGCAGTTCGGTGATTCAACATAAAACAACACACCTGATCAGGAATAAACAGCAAGTTTAGAAAACGGCATAAAGCAACATAATCCCCAATCACATGCATTTCAACACCAACATCAAATTATTGCGCAAGCGCAAAGGCCGCACACAGGACGACGTGGCCTTCGCGTTGGGCATGAAACGATCGACGCTGAGCGGCTACGAGAACCTGATTGCCCAGCCGGGCATCGACACGCTGATTGCCTTCTCAAAGTATTTCAATGTGGCCATTGACACCCTGATAAAGGTCGACCTTGCAGCTTTGAGCGAAAGCCAGCTCAACCAGCTTGAGCGGGGATATGATGTGTACATCAGGGGAAGTAACCTGCGTGTGCTGACCACCACCATCGACAGCCAGAATAACGAAAACATCGAGCTGGTGGGCGAAAAGGCCAAGGCTGGTTACACCAATGGCTTTGCCGATCCTGAGTATATTAAGGTGCTTCCGGCCTTTCACCTGCCTTTTCTTTCGCGTAACAAGAAATACCGGAGTTTTCAAATCAGCGGCGACTCCATGCTCCCCATCCCCGATGGCTCATATGTGACCGGAGAGTACGTGGTCGACTGGAATTTTATCCGCAGCCACCAGCCCTATATCATCCTCACCCGGGAAGAAGGTGTGGTGTTTAAGATTGCCGAGAACAAACTCAAGGAAGAAGGCAAACTCGCCCTGCACTCGCTCAACCCATTGTATGAACCCTACGAACTGCATGTGGACGAAATCAGGGAAGTGTGGAAGTTTGTGCATTACATCAGCTCCGAAATGCCTGAACCTAACCGCGAACGCGATCAGTTGTCAGAAACGGTAAAGCAGTTACAGAAAAACGTACAGGCCATACAAATGAGGCTGAACCTTTGACAGATGACACAGGCACTAATCGGCGTGCAACAGACTGGCATACGGTTGAAACGGATGCTAACAAATATGGGCCTAACAAACTAATCGTCCATCAAAAGAAATAATACCGGAAATTTGCAAGCATGGAAAGCGACAAGCATTTTGCCATTATCGACATTGAGACCACCGGGCTAAATGCAGGTCGCGAGAAAATTACCGAAATTGCCATTATCCTGCACAATGGGCATCAGGTGCTTGAAGAGTTCAGCACCTTGATAAACCCCGAAATAAAAATCCCCTATTACATCACCCAGCTCACCGGCATCAATGATCAGATGGTCGCCGGCGCACCAAAATTTTATGAGGTGGCGCGTCAGATTGTTGAATTGACAGAGGGCACAACCATCGTCGGGCATAATGTGAATTTTGACTACAGCTTTCTGCGGGCCGAATACAAAAGCCTCGGTTATGAGTTCAAGTGCAAAACCCTTGACACCATCAAACTCAGCCGCAAACTCATTCCCGGCCAACCCAGCTATGGCCTCGGCAAGCTCTGCAAAGCGCTCAACATCCCAAACAACAGCCGTCACCGTGCTGCAGGTGATGCCATGGCTACAGCAAAGCTCTTCGAGCTGCTTTTTTCCATTGATGGAGAACCTGAAAACATCTCTACCAAAGGACTCAGCTCAAACCTGAGCAAATCAATGATCGAAAACCTTCCTGAAAGCCATGGCGTGTATTACTTTTTTGACTCCTCCGGCAAAATGATCTACGTGGGTAAATCAATCAACATCAAGGCGCGAGTGATTCAGCACCTTAACAATAGCAGCACCAAGAAAGCCATTGAAATGAAAAACAATATTGCGGATGTCGATTTTCAGCCAACCGGCAGCGAACTCATCGCCTTGTTGCTCGAATCTGACGAAATTAAAAAACACAAACCTGTTTACAACAGGGCCCAGCGAAGGTCTATTTTCAACTATGGCCTTTACCATTATACCGACGAGCAGGGATACCTCCGGCTGAAGCAAGCCAAAACCATCGATGAGCTCGTACCCGACTATGCTTACAGTTCGCAGGCTGAGGCCCGGGAGCACCTGTTTTTCATTACCGAGAAATTCAAGCTGTGCCAGCGACTGAACGGACTCTATCCCGGGAAAGGAGCCTGTTTCCACCACCAGATTGGGCAATGCAACGGGGCCTGTACCGGTGCTGAAAGCTACGAAATATACAACCAACGGGTGCTTGAAGCCCTTGAGCATTATCACTTCGACCACCCCAATTTCTTTGTGGTCGATTGTGGCCGGCACGAGGAGGAGTTCAGTGTGGTAAAGGTTGAGCAGGGTGTTTACCAGGGATTCGGTTTTATCCCTGCAGACCACGTCACCAACGACCCACAGTGTTTTGACAGTTTCGTAAAAAGATTTCCTGACAACCGTGAAGTCAGGCAAATTATCAGGTCCTATCTGTCGAAAAACAGCGTGTTGAAGGTTTGGGCTTTTTGAGGTGAATGCATTCTTATCATGAAATCAACTTAGCAGGTCGCTGCTTGCTGCTATGCTAATGCTTCCGTTGAAGGAATGATGCTCCATGAGGGGAATAATCATTTTTTCCGGTTTCCGAAAAACACCTTGTTTGCGTTCTTTTCCGCGACTTATGGTATTTTTGCAACTACCTTATTAAATCGCTACTATAATTAACCCGATGGAAGCCGGAAAAAATAATTTCCATGTCAAGGTAATAATGCTCCTCTGATTCAGTTTGACTAAAAAATTTACACATTGACCCAATCAAAATATACATATTCGAAAGTCAAGCGCATGCGTGAGGAGATAGCAAACACGCTGTCTCATGGCGTTGGCATGCTGCTTGCCACAGCCGGATTAACCCTGCTTGTTGTTTTTGGCGCCATCTATGGCAATGTTTGGCATATTGTGAGTTATGCCGTGTTTGGCAGTTGTATGATTTTGCTCTATGCTTCATCCACTGTTTTTCACGCTGCAACCCGGCCAAGGGTTAAATACTACCTGAACAAACTCGATCATTCATCGATTTACCTGCTGATTGCCGGATCCTATACCCCCATTTCACTCATCTCATTGCGCGGACCTGTAGGCTGGACCTTGTTTGGCATTATCTGGGCCCTTGCCATTGCCGGCATCGTATTTAAACTCTGGTTTTACTCTGCCAGGTATCGCAAGATTTCCGCCTGGTTGTATGTTGTCATGGGTTGGATGGTCGTGATTGCTATCGTTCCTGTAATCAGAAATGTACCTCCTGTTTCATTGTGGTTTCTGTTTGCAGGAGGATTGTGCTATACCGGTGGGGTGTTGTTTTATCTCAAAAAGCGAATCAGGTACTTTCATTTCGTTTTTCACCTGTTCGTTCTTGCCGGAAGTATCTGCCATTTCTTCAGTTTCTTGTTTTTAATCCCATTCGCAGGTTAAGTCAAGGGGATGCGTTTTATCGTGCAGGCGCCCAGTGTTAATGGTATTATCTTTAGCCAGCCTATTCAACCTATCAATGCATTCACCTTTCATTGCTGTTCTTTCATCTCCGTTATTGTATCCATAAACACACTTCGCAATTCTTGCTTTACTTTAGCAGCGAAATGCACTAGATTTGTAGCCGGGCAAACAACCAACTGGCATGGACCAACATAACAACCAATGGATTACAGGAATTTTTGTGCTGATCACAATCGTTTTACTCAGTGCGTGCAGCAGCTCCAAGTGGTCTGTCCCTGAAAACCTTGTTGGTCAATGGAAGTCGCAAAGCACCAAAATCACCGTACGCACTGAGCCCCAATGGATGAAATTTCAATTCATCGCTGATACTGTTGAAATCTCATTTACAATTGACAGCAACAAGGAGGTGAGCGGATCAATAGGCCAGGCCAGATTTGCGACTGGTCAACTTCGCAGAAACAAGGGAAATCCAGCGGTTACAGGCGTTGCATACATCATTGAATGTGGAAACATTGGTAAAATTTTTCATGATGATCCCTTGGAAAATAAAGAAGTTGAACTCTGGCTTGGGCCATCGGGAAACTATATTGAGGCAGAGCTACGATTCACTGAAGGCTGGGCAGTTTTTCCTATGGGCAACCTGCTGCTGCGCAAAATAACAAACTAACAAACAGACACCTCTTACTAACCAAACAAAAAAACAACCTCATGAAAGATGAAAAGTCAATTTTACGCTCTTTACTAAGTATGGCCACTGTTGCAGGCAACATTTTATTCATACTATGGATTCTTTACAATGGTGCAAATGAAGGATTTCAAGGCACCTCGCCCGAAAAGATTTCATACATTTCGATCATGAGCCTTCTGGCCATCAATACCTATTTAATTCTTCGCTCTGGAAAAATATAGGAAATACCCTTGCTTGTCAAAAATCATCCAAGGCTAAGCTGGTGTAATTTTTTTCGAGGCCGGATAACTGTCTCACCGGAAAAATCACTTCAAAAATGAGTATTTTTGAAGTGATGCAGATTGAATTTGTATTCGCTTAATATCCTGAAAGTTGCGCCACCCTTAGATGTTCAGTAAATGGATAAAACGCATTGCTATAAGCAAACCTTCAATAAGAAGGACTTCAAACAATCAGCCTTGATACCGGGCGAATATGAAGCCTGTGTGTTCAATCAATGTGATTTCTCACATATCGATTTATCGGAACTCGTTTTTACTGCATGTGTGTTTGATGCCTGTAACCTGAGCATGGCCAAACTGATTAAAAGCGCTTTTCGCGAAAGTGAATTCAGAAATTGCAAAATGCTTGGTTTGCACTTTGAGGATTGCAATCCCTTTGGATTTTCTGTCGCATTTATCAATTGCAACTTAAGCCTGACATCATTCTTCCAATGTAAACTTAAGAAAACCATTTTTCAAAACTGCAAACTTCAGGATATTGACTTCACTGAATGCGACCTTTCCAATGCTGTTTTTAATGAATGCGACCTGCAGGGGAGTATTTTCGATCGAAGCAATCTCGAAAAAGCCGATTTACGTAACGCCATTAACTATGCATTTGACCCTGAAAGAAACCGGATAAAAAAAGCCAGATTTTCCCTTGTTGGACTTGGCGGACTTCTGGAAAAATATGATATTGCTATCGAATATTAAGAACCATCTTTTCCTAAAAACTTCTCTGTTATCGTTTCAATCAGCAAAATCACCATGTCATGAATGAGATAAGTTTGTTTACTGACAAAGACAAAACTCCAGATGAGGAAGCCTTGCGCGCTGGTATTGGTGAAAAAGCATATCAATAATGGGTTGAGTTGTGCAATTTTGTGCTGGAACAATACCCAAATGGAATGGCAGAATGGAAATTTCCAGGCGTAAAATATGGTTGGAGTTTTAGTGTCAGAGACAGGAAAAGGCCAATTATATACCTATTACCAAGACAGCAGTTTTTTACAGTGGCTTTCGTCTTTGGGCAAAATGCCACTGAGAAAATGCTAAACAGGGAATTCCCCCTTGAAATTCAATCAGCCCTGAGCGATGCCCCAAAATATGCAGAAGGCAGGGGCATCAGGTTGCCCATCAGTTAAACAACAGACCTCGATCCCATTAAGCGACTCATCCATATCAAGTTGAGCCATTAACACAAGTTATAAGCCACAATGTTCATTGTGAAGTTCAGACTTTTTGGATGTGGCCTCCGGCCATTCCCATTACTGAGAAAGGGTAACCTCATGAAAGCATGGGGGGGGGATTAGCTTCGCTGATCCTTTGGGGTGAAGTTCAGACTTTTTGGATGTGGCCTCCGGCCATTCCCATTACTGAGAAAGGGTAACCTCATGCAAGCATGGGGAGGGATTAGCTTCGCTGATCCTTTGGGGTGAGGTTCAGACTTTTTGGATGTGGCCTCCGGCCATTCCCATTACTGAGAAAGGGTAACCTCATGCAAGCATGGGGAGGGATTAGCTTCGCTGATCCTTTGGGGTGAG
>JAHIUX010000042.1 GCA_018816765.1 Bacteroidota bacterium
CAAAGGAATAAGCAGCGACCTGGAGAAGCGTCTTGCAGAGCACAACGCTGACAAGAGCCGGTATACGTCGGGAAAAGGGCCATGGCAATTGGTTTATTTCAGGGAATTTGAAACAAAGAAAGCAGCCCTTATCGAGGAGCGAAGGCTTAAACGCTTGAATCATGAAGCCCTGGAGAGGTTGATAAACAGCGGACGATAGTGCCTGTCATCTCGCCTAGGGGCGAGACGGGTTCGGGTCCTCTCGTCCTGAGACGAGACTTAGAAAGGTCGCCTCACAAGAAAGGCGGCCTTTTTTCATTATGTATTACACTTACATTATTTTCTCGATCACAAAAAGGCTGTATTACAAAGGAATAAGCAGCGACCTGGAGAAGCGTCTTGCAGAACACAACGCTGACAAGAGCCGGTATATCAACTTCCAATTGATGCCAAAAAACTGTTAATAAAGGGCAACTACAAATCCATTCAACCTAAGATAATGGTTGAACAGACTCTTTACTAAATGTTTGTTGTTAACCTGGTAAATTGTTATTTTCCGGCTTTCTTTTCCAATTCATCAAGACGGTCATTGGCTGAATGCACCATTAATGTAACACGCACGAAAGGACCAGCGAGCAAGAACAACCCAATAGAAGTAAGCAGCCCTAGCAAGTTGAAACTCATGATATTCATCACAATACCGACAATCCCAACCAGTGCTGCAACGATGCCACCGGGAACCCCTAGCGGGCACCTCAATTTTTTCTTTTCTTCCATTTTTCTTTGATTTTTAAGAATTAGAATTTCTCCAGTATATCAATTAATTGCGCCTTTTCAGGCACACTTTTAAAGACAATCTGATTGTCGATGAGTAAGGCAGGTACGGCATAAATGCCCAGTTTCATCGTTTTTATCATCCCCCGGGGAGAGTTAGCAAGGCTCATTCTCAGGATAAACTTATTGCCAAACTGTGGTAGCACATCCTTAAGCAGTTGTTTAAATACACGGCAATTCGGACAACTAAGGGTATAATACATTTCAATAACGATCGGTTCTTTTTCTTCCATGGGCAAGGGTTAAAATGTCAACATAAGGCATAATCACGCATCACTTGATTGGCATTTTTCATGTGCAATAATAGTCATTTTTGTGCAGAAATGAAGCCAAATGAAATGCGAATGTCCGGCAATGTTTCAGGTCAAACACTTTCGTGGTTTTCCTAATTTTCTTATTACAATACTGCTTATCGGGGTGGTTATTTTACTTCATAAAGTGCTTCACGCAACGGTTTTAATCGTGTGTCACTGATGTAATCATCATAGTCCATCAGCTTGTCGATCATGCCATTGGGTCCGATTTCAATGATGCGGTTACACACAGTTTGAATAAACTCATGGTCATGCGACGACAGCAATATGTTTCCTTTGAATTTGATCAGGGTATTATTAAATGCCTGAATCGACTCAAGGTCAAGGTGATTTGTGGGTGTATCGAGCATCATCACATTGGCATTTCGGGTCATCATACGGGCAATCATGCACCGAACCTTCTCACCTCCTGAAAGCACATTAGCTTTTTTGTAAATTTCTTCACCAGAAAAGAGCATTTTGCCCAGAAAACCGCGCAAATAAACCTCAGTTGTGTCGTCAGAAAATTGTGCAAGCCAGTCAGATAAGGTAATATCTGCCTGAAACAAATGATCGTATTCGGCTGGCAAATAGGCTTTTAATATGGTTTGTCCCCAGATGAAACTACCACCGTCAGGCTGGTCGTGTCCTTTCAAAATCTCAAACAGGCTGGTCATGGCCCTGGTATCGCGCGACAGAAAAACAATTTTATCATCTTTCTGCATCGAAAAGCTCAACTTACTGAAAAGCATAATCCCACCAACTGACTTACTCAGGTTCTCAACTTCAAGGATGCTATTACCTGGTTCGCGTTCCGGAGTGAAGATGATGCCGGGATATTTGCGGGTGGAAGGCCTGATTTCCTCAATATTTAGTTTCTCAATCATCTTTTTCCGGCTGGTTGTCTGGCGCGATTTGGATGCATTTGCACTAAAACGTGCAATAAACTCCAACAATTCCTTTTTGCGTACTTCGGCCTTTTTATTCTGATTAAGCTGTTGTCTCAGTGCAAGTTGGCTCGATTCATACCAGAAAGTATAGTTACCTGAGAACAACTGTACCCGGCTGAAGTCAATATCGACAATATGCGTGCATATGGAATCCAGGAAGTGCCTGTCATGGGACACAACAAGTACGGTGTTGTCGAATTCGGAAAGGTAATTTTCGAGCCAGTTGACTGACTCAAGATCAAGGTCGTTGGTAGGCTCATCAAGCAATAGATTTTCAGGTTTACCAAACAAGGCCTGGGCAAGCAGTACCTTTACTTTTTCCTTGCCGCTAAGCTCCTCCATGAGCTTATTGTGCAGTGGTTCTTTCACTCCCAGGCCACTCAACAAACTGGCTGCATCACTTTCGGCATTCCAGCCGTTCATCTCAGCAAACAACCCTTCGAGTTCTGATGCCTTATGGCCGTCAGCATCAGTGAAGTCTGTTTTTGCATACAGAATTTCACGCTCACTCATCACTGTCCACAGTTTTTCGTGCCCCATCAGCACTGTTGTGAGTACCGTGCAATGATTAAATTCGGAGTGATTCTGCCGAAGCACCGATAGCCGCTCTCCTGAACCCAGGGTCACACTGCCGCGGGTGCTTTCAACATCTCCGGAGAGGATCTTCAGAAAGGTTGATTTTCCGGCACCGTTGGCACCGATAATGCCATAACAGTTGCCAGCCATGAACTTCATATGCACGTCCTGAAATAAAATACGTTTCCCGAATTGTATGGCCAGGTTCGAAACGGTAATCATCTGGTGTTGCGTTTAATTTAGAAACTTAGGTCAAAGTGACCAAAAAGGGGTGCAAAGGTAAGTTTAATATGTTAGGTTTCGCCAGCTAATTCGTAACAAGCATAAAATGAGAAATATGTACATCATTTTATTGAATTTGAATACGAATTTGTTGCATTTTCTCTGGAATGGTGATGAAAATTAGGTTTGACATTTAACCCAACACTACATTTTATGCAGTTCGCATTTTAATAAACTTTAACCACCGGTAACAGACGCCTGAATGTACTAGCGAAAAGAGCTTTCTTATTTGTGCGAGGCAATTCTTTTCGCAGAAGCCTGCTCGTGGCATGCAGGCATATGCTAATTTGTATACTTTTGTGGCCAATTATTCTCTAACCAACACACCTTTATGAAACCCAGTTTACTATTGTTAAGCTTGATATTGCTGAGTATATATGGATTAAAGGCTCAGGAAAATGCTGCTCCAACCAAAGCAACAGAATACGGCATCATTGCGGCACCAACACTGGTTCCCAGTATTGCTCAGCAAATAAAAGACGGCACCTTCGTTGGTGTTGATCCAAACCAGGAAGTGCGTCCCGGCCCGCCTAAGCGCCGTGGTGCAAATAAAACTGTCCCCGGAAAAGGGCTGCCCGTGGGAAAAGATGCACTTGTTCAGCATCCTGATGATTTTATGCGTTTCCCCGGAAAAGCACCCAGTCTGGTGTTCAATGCCAATGTTTCGCAGTACACGCCTTCAGATCCAACGGGTGCAGTAGGTCCGAATCATTTTGTGGGTGCATGGAATATTGGCTTCCGTATCTTCGACAAACAGGGAAATCCACTCACACCAGCAGCTTCACTTTCAACACTTTTCCCAGGCAATGCCATTGGTGACCCCATCGTGTTGTACGATGCTGCTGCCGACAGATTTGTTATTACTGAGTTTGACGATAGTCCGAACGGATTCAATGTAGCTGTTTGCCAGGGTTCTGACCCCGTAAACGATGGTTGGTACATTTATACCACCGGATTTGGAACAGGAAGCTTTCCTGATTACACCAAGTTTTCAGTTTGGTCTGATGGCTATTATGTAACAGCCAATATCAGCCAGTCAAACAGGATTTTTGTTGTTCAGCGCGATCAGATGCTTCTGGGAAATCCATCACAATTTGTGGGCTTGCCACTTCCGGGTATCAGCACGTCAGGATTTTACAGCCCACAGGTGTTTCATGTAACCGACGACAACCTGCCAGCATCCGGCAACGCCTCGGTGGTTTATCTGCAGGACGATGCCTGGAGCGGAGTGACCACTGATCACCTGAAAATATGGACCATTAATGTCGACTGGACCAATACAGCTAACTCAACCATTTCAGCTGCACAGCAAGTAATAACCACTCCTTTTATCTCTGTTTTCGACGGGGGATCCTTCTCAAACCGACCACAGCCTTCAGGACCGGATCAGGATGTGCTTCAGGCTACCATCATGAACCAGTCGCAATACCGCAAATTCAGCGACCACAATTCAGTCCTCGTGAATTTTGTTGTTGACACCGATGGATCCTCAGGTGAACTGGCCGGAATCCGTTGGTTTGAGTTGCGTCAGCCAACCGACGGAGAGCCTTGGGAAATTTATCAGGAAGGAACGTATACCTCGCCTAACAATGGCAAGGACGCCTTTTCGGGCAGCATGGCCATGGACGCCCAGGGAAATATCGGTATGGGATATACGACAGTGAGTACCCAGGAAAAAATAGCAATTTACTATACGGGAAGGTATGCCAATGATCCGCTTGGATTGATGACCATCGATGAAACCCTGATTGCTCAGAGCACTACCAACAACCCCTCGAACCGCCTGGCCGACTATGTTCACCTCACGGTTGATCCATCGAACGACAAGACCTTCTGGCACATTGCAGAATTTTTCGTGAGCAACAACAGAACCGACGTTGTTGGCGTGTTTCAGATTGCTCCGGACCTGACCAGTGATGTGGGCGTGGTGAGCATTGATGCACCGGTTGATGGCTCCCTTAATAGCACTGAACTGGTGACCATTACTGTATTTAACTTTGGACAGACAGAGCAGAGCGATATTCCGGTCAGCTATCAGGTTGATAATGGTACCGTTGTTAATGAAGTTGTTCCAGGACCGATTCCTTCAGCCAGTTCGGTGCAATATACATTTACAGCTACAGCCGACCTTGGAATTGAAGGACAGGTGTATACCATCACAGCTGCTACCAGCCTCGATGGAGACGAGTGGCTGCAAAACGATACTACTGTTAAACAGGTAACCAATTTATTCCAGAACGACCTTGCGGTTACCGCAATCATTCGTCCTGTTTCAGGCACCGGTCTTACTGCCACCGAAATTGTTGAAGTTACTGTGAGTAATTATGGTGCAGCAGATCAGGCTGATTTTGAAGTGTCCTACGACCTTGATGGCCTGGCCACAGCAGAGGTTGTTGCAGGACCACTGCCTTCTGGCGGATCCCTGAATTATGCCTTTACTGCTACCGGCGACTTCTCGGCCATCGGTTCCTATAACCTGAAGGCCTATACTTCACTTGCCGGTGATGCACACCCGGAAAATGATACAACTTCAGTTGTTGTTGTTAAAAACACCTGCGAGCCGTCATCTGACTGTTCTTACGGCGATGGCTTCAGTCAGGTAAAGCTTGGAACCTTCGACAATGTTACTGATTGTTCACCAGGCGGGTATGGTAATTATCTGGATATTTCAACAGAGTTGGAACGCAACGAAACGTATGAACTTACAGTAACCACCAACTATGGCGATCAATTCGTCAGAGTTTGGATTGATTTTAATGATAATTATGTGTACGAAGCCGATGAACTGGTTGTGGACAATGTTGAAATTGCCAATGGTCAAACGGAAGGCAGCTACACAATGAACATTCCCATCGCTATTCCAGAGGATGCTCTGTTAGGCGCTCATAATTTGCGTGCCAAATCGAATTGGAATGCCCTTGTTCCTGATGATGCCTGTGAAGGCACAAGCTATGGCGAAACTGAAGATTATACAGTAATCATTACCTTGTATACTGGAATCGAAACGGCTATCCAGGATGCTTCAGATCTCATTATTAGCCCCATCGGAAACCAGCTTTACAGGGTGTCGCTGAAAACAAAAGATGTGAGTGAAACCTTGATTTTCAATCTGTTCAATATGGTCGGACAAAAGTTAGTTGAAAACCGCATCGATCAGACCGGCGGAACATATGAATACGAACTGGATATGGCCTATGCAAAGCCCGGTGTGTATATCGTCAGGGTTGGAAATACACAGTTTGGTAAGGTAAAACGCCTTGTTATTCAATAGCCCAACAAGTCCTGACAAACCAACTTAACAAATCGCCTGTGCATGATTTCATGCACAGGCGACTCTTTTTATCTGATCTGAGTGATCAAAGGTCCTTGCCGAAAATCCGGTATCGCTTATGCACCCTGCCTCCGATACGCTCGTATTCGGCCCGCATGCGGTCATTATTTTCGAGGATCAGGTGGCTGTCAATCAACTGCATATGCGCTTCGTGGGCTGATTCAAGAATTTTTATGGCCAACAATGCGTCCAGTCCTTTTCCCCGGTGGTTTTCGCGGATGGCACCTAACAACATGGTGAGCATGCGTGTGCGTTTTGCTTCCCGCAAGATGTGATACCACCCAACAGGCCAGAGCCTTCCTTTGGCCTTGCGAATGCCTTCACTCAGCTCAGGCATGCTGATCAGGAAGGCAATAGGAATATTGTCTGCCAAAGTGATGACCTTAATAAATTTAGGGTTGAGCACCGGAATATACCTTTCGGCAAATTCATTCATTTCGGCCTCCGTGAGCGGAATAAACCCGTAAATATGGCTGTAAGCCTCATTGATAAGGTTAAAAATCGGAACGATCCAGGGCCTGAGTTGGTTTTGGCGGGTGAATTCATGGAGAATATAATTGCCATTGCGTATAACCCGTTCACATGTCTTTTGCAGATAGGCTGGAATGGTCTCAGGGATATCCACCTTGTAAGAAACCAAATCAATTTCTTTGGTGTATCCTGCGCTTTCTACCATCAGCCTAAGCCACGGAAAATTGTAATTGGTTGCAATCACCACGCGTTCATCAAAGCCTTCGATCAGCAAGCCCTGTGGATCTTTATCGGAAAAACACAGTGGCCCAACGAGCCGGGCCATACCCTTTTCGTGCGCCCATTGCTCAACAAAATCAAGCAGGGCCTTTGCAATTGACGAATCCTCTTCACATTCCAGAAAGCAAAAGCGGGCGTTGTTCTCCTGATGACTTTTATTGTAGGCCGGGTTTATGATGCCCATGATCCTGCCTACAACGCGCCCTTGTGCATTCCTGGCCAATGCAAGTATGGTATCAGTGGAAGCAAAAGATTTGTTTTTCGCAGGATCGAAAAACATAAACTCATCCTGATACAGCGGATGCACCCACTGAGGATGATGCCTGTGAATTTGTTCCGGCAGATAGATGAATTGTTTCAATTCATGTCTGCCGTTCACCCTGTAAACTTTGATTGGCATAAGACCACCTTGATGATATTCAGTGCAAGGTATAAAATATATACAATCAACCTGATTTGTCATATAGTTTATTGATCCCTGGTCCATGTTGAAACTTACGCGTTAAAATTCCACCTAGTGGGTAAGGTATTGAAGCCAAAGTCAATGTGATTGCACTGATTGCACAGATGGTTTCGGCTTTCTCATCAATGACCTCACTTTGGTGGTAGACATTTTCGGCGTACTTTTGCAGAAAAATTTGATGCATGAGTCTGAAGAAAGAGATTGGCCGCCGCAGAACCTTTGCCATCATCAGCCACCCTGATGCCGGGAAAACGACCTTAACTGAGAAATTGTTGCTTTACGGAGGCGCTATCCAAATTGCCGGTGCTGTAAAATCAAATAAAATTAAAAAGACGGCCACTTCTGACTGGATGGAAATTGAACGCCAGCGTGGTATTTCAGTGGCTACATCGGTCATGGGATTTGAATACAACGACCTGATGATCAATATTCTTGATACGCCTGGTCACCAGGATTTTGCCGAGGACACCTTCAGAACGCTCACTGCTGTGGATAGTGTGATCGTGGTAATTGATGTGGCCAAAGGCGTTGAGCCACAGACGGAAAAGTTGGTAAAGGTTTGCCGGATGCGCAAAACACCCATCATCGTGTTTATCAACAAACTGGACCGCCCCGGAAAAGACGCCTTCGACCTGCTCGATGAGATAGAAAAGAAACTGGAACTAAAAGTGACGCCTTTGAGCTGGCCCATTAATATGGGACAATATTTCAAGGGCGTTTACAATATTTTCGAACGAAGCCTTTACCTGTTCGAACCCAATAAACAACGTGTGGAAGAGGGAGTTGCTTTCAGCGATTTGGCCAATCCGGAACTTAAACAATACATCGGCAATGATGCTGAAACCCTGCGCGAAGAGCTGCATCTTGCCCAGGGTGTTTACCCTGATTTCAGGGTTGAACAGTACTTATCTGGGGAGATTTGTCCTGTTTTTTTTGGCAGCGCACTGAACAACTTCGGGGTGAAAGAGCTGCTCGATTGTTTCATTCAGATTGCCCCGACGCCTATCGGACGCGAAACTGAAGAAAGGCATATTGACCCACAGGAAGAGCCCCTCTCCGGATTTGTATTTAAAATACACGCCAATATGGATCCCAATCACCGCGACCGCATTGCCTTTATGCGGGTGGTTTCTGGCAGGTTCGAACGCAATAAGCCATACCATCATGTGCGGCTTAACCGAAAGCTGAAGTTTTCGAACCCGACGGCTTTTATGGCCCAGAAGAAATCCATCGTTGATGAAGCATTTCCGGGAGATATCGTAGGTTTGTATGATGCCGGAAACTTTAAAATCGGCGACACCATGACAGAAGGCGAAATCCTGCACTTTAAAGGCATACCCAGCTTCTCGCCTGAACAATTCAGGTATGTTGAAAATGCCGACCCGCTGAAATCGAAACAACTTGCAAAAGGCCTTGAGCAACTTACGGATGAAGGTGTGGCACAGCTGTTTACGGGTAGGGCCACTGGCCGGAAAATCGTGGGTACAGTAGGCGCACTTCAGTTTGAGGTCATTCAATACCGGCTTTTACATGAGTATGGTGCCAGTTGCCGCTATGAGCCCATCACACTCTACAAAACAGCCTGGATTACAAGCGACAACAAAGCCATGCTCGACGATTTCAAATTGAGAAAAGCATCGTACCTGGCCTACGACAAGGAAAAGCGGGATGTGTTTCTGGCTGACTCACCTTATGCACTCCAAACAGCTCAAGAGAAATACCCTGATATCCGCTTTCACTTCACTTCGGAGTTTTAGCCGAAATTGATGCAACAAATCCTGTCTTTCTGGTGTCTAATGTCAGTATAAAGGCTATTTTTGCCTTTTGCCTTTCATTGTTTAACCTAACGCAATATTTTCAACGATGAGAAAATGGATTTTACGTAGCCTGTTTTTAGCAGCATGTGTAATTGCTGTTTCGTCCTCGCAGTCACAAACCAGGCACAGTGATGCCGAATTACGGAACACACCTTACTGGGTAGATATGATGCAGCAGCAGGATGTCAATTTCTATGATGTTCAGCATGCCTTTAACCTTTACTGGGAAAACAGGGTAATCACAAGGGGATCGGGCTGGAAGCCATTCAAACGTTGGGAATACTGGATGGGTCAGCGCATTAATCCTGATGGTACCTTGCCAGCCCCTGACAGGGATATGAATGCCTATCAGGCTTATTTCGGCAATAAAAACAACAAGGAATTATTTGGCGACTGGACACCACTCGGACCTTTTACCGTTCCTTCCGGATACAACGGTTACCGCGGACTTGGGCGCATTGCTTCCATCGCATTTCACCCGACCGATCCAAACACAATTTATGTTGGAGCTCCCGCCGGAGGACTTTGGGTGACCACTGATCACGGCGAAAATTGGGAAACACATACTGACATCCTGCCCACACTTGGCGTTTCATCTATCGCCATTGACTACACCAATCCCGATGTAATCTATATCGGAACCGGCGACCGCGATGCCGGTGATGCGCCCGGCCTTGGTGTTTGGAAAAGCACCGATAACGGCTTGACCTTTGCAGCATCAAACACAGGAATGGGAAATACCACTGTTGGCCGATTGCTGATGCACCCGACCGATCCATCCTTCATCCTGGCTGCAACAGCCAACGGTATGTATAAAACCACCAATGGAGGTGAATCTTGGACTAGGACAATTAACGGCAACTTCAAAGACGTAGTGTTTAAGCCCAATGACGCTTCCATCGTCTACGCTGCTGCAGGAGGCAATTTCTACCGTTCAACGGATGCAGGTGATAACTTTACCCTGGTCAACAATGGTCTTCCGGGAGGCGCACGTGCTGTAATTGCTGTAACACCGGCTGATCCGGAAATTGTTTATTTCTTTATCACCAATTCAGATTCTTTCAAAGGGTTATACCGCTCAACTGATGCTGGTCTTACTTTCACAACCCGCTCAACAAGTCCTAACATCATGAGCTGGGACTGCGCTGGTGGTAGTGGCGGACAAGCTTGGTACGATCTCGATATGGCTGCCGATCCTACCAACAGCAATGTGATTTTCGGTGGCGGAGTGAATAATTTCAAATCTTCAAACGGCGGGCAGACATGGGCCATCAGCTCACACTGGTGGGGCGACTGCGGTGTTCCTGCAGTTCACGCCGACCTGCATGTGCTCGAATATAACCCCGTCAATGGCAGGCTTTATGCCGGCAACGACGGTGGAATTTACTGGACCGACAACGGTGGATTAAACTGGACTGAGTTTACAAATGGCCTTGTCATAAGCCAGGCATACAAAATTGGCCAGAGCCTGACACAACGCGATTATGTGATCAACGGATACCAGGATAACGGCACATCAACCTTTACTGGCTCAAACTGGGTCGCCGTTTATGGCGGTGACGGCATGGAGTGCGCCATTGACCCTACAGATCACCGTTACAGCTATGCTACTGTGTATTATGGTGAAATTTTCAGGTTGTTCAACAACAACAACCAGGGAAGAATTGCCGGTCAGGGATCAAATGGCATTACCGAAGGTGGCGCCTGGGTTACTCCATTTGTCATTGATCACGAAAATCCAAATGTAATGTTTGTCGGATACAACAATGTGTGGAGAAGCACAAACATCAAGGCAGGCAACACCTCACTCGTGAGCTGGACACAGATTTCGACAATGAGCTCGAGCAATATGAATGTGCTGGCACAATCTCGTGCCAACCTCGAGGTGCTCTATGCAGCCAGTGGCAACCGCTTATACCGTTCCGATAACGTAAAAGATGATGCTGTAAACTGGACCAACCTTACTGCAACATTGCCTGTTACAAATAGCATTACTGCTATCGAAACAAGCCCTATTGATGAAAACATTGTATACATCGCCCAACAAAACAGGATCTACAAATCACTGGATAAAGGAACTACCTGGCAGAATATTACAGGAACCCTTCCTGATGTTAACTTCAATACCATCGCATATTACCGCAACAGCAGCGAAGGCCTGTACCTTGGAACAGATATCGGTATTTTTTACCGCGATGCCAGCATGAATGATTGGATTGCTTATTCCGACGGTTTTCCTGCAAGCGGAAGGGTGACAGAAATTGAAATTTATTACGATCCTGCTGATGCTGCAAACGACTTGCTCAGGGCTGGCACCTATGGCCGTGGCTTGTGGAGCTCACCGCCCTATTTTGGCACACTTCAGGCCGATTTCGAAGCATCGACCACGACACCTTCAGCAGGTTGCGGAATTAACTTTACTGACCTTACAGCCGGTGTTCCGTACACCTGGGAATGGACATTTGAGGGTGCTACACCTTCAAGCTCAACCGACAAGGATCCACAAAATATCAGTTATCCACAGGAAGGTACCTACACTGTTTCACTCACAGTGACCAATCCAATCGGGTCTGACACTAAAACTGTCGAAAACTACATCACCGTTGGCCCGGCTGTTGCCCCGGCTGTTGCTTTTGAAGCTTCAGAACGCAATGGTTGCTCTGGCCTTGCCGTAAAGTTTACCGACCTCACCGAAAACTGTCCTGATGCCTGGTTGTGGTCCTTTGCACCAAACACGGTCAGCTTTGTAAACGGCACTACAGCCGAATCGCAGCATCCCGAAGTTGTTTTCAACGATAACGTGGCATACGATGTTACCCTGACGGCAACCAACCAGGTCGGATCAGCTTCAGAAACCTACGAAAAGTACATCACCGTGGGCGGTCTCGCCATTCCATTTGTTGAAGACTTCGAATCAGGAACACCTGAATCTACCGGATGGATCATTGAAAATCCGGACAATGGCCGCACCTGGGAAAGCAAGGTGCTGACTGATGGAAAACAAACGGTGTGGATGAATTTTTTCAACTATACCAATATGACAGCTAGGGACAATATGGTTAGTATCGTATTGAACTTTAGTACGTTTGATCAGGTGTTTCTCGGTTTTGATTATGCTTATGCTACAAGGTATACCCAAAAAGACTCGCTCATCGTGAGCCTTTCATCCGATTGTGGCCAGACCTGGGAACGCGTGTATGCCAACGGACCTGATGGAGCAGGTGCCTTCGAAACAGCCCCGGCAACCACTACCTTCTTTGAGCCTGCTGATGATGCCTCATGGTGTACAGGAAACGAAAACATCAGTTGTCCGATCATCGACCTTTCGGCCTGGGCCGGAATGGCCAATATCAGGCTGAGGTTCGAATCCTACAACAATTTCGGCAATAACCTGTACCTCGATAATATTGAAGTGAGCAGCACCGTAGGCTTGATTTCAGGAAATACCGGCGAAGCATTGCTTTCGGTCTACCCGAACCCTGCAAACAGCGAACTGAATATCAATGTGGCAAAAAACCTGATCGGAAAAGCTTACCAGGTAACCGATATCAGCGGCCGTGTTGTGCTGAATGGTAAACTGGACAGCACACTTACCACAATCAAATCGGACAACCTTGATAAAGGAACTTACTTGCTTCACCTCAACGGGAGCCAGTTGCCACCTGTAAAAATTATCATACTGCATTAATAACCATCAACATAACCGACTAAATAACCCATGAGGATAACCGCATCATTCATACTATTGTTTCAGCTTGCAATAATGCAGGTGGCTGTTTCGCAACAGCTGGTAGAAAAAACCCAGGGAACTTCTGAGTTTTCAGTTACCAAATCTTTCAGCGAAATAAAGGCCAATGCCGACTACTATGAGCCATATCAGGCCAGGGAATTTAAAAAACCCAACCCGGTGGTCTATCATCCCGAATTTGAAATAAATCCAAAAGAGGTTGTTTTCATGGAAAACCTGCAATCCGCACCGGTGATAAAAACCAACCGTGAGGTTTCACCCATGCCCGACACCACTTTTCTTGGACTTTACGATTCAGGGAATTCTATTCCACCCGATGTGAACGGTGCCCCGGGTCCTGACCACCTGATGGTGACACTGAATACGGAAGTGAGAATTCAGGACAGGGTAGGTAATGCACTGTCAACTATGTCGTTGGGTATGTTTTGGAACGACCTTCCCGGTGGCAGCACCTTCGATCCAAAAATACTGTATGATGCACACGAAAACAGGTGGATTTTTGTAACCTGCTCGAGCAGCGAGGTGGGGAGTTCACGCTTGTATCTTGGTGTGACAGAAAGCTCGGACCCGACTGGCGTATGGCACCTGTATTCTTTCATAACCGACCCTCAGAGCATCACCTGGTTCGATTATCCCAGCATGGGCTTCAACGACAAGTGGATAGCCGTGGGTGGCAATATGTTTGGCGGTGATTTTTACAGCACCATGTGGGTATTCGATAAGCATGCCATGTATGATGGTGTTGCATCCGTGCCCTACACCCGCTTTGCGACCAACCAGGGATTTACCCTTGTGCCTGCCATCACCTTCGACCAAACTGAAGAAAACATGTACATCGTTTCATCGGCCAACTCGAACCAGGGCGGCAATGGCTACATCAGCCTGTTTAAAGTCACCGGTCCAACTGCAAGTCCTTCGTTCAGCAAGGTAGGCGATATTGGCACACCAAACCCATGGGCTGGTTCAGCCGGCAACAATGGCGACTTTTTACCTCAACTGGGCTCCTCACAGAAAATCAATTCGGTGGATCACCGCATGGAAAATGTGATTTTCAGAAATGGAAAAATATGGGCTGTTCATCATGTTTTTCTGCCTGCCAGCAACCCGCAACGCACAGCCGTGCAATGGTGGGAACTTAGTCCGGCCGGAGAAATTCTGCAAAGGGGCCGGATCGATGATCCCAGCAACCTGATGTCGTATGCCTTTCCGACGATCGCAGTAAATGACTTTGAAGATATCACTATCGGTCATGGCAGTTTTTCGTCACAGCAGTATGCCAGTGCCGCGTATTCGTTCAGGTTCCATAACGATGAGCCCAACACTATGCGTGACCCATATACCTATAAAAACGGACTGGCATCCTACTACAAGACATTTGGTGGGGGACGGAATCGCTGGGGCGACTATACTGCCACCATGCTTGATCCGATCAACGGTAAAGATTTCTGGGTGCTCCAGGAATATGCCGAGCTGCCTTCCGGAGGCGACCGCTGGGCCACTCAATGGGCGCGCATCAGAACACCATTTGCGCCTCAATCTGATTTTGAAGCAAACGAAGTGCTGATTCCACTTGGCGAAAACATCCGGTTCACAGACCTATCGGAGGGCGTGCCACAACAATGGGAATGGAATTTTGAAGGTGCCGAACCTGCACAGTCGAACGAACAATTTCCAAGCGGAATTACATACAATACCGAAGGAACCTTTGGTGTCAGCCTCACCTCATCCAATGATTTTGGCACCAATACCCTGACGAAACCAGCCTATATCACCGTCAGCGCCACCTTGTTGCCTGAGGTTGCCTTCGAAGCGGATAAACCTTTGATCTGCGTGGGTGGGGCAGTCAAATTCACCGATAAATCGAACTACATGCCACGCGAATGGGAGTGGAGTTTTGTCCCTGCAACCCTTACCTTTGTGAATGGCACTGACGCCTTCTCGCAAAACCCTGAAGTGGTGTTCGATGAGGCTGCAACATATTCGGTAAGCCTGAAAGCGACGAACCTCAATGGATCGAGCACCGAAACTTACTTTGATATGATTACCGTTGGCGGACTGAGTCTTCCATACACAGAATACTTTGACGGTGAAGACTTTAATGCCGGTGGTTGGAGTGTGGAAAATCCCGACGATGATGTCACCTGGGAAATCGTCACCGTAGGTGGTCTTGAGGGCGTTTCAACGGCCGCTTCCGTGGATTTCTTCCATTATTTTGCCATTGGCCAACGCGACCGACTGATCTCGCCTTCGTTTAACCTCAGGAATTATGAAAACGTAAACCTGTCGTTCCGCCACGCCTATGCAGCCCGACGCGCCCAATTTGCTGATTCACTTATCGTTTACATTTCCGACAACTGTGGAGAAAACTGGACCCGCCTGTTTGCAGATGCTGAAAATGGCAATGGCAACTTTGCTACCCACCCGCTGGTGGAAGGTTTTGTGCCTGAAAACGTATGGGATTGGTGCGGTGTTGAATGGGGAGCTGATTGCAAGACATTTAACCTGAACGAGTGGATCGGGAAAACCGACGTGAAAATTGCTTTCGAAACATACAGTTTTTATGGAAATCCAATTTACATCACAGATGTTGAACTGGGTCCAACGGTGGGCATTGAAACGGCCGGTGAAAATAGCCAGCTGTTGGTTTCTCCAAACCCTGCAACAGAACTGCTTGTGATTGAAGATGCAGCCGCTCAGAAAATCAACAAGCTGATGATTGTGAATACACTCGGTCAGGTAGTGTATCGCCTTGAAAACACTGGCTTAAGCCGGATTACAATAAATGTGAAGGAGATGCCAGCCGGTATATACCTTGTTGAAGCTACTGTTGGTGCTCAGCAAAATCTCCGGAAGCTCGTTATCAATTAATTTGGTTGAGTTTGGAAATCAGATCAAGGCAATAATTGAACCAAAAAGCACATGGTAACCTGAAGGTTGTTGTGTGCTTTTTCGCTATTATTGCGGACTCGATAACATCATCAGGAAACAAGATGATGAGACGTTTGTTTAAGCTGTGCAACACCTGAATCAATAGCACTGAAATGAACCTGTTTTATTTACCTGAAGCAAGCATTGGCATTGTTGGTCTGGCCGAAGATGAGTCGAAACATTGCATCAGGGTGATGCGCATGCAGGCTGGTGCAAAAATGCACTTTACCAATGGCAGAGGCGATTTCTTTGAAGGCGTGCTGATTGACCCCAATCCCAAAAAGACACTTGTTGACATTACATCGACATACAAAGGCAAAGACATCCGCCCATTCCGTGTGCACATTGCCATTGGCCCGACAAAAAACGCCGACCGGCTCGAGTGGTTCTTGGAAAAAGCCATGGAAATTGGTATTGACGAGATTTCGTTCTTCAGCTCTTTTCATTCTGAGCGGAAGACAGTGAATATGGACCGTAACCTGAAGGTCCTCGTCGCTGCAATGAAACAATCGCTGAAAAGCAAATTGCCTGTGATAAACGATGTGGTACGCCTCCCCAAACTCATCGAACGGAATATACCGGGGCAGAAATTTATTGCCTGGATTGATCCAGCAGTAAACCAGCTGCTTACGCATTGTATTCAGCCTGGAGCTGATGTTACCATACTAATCGGCCCCGAAGGCGACTTCAGTAACGATGAAGTTCAGTTGGCCACCAACAATGGCTTTGTGCCAATAAGCCTGGGAAATTCGCGTTTAAGGACTGAAACTGCCGGTGTTGTGGCTTGTCATACCGTTCACCTTGTAAACGAAATTGCGGCACAATGAAAAAAATACTCTTAATCGGGATCATACTTTTAGCCGGTATGCAATTGCCTGCTCAGCGGGAATACCAGATTGCACTGCTAAAATACCGGGGTGGCGGTGACTGGTATGCCAATCCAACATCATTAGGCAACCTGGTTAAATTCTGCAACGAGCAGTTGCATACAGGCATCAATGAGCAGGTAGCCACTGTTGAGGCAGGCAGCCAGGATGTTTTCAACTATCCGTTTGTGCACATGACTGGTCATGGCAATGTTGTTTTCGATGCGAGCGAAGCGCAAAACATTCGCAACTACCTCATTTCAGGAGGGTTTTTGCATATTGACGACAACTATGGCCTCGATCCCTTCATCAGGCCACAAATGAAACTGGTATTTCCCGAACTCGACTTTGTTGAATTACCATTCGACCATCCGGTATATCACCAGCGGTTTAACTTTCCGGCCGGTTTGCCAAAGATTCATGAGCACGATGGAAAACCGGCACAAGGCTTCGGTTTGATCTACGACGGCAGGCTTGTTTGCTTTTACAGCTATGAATGTGACCTGGGCGATGGTTGGGAAAATATTGAAGTACACAACGATCCTCAGGCAACCCGCCTTCAGGCGTTACAAATGGGCGCCAACCTGATACAATACGTTTTCAGCCGCTAATCTGCGCCATAATAGATAACAACCGGACATGCATTTGTTTCATTGGCTGATTTTGTGCAGTTGATTTTCCTTTTATTCCGAGGCTTAAATTGCAATTGAAAGAATAACTATATTTGTGATTCTTTCATTGATACCGTTCATTATACTAAAACCAGGATGAAAAGATTTTACATGATCTTATTGAAAGTACTCATGGTGTCGCTGGCACTTCAGGCACAGATAGCCAGTAGCCAGGTTGAGCAATTACCGGCATTGCAGTCCATGAGCATTGAAGAACAGGAAAAACTCATGAGTCTACCTGAGTGGACTCTTTCCGAAACGCAACAGCGCCGGACCTTGCCTGTTTCGATCGACAATTCCACCTTGCCTTTTTTCAGGCCCTTACAGGCCCAGGTTGGCCTCGAATGCGGTCAGGCATCCAGCATCGGGCTTGCTTTTACCTACGAGCTCAATGTGAAACGCAATGCCCCCGGCGACCTGCCTCAAAACCAAATGGCAACGCATTTTACGTATAATTTTATCAATGGTGGAAGCAATGCCGGAATCAGTTCGTACGAAACCTTCGAAATCATTAAGCGGGCAGGTAATCCAAGTGTAGCCGATTATGGCGGCCTTGCCGAGGGCGGGCCGTCGCGATGGATGAGTGGATACAACCTTTATTTCAACAGTATGCACAACCGCATCAACGATATTTATCTGATCAAAACAAACACTGTTGCCGGACTGAATACGTTGAAAAACTGGATATATGACCATGGTAACGGTTCACAGTATGGCGGTGTAGCCACCTTTTATGCTGAGTTTAACCATCCCCCTGTTGTACTTCCTCCCGGAACTCCTGAAGCAGGCAAGTTCGTGATTCTGCGTTGGGGAAACTCCGCAAACCACTCAATGACTATTGTGGGTTACAATGATTCAATTCGTTACGATTACAACGAGGACGGAAGGTATACTAACAATATCGACATTACCGGCGACGGAATCATTGATATGCGCGACTGGGAAATCGGTGGATTTAAAATGGCCAACACCTACGGATCGATCAGTGGTTGGGGCGACGAAGGCTTTTCGTATATGATGTATAAGTCAGTGGCTGACCTGTTTCAACAGGGCGGAATCTGGAACAATGTTGTCACCATTGCTGATGTGCGCGACACCTACACACCCTGGCTGACAGCAAAAGCTACCATTACCCATGCTTGCCGCAACAGCCTGCATATCGCTGTGGGGATGTCGACAGACATCAATGCCGAGGAACCTGACAGGATTCTTCATTTTCCGATTTTCGACTATCAGGGCGGATGCATGGCGATGCAAGGTGGATCAGGCATAGAAACACTTGAACTGGGTCTCGACCTCAATCCTTTGCTGACGTATATCACCCCAGGCCAATCCGTGAAGTATTTCCTTATGGTTACCGAATACGACCCAAACAACACTTACACCGGGATGATCAACAACTTTTCCGTTATGGATTACACCTCCGGCATCACCGAAACCATCGCCAATGGCGGATCGGTGATACAAAACAACACCCTGACCATGCTTAGTGTTGTGGCTGCCGTTGACCACCAGCCGGTAGAAATCACCACACAAGCCCTGCCCCCAATGCAACTGTATCAGGAGTATGAGACCCAATTGGAGGCCGACAATGGAACAACCCCTTACCGCTGGAGCCTTGTGCACGATTATGCCAGGGTCGATTCGGTGGCCAGTATGCCCGAATTCAGCGAGCAACAGTTGGTGATGCCAAACAACAATGCCGGTTCGCTCAAGGTTAGCCTTCCGTTTGCTTTCCCTTTCTACGGGGAAAAATTCACGGATGTGTACGTGACTACTGATGGCTATATCAGGTTCATTGAATCATTGATACCCTGGCCATATTATATCACCGGCCGTACGTATTTTCTGCAAAACAAAGTGATCTCGCCACTGATGTCGAACACCTTTGTGATTGCGCCTTCCGAAGGTGATGGCATATGGTATCAGGTAGGCGAAGGCTATGTGTCGTTCAGGTGGAGGCTTTCGGTGTATGGACAAACAAGCACAAGCGAAACAAATTTTGTTGCCACATTGTACGAAGATGGCCGAATAGCCTTCAACTACGGCTACCAAAATGTGGCGTTTTATGTGAGCCGGCACGGAGGAATATCGTCAGGTGATGGCGAAAATTACGTACTGATGAACACCGGATCGACCTTTGCGCCCTTGCAGCAGCGCTATAACCGTTTCGGACCAATGAATAACTATACCGGCCTAACACTGTCGCTTGAAGGTTTGCTACACGGATATAGTGAAGATATGCTTACCGACGAACCGGTCAGGGTTTCAGTCACCGATAAAAACAACCTAAGGGCATTTAAAACATTCTATCTCGATACCGAAGGCGTGTTGATGCATGCTGAAGTAAGTGCCGAACCGGAGAATATCATTGTGAATGGTGAGCCATTTTCGCTCAATGTTTCATTTACCAATATGAACAGCTTCCCGCTAAGCGCTTCACAATTGCACCTTGGCACCATGGATGCCCTGTTCAATATCACCAATGCCGTTGTCGATGTGCCGGCAATGGATGTCGGGGAAACAGTGAACCTGAGCGGTGTTTTCAATGTGCAGACCAATGTGAATGTACCAGATGGACATATGGCTGAATTCACTATGAACCTTGTTTCTCCTGAAGGTGAATGGCCCAGGGATGTAGAATTTGAGGCAAATGCGCCTGTGATGATGGTTGCTGCCATGGAACTTGTTGATGGCAATAACGGCATGATCGAGCCTGGCGAAACAGCCAACCTGACCTTCAATGTCGTCAATATCGGTGGTGCCGGGCTTAAACAGGCAATCGCTGTGCTTGCTACACCCGAACCTGGCCTGCACATCAGTGAAGCCGCAATACAGGGCGACACCGTGACTGCCGGTGAACACTGGCATCTTTCGTACGAAATCCACCTCGATGAGGGCGCCATTGTGCCCGATGTGATTGAGATGAACCTGCATGTGATTGGCGAAAAACAGTTTTCGTTTTATAAATCGTTCCCTTTGCTTACCACACAAATTGTGGAAGACTTTGAAAGTGGCGGCCTGACGCATTTCGACTGGGTTACAGCCGGTGATGCACCCTGGTATGTCGACAACCAAACACCACCATACGAAGGGAACAATGCAGCCCGATCAGGCGTTGTTTACGACAACCAGCTTTCGGTGCTGATGCTGGAATATGAGCTCGCATATCCCGATACAATCTCGTTCTTCTACAAGGTGTCCTCAGAGGTGAATTATGACTACCTCAGGTTCATCGTCGATGGAGATGAGCTTGCAAAATGGTCGGGTGAAGCAGGCTGGGCCCAATATAAGGCTGAAATTGAAGCCGGACCACATAACCTTGTCTGGCAGTATACAAAGGACTACAGCGTGTCGAATGGCGAAGACTGTGCCCGGCTCGACTATATTGTATTCCCAGCTTACGCCATCCCAACAGGAAATGGGGAAGTTTCCGGCCAGTTAGCCAGCTTAAGTGTGTTGCCGAATCCGGTTAAAGACAATATGGCAATATCAGTAAACCTCACAAAACCCGGTGTCTGTCACATCAGCCTGTTCGATGCAACCGGTAAACTAATCTGGCTATACGACTCACCTGGACAATGGCTCAAAGGAAATCATACTGTTTATCCGCCAAAGGCGATCATGGGAAAAGGATTGCATATTGTGGTGGCAAAAACAGCAGATCAAACCCTTGTAAGAAAAGTGATCAGGATTCAATAAGCGATGAAGATGAATTCCTTTGGGAACGCATCCGGATTGATGAAGCAGGGACTGTTTCTACTGTTGCTGCTGATGTTGCTGATGCCTGAAATTCAAAAAAGAGGCCAGGTGCTGCCGTCAAATCCCTTGAGGGGAGCTTTTGCTGTTGTCCCTCAGCCCGACCTGAATACACTAAACTGGGCTGGTTGGATTGACGGTTCGTTTCAACAGCAAATGACCGACCGGATTGAAGCCAATATTGGTTTTCGCGACTGGCTTGTAAGATTGAACAACCAACTGAATTACAGCCTCTACAGCCAGGTCAAAGCCGAAGGAGTGGTGATGGGCCGGAATGGAGAGTTTTTTGAGGAAGACTACATTAAGGCTTATATGGGTCAGTTTTTTGTTGGTAAATCTGCCTGGGAAGGCAAGGCTGCCCGCCTGAAAGCTGTTCAGGATACGCTGGCAGCACTGGGAAAATCACTGCTTGTAGTGTTTGAGCCCGGCAAAGGCAGCTTTTACCCGGAGCGCTTTCCTGACAACTACGCAAACATCGCTAAAGGCGAATCGAACTACGATTGTTTCAAGGATATCCTTGCCGGAAAAGGGGTCAATGTGCTCGACCTTAACCGCTTTTTTGTTGAACAAAAACAAACAGCGCCTTACCTGCTGTTTCCCCATACCGGCACCCATTGGAGCTATTTTGGCGCCGCCCTGGCAGTGGATACAACGCTGAAGTATCTGCGTCAACTTCATGGGCCTGCGATACCTGCTATGCACCTCGATTCGCTGATGGATTTTCAAGGCGTTCGGCATCCTGACGATGACATCTGGCTGGCTTTGAACCTGCTGGCACCAACACCATCGCAAAACCTGGCCTATCCTGTTTTACGATTCGATACCCTTCCCGAAGAAAGCAAGTATAAACTGTTGGTCGCTGGTGATAGCTTCTATTTCAACTGGCAGAGTGACGGGGCCATGTTCCATGCCTTTAAAAACTGCGACTTCTGGTACTACAACAGCAGTGTCTGGGGCAGGGAAGGGGTGGAAACCGGCAAGACGGCAAACCTGGATTTCCGTAATGAGGTTATCGGAAGAGACATCATCATGATCATGATCACAGAGCGGTTTACGCACAACTTCGCATGGAATTTTGACGAACAGCTATTCAATTTGTTTTACCCCAATCAGCTGGATCCGATCGAATTTTTTGCCAACCGCGAACGCATGGCCAATGATCAGTTTATGCGGTTGGTTGACGAGGCCAGGGCATCTGGTATTTCGCTCGAAGAGAGGATCCGGGGCGAAGCCGAATTCCTCCTTTATGAAGACCATCAGAAGAATCCTGAGAAATACACCAGCCGCGAGACCATGATTCCGATCCTGATGATGAGTATCAGGCATACTCCCGAATGGCTCGAAAAAGTGAAGGCCAAGGCAGAAGAAAAGGGCCTGCCACTCGACGAAATGATTCGGCTTGACGCTACCTGGATTTACGAAAACGACTTTGTGCCAAAGCTGAACGCGAAAAAGGAGAAG
>JAHIUX010000043.1 GCA_018816765.1 Bacteroidota bacterium
AGCGAACTTAGCGAAGCGGTTTCATGAGCAAAGCGAATAACAAAGCGTTCTCTTGAACTCCAATAAAATCAATTATGGTGTGAAAAAAAGTTCAAGACTTAAAATGCTTTGCACGCAAAACTACAAAGCCTGTCCGCCTGCGCGACCCAGGTTCAATGAGACTATTGTTCTGTGAGTGGAACACGAAACGGAACAATTAGTCGAATGAATCTCGTTCATAAAGCCGAGACCGGAGCGAAATGAAATCCTTAAAAAGGCGAGGCACTCCGCTCCTTCGGGGTCGCTCGAAAGGCCCCTGTCCATGGACAGACTTCTTGTTTTGCAGTGCAAACCATTTAATGTCGGTCCCTTAATAAAGACTCAATTCATGAATTTTTGAATATCCGCGAGAAGATTCTTCGAGCGGAGTTTGAATCCTTGAATCTTTGAACCGACCGAAGGGAGCTCAGCATAGCTAATTCTTGAATTTCCGCCTGGCGGAACAGCGTATTAGCGCTTACTTCTTCAGCGACAGGCTCACCATACCGATCACATTTTCACCTTCGTAGATATCGACATTATACAGACCGGGCTGGAGTTCCTGGGTGTCGCGCTTATCCCAGTACACACAGATTTCTTCGTCGCTGCCCTTATAATCAACTTCCTTCAGCACCGAATACTGGAGTTGCTGCCCCTGAAACATAAATGAATATTCATCGCCACGGCCTTTGGCAAGGATTTTCTTGTCGGGCTGGGCAATACGGATATAGATTTTCTTGTTGCCAAAGGGGATGATGCTGTTCTGTGCCAGGGTAAAGCAGATTTTAATGCGCTCAACGCGGCTCACCTTGTCTGTTGTGGCTTCGCGGCTGCTGCCACGGGCCCTGATGCCGTCGGCCGACACATTGTATGTTTTAAACACCGCGGCAAGCTCAACCTTGTCGGTGAGTTCTTCCTTCACCTTTGTGAGTTGCTGGTTGCGTTTCTTTTCGATGTTAAACTCTTCTTTGATGCGCACGTTTTCCTCGGTGAGGGTCTTGTTTTCCATATACAGCGAGTCCATCTGCCTGACATAGCCCTGGGAGATCACCTGCAGCCGCTCGAGTTTTTTCTTGATTTTATAATATTCCCACTCGGTATTCAGCAGTTTTTTGATCTCGACAGCATTTGCCTGGATAAGGCTGTCTTTGGCATTGAGCGAATCGGCCAGGGCGCCATAGGCGGCTTTGATCTGGTTGTGCGATTCGATGAGGCTGTCGACTTCCTGCTGCAGAGCAGTTTTCTGGCCGTCTTTTTCGGCCTGCAACAGGCGCAGGTTCGACTTGGTCGAAATGAGCCAGATAGACAATCCGATGATCATCAGTGCAAAGATGCCCAGCAACAGGTACAACCAACGGGTTGCATTGGGTGATGGAATGGGATTTGGCTGATTGGTAAAGTCGGTTGTCATCTGAATAATTTTTTGTTTACAAAAGTATGCTTTTCGGCCTGATTTTGCAAGTCAGCCGGGGCTTAAGACCTTGGTTGCCCTATCTTTATTTAACAGCCTTGCGCTTTTATGCAATAAAAAGGGCTGGTATAAAGGCAACCACAGTTTCAGGATGCAAAAAACCGAATGAAAGTTGCACCGTGTCGTTTAGATTGCCTTGCTGATTCAACACGCAATAAAAAAACAGCCGTTTTCAATGCCTGACTGAAAACGGCTGTTTTTATCAAATTATTGTCAATCCCGCGCCAGGGGAACAAATATCATCAATGGGCGCTTCCCTTCGATTTCAGCTTGTCGCCTGTTTCTTCCACCACTTTTCTCAGGAAAGGCTCGCTGTATCCGGGTTGTTTCACTGCAGGGTTTTGCTCGCCCGGAACCCTTGTCTTCACGTTTCCATCCATAAATTTCATGAACAACTCCTGATAGAGGGTTTTGTATGCCTGGAAAGTGCGGGCACCCTGGTCGTTGCTGTAATCAGTCAGGAAGGCAATGGCCTTAGCTTTATCTTCCTGGAAAAGCTTCATGGCGGCAGCATCGACGGCATTTGTTCTTTCGATAAAGCTGGCTTCGAGGCCGTTACGGACAGCATCAATGTCGGGTTGAATCAGGCTGAAGCGGGTGTAAGCAAGGTTCGAAACCTGGTTAAACAGCCAGAAACCTGAAGTTTCAGACCATTCCATCATGGCGCCATTGCCACGTTCAAAGTTAAACGGCACCCTGGTAATGGAACTGTACATGGGCATATACACGGTAGCATTGGCATCGTCGACGCCCCACCAGATGATTCCGCCGATACCATCGGGCAACCAGTTGCGCGACTGGGTGACGAATGAAAATCCGGTTTGTTGTGTAACGGTGGCCCTTTCGTTCACATAGGTGACACTGTCTACTTCCCAGGTCAGCGGACGCCAGCGGTAAGGCATGCCGTAAGGACCGGCACCACAATCCATGGTCATATCAAGCTCAGTGCCCTGCAGCCAGTTGCGCATAAACATCATCATGTCGTGCACGCTGACTTTCTTTTCGGGTTTCACCCACAGCGGCATGCGGTTGGTGGCGTATTTGTTGGGGTTTTCGGTGCCATCGTCAAAGGTTTCGCCATGGCGAATTTCACCCTTGGCATAGTCCCAGTATTTGTCCATTGCGGGTGTCACCTGGTTGAACATGGTCCAGACCCTGATCTCACAGAAACGGGCTCCGCCAAAAGTTACAGGGGCATAGGTGTCGGAAAAGCTGAAATTCTTGTCTTTGCCAACATACCAGCCTTTGTCTCTTGCAAGGCTGATGACATCTTCGGCATACACCACTTCAATGGCGGGTTCAAAGATCTTGTCGAGGTGCTTCGATGAGATGGAGGTTTTTTTGTTTTCGAGCGGGAAGGTGGTGATGCGGGCCTGGTTGGCATGACCTGAAACATACCCATCGGGGATGCGCATGGCAACCCACACAGCGCCTTTGTTACCGGCGCCCTTGCCGATGAGTTCCATGATCCACACCTCATCCTTGTCGGCGATGCTGAACGACTCACCTGAGCTGTAATAGCCGTATTCGGCCACCAGTTCGGCCATGGTTTTAATGGCTTCGCGGGCCGAGCGGCTCCGTTGCAGGGTGATGTAGATCAGGCTGCCATAATCGATGATGCCGGTAGTGTCGACCAGTTCGGGCCTTCCGCCATAGGTTGTTTCGCCAATAGAAACCTGAAACTCGTTCATATTGCCTACCACATTGTATGTTTTGGCGGCCTGTTTGATTTTTCCCAGGTATTTTCCTGTGTCCCATTCATAGATGTCGAGCATGCTTCCGGCAGGATATTCTGCAGCCGGCCAGTGATACAGCTCACCATAAAGCACATGTGAGTCGGCGGCATAGGTAATCATGGTTGAGCCGTCAACAGAGGCTCCTTTGGTCACCAGGTAATTGGTGCAGGCCTGACTGAGCATAGGAGCTGCCAGGAGTAAAAGGGCAACAGCAAGTTGCAAAAATGATTTCTTCATAACAATCGATGTGATTAGATAAATGGTTTTACCCCACAAAATTAGTCTTTTTTTTGGCTTGGGATGAAAACCAGCCAACGAAGATTGGATGTTTGCCGCAGGGGTAAATGTGTGTAAAAAGTCCCGGAATGTTAGGTTCGGGCAAGGATTTCACGTGCTTTTTTGCTGTCGTGTCCAAGCTGATCGCGCAAGGCCTGCATGCTGTCGAAGCGTTTTTCGTCGCGTATGCGTTCAATGAAACTGATGGTGATTTCTTCATCGTAGATGTCGGCATCGAAATCGAAAATATGCACTTCGATGGTCAGGTCACCTTCGTTGATGGTCGGGCGGTATCCGATATTTCCCATTCCCTTGTACAGCTCACTTTTCCACTCAACCTGGCAGGCATACACACCGGCGGCTGTGATGAGTTTATATTGGTCTTCGAGGGCAATATTGGCTGTAGGGAAGCCGATGGTACGGCCAAGTTCGTTGCCATGCACCACCTTGCCGGTGAGCGAATAGGCATATCCAAGCAACCTGTTGGCTTTGTGCACATCGCCTGCATCGAGGGCCTTCCTGATTTTTGTCGAGCTGATGGCAATATTTTCCACGTCCTGTGCCGGAATACGGTCCACCTTGAAGCCATAGCGGTGGCCCATATCGTAGAGTTTGCGGAAGTCGCCCATGCGGTTTTTCCCGAAATGGTGATCGTAACCGATCACCAGGTAGGCCGGCCTGATCCTGTCGACGATATATTCCTTGATGAAGGTCTCGGAACGGGTGCGGGAGAATTCCTTTGTAAACGGAATGATAATGAGGTTCTGGATGCCCATATTGGCCAGCCGCCTGATTTTCATCTCCTGTGTGCTGATGAAGCGCAGGTTGCTGCTTTCGAGCTGCAGCACAATGCGGGGATGCGGATGAAAGGTGATGACCACGGTTTCGCCATTGATTTCACTGGCTTCCTCAATCATTTTGTTGAAAATAGCCTGGTGTCCAAGGTGAACCCCATCGAAGGTTCCCACCGTGACCACCGCGTTTGGCACCGGCACAAAGGCATTGATATCGTAATAAATTTTCACGCTTATCGTGTAGGTAACAAATTCATACTAAGCATATAGGAAGCAATCTGAACGGCATTGGTGGCGGCGCCTTTCCTGAGGTTATCGGCAACGACCCACATATTCAGTGCATTCGGAAGGCTTTCGTCGCGGCGCAGCCGGCCAACGAAAACCTCATCGTAACCCTCGGCATACAAGGGCATCGGATATTCGTTTCCGGCCGTGTTGTCGGTCAGCATAATGCCGTTTGTTTCAGCCAGCATGGAACGGATGTCCTTCACCTCGAAGGGTTTTTCGGTTTCCACGTTCACACTTAACGAATGCCCGCCGTAGACCGGAACACGCACCACGGTGGCGGTGATGCCCATGGCAGGAGCGTGCATGATCTTCTGTGATTCGAAACGCAGCTTCACCTCCTCAGTGGTGTATCCGTCTGCTTCGAAGCTGCCACCATGCGGAATCACGTTCAGGTGGATAGGGTGGGGATAAGCGGGGTGGTCGGGACGCCTTGCATTTTGCTCATCCTTCAGCTGGGTGATGCCGTTCAGTCCGCTGCCCGAAACCGACTGGTAAGTCGAAATTACCATGCGCCGGATTGTGTAACGCCTGTGAATGGGCGCTACAGCCATCACCAGCTGGATGGTGGAACAGTTTGGGTTGGCGATGATGCGGTGATCAGGCAAAATATCAGCAGCATTCACTTCGGGAACAACAAGCGGCACATCCTTGTTGCGCCGCCAGGCCGAACTGTTGTCGACAACAACGCATTGCTGTGCGGCGAATTTCGGCGCCCATTCAAGCGAAACCCCGCCTCCGGCTGAAAACAAGGCCAGATCAGGTCTGCGCGAAACGGCTTCTTCGAGACCAATGACACTTACCGGCCTGTTGGCAAACAACAGCGTTTTGCCAACAGAGGCTGTTGATGCCACCGGCATCAGTTCGCTTACCGGAAAGCGCTGTTCCTCCAGCACCTTCATCATCGTCCTTCCTACAAGTCCGGTTGCCCCTACAATGGCTACTTTCATTTTTAATTAAAATGTCTTATCTTTACATCACCTTTTACACGGCAAGTCAGGGACAAATGGAAACTCATTGAGCCTGACATTGAAAACAAGATTGCCATACCCTTTTTTACCGGAACGCAACGCGCATTCACTGCGTGCAAAATTATAAAAAATGGGCGCATATGCGAATTTAATTGTACAGGAAGCAAGTCCTTAAACCTGAGGCACAAAGGCAGGACACACAGGATGAATATGCCCCATATGTATTGAAAAATGGAAAAGCCAACAAACACGGAAAACCAATGACAAAACACCTCCTTTGGTTCGTGCTGTTATTTCCCCTCATGGCAGGGGCGCAGCTGTCGGATGATTTCTCCGACGGGGATTTTACACAAAACCCGGCATGGTCGGGTACGGCATCAACATTCATTGTCAATGCGGCCTATCAGCTCCAGCTCAACGACGCTGTCGCGGCAAGCGCCTGGCTCAGCACGCCTTACAGCATCAGTGGCGATACCGAATGGCGCTTCTGGATCAGGCTGGCCTTCAGTGCCTCAGCAAACAATTTCTGCGATGTATACCTGATCAGCGACAGCCAGGACTTCAGCAGCACGGCCAACGGCTATTTCCTGCGCTTTGGTGAAGCAGGCAGCAACGATGCCATCGAGCTCTTCAGGAAACAGGCAGGAACGATAAGCAGTGTTTGCAGGGGAACCGACGGACTTATTGCCGGATCTTTTGCGCTGTGGGTGAAGGTGATCAGAAAACAAAACGGCGAGTGGAAGCTGTTCGTCGACCCAACAGGCAGCGGCATCTGGCAGCTGGAGGCCGGCGGCAGCGATGCCACCTTTACCCCCGGCGGTTATGTTGGCTTGCTATGTACCTACACAGCCTCCAATGCAACAAAAATATACTTCGATGAACTGGTGATCAGTGAGGAGGTGATTGATACGCAGCCACCTGTGTTGCTGAGCCTTGCAGCCCCCGATCCCTTTACGCTGAGCCTGGGCTTCGACGAGGCCGTAGCGGCGGGTCCCGCAGGGGAGCTGACAAACTTTTTCGTCGACGGTGGCATTGGAAATCCTGCACAGGCAGGCTATGGCCTGAATGCCTCACAGCTGCAACTGCAGTTTCTGCAGGCTTTCGAAGTGGGCCACACCTATCAGCTTAGCATCAGCCATATGGAAGACCCTGCCGGCAACGAGGCAGGTGAAATATTGCGTTCGTTCACCTATTACGAGGCCGCGCAGAATGATGTGGTCATCAACGAGATCATGGCTGATCCGAGTCCCGTAGCGGGCCTGCCCGAATGGGAGTTCGTTGAGCTGGCCAATACCACCTCAGTGCCCATCGACCTGAGCGACTGGGTCTTTGTGACAGGCACGAGTGAGAAACCCATCGGACAGGTGATCATTCCGCCCGGCGGATACCTGATCCTTGCCCACGAAAACGCCCGTTTCCTGCTATCGCCTTTTGGCCCGTTCTATGGTTTTTCGGGCTTTCAGCTGACCAATGCCGGACAGGAGCTGAAGCTGATCAGCAAGCAGGGACAGCTTATTTCGTCAGTCACTTACAGCGACAGCTGGTATGGCAACAGTACGAAGGCCGAAGGGGGCTGGACACTGGAACAGATCGACCCGACGAACCCCTGCGGAGGAAAACAAAACTGGACCGCTGCCGTGAGCCCAACGGGAGGCAGTCCGGGAAGCGTGAACTCGGTGTTTGCCATCAACACGCTGGGACCCAAACCGGAACGGCTGCGCCTGATTAACGACAGCAGCCTCCAGCTGTGGTTCGACCAGCAGATGGACCCGCTCTCACTGATGCCGCCGGAAGCCTATACCGTGAAGCCCGGCACATGGCATCCCACCGGACTAAGCACCGATGCAAACGACCGCACAACGGTGATGCTCGACTTCGGTGAGGCCTTCACCACCGGCACTGTATATGAGTTGGTGTTGGACAGCAGCCTGATGAACTGTGCCGGGCGGCACCTTGCTTCGGGCAGCAGGCTGTTGTTTGGAAAACCGGAAGAAGCCCTGCCCAACGATATCGTGATCAATGAGATCCTGTTTAATCCACTCGACGACGGGGCGGATTATGTGGAACTGTATAACCGCTCGGCAAAGGTCATCGACCTCGAAGCCTATTGGCTGGCCGACATCAGGCATTCGCCGCCAAACCAGCCCGACACCAGCCGCAAGGCCATATCGGCCAACAGCCTGCTGATGCTCCCTGGCCAGTACCTGGCATTCACCCCATCAGCGGCGATGGTCCTGAAGCAATACAAGACACCCCATCCCGGCAACATCATCGAAATGGCCTCGTACCCGAGTTACGCCAACACTTCCGGCACGGCAGCCCTCATCAGCAAAAAAGGTCCCGTGATCGATGTGTTCAGCTATGATGAAAACATGCATTTTCCGCTCCTGACCTCCGTTGAGGGAGTCGCGCTCGAGCGCATCCATTTCGACCGGCCCTCCGATGACCCGTCAAACTGGCATTCGGCTGCCGGGACGGCCGGCTTTGGCACGCCGGCAAACCAAAATTCGATGCTGGCTGAAACCTCCGGTGCCAATGGAAAACTCAGCATTGTTCCGCCCCTCTTTTCGCCCGACGGCGACGGCCGCGACGACATCACCTCTGTTGTTTATCAGTTTGACAAACCAGGCTATACGCTGAATATCCACATCTTTGACGGATCAGGACAACACATCAGACACCTTGTTAAAAGCCGGCTGGTGGAGCAGGAGGGCGCCTTTAGCTGGGATGGAACAAACGAGGGGGGAAGGCGTGTGGCAGTGGGGGTGTATGTGGTGTATGCCGAGATTTTTGATATGGATGGCACAACGCAACACTTCAAGGAAGCGGTTGTTGTGGCAACGAGGTAAGATGGGATTCAAAAGATTCTGGAAAACAAGCGTGTGTTTTATGCTGGTTTTGAACCACGCGACAGAGTACCTCCGGTGAAATTGTTCGTGCGGTAGCGGCGGATGGTATATTAGGACGAACGGGCAGCAAACTACGCCAGGGCAGAGATGAGAATAAAACCCGCGCGC
>JAHIUX010000044.1 GCA_018816765.1 Bacteroidota bacterium
GCACAATAAAGTACACATTGCAGAGCAGGATTGGTCGGGTTAGTAACAGCGGATTCTCGCATTGCCGTTCATGTCCTGCGGACAGGAACGTACTGCGAAACCCGCTCTGCAACATATACCCACCGTTGCGGTTTCATTTTTAACCCCTTCAGGGGTCTTTTTGGCTTCATTAGAACAGTTTTGGCGGTGGCAAACAAAACCGCTTCATATAGTGACTGAAAAAACAACTTTTATTAAACCAGCGTATGTGCTAATTTAGCGGGGTAATGATGAAAAAAAATGTAAGCCTCAGGAGGTTTTTGGACGGACTGCCGTTGTACAGCATTAGAAAAAACGTCCCTGCATAAATTAAACAAGGATTAGATTGATTAAAGAGAAACATATCAAGTGGATAATTATTGGTTGGATTATTCTGACCATTTCGAATTTTTATTTTGTACCATATTTTATTGTAGCATTTGGCTGGTTCGGATTGTTGGCTGGATTTTTTGCAATAGCAATTTATCAGATAATTAAGACAATCAAAGAAAGGAAACAGATAACTAAATTAAGACTATATAAACTGACTCTATTTTTGGCTTTATTTTTTCTGACTCTTTATGGCAGATACGTTGATAGACTGATAGAGAAAGTAGACTGGCGGATTTTTTATAATAAGCGGACTGAAATAGTTGAGCAAGTAAAAAGCAACGATTTAAATCCAAATGTTGATTGGAATGGATGGGTTTGCGAATTGCCTTTTGAATTTCCAGTTATTTCTCATGGAGGCAATGACATAGGGATAATAAGAAATGAGGAAAAAAACACAACTACTGTGACTTTCTGGATATTCAGAAACTTTTTCAGTGCACCTTCGACACGATTGATTTACACAAATGATTCAGCAAAAATTGAAAGTATAAATAAGTTGATTAAACGACATCCTAAGGACAATTGGAAAATTGAAGAAAATTGGTACCGAACCTATGGAGAATAGAAAAAAAAGATTCAATCTAAAGTCAGTCGGACTGATTCTTATTATTGTATCAGTTGGATTATTATTTCGAGAGGTATTGCAATACGATGACCTCCCGAGTAAGGACGACCCTATTTCTCAAGTGGCTGACTTTTTTAAGTATAAAGAAAATGCAGTTACAAATGGAATTATTTGGATTGGATTATTAGTTTTGGGATTGATTATGTATTTGATAAATAGAAAGAAATAAAGGAATAACGCTGTACAACAAATGGTAGAGTTCATGCGGGTTTCATCGGTTTTCGAGCGTTTGTGGCTCGTAAACAATATAGGTAGTAAACTGATAGGAAATTAGCTTCGAAATCCCGCACGAAACCCTACCATAAAACGTTGAACGATAGTAATGATTCATAATCTACCTTTTATAAATCCTCCATTAGAATATGGATATAAATAATTTGCTCAATCGTAATGGTTTCACAAAAAAAATAGTTTTTTTGGTGAAAATATTTTGACGTGAATATAATCAAATTAATCAGTGATTATCTTGACGAAAAGAGCTGTAAGTTTCATTTAATTGGCCCAATAGCAACAAGAAATAATTTTTAAATGCTATGGAATCGCAAGCTAATATTAAATAAATGACAAATTGCAGTGTTCGGAGTGTTTATTAAGGACTACTATACGATGCGGAGTATAATGGAAAATCTGAAATTTTCTTTAATAAAATTTAAAAACTTGATCTTAATACAACTTTAATTTCTTTTACAATCAAGTTTAGTAAGGTTGTATTAAGTTCACGTTATATCATTAAAAAATAATAAATAGTGAAAAAGCATTTATTTCAATTCGCAATTACTCTAACCTTTTTGAGCGCATTTTCTCAAAATCCGAACGACAAGGTATTAACGGATTATCTGCAAAAGATAAATGGCTACAAAGGCTTTGCACTGGAAGTTCAATACTGCAAAAAAGACCTGTTTGAAACAGATACTGTCTGCAAACAGGTCAAAATAAACTACATAAAGCCTGTGGCGGACATCTGCCCTACCTACCTTCAAATCGTTGATGAACAGTCGGGACTGGAACTATTGTTACTGAACGACACCAGCTGGTCCATCAACCATCGTACACAAACGATTCAGCGGATCGGAGGTAAAACAGAGGCAAAGGGGCACAGCCTTTTTCCCTGTTTTCCATTGAATGCCTTGCTGATTGAACCATCCATTTTACAACAAGAACCCTATTGGCATTATCTGGAAGCAAAAGGCACGATACAGCCTGTCCAATTCGATGTGAACGTTCAGGACAAAGAAGTCACATCGATTGACTTAATCCTCTATATCGACACCTTAAGCCAACAGTGCGTAAAACAGCTGTTAAGGGCTGACTTCGGGCAATGGGGATTTCAATTGCAGACGCTTTATCTGGCAGGGCTGCATGAGTTTGACAGCATGCCTAAAACGAAGCCGGCTTTTTTTCATGCCTATCAGCACGTCGAAAAGGACACCATGGTTATGGCTGAGGTGAAAACCCGCGAGGCCGCGGACAACATTACCATTGATACCATGCACTTCGTCAGGCTCGAAGGTGGAGATTTCATCCTTCCGGATGACGGCTATATTTTTCTCGACTTTTGGTATGTTGGCTGTTTTTATTGCATGAAAGCCGCTCCGACAATTGATGAATTGTATCATGAATATGGCGACAGGATACATTTTTTCAGCGTCAATGACCTAGATACTGACTTGGCGAAAATCAAGCATTTCAAGACAAAAATGAATATCCGCTTGCCGGTACTCCTATACCACCGCCAGGTATTCTCTCAGTTGCTCAACAACAACGGCTATCCCCGTTTTTTGATTCTTGAAGCGAAAAGCGGTAACATCCTTTGGAAGCAATTTGGCCACGTGCCCGGACTAAAGTCTGAGGTCGATATAATTTTTAAATCGATTTTGAATTTATAGAAAAGAATAATTATGAAAATGGCAATATATTTTTTCTTATTTCTGGCGAGCGGTTCAATTTATCGGATGAACCGAATTTGGGCTAACATTTACTTTCAATTCCTTGTCGCATCCGATTTACAAAAATGTCTATTGGGAAAATTTTAGTCAATTAAATGTTCATCGTCAAAATCACAGATTAATTAAATGCTACAATTTAGATATTAACAATGCATTTCATTATCGATTTCTAAAATATTTGCGGATTACATTGCGAACCAAGGTTATTTACAATCATACAATTTCATTAAAAACAAAAATTGTTAATTCTTTTACGTTTGGTTTCTATTTGAATAACCAGATTAAATGAAGCATAATAACTATCATTTTTTCTGCAAAATATTGGCAAGAAAGTCAATATCTATCCAGTTTAGCAAAATAATTGGAAATAATACAAAATTAGCCTTCCCTCTGTCCCTTCTCAAGCCACCAAACCAGACACCAAAAACGCCTAGAAAATCTTTTTGTCCTCATCGCCGAATGGCACTGTGATCTCGATTTTTTCGGGCAAATGGAGCTTTTTGTATATCGTAGGTGCAATCTGCTCGATGCGGTTATAGAGGAACGAGCTTTTGCGGCTGTCCTTGCTGATCAGCTTCTTTTCGGCATCAAAATAATTGAGCAGAAAGATGATGATGCTCAGGATGAGTGCGCCTTTCAAAATGCCAAAGACAGCCCCTGCCAGCTTGTTTAAAAAGCCCAGCAACAGCAGGTCGACAAACTTTTCGACGAGCTTGCCAACCAGCATCACGGCAATCAGCACCAGCACGAAAGTGAGCATGAAGGCGATGATTGACAGGTATTTGGTGTGCAGCTCAAAATAGCGGCTCAGAAAATCTCCGGTCACATCCGAAAACAGTATGGCCACATACACACCAAGAATAAGGGCGGCAAGTGAGGCCAGCTCAATCACCAGTCCTTTCGAATAGCCGTTGTAGGCTGAAAAAAGCAGCAAAACGGCGATAATAATGTCGAGGTAATTCATTCGATTTATCTTTTAATGCGTCTTGTTAATTCGGTCGAAAAAACAAAGTCCCTGAGTTCGGGGTTGTCGGTGTCGAGAATGGTGTTTTTGTCGCCTTCCCACCAGAGTTTTCCGTTATAGAGGAAGGTGATTTTCTGGCCAATCTGCAATACCGAATTCATATCGTGGGTATTCACCACCGTGGTGATGTCGTATTCTTCGGTGATTTCGCTGATCAGGGCATCGATGAGTTCTGCTGTTTTCGGGTCGAGGCCCGAGTTGGGCTCGTCGCAGAACAGGTAGCGCGGGTTGTTTGAAATGGCGCGTGCAATGGCCACCCTTTTCATCATCCCTCCGCTGATCTCCGATGGAAACAGCTTGTTCACATTCACCAGGTTGACCCGCTGCAGACAGAAGTTCACCCGGTCGAGTTTTTCCTCCAGGCTCATGCTGGTGAACATATTGAGCGGAAACATGATGTTCTGTTCCACGGTGAAGGAGTCGAAAAGTGCACCGCCTTGAAAAAGCACACCCATCTCCTTGCGGATATCCTGTTTGCGCCTGTCGCTTTGGTTCGAAAACTGGCGGTTGTCGTACACAATCTCGCCGGCATCAGGGTCGATCAACCCAATGCAGCATTTCATCAGCACCGTTTTGCCCGATCCGCTCTGCCCGATGATGAGGTTTGTTTTGCCTTTCTCGAAACAGGTGTCAATATCGTCGAGCACAAGCCTGTCGCCGAATGATTTCTGTATGTTGTTCAGGTGGATCATATCAGCAACAGTTGGGTAAGAATCAAATCGAAGAAAATGATCAAAATACTGCTGTAAACCACTGCTTTGGTGCTGGCCCGGCCCACCTCAATGGAGCCGCCCTGCACGCTGTAGCCTAAAAATCCTGAAACAGATGAAATGATGAAAGCAAACACCACGGTCTTGATCATGGCATAAGTCACCGTAAAGGGCTCGAACCAGCCTCGCAGGCCTTCCACAAAGTCGGTCGATGTCACCAGGTTGGTGATCACACAGGCACCCCATCCGCCAAAAATACCAAGGAAGATGCTGAAGGTGATCAGCACCGGGTTAAAGAGCATCGATGCGGTTATCTTTGGCAATATCAGGTAATTGGCCGGATTCACCCCCATCACCCTAAGGGCATCAATTTGCTCGGTGACCCGCATGGTGCCAATTTCGGAGGCAATGCGCGAACCCACCTTGCCGGCCAGGATGAGGCTGATGATGGTGGGCGAAAACTCGAGGATCACCATCTGACGGGTGGTGAAACCCACCATCGACAAGGGAATGAGTGGCGAATCGATGTTGTAGGCCGTTTGAATGGCCACGATGGCCCCGGTAAATACAGAAATGATGGCCACGATGCCGAACGAATCAACCCCGAGACCGATAAACTCGATCATGAGTTGCCTGCGGAAAACAGGCCCTTTATCGGGTCTCTTAAAGACGCTAAACATCAGTATTAAATATTCACCCAGCAGTTTAAGCATCGTGGCGGGAGCAATTAAAAAACAGCGCTAATTTACTGAAATTTTTACCCGGATCGGTAAATTGCATTTTGTTCGTCCCTGCTTTGCTGAAAAGAATAATTTTGGCACAGATTTATAGTGTTGATAATCCCTTCAGTCTGACCATGCGTAAAACCGTTTATATTCTGACATTGATTGCTTTAGGCCTGACGATGGCCAACTGTTCGAGCACACGCAAACCCTTACGTCCGGCAGTGAAGCAGAAAAAACGCCATTGCGACTGCTCACACTGGGGCTATGTGATGCCCGACACCGGCAAAACCACATCGTTGCATGCCAGGGGATAAGGAAATCATTGGCAAATACGTGCCCGACGCGGCCCTTGATCTCGTGTATGACACGCTTATTCGGCACAAATTCAAGCTGCACATCAGCCGCAAAAGGGCCACCAAGCTGGGCGATTTCAGGGCAGGAACAAAGGGAAACCCGCACCGGATTTCGTTGAATCATGACCTGAATCCCTATCATTTTCTGGTGGTTTTTGTCCACGAATTCGCCCATCTGGTTGTTTTTGAACAATATGGCCGCCGGGTGCAACCCCATGGCATCGAATGGAAAACGGCTTTCAGGACGCTGATGCAGCCCTATTTCGAACGAGAAGTTTTTCCACCAGATTTGCGGCAGGCGCTCGAAAATTACCTTATCAATGCGAAGGCCATCAACGGCAGCGATGTGCCGCTGACCAAGGCCCTGGCCAACTATGACCTGAAGCAAGCCTCAGGCACCGACCTCGAGAAACTCGCCGAAGGGACACAGTTTCGCACAACAGGCGGCAGGGTTTTCAAAAAACTTGATAAACAGCGCAAACGCTACAAATGCCTTTGCATGTCTACAGGCAGGCTTTACCTGTTCAATCCGCTGGCTAAAGTTCATCCGCTAAGCGCAACCGATTGAGATAGTTTACTAAATTTGCGCCTGAATATTACACTAACCCGAACCCGATGAATCATAACAAAAACCATTACTGTGTCATCATGGCAGGTGGCGTTGGCGCCCGTTTCTGGCCCATGAGCAAAACTTCGCGACCAAAGCAATTTATTGATATCCTTGGACTTGGCAAGACTTTCATCCAGATGACCTTCGACAGGTTTAGCAAGATTTGCCCTTCTGAGCAAATTTATATTGTGACCAATGAAATGTACCGCGACCTGGTAATGGAGCAGTTACCCCAGCTTTCGCCCGAGCAGGTGTTGTGCGAGCCTGCAAGGCGCAATACGGCACCCTGCATTGCGTATGCCAACCATGTCATCAAGGCAAAAAACAGTGAAGCAGTGATCGTTGTTGCTCCTTCGGACCACATCATCCTGAACGAAGAAGTGTTCACCCAGAATGTGCTTGCCGCCATGGCAGCAGCCAATGAACACCCATGGCTGATCACCCTGGGCATTGAGCCCAGCCGCCCCGACACCGGTTATGGCTATATTCAGTTTGTGGATCAGGAGGTGCTTCCGAAGCTTCCCAAGATGAAAAAGGTTAAGACCTTTACCGAAAAACCAAACCTTGAACTCGCGCTTACCTTCCTCGAAAGCGGCGATTTCCTCTGGAATTCGGGTATATTTATCTGGTCGCTGGCGGCCATCGACAATGCTTTCGAGCAGTTTCTTCCTGAGGTGAACGAGCTGTTCAAAGATGGAACAGGGAAATACGGCACTGCTGCCGAAGCCGCCTTCATCAACGATGCCTATTCCGTTTGCCGCAACATCTCAATCGACTACGGCGTGATGGAAAAAGCTGACAATGTGTATGTGATGTCGGTCGATTTTGGCTGGAGTGACCTCGGCACATGGGGATCGCTTTACGACATCCGGAAAAAAGACGAAAACCAGAATACCATCATGGGCAACAATGTGCTGACCTACGATTCAAAAGGCTGCATTGTCAATATGCCAAAAGACAAAATTGTGGTGCTTCAGGGCCTCGAAGACTATATTGTGGTGGAAGACGAAAACGCACTGCTGATATGCAAACGCGACGACGAACAGCAGATCAGGCAGTTTGTGAACGATATTAAGGTCGACAAAGGCGAAAAATATGTCTGATGATCAATGGTATAAAAAGATTAATTGATAATAATATTTCTTAATAAACTTAAAATGAAAAAGATACTTGTGTTGTTTGTGCTCTTTCTCTCTTTCTTCCGTTTTGAGGCTCAGGCCGACGAAGGCATGTGGATTCCGATGCTGGTCAACAGGTTGAATTATGTAGACATGCAAAAAATGGGATTGAAACTCACCGCCGAAGAAATATACAGTGCCAACCACAGCAGCCTGAAGGATGCCGTGGTCATTTTTGGACGCGGCTGCACCGGTGAAATCATTTCCGACAAAGGATTGCTGATCACCAACCACCACTGCGGCTATGGCTCAATCCAGTCGGTTAGCTCGGTGGAAAAGGATTTTCTGACCAATGGATTCTGGGCTGGTACTTTTCAGGACGAAATTCCTGTTCCCGGGCTCACGGTGCAGTTCCTCGTCAGGATGGCCGATGTGACCAGGGATATGCTCAATGGCGTTACCCGCGAGATGAGCGAAAAAGAACGCAACGAAATGCTGGCCACCAACCGCAAAAACGTGGTTGCTGAAGCCATCAAAGACACGCATTACAATGCCGTGGTGAAAGACTATTTCGAAGGAAACGAATTTTACCTGCTTGTTTACGAAACATTCAAAGACATCAGGCTGGTGGGCACACCTCCCGAAGTGATCGGTAAGTTTGGTGCCGACACCGACAACTGGATGTGGCCCCGTCACACCGCCGACTTCTCAATGTTCAGGGTGTATGCCAATGCCGACAACCAGCCGGCCGATTTCAGCCTGTTGAATGTGCCCTACCACCCGAAACGCTTCCTGCCAATCTCGATCAATGGGGTTAAAAAAGGCGACTTCTCGATGATTATGGGCAACCCGGGCAGCACCGACCGCTACCTCACCTCATGGGGCGTCGACCTGGCCATCAACGAAACCAACCCGACCATCGTGAAAATCCGTGAGGAAAAACTCAGGATCATGAAAGAAGGCATGGATGCCAACGAAAAGGTACGCCTGCAGTATGCCTCAAAATATGCCGGAACAGCCAACTACTGGAAGTACTTTATTGGTCAGACACAAGGCCTCAAACGCCTGAAGGTGGCCGATAAAAAACGCCGGCTTGAACAGGATTTCACCACCTGGATCGAAACAGACCCCAAAGCCATGGCCGATTACGGTCAGGCATTGCCCCTGATCGCGGGGGCGTATAAGTCGCTCGGAAAATACAACCTCATGCGCTGGTATTATGCCGAAGGCGTGATGCGTGGAAGCGAAATACTCGGTTTTGCAAGCAAATTCGGGCAGCTGAAGGAATTGCTCATGGCCGCTAAAACTGATCAGACTGCCATTGACAAAGAAGTTGCAAAACTCCGCGAAGGACTCGACGATTATTTTAAAAATTACAATGCCGCCATCGACCAAAAGCTCCTCGGCAGCATGATGCAGATGTTGCATAAAGATGTGCCTGTGGAACAACAACCTGAATTGCTGAAGAAAATCGCCGACAAATATGACGGTAACTTCGACGAATGGGCCGAAGACCTGTTTGAGAAATCGCGTTTTGGCAGCAAAGAAGAGGTGGTTGATTTCCTTGCCCATCCAAAGGCAAAAAACATCATCAAAGATCCTGCTTATGAACTCCTTGTGGCTTTCAACGCCATGTTCGAAACCTACAAAACGCTCACTGCCGATGCCAATGCCGACCTGCAAAGGGGCAACCGCATTTTCGTGGCCGGACTGCAGGCCATGCAACCCAAAAAGGTGTTTTATCCCAATGCCAACTTCAGCCTCAGGCTGACCTACGGAACGGTTCAGGATTATTTTCCCGCCGACGCGGTTCACTATGATTACACCACCACCTTACAGGGTGTGATGGACAAAGAAGATCCTTCGGTAAAAGAGTTTACCGTTCCTGCAAAGCTGAAAGAGATTTACAAAGCCAAAGACTTTGGTCCTTATGGCAATCCCGATGGCAGCATGACGGTTAATTTCCTGACAACGCACGACATTACCGGCGGCAATTCGGGCAGCCCGGTCATCGACGGTGAAGGACGCCTCATTGGACTGGCTTTCGACGGCAACTGGGAAGCCATGAGTGGCGATATCGCCTTCGAGCCCGAATTGCAGCGTACCATCAATGTGGATATCCGTTATGTGTTGCTCGTCATTGATAAGCTGGCCGGAGCACAAAACCTGATCAACGAAATGACGATCACCAAAAACTAAGGCTTTTGCAGGATTGTCCTGCTGCCGTACGTATCTTTTAACAACAACGGTCTGAAAACGTTCCATCACTTCAGGCGCTGTGGCTTTTGGGTCCTGCTGACCCTGGCAACGGCTTTTCCGGCCTTGCTTCGCGGGCAGCAAGTGGTTTCGCGCCAGCTGCCTGTGACGGCTGAACGTGCCTGTTTTCTGGAGACGGAGAACCCTTTTGGGGCGCTTGTGATCAGGGCCAGGCCCGACATCGTTGCAAGCCTTGTTGTGTCTGCCGGTGGAAACGCATTTGTGCCTGGCGTGGATGAAGACAGCCAGGTGACGAATGGCCTGGCAACGACAAACCTGATGGTGTTTGACCGTCCGGTGAATCAAGCCACCATCACGGGTGTTGTTCCGGGAAATGAAATAGAGGCAATCACCATCAATCTGCCCCAGATCAGCCTTCCCGAACAGGCAAAGACTGACCCGGCCGGCTGCGAAATGCCACCGCTCGTCAGCCAGCAGAGCTGGCGTGAGGGATTGCCGGCACCCGACTATGAACGCGTGTTCAATACCGTGAACAATGTCATCCTGCACCATTCTGCTACGTCGAACACGGTAACCGATTACACCAACCTGGTGCGGAGCATCTACACCTATCACACCCAGGTCAATGGCTGGTCCGACATCGGATACAACTACCTCATTGCGCCCGATGGAATTATTTACGCCGGGCGCGATCCGGGTTTGCTCATGGCCAATGATGAGGTGATGGGCGCGCATTTTTGTGCATCGAACAGTGGCACACTCGGCATTTGCCTGTTGGGAACCTATACTTCCGTACAGCCGTCGGAAGCCGCCATCATTTCCCTGGAGCAGCTGCTGTCATGGAAAATGGCCAAAGACTCGCTGCCGCCTTTCGGTACGTATGCGCATCCGCTGAATCAGCTCCTCGGGGTTGTTGCCGGACACCGCGATGGCTGCGCCACCACCTGCCCGGGCGATGGTGTGTATCAACTGTTGCAGGCAGTGAGGGAAGGCAGCAACGCCCTGCTCGAATCCTGTGGCATCTATCTTGACCTGGTAGAAGATCCGCAACAGCATCACCAAACCCTGGTGTTTCCCAATCCCGCGAGCAGCCGGGAATTCTATCTGAGCGACCTTGGTTTTGTGCCGCAACAACTGCGGCTGGTCACTACCGGTGGCCGGATGCTGGCCGTGGGGGTGATTTCGGTGGCCGGAAACAGGATGAGGTTGTCAGCTGTGGCTGCCCCGGGTGTTTATGTGCTCGAGGCCATCGGCGACAGGCGCGTGTTCAGGACGAAACTGATCATGCAATAGGGTGTTAAACAAGGTGATGTGTTCGGGTAAGTGCAAAGTGAATGGGGCTGCAGAAATTCGCGTTATCTTTGTTTCACTAAACAACGACAACCCCATATGGCGACAACCCGCGAAATTATACCGGTAAGCCGGAAAGCCCTCACCATTAACCTCGACAACACCATTTTCGGGAGTTTTGCCGAAATCGGTGGTGGCCAGGAGGTGGTACGCTGCTTTTTCCAGGCCGGTGGTGCTTCGGGCACCATCGCCAAATCCATCTCGGCCTACGACAAGCGTTACAGCGATGCCCTTTACTGCAAGGAGAAGAACTCGAAACGCTATGTTTCGCGCGAAAGACTCGAGCTCATGCTGAGTACCGAGTTTTCGGAACTGGAAAGCCTGCTCAACGACTCGAAAATGCCACAGACCAAGTTTTTTGCCTTCGCCGACACCGTTTCCACCCTTAATTACCGCAAGGACAACAACTGTCATGGCTGGATGGGGGTTAGGTTTCAGCTTGCCGAAGACAGCGCACCCAACGAAGTGATCATCCATGTGAGGCTGCACGAAAACGACAACCTTCTGCAGCAAAACACCCTTGGGGTGCTGGGCGTGAACCTGCTCTTTGCTTGCTATTATTTGTGGGACCGGCCGAACAGCTTTCTGCCATCACTGCTCGATAACCTGACCACTGACCGTGTTGAAATCACCATGATCAATATGAGCGGTCCCGACCTTTCATACGTCGATAACCGCCTGCTGGGTGTTCAGCTGGTGAAAAACGACATGACAAAGGCCATCATGTTCGACAGGCATGGCGATGTGCAGGAACCCGACGATATGTTTTACAAGAAAAACGTGCTGGTGTTCAGGGGGAGCTTCAGGCCCATTACCTATGCCGGCATCGACATCCTGAAATCGAGCTACAGCCTGTTTAAACACGACGAAGACTACGACAAATACAACACCCTGCCACTGTGCGAGATTACCCTGAACAACCTGTTGGAATCGGGCGAGTTTGACGAAAGGGACTTCCTCGACAGGGTCGACCTGCTGAACGAAATTGGCCAGAATGTGATGGTCTCAAACTTTGAGGAATTTTACAAGCTGGTCGATTATATGTCGCAGTTCAGACTCATCAAACTCAGGGTAGTCATTGGTATACAGACCTTCGAAAAGGTGCTCGATGAAAGCTATTATACCGGTTTGAAAGGCGGAATCCTGTTTGCTTTCGGCAAACTCTTCCCATCGAATATGAAGATGTACATCTACCCTTCCATCGATGTGGAATCCGACAGGCTGATTACCCTGGCCGACCTGAAGGTGTCGCACGAGATCAACCATTTGCTCAATTATCTAAAAGAAAGCCGTAAAATTCTTGAAATCAAAACCTTCAACAGGAAATTCCTCAACATCTTCTCTCATATGGTGCTCGAGCACATTAAAAAGAACGACAATGCCTGGGAAAAGCTTGTTCCCAACTACATTGCCCAACGCATCAGGGAACGAAAATTATTTGGCTTTAATGGCTAAGAAAATACATTCAATTAAAACCCCTCTAACCCATGTTTAAAACAAACGAGTATTTCGACGGAAAAGTAAAATCCATTGCGTACACAACAGCTGAAGGCCCCGCCACCATTGGAGTGATGGCTTGTGGCGAATATGAATTCGGAACCTCCACAGTTGAATTTATGACCGTGACCTCAGGCCATATGCAGGTGCTGCAGCCCGGCGAAAGCAAATGGGTAACATACAAGGAGTTTGAAACCTTCAAGGTTGAAAAGAACGTAAAGTTCAGGGTAAAAGTGGAAGGCGATACCACCTATCGCTGTTTATACCGCTAAGATTTAAGGATTTACAATGCCAGTGCTGCCTTATTTAGGAAGCTTTTTATAAAGCTTCCCGGGATTGTTTTGCCTGAACTGCTTCAGGTCCTGGATGGTTTTCAGGAATAAATCGATATCAATGGGTTTTTCGAGGGTGTAAAACGAATGATATTCATGGGCCTTGTCTTTGAAACGGACATGTGCCGTGATGATAATCACGTCGAATTTGCGGATAGGAAAGCGCTCGAGCAGGTCGAATCCGCTTCCACGGGGCATTTCTATGTCGAGAAAAACAAGGTCAGGCTGGGTTTCTTTGATGAGGTCCCATGCGTCATCGATGGTGTTGGCCTTGCCAACAACCTGCAGGTCGGGGCAGAAATCACGGATGATGATCTCTACTGAGATTATTGCATCAGGTTCATCATCTACGATAAATACTTTGAGTGGCATATCAGCGGGGTGTTTCTTGAATGGAGTCGGGAAAAATTATGGTGACTTCGGTGCCGGCAGCCTTGCCATCGGCATCAGTAAGGTCATTATAGCGAAGTGAAATATGCTTTTTCTCCTGCTGGTTCATCAGCGAAATGCGTTTTTGAATGATGGTTCCGCCAAACGATTTTCTCTCCCGGGAGTTTGAAATTTTCTGGGCTTCCATGCGTCCGATGCCATTATCGCGTACATGGCAACGAATGCCATTCCGGCCATCGAATAAAAACTCGATGGTCAGCAAACCATCTTTCGGGCTGTTCATCAGGCCATGCCAGATGGCATTTTCAACAATCGGCTGAACGATGAAAACGGGCAAAATGACCAGGTTCGTGTTCATACCCGGTTCGACAATGATGTCGTATTGAAACCTTTCGTGAAAGCGGGCCGATTCCAGTTCGAGGTAAAGCGACAAGGCATCAATTTCCTCCTGAAGGGTAATGTGTTGTTTCTGTGAATTTTCGAGCACCCTGCGCATGAGTTTGGCAAATTTCGACAGGTATTTGCTCGACGCGATTTTGTCATTTTCGAGAATGAAACGCTGCACTGTATTCAGTGCGTTGAACAGAAAATGCGGGTTCATCTGGTTGATCAGGGCCTCCTGCCGGTAACGGTTAACATCATAAATCAACTGGTTCCGTTTTTTCAGCAACCTGATGCGTAAGGTGATAATGACAAAAAACACCGCAATAATGAGCACAGCAAGTAAGAGGTAAAACCACCAGGTTTGCCAAAAGGGAGCTTTAACCGAAAAGCTGAAGGTGGCCGGATTCGGGTTCCATTGGCCCAGCAGGTTTTGTGCGCTGAGTTCGAAGGTATAGTCTCCTGGCGGAAGATAAGGATAGGTGGCATTTGTCTTTTGGTTCAACACCCAGTCTTTCTCGAGCCCCTTTAGCCGGTGACGGTAGGTGAGTTTGCCTTTATTGCGGTATGAAATGGCAAAATAGTCGATGTTGACAGAGTTTTGAGCAAAAGGAATCCTGATGTCAGGCCTGAACGTTGTTGGAACGCCATCGATCTGCAGTCCGGTAAACATTAACGGAAAATGCACATCAGGCAACTTCATTTGGTTGATGTTATACACAACCAATCCCGATGAGGTGCCAATGAACAGCGAATCGTTTTTCAGTTTCAGCGCGGTAATTTCATTGGTTGGCAAACCTGTTGAAGCATTCATGGTCTGAATCTGCAATTTGCCGCCAACGATTTTCCGGTTAATGATGTTGATGCCCATATTGGTGCCAATGACCAGGTATTTCTCGCCCGTTTCGATGAAATTGATCGAATTGCTGGCCAGGCCGGAAGCAGCAGTATACTGCCGGAGTGTGTCGTTGGCGTAAATTAGCAGGCCATTTCCACGGCTGCCAAGCCATAAGGTGTCGTGCAGTATTTTCACCTGGGTGATGCGCTCGCCGAGCAATTTATCGGTGCTGGCCATCGATTTAAACTGGCCGTTTTTACTTCGCCACAACCCGCGCAATGTCCCCATCCAGATCGTACCGGCTGTATCAACGGCGATTGATTCGACGCGCTCGGTAAACACCTTGGAATAATTGGTCAGAACAGTGACTTTCCCCTCTTTGTCATAGTTTGAAATACCTGCAAAATTGCCCATCCAGATATCGTGGTTTAGCGGATTGAAGGTCATGTCCTTTATGCCCGGAAACCGACCCTGATAGTCCTTCAGACCAGGTTTAAAATTATTGGGCACAGTGAAAATCCGGTCGTTTTTCTGGTAATACAGGTTTACGTTTGTACCAATCCACAAGCAGTGATTCTGCTTGTCGTATAGCAATTTGGATATTTCTGTTTCCGGCGCACCTTCAAGCGTAAACTGGGTAATCTGTTTGCCGGCAATACGGAAAAGTTTTTTTTGCTCATAAGCCAGCCAGATGTTTCCTTGCGGGTCAGTTTCTATCTGGATGATACGGCTTCTTGGCAGGCCTTCACTTGCGGCGTAGCGGTACAGGTTAAGGTCGGGCAGGTAATATACGCCGCTATTGAGGGTGGTAAGCCAGGTGCCGCCTTCGTGATCGAAACTGACCGAACTGATCGCGTTTCCGGATAAATAGTTATGTGGTGTTCTGTTGAGGTTTCCGTCTTTGAAGAGAAACACCCCATCACGCAAGGTGCCAACCCAAAGATTGCCATTAGCGTCCGTTTCGATGGCGATGATGCGGCTGCTAAAGCCATGGGTGTGAAAAACGGAATCGCTCCTGATTTCGTAAAGGCGCCTGCTTAGGCCCAGATACAGGGTACCATCGCGGTGCCGGGCGCTAATTTGCCAGCGACGCAATGTTCCTGTGTCTTCAAATTGTGTATGCAGGGTGTAGGACTTATTGCGGTCGTAGATAAATAGTTTTAGTTTATCCGTGTTGTTGTTCGAGTTGAAGTGCACCATGCCGTTATCGATCAGCTCAACATCGATCGTTCCCGACAGGCCTTTCAGCGGAATTCGTTCGATGCGTCCTTCAGGATGTATAAGGTGTTGGCCCCGACCAATGAGGTTAAATAATATGCTGCTGTCGGGCATGATTTCATAGGACGAATACACTGTTATTGAGGCATTAAGTGTTTTTAAATAAGCCGATAATAGCGCATTGTGTTCATATGCCACAAACCTTGTTCCATTCCAAAAGGCCAGGAACCCATTGTAGGAATCTACCCAGATACGCCCCCAGGGATCTTTTTGAAAATTAAATACCGTGTTTTCCGGAAGTCCGTTTTGTTTGTCGAACACATCAAAATGGTAACCGTCGAATCGGGCAACACCATGATCGGTCGAAAACCAGAAATATCCTGTATTGTCCTGAATGGCGCTGTATACCTCCGACGACGGCAGTCCATCATCGCTTGTAAAATGTCTTGAAACGGGAGTTTGGGCCGAGGCACGGAGCGCGATAAGCAAAAGAAAAAGAAACAGAAACCGGTAATACGCCATGAGGGTCAGATTACTATGCAAAGATACGGCATGCGTAAGCTGAATCCTAGCGATTTTACCCGATGATTCCACTGCCCAGACAGATTGGTTGGTGCAAATCGTACAGGACGCCAAATTGGCCGGGAGCAACGCCTGCCAGCGGCTGTGCACTTTTAAGTATCCAATTGATTCCTCTAAGGGCCAGGGTTCCGGTATGAAACTCGGGTTGGTGCCTGATCTTGAACCTCACCTGCTGCCCGTGCGAAAAAGCTTCCTGCGGCCGTATATGCTGCAGGTCGGCCAGTGCAATCTCTTCCTGGTACTGGCTCACCGGGTCGTATCCGTTCGAAACAAATACGGTATTTTCGTCAGTGTCTTTTTTAACCACAAACCAGGGTCCGTGGCTAAGTCCAAGACCTTTGCGCTGGCCGATGGTGTGAAACCAGAAGCCTTTGTGCGTGCCCAGCACCTTTCCTGTTTCCAGCTCAACGATCTTGCCTTCTTTTTCGCCTGCATAGCGGCGGATGAAGTCGTTGTAGTTGATTTTGCCCAGGAAACAGATGCCCTGGCTGTCGGGGCGGTGGGCGCTGGGTAGGCGCATTTTTTCGGCCACCCTGCGCACCTCAGGCTTAATCAGGTCGCCAACAGGGAACATGAGCTTACTGAGCTGCGGATAGGTTATGCGCGAAAGAAAATACGTCTGGTCTTTGACAGCATCAGCGGCGGTGCCGAGGTAAAAGCCATTGTCGGTTTCGATGACCCGGGCATAATGCCCTGTGCTGATTTTATCGAATTGATGCCCGAAGCGGTCTTCGAAGCTGCCAAATTTGATGAAACGGTTGCACATCACATCCGGATTTGGGGTCAGCCCCTTTTTAACCGATTCGATGGTGTAGGCTACAACCCTTTCCCAGTATTCCTTTTGCAGGTCGACGATCTCCATCCGGCAACCATATTTCTTCGCAATATAGGTTGTGATTTCAATATCTTCTTCGGCCGGACAGTCAACATAGCCTGGCTCGTCTTCCATCCCGATGCGGATGTAGAAGATGACCGGGTCGAAGCCCTTTTCCTTAAGCAGGGGAATGGTTACCGAACTGTCAACACCTCCCGAAACGAGTGCAGCGATCTGCATGCTGAAAAAAATTTCGGCAAAGATCGCAAAAAAACCAGCCTGGCCACCTGATCACCCATCATTTGGATGGTATTCGGGCCCCAATGCCATGAATAATGAGGTTTTTCACAGGTTTCTTCCTTACACAAAATCAACAAAATAGCAAATCGTGATGCTGCAACGATCGGCAACAGCAGTGTTTGGCCCAACCTGACTGCTTTACGCAAACAATGGTTGTGAAACGGGCCGGATGCTTTTAACTTAAACTGATTCTAAATTGAACAGGCCTTTGCAATCGTTTTCGGGGAATGCCTATTTTTGGTTGATTTTAGAAAATGGCGAATTTAACCATCATTATTACAATTAATTCGAATTAACGGCACTCATTTTATGTCAAACATTGGATCATACGAAGAAAGAGTTAACAACTTCAGCTGGAGCTTAGCTGAAAAGGAGCTTGGGTACACACCCGGCGATGATATAAATATTGGCTGGTATTGCACCGACAGAATCTGTCAGATGGGCAAGTCTGCCAAAAAGGCCATCCTCTGGGAAGGCCTTGGAGGGGTCGAGAAACAATACACTTACAACGACCTCAGGCTGCGCACCAACACCATGGCTACCATGCTCAAAGGCATTGGCATCAACGAAGGCGACAGGGTTTGTCTGTTTATGGACAAGGTGCCCGAGCTTTATGTCGGTGTGTTATCGGTGCTCAAGATGGGCGCTGTTGCACAACCCTTGTTTTCGGCTTTTGGCGACGAGTCCCTTTTTGTTCGCCTCGACAATGCCCAGACTTCGGCCATCATCACCCAGCGCAAACATGTGGGAAAAGTACGCCTCATCCTCGAGAGACTCCCTTCGCTCAAACACATCATCATCATCGATCATGACGGTAAAAAGGAACTCAAGACACGCGAAATGGCCTTTGATATGGACCACGCCGAACAAATTGAGCATTTTGAGGCTGCACACACCAAGGCAGAATCACCGTCGGTGCTGCATTACACCTCGGGCACCACAGGACAGCCCAAAGGCGTGAAACACGTGCATTATTCACTGATTTCGCAGTACCTGACCTCGAAATGGGTGCTCGACATCCAGGACAACGATATTTACTGGTGCACCGCTGACCCGGGATGGGTTACCGGAACATCGTACGGCATCATCGGTGGCTTTGCAACAGGTGCCACTGTGTGTATTCTCGACACAGGCTTCTCGGCCGAATCGTGGTATAAGTTCATCGACAAATACAAAGTAACAATGTGGTACTCGGCTCCGACAGCCATCCGTTCGTTGATGAAAGCCGGCGACGAGCTGGTGAAACAGTACGACCTGTCCACCCTGCGCCACCTGGCCAGCGTGGGCGAACCACTGAACGCCGAAGCCGTGATCTGGAGCGAAAAAGTGTTTGGAAAACCCTTCCACGATACCTATTGGCAGACCGAAACAGGATCGATGATGATTGTGAATGTTCCTGGCATGAAAATCAAACCCGGTTCAATGGGCAAACCTTTCCCGGGCATCATTGCCACGGTGCTTGACGAACACACCTACGAACCTGTCGATGGCCCCAACAAGCCCGGTCTCATTGCCTTCCAACCTGGCTGGCCGGCCATGATGCGCACTTACTGGCGCAACGAAGAAACCTATGGAAAGAAATTCAAGAATGGCTGGTACCTCTCAGGCGACAAGGCCTTCCTCGATCAGGACAACTACTTCTGGTTCATCGGCCGCGACGACGATGTCATCAACACCGGCGGTCACCTGGTGAGCCCCTTCGAAGTTGAATCAGCCTTGCTTGAACACGAAGCCGTGGCCGAATCAGCCGTTGTGGCCAAGCCCGATGCCGTGAACATGGAAGTGGTGAAAGCCTTTGTGACACTGAATCCGGGCTTTGAACCCGGCGATATGCTTGAACTGCAGATCATGAACTTTATCCGCAAACGCCTGTCACCCCTGGCCATGCCTCAGGAAATAGAATACCTCGATAAGTTGCCGAAGACAAGAAGCGGTAAAATCATGCGCCGCCTGCTTCACGCCAAGGAATGGGGCGAAGAAATCGGTGATGTGTCGACCCTTGAAGACGATTGATCAATAAATATGAACGATAAATAGTAATCACAAAAACCTTACAAAAAAATGGAAAATATTAAAGACGTTGTATTGAAGTATGTTGTAGATGAGTATCTGGATGATCCGGAAGACGAAATGACCTATGAAACTCCGCTGATTTCGGGCGGTATTGTTGATTCATTCTCCATGGTATCACTCAAACGATTCCTCGAAGCTACCTACAAAATTTCGTTGCCTGATGACAGGGCCACACCCGAAGCTTTCGATACAGTGAACAGCATCACTGACCTGGTAAATGAATTTTTGGCTAAGAAATAATAAATATCAGGCAATATGGGCTACAGTGACAAAGTAAGGGGAATCTACCAGGATACCCTGCAGAAAATTGAAGGCGCAGGCCTTTTTAAAACCGAACGTAAAATTTTTTCGGCCCAGTCGGCTGAAATTGAGGTGGAGTTCCCCGCCGGTGCACCCCGCAAACGGGTGATCAATATGTGTGCGAACAACTACCTGGGCTTATCAAGTCATCCCGATGTGGTGGCTGCTGCGCACCAGGGCCTCGACACCCATGGCTACGGCATGTCGTCGGTGCGCTTTATCTGCGGCACCCAGGACATTCACAAGGAACTTGAACAAAAAATCACCGAGTTTCTGGGTACCGAAGACACCATTTTGTTTCCATCCTGCATGGATGCCAATGCCGGTGTGTTTGAGGCCATCCTGACCGAAGAGGACGTGATGATCTCCGACAGGCTTGTGCATGCTTCCATCATCGATGGCATCAGGCTTTCGCCAGCCATGCGCGACACCTTCAAGCACCAGAACATGGAGCACCTTGAGCAGAAGCTGATTCAGTTTGCTGACAAACGCGTGAAGATCGTCATCACTGATGGCGTTTTTTCGATGGACGGTGACACCGCCAGGCTCGACGAAATGGTTGCCCTCTGCGAAAAATACGACGCACTGCTGTTTGTTGACGATTCGCACTCGAGCGGATTCATTGGCAAGACAGGCCGTGGCACGCACGAAAAGTACAATGTGATGGGCAAGATCGACATCATCACCACCACCTTCGGCAAAGCCCTCGGAGGCGCCAGCGGTGGTTGTGTTTCGGGCCGCAAAGAGCTCGTTGAGATGTGCCGTCAGAAAGCCCGTCCTTACCTGTTTTCGAACACCATCGCTCCGGTGGTTGTTGCCGGTGTGCTCAATGTGCTCGAGACCTTGTCGAAAAGTACCGAACGCCGCGACAAGCTTGAAACGAACAGTGCATACTGGCGTCAGGGATTGCTCGATGCAGGCTTTGTGCTGCAACCTGGCGACACCCCTATCGTGCCCGTGATGCTGTTCAACGCCAAGCTGGCACAGGACTTCTCACGCGACCTTTATGCCGAAGGCATCTATGCCATCGGATTCTTCTTCCCCGTGGTGCCCAATGGCGCTGCCCGTATCCGTACACAGATTTCGGCAGCCCACGAAATACACCACCTCGACAAGGCCCTCGAAGCCTTCATCAAGGTCGGAAAGAAGTACAATATCCTCGGAAAAGACAAAAAACAGATCATCGAAATGTATGGCATGTAGGCGCAGCACTGCACCAGCACACCATCATTCAACACCTTACCGAACCCGGAAAGCCACGGCCTTCCGGGTTCATTTTTTTTGCCCCTGAATGGACCTCCCGCCTGACAAATTGGTGTAATTTCGCACATAATTTTAACCCATTTGCTTTATGTATACCAGGATGAATGCGTTTTTACAAGCTGAGCTCGAGCAGATTAAGTCCGCTGGTTTGTATAAGGAAGAACGTGTGCTTGTTTCGCCACAATCGGCTGAAATCACGCTGATTAATGGCGCCAGGGTGTTGAATTTTTGTGCAAATAACTACCTCGGCCTGGCGGACCACCCCCGCCTGATCGAAGCTGCCAAGGAAGCCCTCGACACCCATGGCTATGGCATGTCGTCGGTGCGGTTTATCTGTGGAACAACCGACCTGCACAAGGTACTGGAACAAAAAATTGCCGAATTTTTCGGTACCGAAGACACCATCCTGTATGCCGCCGCCTTCGACGCCAATGGCGGTGTGTTTGAACCCCTGCTGGGACCCAAGGACGCCATCATCTCCGACACCCTCAACCACGCTTCCATCATCGATGGGGTAAGGCTTTGCAAAGCCGAACTGTATCGTTTTGCCAATGCCAATATGGAGCAACTCGAAGAGCGGCTGATCCTGGCGCAGGAGCATAATTTCCGCCTCATTGTCACCGACGGTGTGTTCTCAATGGACGGCAATGTGGCTCCTATGGACAAGATCGTTGAGCTGGCCAACAAATACGACGCCATGGTGATGGTCGATGAATGCCACTCGGCCGGTGTGGTGGGCCCTACCGGACGCGGAGTGACCGAACTGTTTAATCTGCGCGGCGAGGTGGAAATCATCACCGGAACCCTCGGCAAGGCCTTTGGGGGCGCCATTGGCGGATTCACCACAGGCAAAAAGGAAATCATTGCCCTGCTGCGGCAGCGTTCAAGGCCTTACCTGTTCTCGAACTCACTTCCGCCTCATATCGTGAATGCCGGCATCAGGATGTTTGAGATGATGAGCGAAACCAGTGAACTGCAGGACAGGCTGCACGAAAACACCACCTATTTTGTTGAGCATATGAAGGCTGCAGGTTTCGACCTGAAACCCACAAAATCAGCCATCTGTGCCGTGATGTTGTACGACGCCTTCCTTTCGAAACAAATGGCTGATATGCTGCTCGAAGAGGGCATTTATGTAATTGGCTTTTCGTTCCCGGTGGTGCCAAAGGGACAGGCGCGAATCCGTGTGCAGCTTTCGGCCGGACATACCCGCGCCCACCTCGACAAGGCCATTGCCGCTTTTACCAAAGTAGGCCGCAAGCTGGGGGTGATACAGTAGGCTGCCGGACTTTTGTAGCCTGTCAACAAACATTAACAAACAATTTCCTGCCGGTCTGAATAGTGCGGCTTAAGCATGTATTTGCCCGAATCAGGCCTCGCCGCAGACCACCCGGTTGTGGACCAGTGTTCGGCTGAAGGCTCAGTCGAATTGGTTTCTGGCACTACTGATATTGCTGAAATATTTGCAACAAATACCAATATTTATTTGTATGGGCTGTGGAAAAATGCTTGGAAAAATGAATTAGATTATTTATTTTCACAGGCTCAATTTGCTCAATGCCCGCATGTTCTTGAAGCGGGGAAACACTCATCAGGATTGAAATAAAAAAGGCGATCTCGCCTTAGGCGAGACCACCTTAAATGTTTTCACAACGGAATAATCCTTATTGTGAATTGCTTTGAATTGTGAAGCAAATATAATCATGAAAAACCCCTAAAACAAGATAAAATGAAAAAAATTTTGGGACTGGATCTGGGAACAAACTCTATTGGTTGGGCATTGGTTGGCACAAATGAAGAGGGAAAACCCTGTAAAATAGAAGGAATGGGCAGCCGGATTATTCCGATGGATGCAGCCACATTAAGTGATTTTGATAAAGGCAATTCAAAGTCTCAAACAGCCGAAAGGACTCGATTTAGAGGAATAAGGAGATTAAGAGAGCGATATTTACTGCGGAGAGAACGTTTGCACCGGACTCTTTTTAAAATTGGGTTTCTGCCTGACCATTATGCCAGGAGCATAGATTTTGAAAAAAGATTGGGGCAATTCCTTTCTGAAACAGAACCTAAAATAGCATGGTTTAAAAACAGCAACGACCAATATGAATTTCTATTTCAAAATTCTTTCAATGAAATGTTGGCTGATTTTAAAGAGCATCAACCCCAATTATTAGAGGATGATAAAAAAGTTCCCTATGACTGGACAATCTATTTTCTTCGAAAGAAGGCTCTTAACTATAGAATTGAAAAGGCTGAACTTGCATGGATAATCCTAAACTTTAATCAAAAGCGTGGTTATTACCAGTTAAGGGGTGAAGATGAAGATGAGAACCCAAATAAATTAGTTGAATTTTATGCATTGAAAGTTGTTTCTGTTGAAGCGACCGACGAAAAGAAAGGAAAAGACATTTGGTACAATGTACATTTGGAAAACGGATGGGTTTATCGAAGGACAAGTAACGTTCCGCTTGATTGGGTAGGGAAGATCAAAGAGTTTATCGTTACTACGGATATTAATGATGATGGAACATTAAAGTTGGATAAAGACGGACAAGAAAAACGCTCTTTCCGCGCTCCCAAAGAAGACGATTGGACTCTAATTAAGAAGAAAACCGAATCAGATATTGATCAAAGCAGAAAAACAGTTGGTTGGTATATTTATGATACACTTTTGCAAAAGCCCGATCAGAAAATTAAGGGAAAGCTTGTTCGTACTGTTGAACGAAAATTCTATAAAGCAGAATTAAAAGCTATTCTAGAGAAACAAAAAGAGTTTCATGCTGAATTGCAGAACAAGGATTTATTTTCAGAATGCTTGAAAGAATTATATGCCAATAATGAATCTCACCGGAACACGATTTCAAACCGGGATTTTACTTATTTATTTATGGACGACATCATCTTTTACCAACGTCCGTTAAAAAGTAAAAAATCATTGATCAGTGATTGTCCTTATGAGGAACGGAATTATTTAGATAAAGAAACTGGTGAAATCAAGACTGTTCCTGTAAAATGTATCGCCAAATCTCATCCGTTGTTTCAAGAATATAGGTTGTGGCAGTTTATTTCCAATATTCGGATTTATCAGAAGGAGAGATGGATTAATGAAAAATTGCACACCGATGTTGATGTAACTTCAGAGTTCTTGAAGAATGAAGATGACATAACCGATTTATTCGATTGGTTGAACAATCGTAAAGAAATTGACCAGAAAGCATTTCTGAAATATCCGGGATTTGGGCTAAAGAAAGAAGCCGATAATTACCGTTGGAATTACGTGGATGATAAGCCATATCCTTGTAACGAGACGCGCGCAATGATTTTAAATCGACTTGAAAAGGTTGAGAATGTACCAGCCAATTTCTTAGCGAAAGAAAATGAAGAAGCTCTTTGGCATATTTTATACTCCGTTGAAGATAAGCATGAAATTGAAAAGGCGCTAAAGTCTTTTGCCATAAAGCATAACCTTGATGATAGTTTTATTGATGTTTTCAAGAAGTTTCCTCCATTCAAGAAGGATTACGGCTCCTATTCTGCCAAAGCCATCAAAAAATTGCTTCCATTAATGCGATTGGGGAAATATTGGAATGAGGATTCTATTGATTCAAACACAAAACTTCGGATTGATAAAATTCTAACCGGAGAATATGATGAAAAAATCAGAAACAGGGTTAGAGATAAGGCAATTCGGTTAAATGATATTTCGACCTTTAAAGGGCTTCCGGTTTGGTTGGCTTGTTACATTGTGTACGATAGACATTCCGAATCTAAAGAAATAGCAAAATGGGAAAAGCCTGAAGATTTAGATGCTTATCTGAAATCATTTAAGCAACACTCTTTGCGCAATCCAATAGTTGAACAGGTAATTACAGAAACCCTTCGTACAGTTCGTGATATTTGGAAAAAGCATGATAATTTTTCTGAAATCCATGTGGAGCTTGGCCGCGAGATGAAAAATACTAAAACTGAAAGGGAACGGATTTCAAAAATTAATTCAGATAATGAAAATGCAAACCTGCGAATAAAGTCTCTCTTAATGGAGTTTATGAATCCTGAGTATGAGATAGAAAATGTTCGACCTTATTCACCAAGTCAACAAGAAATCTTGCGGATTTATGAAGATGATATTTTGAAGAGTGTCATTGAGATTCCTGATGATGTTGAAGATATTTTGAAAAAATTCAAGGAAACAGATACAAAAAAACAACCTACAAGGTCAGAGGTATTGAGATACAAATTGTGGCTTGAACGAAAATACCGTTCACCTTACACCAATGAAATTATTCCCCTAAGTAAACTTTTTACAACTGATTATCAGATTGAGCATATCATTCCACAATCAAGATATTTCGACGATTCATCGAGTAATAAGGTTATTTGCGAGTCCGAAGTTAATCAGTTAAAAGATAATTGTCTCGGATATGAATTTATTAAAAACCATCATGGTCAAAAGGTGGAGTTGAATTTTGGAAAGACAGTAGAGATTTTATCTGTAGATGCTTATGAAAAATTGGTCAAAGACAATTATTCCCGTAACAGGGGCAAAATGAAAAAATTGCTGATGGAAGATATTCCGGATGGATTTATTGAAAGACAACTAAATGACAGCCGATATATCAGTAAGGTGGTTAAAAGCCTTTTATCAAACATCGTTCGTGAAGAAGGAGAAGAAGAAGCGACATCAAAGAATCTGATTTCGTGCACGGGTGGTATAACCGATCAGTTAAAAAGAGATTGGGGCTTGAATGATGTTTGGAATACAATTGTTTATCCTCGTTTCGAACGATTAAATGAATTGACAAATAGTAATCAGTTCGGGCAATGGGAAAACAAAAATGGGAATAAGGTATTTCAAACTCAAATGCCACTTGAACTTCAAAAAGGTTTTAATAAAAAGAGGATCGACCACCGACACCATGCAATGGATGCATTGGTAATAGCTTGTGCTACCCGAAGTCATGTCAATTACTTAAATAACGAAGCAGCCAAAGCCAGTGCCAAAGAGTCGCGTTACGATTTGAGACGTAAATTACGGAGAATTGAAACCGTCCAAATAGAAAAGCTGATTGATGGAAAGAAGGTTCTGAAATACGTTGAAGTTGCCAGAGAGTTTTATAAACCGTGGGCAACTTTTACTCAAGATGCTCAAGCAGCACTCATAAATATTGTTGTAAGCTTTAAACAGAATTTAAGGGTGATTAATAAAACAACGAATAGCTATCAGCATTTTGATGAAAATGGGAAGATAATATTAGAGAAACAGAGGAATGGTGAAAGTTGGGCAATACGTAAACCAATGCACAAAGAAACGGTTTTTGGAAACGTGAACTTGAAGAAAATAAAAACTGCAAATCTTTCTTCTGCTATAGAACATCCGGAACTGATTGCAGATAGACGGTTAAAATTCAAAATTAAACAGTTGTTATCTGAAGGGCTGGACAACAAAAAAATCCAAGAATATTTCAAAGACAAAACGGAGGAATGGAGCAACATTAATTTTTCAAAAATTAAGCAATACTATTTCACAAACGATACCAAAGAAAAGTTGGTTGCAACCAGGAAATCTTTAGACGACAGTTTTACTTCCAAGAAAATTGTGGAAAGTATTACCGATACAGGGATTCAAAAAATATTACTCAAACATTTAGAGGATAATTCTGATAAACCCGAATTGGCTTTTTCTCCCGATGGTATTGATGAGATGAATAGAAATATTAAAAAACTGAACGATGGGAATCAACATCAGCCTATTTATAAGGCTCGGGTTTATGAACCATTGGGAAATAAATTTAATGTTGGGAATACTGGCAATAAATCATCAAAGTTTGTTGAGGCAGCAAAAGGCACAAATCTATTTTTTGCCATTTATGTAAACGAAGAAGGGAAACGCACTTTTGAAACTATTCCTTTGAACATTGTTATTGAACGACAAAAACAAGGATTAATTTCTGTTCCAGAAGCAAATGAAAAGGGTGAAAAACTACTATTCTGGCTTTCTCCAAACGATTTGGTGTATTTACCAACACCATATGAAATAGATTCAAACAGTTTACATGATGAGATTAAAAAGGATCGGATTTATAAAATGGTAAGCTGTACTGGTAATGTTGGTGATTTTATACCAGCGTTTGTAGCAAACGCAATTGTTCAAACCATTGAATTAGGAAGTAATAACAAAGCTCAACGGGCATGGACAAATGAAATGATTAAAGAAATTTGTGTTCCGTTGAAGGTTGATCGGCTTGGAAATGTAATTGAGATTAACCGAATCGAGATTTGAAATGCAACCCCTTCAGTCCGATACCAGCTATCATATCTTTAACCATGCCAACGGGTTCGAGAAGCTGTTTTTGCACGAAGCAAACTACCATTATTTTCTTGAAAAATACATCCTGTATATCAACCCGATAGCAGAAACTCTGTCCTATTGCCTGATGCCGAACCATTTTCATATTGTGGTCAGAATCAGGGAAAGGGAAGTGTTGGAAGCGGTGATGCGTGGGAGGCTGCAGGGGGAGGAGCAACTTGCAGCGCAAACCTTTTCCAAAGTTTCGAACTTTGGAAAAGGTTTGCATGAGGGGATATCCGCCCCCGAAATCAGCCGCTTCCTCTCCAGACAGTTTTCGAACCTGTTTAGTTGCTACACCCAATCGTTCAACAAGGTGTATCACAGGCGCGGCTCCCTGTTTATCAAGAACTTCAAGCGCGAAATCATCGGCAATACCGACTACCTTCAAAACGCCATTGTATATGTTCACCGCAACCCGGTCCACCATGGTTTTTGCGAGGCTTTCGAAACCTGGCCCTATTCATCATACAATGATATCCTGCTGAAGAAAAATGGCATCACCAACCATCAGCATTGTATTGATCTGTTTGGAGGTCTTGGACATTGGCAGCAAGCACACCAAAAATCCCTCGAAAACATCCCTTTGTACCGGCTGTTAACAGCGATTGAAACATGATTAAACGAACATTATACTTTGGAAACCCGGCGGTGTTGCGCAAAAAAGACCAACAACTGCAGGTGGAATTATGCCCCCCAGCTGAGGGGTCACAAGCCAGCATTCCGATTGAGGACATTGGCGTGCTCATTCTCGACCATCCCCAGGTCACGATTACACAGGCTCTGCTGGCAGCACTTAACGAACACCTTGTTGCGGTGATCAACTGCGATGCAAGGCACCTGCCCTATGGCCTCATGTTGCCCATGTTTGCACACCATGCATTTACCGAAAAAATGTACCAGCAACTTGAAAGTTCATTGCCACTGAAAAAGAACCTCTGGCAACAGACGGTAATAGCAAAGATTAGCAACCAGGCGGCGCTGCTGCGCGCCTATTCCATCGACGACAGCAGGATGCAGTATTACCTGTCGCTGGTGAAGAGTGGCGATCCACAGAATGTCGAAGGCAGGGCAGCAGCCTGTTACTGGGAACATCTATTCGGAGGCAATGCCTCATTCACCCGGCACCGGTTTGGCGAGGCGCCCAATGCCTTGCTAAACTATGGCTATGCGGTGTTGCTGGCCATGGTGGCCCGCGGACTCGTATCGAGCGGCCTGTTACCTGCCGTGGGCATTCATCACCGCAACAAATACAATCCCTGGTGCCTGGCTTCCGACATTATGGAGCCCTACCGGCCTTATGTGGATCGCATCGTTCTGCAACTGATGAACGAACAGCGCGACCTGGAAACACTGAGTCCGGAGATCAAGCGAAAACTGCTGCAGCTTCCGGTGATTGATGTGGTGATCGACGGTAAAAACAGCCCGCTAATGGTTGGTTTGCAGCGTACAACGGCCTCCTTGTCGGCCTGTTTCGAGGGTGTTTCGCGCAAGCTTCTTTATCCCGATTTGAGTTAAAATATGTTGTCAGACAATGCCTTCGAACGCTTAAACCAGTACCAGATTTTGTGGTTATTTGTTTTTTTCGATCTGCCCACTGAAACCAAAAAGGACAGGAAGGAGTATGCGCAATTCAGGAAAAGCCTTCAGAAGGATGGTTTCGCCATGCTGCAGTACTCTATTTATGTGAGGCATTGCAGCAGCCGCGAAAATGCCGAAGTCCATATGAAGCGGGTCAAATCATTTCTGGCGCCAAGGGGTGAAATCATCTTGTTTTCCCTAACGGACAAGCAATTCGGCATGATGGAATTTTTCAGGGGACAAAGCCTGAAAGTGCGACCCGACACCCCCCAGCAGCTTGAATTGTTCTGACAGAATAAAAAAAATCCCCTCCGAAACCCGAAGGGGAAAGCAGCAGGCTGCATTTTTTTTCTTTACAAAAACAAACCAAACACAAAGATAATCAATCAGATAAACAGGGTTCTGTTGTGCTCAGTATTTCAAAGATACAATTCAAAAGCAATTCACAACGATTCATGGTGTTGATGTGTTTTAAAGCAAGTTGTGCTCAGTATTTCAAAGATACAATTCAAAAGCAATTCACAACACGGACGTAGTGCCACCTTGTAGATAACGGGTTGTGCTCAGTATTTCAAAGATACAATTCAAAAGCAATTCACAACAAATAATCATGTATTGCCGCCTGCAAATCCGTTGTGCTCAGTATTTCAAAGATACAATTCAAAAGCAATTCACAACATAAACCCGACTTCCATAAATTCAATGCCGTTGTGCTCAGTATTTCAAAGATACAATTCAAAAGCAATTCACAACTGTATTTTGGATTTAGTTTCATGGTTTAAAGTTGTGCTCAGTATTTCAAAGATACAATTCAAAAGCAATTCACAACAGTACCAAAGATTTAGACCTCTTAACACAGTTGTGCTCAGTATTTCAAAGATACAATTCAAAAGCAATTCACAACTGATGCACTTCATGCAAACATCATGTGTTTGTTGTGCTCAGTATTTCAAAGATACAATTCAAAAGCAATTCACAACAGGCAATGAGGCATAACGGCGAGTGCTATGGTTGTGCTCAGTATTTCAAAGATACAATTCAAAAGCAATTCACAAC
>JAHIUX010000002.1 GCA_018816765.1 Bacteroidota bacterium
CGAAATATTACAAATTCTGAGCATATCTCTACTGGACAAAACTCCTGTAAGAGAGATACTTACAAAGTGCAATTACAAAAATGTCAAAGAACAATATAGTAATCAATTAATAATCAGTGGGTTTTAAGTGCCCACTACTGATTTCTTTTAACTGATTACACAACCAATTTCAGGTCCCGCAAGGACGATAAACCGTTCTGTCAATCGCTGACAGAACGGTTTTACTTTTTATTTCATGCCGATGACATCTGTTAAGATTTTAAAATAAGGCGGAAAAAGTTTATGTCGTAGCTTTGGGAAACACTTACAGTTGTCAGCAATGCGCATTCCAGGCCCGAAACAATTACTGCTGTTTGGTTTACCATGCGTCAGCTCCATGTTGCTAAACCTGGGCTGGGGACCAAATGGGTATCCGGTATTGCTCTTTGTCGGGCTTGTGCCCATGTTGTGGCTCAACGGTAAAGTTGCCCAAGGCAGAGATGCCGCTTTTCTGGCCAGCATGTCCGGCTTTTTTCTGTTTCACCTGCTGGCCGGTTGGTGGATGTACAGTTCAACAGTTACAGGGAGTTTGATGGCGCAGCTGTTCAATGCTGCCTATATGACCGCGGTCATGTTGTTGTGGCGCCGCACAACGAAAACCTTTAATTCACCTTCAATCAGTTTGCTGGCCTTACTGGTATTTTGGCTTTCTTTCGAATTCCTGCACCAGCATTGGGAGTTGTCGTGGCCTTGGTTTAACCTGGGAAACGGCTTGGCTTTTAAGCCTGAATGGATTCAATGGTACCGCTACACCGGCGTAACGGGAGGGACGGCCTGGCTGCTGCTGTCGAACTGGATGATTTATCAGCTGCTCGCTTTGCTTGAGAAAAATGCCACTAAGGCTCTGATTTTGCCATTGATGCTGTTGCTTATCCTGATTGGCGGACCAATTGGCATTTCCTATCAGCTTACTACGGCAGCTGATAAGGGTGAAGGAGTCACATTTATGGCGGTGCAACCCAACATCAATCCCCGGACTGAAAAATTCAACGGAATGACTGAGGTACAGCAAATTGAGAAAATGATAAGGCTGATTGAACAGGGGATCACCCCAGAAGTCAGTTTGCTGATCCTGCCCGAAACGGTGCTTACACAGGCGGTGGATGAGGATAGCCTGGAGCAGTCCGTTTCACTGAATTCCTTATTGAGAGCCATTGAAGCTTATCCTGAATCATCCCTTTTTCTCGGTGCATTCACACGCAAAAAAGCTGAAAAAGCGACCGAAGATGCTGATGCAGTTATTCAGGTTGAAAATCCCTATGTATTGTACAATTCGGCCTTGTTGTGCAACAAAGATGCGTTCCAGGTGTACCACAAATCGAAACTGGTTCCCCTTGTCGAAAAGCAGCCATTTTACAGCCTGATGAAGCCTTTCCAATCCATGATTGAGCGATCAGGTGGTTTTTTCGGAAGGTATGGTGTCCATGGTGAGACACGCACATTTACCTTGAATAAATCAACGCAAATTGCACCGGTGATCTGTTTCGAGTCGGTTTACGGCAGCCTTAGTGCTGATCAGGCTGTGGAGGGTGCTGACTTTATTGTGCTCATCACAAATGATGGTTGGTGGGATACTCCGGGTGGATATCAACAGCACCTGGCCTACGCCCGGCTCCGTTGCATCGAAACCGGCCGGTGGATGGTGAGGGTGGCCAACACCGGCATCACTGCCCTTATCAATCCTAAAGGGGAAATCGTTAACAGCACCTTCTACGGAAAAGAAGCAGTCCTTAAAGGCGTTGTTTTCAGGCGCGATGAAATGACCTTTTATGCATCCCATGGTGATTTCATTGGCAATGCCGCCCTGTACCTTGCCGGACTAATTCTTATCATTCACTTAATCAATAAGTTGAACGTTTTTCGAAGGATCAAAACGCCCTGAATAATTTAGAATGATTCTAAAATATTGATAATCAAAATATTTGATTGTTTATTCCTTAATTTTAGTAGTCCTATTCTGGTAGTTTCATAAGGAAATCATTCTTTGTCTTATGAATTGATATTCAATCATTTTCATTTAAATTCCTCTAAAATGAAAAAATTGCTTCCTTTATTCGTGTTGTTGTTTTTGGTCCAGACAGCCTGGTGCAGCACCGATACCACCATCAGCCAGGCACGAACAACCCGCCACCTTCGTCTTGAGGAGGTATTGCAAAAAGAGCCGGGAAAAACCCATCCGTTTTTCGTGGCTTTCGAAGGATTGGGGGTGGGTAAAACCAGGGCTGCCTATTACCTGAATGCAGTGGTAGCCGACAGCCTCATCGTTTCCGACAAGCTGACACCAAACTTCTGGAGACGCTTAGGCTACCAGTCAGTAAATGTGCTTAAGCTTTCAGGACGCAGTCCGCAGCTTGGTATGGCACTACTCAGCCCCATTTTCATCATTGCTTTTCTGATTTTCAGCCTGCCATTTTTATTTAAACTCGTCATCCTTTTACCGGATATCAACCCTGTGGCCAGACCCGGAAACGATCCGGCTGTAGCTGATGGAGACGATGAATCAGCGCAGGAGGAAGATCCGGCTGTTTAAGCTGCAGTCAGCATTTGAGTGAACAATTAATATGGTGAACCGATGAAAGAGAAGTTTATTTACGAAGAAAAAGAAATTGGAAACAGTCAGTTGGAAGCGGCTTTCAGAAAGCGCATTAATAGTTGGGCAGACAGTGTGCCACACCATCCTTATAAAAACCTGGGTGATAAGATCAAGGTAAATGCCATTTACTACAAGCCGGCGTATCCCATTCGTGTGCGTAGCCAGTATGAAGAAAGGGGCCGGCACGAGGGGCATGAGCCATATACCGGGCAAAACATCCCGGCAAGGACGCTGTTTAAGCTCACCGATTTCAATTCGTGGGATATTGGCCTTCCTGAGGTGAAGCAATTCACGGACAACACAACCAATTACATTGTCAGTGGCTCACAGCACATCGAAAACTGCCACCATTGTGGTGCCAAGGGCTGGATCACCTGCATCAGGTGCAGCGGTGCTAAAATTGTAACATGCACCTCGTGTGCTGGAGCAGGGAGCTTGCGGTGTACCTCTTGTGGGGGCTCCGGATCAAACAGCTGCAGCTCGTGTGGAGGCCGTGGCTCCAAATCGCGGCAGATTTCGCGTAGCGAACAGGTGTGGGTGCCACAAAGCGGCAGTTCGGGTGGTGGCTACTACCAGACAAAAACAACCTATCAAACGGTGAATGAGAGTTGCAGCTCGTGCGGAGGCAGTGGGAGAAGGACGTGCGGAGGTTGCGGAGGCAGCGGAAAAGTAACTTGCCATACTTGCAGTGGGCGTGGAAAAATTACCTGCCCGATGTGCAGTGGATCGGGTCGCAATACCTGTCCTACCTGTCAGGGACATATGCGGCTGATGCACCATTTTTATGTGAAACGCGAGTTGAGCTATACCAACCAGGCAACCTGTGTCATCCATGGGGAGGTGTACGACCGCTTCCCTCAGTTTCTCGATGAATACGAAAGCTATGAGTCGTACAATGTGCTGCGTGTAAACAAACCGAAACTCGAAACAGGTCAGCTACCCGAAGGCAATCACCTGAACAAATTCGTTGATGAATACCTCGTTAAGGCGCACAAAGCCAAAACCGATATCCACACCATGCAGTTCCAGCAACTCGATGTTGACAGAATCGACAGCTGGGAGTTGCATTACAGCTTCAAAGGGAAAGACTATGTGATGCTGTTTCATGGGAGCACCTACGAAATTGTGCCGGGGCTGAGCCCGATCTATGAAGTTTCGTTAAGTTACTGGAAAAGTGGGGTTGCGGCGGCCAAAGCCCGGATGTATACCCGTGCCAGGCGTATGCTGATGAAGGCTTCAAACATAGGCACCTATGAAATTCAGGAAGAAGTTGATGCAGCCCTTGATGCTGTCGTCGAAAAAATTGACGATTCTTTCCGCTTTGGTACCAGCATTGCCACCTGGCTCATGGCCTTCTTTGGTAGCTTTGTGGTGTACCGCTATTTCAGCGAAGTGAACCTTGTGCTCGATTATGCTGGCTTTATCAACAGGCCTGGCAGTCTCCTCTACGACTATCATGCATGGTCGCAGACCCTTGCTTTTGCGCTTACAGTGTTCTTCCTGCGCAAATGGATCTGGCGCCAGTGTCAGCGCTTTGGTGAGGCCATACCCAGCGTGATTTTACGCATTGGAATATCCTTTCTATTCACGGTTGTTGTTGCTGCCCTGGTGTTTGGCTTACAGGGGCTGCTGAACTACACCGGCATCACCATCCTGATCACCCTGATCGGCTGGATGCTGACCTGGGCGTTCAAAATCCTGCTGATTGTCATTGTACTGGCGGTAAAACTGGCCATCTGGCTGGGGAAAATGATCTGGGGGATATTGAAGTGGCTGGTGGGATTGTTCACTTGATTGCTTTAGTAAGAAAGGAGTAAGCTGGCAGGTTTCAGCAAATCACTTCACTTCAGCAGCCATTGCAACGAAAAGCCTTAAGGAAACACAAACCCATCGGGAATGCATATGGTCACCCTGGTACCTGAGGCATTGCCATCTGCGTCGTACTGGTCGACAAAGGTTTCGGTGATGGGGCGCTTGTTGCCATTGTTGAGTACGCTGTAATACTGTTTCATGATGCTCAGGCCAACGCCCGTTGAGCTTGAACCATTATTTTTGGCCTGTTTCCTGCCCACACCATTGTCGATGATGCTGATCTCGAGCCCCTCATCGCCGTGCCGCACCTTCACCTGAATAAACCCACCTCCATTTTCTTTTGGCAATAGCCCATGCTTAAGGGCATTTTCAACATAAGTCTGCACCACCATCTTTGGCACGTTCTGTGTCTTGTCGATGTCATCGGCCACATCAAGGTTGAAAGTGAATGCTTCACCATAGCGCGATTGCTGCAATTCAATATAGTTCTGCATAAAATCCAATTCCTCTTTCAGTGAACGGCAGATTTTGTCTGCCGAATGGATGGTGGCCCTGATCATTTTTGAAAACTTCATCAGCATATCATACGATTGCTGACTTTTATTCTGCAGAATAACCGATCCAATGGTATTCAGTACGTTAAAAGTGAAATGCGGATCCATCTGGTTTTGCAGCGAAATCAATTGCATTTCGGTCAGCTTTCTTTCTGTCTCATATTTTTTCCTTAGCTGAATGTATTGTATGCGCCGGATCAGCAGGATGAAGGCAAAAACAAGGCTATACACCAACAAATAGATAGGGTAGCGCCAATAAACCATCGGATTAAACGCATACTCATACGTATAAAACCTGTTGTTTACCTGTATGCCAAGCTGTGGAGGAAGGTTGTTGCGTAGAATATTTGATGGTGTTGCAGGTGAAGAAGTTGGTAATGTAATGAACGATACCGGGTGCTGAAGATTCTGTCTCAGAATGACAAACTGCCCAGGTTTATTGCCTGAAAGCAACAATTCCAGCTCTCCATCCTGATCCGCATCGGTAAACTGGACCGGTAAAATATTGTTGGTGTATAGCCTGGTGCTGCCAAGCAAATCCAGCTCCCCGTCAAGCAAGCTAACCGTCTGGTCATTTTTAATGACACACATTCTGCTCAGACCATGAATGGTTTGGAAGTTCATGATCGTTTGACAATATTCAGAGGAATTCTCAAGGATCTTTTCCTCAAGCACCTCTCCACCTGCATCGCGGATTTGAAGGAGCAAATCCGGCTTATTGTCTTGGCCCTCATAACGTATAATTGTCACCAACCGTGTTCCCTGGTTTGTCTTGACCGGAAATGCCTGACAGGAGGCATAATCACCTGAAAATTTGATGGGGGCAAAGCGGAAACTGAGGTCATGGTTGAGTACAATCAGGTAAGCGGCATGATCGTGCATAATGTCCAGGGTGTCTTTATAGTTGGCTGAGGCATAATTGGATACACAAAGTTCGGGTCTCCCGTCAGCATCAAGATCATCGATCTGCAGGTCACTGCAAAAAGCACCCAATTCGACTGAAGTGAATACATGGTCATGCTGAATATCGTAGGCTACCACCCGCCGTGGCACAAGCCCAAATCCTGCAGAGTTAACACAAACCACTTCCTTAATGCCGTCGCCGGTTAAATCGGCAAGCTGTGGGGAGAAAACAGCAAAGAGATTTGTACCTGAAGTTGGAAGTTCAACCAGAAAACGCTCAGAAAACATTAGTTTACCCGTCTGCCGTATGTCAATTCCATTGATGAACAGTGAGTCATTCCGCGCCACCAACGGAAAGATTTCCTTAATTCCGTCATTATTGTAGTCCCCGAGGGCGTAGCGCTTTCCATCGGGGGCATAATTGCCATCGAAATTCCACTGGTCTACCACGCCAAATTGATTAAACACAGTAAGGAAAGCACGATTATCTGCATTTCCACTATTAATAATTTCGGAGTTTCCGTCCTGGTCGATGTCGTGGTATTCGCGGATGTTATCCCCTTTTAAGATGATCTCATTAACCGGACGAATGGTATATTTTTGAAAGAAATCGGGGAGCAACAAACAAATAAGCACGGCAATCACTAGTGCCTGAGTAATCGGATGCATTAGCAAATTGACAGCATATATGGCGAAAGGCCCCTTCATAACAGTTTTCTTGCAATAAAAACCGATTAAGTATTGCGTATAAACCCTTAACTTTGAGCTGAGATTTGACGAATATACACATTTTATCAAATGCATCAGCAAATGTGAGTTACTTAACCATATTTTATTCGTTTTCATGCAATCAAATAAAGTCATTATGATTCGGTCATCATTTAAACACCTGCTAATCTTCTCAATCATGATACTTATGGCATTATTTACCGGCTCCTGTGCCTCATCAGGGAAAGTGAAAGAAAAAATGATTGTCAGTCAGGTTGATCTGAACCGTTATGCAGGTAAATGGTATGAGATTGCCCGTTTTCCGCACCGCTTCGAGAAGGACCTTGTTGGGGTGACGGCTACCTACAAGCTGCTCGAAAACGGCAGGATCGAAGTCATCAACAGAGGGCACAAACACACCCTCGATGGACCGGAGAAGACGGCCGTTGGGAAAGCCAAACTGGCCGATCCGGCGCAAACAGGATGGCTGAAGGTGTCGTTTTTCTGGATCTTTTATGCTGACTACCTTATCCTCGAACTGGACACCAAAGATTATCAGTACGCGCTCATTGGCAGCACCACGGATGATTACCTGTGGGTATTGAGCCGCACGCCACAGATGAATCAGCAGACTTACGAAATACTGGTGGACAAAGCCGCCCAAAGGGGTCACGACACCTCGAAACTGCTGCTGGTTCCCCAGCCTGCTGAGTAGCCTGCCCTGAAGACAGGTCAATCAATTAACAGAAAACCGCTACCTTTGCCGCCATGATAAAAATGACGACAAATACTGTATTCCGCGTGGCAGGCGCTTCATTGGTTTTGCTGCTGCTGCTCTCCTCCTGTGTGAGCACAGCGAAACTGACCAATGCCCTGCCACAGGCCGATGCGGCTTTGGCTGCCGGGGATTATGCCCGCGCCCTGAAATTATACGAAGAAATCATCGCCAGCCACGATCAGGCTGCAACACAGGCACAATGCACAGTGTATGAGCAGGCAGGCAACGCGGCTGCACTTGCCGGAGATCAGGCTGTTGCCGAAAGCCACTATAAACTGGCGATTTATTATCAGCAAGCCGGTCCCAAAACCTATGGAGCTTTGGCAAAGATGTATCGGGAAGCCGGAAACATTTCGAAAGAATTGATGATGCTCGAGCCACTCGAAAAGCAGTTTCCCGAAAGTGCGCAGGCGGCTGACAGCAGAAAGCGGCTCTTTGAACTATTTGTGATCAGCGAACAATATGAACACGCTATCGGACTGTGGCCACAGCTTGAGGAAGCGGAGAAGGGTGAGGTGCTGACGATGCAGTACTTCCAGGCAAACCGCAAACTGAACCGCAATGAAGCCTGCAATAAGATCGCGCAGCAGTTGCTGAAGTTAAACGGGAGCAATGTGGATGCGCTGTTTTGGGAAGCAAAGCGCTACTACCAGCTTGGCGACAACCGCTATGTGACTGAGATGGCCGCTTATGAGAAAAACAAAACCCGCAAGCAATATGCCCATCTGCTGAAAGAGCTGGATGTTGCCACTGCTGATATGAAAACAGCCCTGGGTTATTTCAAAAAACTCTGGGCCATCAATCCTGATCCTGATTATGCCTTATACCTGACCAATATTTACGCCAGGTTCGATGATGAGAAAAACGCTGCATATTACAGGCAAAGGATGAAATAGCCTCTGAGCATTCATTCAAATTCATTGATCATAACGTATTAAACAACAAAGCCATGTTGTCAGAAAAAGAAGAAAACCGTACCGAACTGAATGAGTTGGGCGAGTTTGGCCTGATTGATTTACTCACCGATGGCATCACCCTGGTCAACCCATCCTCCATAAAAGGGGTAGGTGACGATGCTGCGGTTATCGATAATAGTGGTTTCCGCACGCTGGTGTCGACCGATCTGCTTGTCGAGGGGGTGCATTTCGACCTCATGTACACACCTTTGAAACACCTTGGCTATAAAGCTGCTGTGGTGAATTTTTCGGACATGGCTGCCATGAATGCCGAGCCTAAGCAAATCGTTGTAGGAATTGCCGTTTCGAACCGGTTTTCGGTCGAAGCCCTCGAAGCGTTTTATGAAGGCTTGCGTCTGGCCTGCACCCAATATCAGGTCGACCTGGTTGGAGGCGATACCACTTCGAGCAAATCGGGTTTGTTTATTTCAATCACTGTCATCGGGCAAGCCGCTACCGACCAGGTTTGTTACCGCGGCGGAGCCGGTGAGAGCGACCTGATCTGTGTGAGTGGCGACCTTGGTGGAGCCTATATGGGGCTGCTCCTGCTCGAAAGGGAGAAGGCCGTGTTTAAAGCCGATCCTTCGGTGCAACCCGATCTGGATGGGTTCGACTATGTGCTTTCGCGCCAGCTGAAACCCGAAGCCCGCATGGATGTAGTGGCAGCATTGCGTGAGGCAGGTGTTAGGCCTACTTCGATGATTGACATTTCTGACGGACTGGCTTCAGAGCTGCTTCACCTGAGCAAAGCCTCAGCACTTGGTTGCAGGATTTATGAACCGAAGATACCCATCGATCCGACCACTGTCAGGGTGGCCGAGGAATTTGGAATGGCACCTGCAGTTGCTGCGCTCAATGGAGGCGAAGATTATGAGCTGCTCTTTACCGTTAGCCAGGCTGATTTTGAAAAAATCAGGCACATCGAAAGCATCAGCATCATTGGCCATATGACGGCAAACACCGGCGAAGTGGCCATGGTCACCACCGATGATCAGCTGATTCCGCTGAAAGCCCAGGGCTGGGACGGGCTGAAGCAATAACCTTGATGACTGACAGGTTTTCGTCCTACCTTTGGTGCGAAAATGAATACGCAGGATACAGCACCGGAATTTCCACGGCAACTGGCTAACACCATTGCTTCCATCCCTTCGAACCCCGGGGTTTATCAATATGTTGACGATACAGGCAAAATTATATACGTCGGAAAGGCCAAAAACCTGCATAAGCGCGTAAGCAGCTATTTTGGCAAAACTCAAACCGGCAAACTCAGGGTGCTTGTGAAGAAAATTGCCGACATCAGGTTTATCGTGGTTGAAACCGAAACTGACGCCCTTCTGCTCGAAAACAACCTCATCAAGCAGCTTCAGCCCCGCTATAATGTGTTGCTTAAAGATGACAAGACCTATCCATGGATTTGCCTTACCAACGAACTGTTTCCACGTATCTTCCCAACGCGCAACCTGAGCAGAAACGGATCGGAGTATTTTGGGCCCTATGCCTCGGGCAGAATGATGCACACCTTGCTCGACCTGATCAGGCAGCTGTACCAGGTGAGGACATGTACCTACAACCTCAACGAACAGACCATTGCAGAGAAAAAATACAAGCGGTGTCTTGAATATCAGATAGGTAACTGCAAAGGCCCCTGCGAGGGATTGCAGTCAGCAGCCGAATACCAACAGATGATTGGCGAAATTCGTGAAATCATCAAAGGCAATATTACCGTGGTGGTGCGGCAGTTGAAAACCCTGATGATGGCGCATGCAGCCAATCAGGCGTTTGAAAAGGCACAGCTGGTTAAAGAAAAAATTGAAATCCTCGAAAAATACCGCAGCAAATCGACCATCGTTAACCCGGCCATCAGCGATGTGGATGTGTATTCCATCATCGACGAACCGCAAAGTGCCTGCGTGAACTACCTGAAGGTGGTGCAAGGTGCTGTGGTGCAGTCGCATTCGGTTGAGATACGCAAAAAGATGGATGAAAGTCCCGAGGACTTGCTGCTGCTTGCCATTACCGACTTCCGCGAACGTTTTTCGGGCGATTCCAAAGAAATCATCCTTCCCTTTCATCCAGGTTTTACACTTGATGGGGTAAAATACACCTTGCCACAGCGTGGCGACAAAAAGCAGCTGCTCGAATTGTCGGAGCGCAATGCAAGGCATTTTAAGTTGGAACTTGAAAAACAGCGTAGCCTTGTCGATCCCGACAGGCACCAGAAACGCGTACTGAACCAGCTGAAAGCCGATTTGCGGATGCCCGAAATTCCGGAGGTGATCGAGTGCTTCGACAATTCCAACTTCCAGGGCGATTATGCCGTGGCTGCCATGGTTCAGTTCAGGAAAGCCAGGCCCAACAAGGCCGAATACAGGCATTTCAACATTAAAACAGTTGAAGGTCCCGACGATTTTGCTTCGATGGAAGAGATTGTGTTCAGGCGTTACCAGCGCTTGTTGCATGAGGGTAAAACCTTGCCGCAGCTGATCGTTATCGATGGTGGCAAAGGCCAGCTTGGAGCAGCAGTGGGTGCGCTCGAAAAACTCGATTTGCGCGGTAAAATTACGATCATCGGCATTGCCAAGCGATTGGAAGAAATTTATTTTCCTGGTGACTCCCTGCCGCTCTATATCGACAAGCGGTCCGAATCGTTGAAACTGATTCAGCAATTGCGCGATGAAGCCCACAGGTTTGGCATTACGCATCACCGCAAGAAATTCGAAAAAGGCCTGATTAAGTCTGCCTTGACTGACATCGAAGGCATTGGGCAGGGTACGGCACAAAAGCTGTTGTGGAAATTCAAATCAGTTAAAAACATCAGCCAGTGCAGCTTCGAAGAGCTGGCAGCGGTGGTGGGTAAGGCAAAGGCCAGGATAGTATTTGATTTTTACAATGACGAGCAGACGGCTGAAGGGAAGGCATGAATGCGGTAAAACAAAAAAAGCGCCCGATGAGGCGCTTTTTATTTTTTCAGTGAATGGCTTATTGTAAGGTAAACCTAACCGGCAGGTTGAAAGAAACCCTCACAGCCTTTCCGCGCTGACGGCCCGGAGTCCATTTAGGCATTGATTCAACCACACGGATGGCTTCTTCGTCGCAGCCACCGCCGATACCACGGAGTACTTTCACGTTTGAAACACGGCCATCGGGTTCAACAACAAAGTTCACGAACACACGACCCTGAACGCCGCTTTCGCGCGCCATTGGCGGATACTTGATGTTCTTTGCAATGTACTCCATCATTTTGCCGGCACCTCCCGGGAATTCGGGCATAGATTCAACAACAGTGAAAATTTCCTGTTCAACAACTTCTTCCTCTTCCCTAACAGGCGGAACGTACACTTCGATAACGGTTTTCTGGTCAACGTCAACGTTGATGTCAATGTCTTCAACCTCTTCTTCGTCCTCAACGATATTCAAAACAGTGACCTGTTTTGGTGGTGGAGGTGGGGGTGGTTTGAGTTTCTGGTCGGTAATCGGAATAATTTCCTCCTGAATATTTTCTGCCGTTCTCTGAGCCAGGTCGATGGTCCGTTTGTCGTAGCTACGATATTCAAACGCCAGAAACACAATGGCAAGGGCAAGAATCAGGCCGATCTGAGTAAACATAACCCGTTTGTTCTCGAGTTCTGCTTTGGGTGTTTTCTTTACTTCCATATCTGATGCAATTTGCGTTAAGAAAGCCTAAACCTATGGCGTGGCTAAATTACTAATTATTCAAAAATCTTGCCAACATTTTGATTTTTTTTTCTGAATGCCAGATAAAAAACCAATGCGCCCAGCAAACACCCCACAGTATTGGCCAGAAAATCATACACATTGCCGTCTCTGTTGATGAAGACATTGCTCTGCAGAAATTCGGTCAGTCCACCATATAACATGCTCACCGTGATGGCAAAGACTACGGGCCTATAACGAAACTTGTTCAGTGGATATTGTTTGCGGTGTCCCAGAAGAAGCAAAAAGGTGAGCACACCAAAAATAAACAGGTGAACACCCTTGTCGGGGGCAAGCCAATCCCAGAAAGTGGTAACCTGGGGAAAATAATTACCGGGAAGACCGGTAAGCACCAAAATGATGATACTCCACAGTATTCCCGGCCATTGTGATTTAAGTAATGCCTTCAAAAGCAGCACCCGGTTTAACCCTCAATAATGGCTTTGTAAGCCTGTGCATCGAGCAGCGCATCGAGTTCCGATTTGTCGGTCATTTTAATCCTGATGATCCAACCTTCGCCATAAGGGTCCTTGTTTACTGTTTCCGGAACATCAACAAGGGTTTCATTGAATGCGATCACAGTACCGCCAACAGGCATGAACATATCAGAAACAGTTTTTACTGCTTCGATGGTGCCAAAGGTTTCTTCCGCGTCAAGGGTTTCGTCAAGTGTTTCAACCTCTACAAAAACAATGTCACCAAGTTCTTTTTGTGCAAATTCAGTGATGCCAACAACGGCCTCGTCTCCCTGAACGCTGATCCATTCATGGTCTTTGGTGTACTTAAGGTTTGCCGGGATATTCATAGGTTTTGTTTTAAATTTTATTCGGGGTCAAATATACAGGATTTTTGGCTCTGCTTATGTAAATTTTGGGTAAAAATCTGTGCGAAAATCGGGATTTATACGGGCTTAAAAACAGCGTTGTGAATTATTGCGCCAGGTTGAAACGCATGGTTATACCCGCAAAGGTGTTCGAGTTTTTGAATTGTGACGAAACAAACGGATCGCTCATATCACGCTTGAAAAATGCCTGCAGGTTAAACCTGTCGTTGATCATATAATCAGCAGTAACATAAATGTTTATTCGGTTTTGTCCGGCCGATACCTGGCTGTTGTTTTCATCGATACGGCGCAAGGTGGTTTTGTCGGTCCTGAAGCCAAGATCGACTTTCAGCACAAGGTCGTTGCTCGAACGCGTAGCGCGGCCTCCGCCGGTTACCGACGACAGGATGAGCGAAAGGTTTTTGATGCGATACCCTGAACCTATCACGATTTCACTGCCTGCAACTTCTGTCAGCTGGTTGTTCACAAAGCTCATGGTGAGGTTGCGTTGTTTCTTGTATTCGACACGTGCTGTGAGCGAGTTGTGGAAGGCAAGGTCGAGCCCCAGCAATGGCGAAAACTGCTCAGTAAGCGTTATCTGACTGAGGTCGTACCTGGTGATAAACAGGTTGGTATTGGCATAGGTCTTTGTGAGGTTTTCGGGATCAAAATCAACATTCGAACGCCAGGTTGTAATGGCATATGATGATCGGTAAGCATGTGTCAGGTTAATGTTCTTGAAGGTTCCTTTGAGTGCTTCAATTTTCGATAGTCCATTGTAACTGATGCTCCAGTTGGGAATGGGTATTTTCGGGAAAGGATTCATTTTGATGGTCTTTGCATCCTGTCCGCGATAAGCCGCAATAAACGAATAGAACAACACTTCCTGGGCTTGAGAACCGTATCCGTAAGGGAAATAGTTGGCTCCGGCCGAATCGTAATAGTAATTTTCACCTTCATCGATCCATTGCTGGTTTTTGTAGGCCAGCCTGTCGGCAATGATTTTTCTGTTGTCGAGCATTTTGTCGAACAGCTCGGAACTATCGTCTTTACGTGGTTTCACAAAAGCCGTGTTCCACATGCCGAACGACATGCTGAAGTTGCCACTTTCGGTGGGGGAGAAGCTTCTGAAGGTTCCTGTTGAGTCGGCCCTGAAAAACTCCTGGAAGTTCAATCCCCTGGTCTTATCGCCACTGATGTCGATCCGAAGTCCTGATACGGGTTCAAGGTTTACTTTATAGGCAAGATTCTCGGTGTAGCGCCTCGAATAAGCCTGGTTGAGCAGGGAGTCGCCCGAGAGCCAGCCATTGGCCACAGCATTTTGCCTGATATCGGCTTCACTTCCCAGGATAAATCCCCAACCCGGTGCGCCGCTGTTGAAATTATAGCCCAACAGGTCCGGCTCAGGCATGAATCCCGGCAAAAGAATGCCGTTGTTCTGGGTGTAGTTCAGTGAGGCTTTCTTTATGCTCATGGTCAGTTTCAGCAGCTGATCACCAACGATTTTCGCATAGTTGACCCGTGGTTTTTGTCCGGTGGAGTCAGCCATCGCTTCTTCGGGATTTGGTGTGGCAGGCTTAACAGCCCCTTGTTTTTCGTCGATTGACCTTGGCGTTGGCCCCGAACCCCTCGCAGCTTTTGGCGGTGTGTTGAGGTTTTTAAGGTAGGTGTTCTTATTGTATAGCTTCACCAGGTCGACATTGCCGTTGAGTTGCTTGGTGTTCTGGTTGCCCAGGGTGTTCCCGATGCGGTCCTGCACCGACAAAGGTGAGGCTGTCCAGGTGTACATTCCCTGATAACCTGCAGTGGCAGAGATCCAGTTCAGCACCGGAATTTTATTCAGCGGAACAGTATAATTCAGTTTAAATGTCTGGTTATAGCTGCTTTTCGAACCAAAGCGGAATATCTCATCCATGATGGTATCCCTGTTTTGGTTGTATGCTGTGGTGCCTCGGTCAGGATTTCCGGCCGGTTCATAAATATAGGCATTGGTTCCGGCAGTGAAATCGAAGGTGAGCGCCTTGGTGAAATCGAATTTGAAATCGTAATTGCGATTCCAGGTCCAGGTTTTTGCATAAATGGGATAGGTGATGATATCGCCGGCACTCTTATTCCTGAATTTTTTCGTGTTGTTGGTCCGGTTCATATCTGTGCGGAACGAGAAATTCTTCGGCAGGTAATAAAAGTTGAAGTCCTTAATCAGCTGGAATGCTGGTTTAGAGGCCCATTTGAGCTTGGAGAACGGCTGAATATTTTTCGGATTGTTGTTAAAGGTATAGCCTATGCCGCCGCGATAGGTCTTACGCAAGTCGAAATCAAGGTCGATATTGCGGTGATAGATTTCGCTATAGGCATAAGATACACTCAGGTTTTCAACATCATAAATCCTTGGAGGCCGCTTGCTGTCGACACGGTCCTTGCGCACATTGATGAAGTTGATGTTCTTTCGCTGGGTATAGTCTTTCACAATGCGTTTCAGCGAGTCCTGTGAATCCTTGCTTTGATAGGAATCCAGGTCGTCATTAAGTTTAATGTCAGGATCGAGCGGGTTGTATTCGGGCTTAATATGCGATTCGCCATAGTCGAAATGCATGGGCACCTTAAGCCCGGTTTTGGCAGGAAGGAACTTGCCAAGATCGATGTCGGTGGCCACATCGAAACTGGTTTTGGCTTCGCGCGAAGTTTCATTGACTTTCATATCGAGGCTGCCAAATCCCGGACTGGAGTGTGCGCCGGACACCACCACACGGCCAATGTCGGCCAACATGGTTTCCATGCGCGCCGTCGCTCCCCAGCCGCCTTTGTTGTCGAAATCAGTCACCCTGAGCTCGTTGACCCAGATAACGGCGCTTTTCGGGTTGCCATCATCACTGGTATTCAGGCTTAAGCGCTTGGGATTTCTGACCCCGATCATGATGCCGTTGATATCGCTGATGCTCGGACTACCCAGCACCTTGACCTTGTGGTCGCCGATATATTCGATGTAAGGATACATGAGGCTTATGTCCGAGTTGGGATCGCGCATGGCGATGTTTCTGTTTTGCTTGATGGCAACCAGCGCTTCGAGGTCAATATCGAAGCGGTTTACATCGGGCCAGATGCCTTCGCGATCGATATAAGAGGTTCCCCATGGCGTAAATTTCACCGGGATTTCATATTCATAGTAGTTTTCGGTGAAGTCGGAACCCAGGCGGATGAACACTGTCAGATCGCCATACTCCAAATCTTCCGATTCGAGCAGCTTTTCGGCATGCACATACATTTTCAGTTTCTTGTACTTCCTGAAATCGAAATCGGTGGTTTTAAAGGCTGCCCTGGCATCGCCGTCCTGCAGGCTTTCAACGGTAAACTGCATCGACTGCTCATTGAGCTGAACAAGGCTTGTGGTGCCGTAATTGATCTCGCGCTCGATTCCCGGAGGTTCCACATAAGGAATGGGTTCGCGGCGTCCGTTTTCTTCAATATTCACTGCCGAAATATCAAAACGGGTATTATTGGCGTGATCATCAACAACATACTCTCCTGCCGATTCGAGGTTGTAACGGTATTTACGCCATTCGCCACGCACCAGTTCAAGGGTGGCAAAACGGGCAACGATGGGCTTTTCAAATCCCTTGAAAAACATCCTGATGAAACGGATCGACCTGAAATCTTCGATATTGCCCACAACGCGCTCAGGCTGGCTCACCGGAATCTTAAACTGATACCATTTTACTTCGCCGGTAGAGCCGTTACCGAGGTCAATGCCTGTAGCATCCTGTATATCGGTGATGTAGTTTTCACCAATATTCATCTTGTTCGGATCGAGCTTGATGCGGTATTGGAAATAACGCTCGGCTTCGCTCAGGGTGTTGTCGCGGTTAATATCTTCCACATTGGGCATCGAAGTGGCGCTGGTGGGGTAGGCCTCAGGGTTCAGGTCATCGGTAGGTGAGTTTCCATCGGGCCCGTTGAAGTTTTTGTAACGCTCAAGGATGCTGCCATAGCGCGAATCGCTGTCGAGCTTCGATCCCCTGAAATACTGGAAGTTATCTGCTGAAGGATCTTCGTTTGCGAGCTTGTAGGCGTCTGATTCGGCACCAAACTGGGTGCGGATGATATCGAGGAAGTCGGGTTCCTGGAAACTGCGTTCATCAATGTCGCGCAAGCCATCATAGCCCACATCCTGAAACTGCCTTGAGCCCGGGAGGCTGCTGAAGGATTCCACCAGAGCCTGCAGTGTAGGCACACGGCCCCAGATGGTTGTGTCGACATTCTCGACAGCCTCTGAAACGGGAAGGCCGTTTTCATAGAATTTTCTGCCGTCGCGCAGGATGTCTTCTGACACATCACCCAGGTTGATGTACAATTCGCCAGGGTTGTTGGGGTCTTCGGTAAACGGATCCATCATCCAGAACTCGATGTATTCTATATTGGTGGCTTCGAAGTCGGTCGACTCGATCCGGCGCATGATACCTCCCCAACGGGTGTCGGGCCGTTCAAGCAGACCGAATGCATTCATCCCCTGCGAGAATGTTGAAGGCATCACATCATAGTTGTAGGGCCCCCTTTCCGAAGGATAGTAAGCCAGGTTGAGCACGGCAATATTTGTCGGGATGCCCGAAGGCAGCTGCTTGTTCGGGAAAACCTCTGTTTCGAGTACCTGCCTGACACTATGCCTGGCCAGCTCATTCTTGTCCACATTGGGCGGACGCAAGGTGCCATAACGGTCATAAAACAAGGGGTCGATGATGTACCAGGCCAATTTCGACCGGTTTTTGCCATAGGCAAGGCCGGTGCCAGAAGACGCTTCAGGGAAGAGGTCAAGCTGTCCCTGCGGGGTACTGGCCAGGAACCAGGTGTTGGGTTGCCGCAGGTCGATGGTCGATTTGGCTCCTTCAAAATCATCAATATAGGAGGTTCCGGTTTTGCCGACGGCTTTGGCATGGCCGGGCAGAAACTGAGCAAACTCGCCATCAAAATTGATCCTTGAAACTTCTTTGGTGCTGATGCCCGGAATCTTATCTATCATTTTGGTAAGCCAGCGCGACTGTGTGCGATAACTCAGGTCGAGACCATAAATGGTGTTTGAAATGGGGTCGTCACCATAGTTTACTTTTTGGGTCAACGGCCGCTCGTGCAGGTTTAAGAGGGTACCACCGATTTTGAAGTCCTTGTTGATTTCATGATCAACGCGCAGTCCCATCATACGTTTTTGCTGTATGCTGAACATGGTGTTGCTTTCGAGCGAAATATTGATGGGCTGACCCGAGCTCATGATCCCCTCGTTGATGATGCGCACCCTGCCGAGGGTGTAGTCAACAGTATAATCCACATTTTCGGCCAAAGGCACACCACCTGCCGTCACACGAACTGATCCTTGTGGCACGTTGAGCGCGTTCAGGTTAATTTCGCTCCCGGCTTGCGATTTGTAGAATCCTTCGAGGATAAACTTATTTTTGTCGGGGAACTGCTCTGCACCCGATTTGGTGAGGGTATAGAGTGAGTCGAAAGCATATTTGTTGGCCAGGTCCGGATCATCCGGAAACACCTTGTTTCTCAGGTGGCTCCCGAAAGGCTCGAGTACGGTGAAATAAATACGGCCATTGTTCGAGTTGATGGTTCCTCCGTTTGAGGCGGCATTGTCGATGAAATCGAAAACACCATCACCTCCCTGTATCGGATTCAGCTGCTGATTCAGGTTGTCGAGGTTCATCAGGTGGACGAGCGGAATGCCTTTAACATCATCATTTCCTTCGGTGAAATAGCCTGTGGGAACGCCATTCTGGTTTCCCTTATACAGGATGTTAAAGGTAAAGTCGTCCTTGTTGACCTGAAATGCCCGAATTGAGTACACGTTTTTCATCATCAGGTTCCACATGGGCATGCGGGTGTTGATGGAGGTGCTTTTGAGCAGCTTGGCCGTCAGACATTTTGGGGTATTGATGCCCTGATCCGAAAATTCACCCACCTGAAAAGTGCTGTCGTAACCGATCACTGTGTATTGATAGGCTACTGCCAGCGTCTGGTCCGAATTCAGTGTGGTGTTGAGCGAAATAAAACCCAGTTTGCTGTTGAACGAAAACTCGGATGGGCTCAGCTTCCGCGCGTTTTCAACTTTCTCAAAATCCTGACCCGGAACCATATAGCTGTTTTTTCCCACTTTAAACGGGTCACCGGTGAGGTAGGCGGTTACAGTATTGATGCTGCGAATGCTGGCGGTATCGAGCCGCGTTATCAGGTTGTTTGATCGGTTTGTTGGCAGTGGAGGACCGATTTTAGGCTGAATTTCCTTGTTATAGATCCACTCCTGTTTGCCTTCGCCAAGGTCGGTGAAGGCCACAATGTTTCTGTTTTCATCAACGGCTGCACCGATATTGGTGACCCATACCTCGATCTTGGTGATGTTGATGTCGCTCGACACGATGGGCAATGTGGTCAGCGAAGACTCAAATTTGTCGCGAAAATACTGGCTCACAAAAAAGTGCCGGTTTTCTTCGTAGTCAAGACTGCTGAGGTTGAATTTATTGGTTTGCGCACCACCCTGAACGGTAATATTTTTCGATTCGCTTTCCTGTTGCGAAAACACGGTAGTCACGGTGGTGCGGCCAAACTGCATCTTGGTTTTGATCCCAAAGAGCGACTGACTGCCACTGATGAGGGTGGTGTTGAGGGGCATGCTTACATTACCGGCTTCAATCAGCTTGATGATTTCGTCTTCCTTGCCCTCGTATTTCAGCTGGAGTTTGTTTTCGAACTGAAAGGTTGCCTCGGTATTGTAGTTGGTTTTGAACTCGATTTTATCACCGATTTTAGCAATCACATTCATTTGAATTTTCTGCTGAAAATCAAAATTCGTGGTGCGTCGCTGCCTCACATCGAGCTGTGGATCTTCGCGGTTTACACTCCTGACGCCGAAGGTTACCTCAGCTGAACCTTGTGGCCTGATATCGATGGTGTTGCCGCCAAAAATCCTGTCGAATGCCTCGCCACCAATGTAAATGGCCGGTATAATGGAGGAACTCGTTTGGGTGCCGGCAGCCTTTGTCCGTTCTTTCCAGTAAGCGCGAATACCTTTCTTATTGTCGAAGTTGCGGTATTCGCTCATGCTCATCGACACCGGCTCACGGTATTGAAAATCACCGACCTTAGATACGAAGGTATATTGTCCGGTAACGGGATCGTACACGATGTCGCGTTTGATGTTCGGTGGGTCTTTCAGGTAAAAAGGCGACTGGTCGTCGAGCTGCTGATAAGGATTTCCCTGGTCTGCCGGGATCGGATAAACGGGTTTACTTGTGTCAGGTGTCTGTGCGTTGGGAATGAAGGCCGGCCGGGCAGGCTTTACGGGCGGGTTTGTTGCAGCATCGCTTCCCACAGCCAATATCAGCATGGCTGTCAGGATAATAAATGGAAATACGTACTTCACAAACCGGATCAATGGCTTTCCCTGTTTAATTCTCCACACAAAAAGGCTTTTTCTGCTGCACAGATACAGCCATTACAAAATCTTCAACGCTTCCTTAATCAACAATTCCACCGTAGGTGAAGGATGTACCGTCAGCACCTTGTCGAGGGCTTTTTCGGCACCAGCTTTGTTAAACCCAAGGATTAACAGACCTGATAACGCTTCCTCCCTTAACCTATTGTGTATTATTCCTATTTTTTCAGGTATTCCTGAAGTTTTGGCCACCTTGTCTTTCAGGTCGACAACAATACGCTGGGCTGTTTTCCCGCCTATTCCTTTCACTGCCTGAAGCACCAGAATATTGCCTGTGGCAATGGCATCGATGGCTTCGTCGGTGCTCAGCGATGAGAGTATCAGCCTGGCAGTGTTTGCCCCGACGCCACTCACTGAGATCAATTGCATAAAAAGTGCACGTTCGCGCTCATCAGCGAACCCGAACAGCACATGGGCATCCTCGCGAATGGCAAGGTAGGTGAAAAGCCTTGCCTGGGCCTGGTCGGCGAGGGCTGTGAACGTATTGAGCGATATATGCAACTGATAACCAATTCCATGATTTTCAACAATCACATATGCCGGGTTTTTTTCAATAATATTTCCGGAGATAAAAGCGTACATGCCCTGGTGTTGATTATGGAATTGCTGTTGAATCTTTGGGCAAAAGTACAAAATATCCGCAAGTTTAAACGCGCATGATGGATATGCCCATTTAGACATTAAAATGTCAATAATAAGCCCATTAAACCCATTTAATGAAATGGTCTCTCACTTTTTCAACCATTTCACAAGCAGGTTTTTAGAATGAGTTTAAATAGCGTGTTTTGTTGTTTTTTCTGAAAATCAGGCTGATGTTATTTGTAATTTTGGTGAATTACAAAACATTACATTATGGACAAATTATTCAATAAGGATGCCTTTAATTACCATGCCCTTGGCAGGCCCGGCAAATTGGAGGTTATCCCTTCAAAGCCTTATGCCACACAACGCGACCTTTCGCTGGCCTATACGCCAGGAGTGGCCGATCCCTGTATGGCGATCTACAAAAACCCTGAAGATGTGTATAAATACACCATCAAGGGCAACCTGGTTGCTGTGATTTCCAATGGTACTGCAGTGCTTGGACTGGGTGACATCGGCCCCGAAGCCGGAAAACCGGTGATGGAAGGCAAAGGCTTGCTGTTTAAGGTTTTTGCTGATGTGGATGTGTTCGACATCGAAATCAATGAGAAAGATCCTGAAAAACTGATTCAGATCATTAAAGCCATTGCCCCTACCTTTGGCGGCATCAACCTCGAAGACATCAAAGCACCCGAGTGTTTTGAAATTGAAGAACGCTTAAAAAAAGAACTGCCAATCCCGGTGATGCACGACGACCAGCACGGCACAGCCATCATTACTTCGGCTGGCTTGCTCAATGCGCTTGAAATCAACGGAAAGAAAATAGAGAACCTGAAGATTGTGGTTAACGGCGCTGGTGCAGCAGCCATTTCCTGTACCAAGCTGTATATCAAACTTGGCGCCAGGCCCGAAAACATCCTGATGTTCGACAGCAAGGGTTTTCTGCATAAAAAACGCACCGACCTGAACGAGACCAAGAAATTGTTTGCCCTCGACAAGCCAGATATCAGCCTGGCTGATGCGCTTAAAGGTGCCGATATGTTCCTCGGCCTGTCGGTGGGTGGTGTGCTGAAAAAAGAAATGCTGCTTGCCATGAACACCAACCCGATTGTGTTTGCGCTAGCGAATCCTACACCGGAAATTTCCTACACCGAAGCGATGTCGACACGCGAGGACATCATCATGGCCACAGGCCGTTCCGACTTCCCGAACCAGATCAACAATGTGCTGGGATTTCCGTTTATCTTCAGGGGAGCACTCGATGTGCGCGCCAGCGAGATCAACGACGAGATGAAACTTGCTGCTTCGGTAGCCCTTGCCCAGCTGGCCAAAGAACCGGTACCTGAGGAAGTGAATGTTGCCTTCAATGTGAACAACCTTAAGTTTGGTCAGGAGTACATCATCCCGAAACCAACCGATCCAAGGCTCATCGAAAGGGTGGCCCCTGCTGTGGCACGTGCTGCCATGGAAACCGGCGTTGCCCGCAAACCCATCACCAATTGGGATGCATATGTGGACGAACTGCGCAAGCGCTTAAGTATCGGAAATCCCCTGCTTCGCCAGATCAAGACCAGGGCAAAACACAATCCTAAGCGCGTTATCCTCGCCGATGCCGAAGACTATAAGATGCTGAAAGCAGCCGAGATCGTGATGAACGAGAATTTCGCCGAGCCCATCCTTTTAGGTAATGTTAATAAGATCAAGACCCTCATCAAGGAAAACGACCTCGAACTGAACGGCGTCGAGATTATCGATCCGCGTTCACCGCAACAAAACGGAAAGAGAAAACAATTTGCCGAAGCACTTTTCATGAAGAGGCAGCGCAAGGGCATGACCTTTAATGCAGCACGCAGCCACATGACACACCGCAACTATTTTGCCCCAATGATGCTCGAAGTAGGCATGGCTGATGCCATGGTTTCTGGCCTTACGCGCAACTATCCTGACACCATCAGGCCGGCATTGCAGGTTATTGGCCGTCATCCCGGCGCCAATGTTGTTTCGGGTATGTACATCATCATTACCAAACAGGGACCTGTATTCTTTGCTGATTGCACCGTGAACAAGAACCCCACTGCAGAAGAGCTCGTTGAGATCACGCTGCAGACCTGCATGGCTGTGAGGGAATTTAAGGTGACACCAAGGGTAGCTTTTCTGTCGTATTCGAATTTCGGTTCATCGGGCGGCGAAGGTCCTGAAAAACAGCGAAAGGCTGTTGAAATCCTGCACAAGACCCATCCAGAACTGATTGTGGATGGCGAAATTCAGGTGAATGCGGCATTGAATCCAAGCCTGCTGAACGAGTTGTTCCCCTTCTCGATGCTTGCTGGCGGACCTGCCAACACCCTTATCTTCCCTAACCTGGAAGCCGCCAATATCGGCTACAAGCTGATGCAGGAACTGGGTAAGTTTGAAGTTATCGGGCCCGTGCTCAATGGATTGAACAAGTCTGTTCATGTGCTGCAAATGGGCAGTTCAGTAACTGAAATTGTCAATATGATCACCATTGCTGTGCTGGATGCCCAATATCAGGCTGAAAAAGAATACCTTAAGGCCGGAAAATAGGCCTCATTCTGGATGAAGCACAAAGGCAGTCTGAACCAATCAGGCTGCCTTTTTTAATGAGTCTTAGCGGATGATAAGTTTTCTGACAGTTGATTGACCTTTGCTCTGCAGGACAAGGAAATAATTGCCCGGATTAAGCTCCCTGACAGAAAATGTGGCAGCATAATTCAAGCCGGAAGTTAATTTCTGATATACGGTTTTCCCATTCAGATCAACAATCGTTAGCTGGCTGATTTGTTCCTGCCATATCACCGTAACATAATCACTGGCTGGATTTGGATACACCACTGGTTTGTCGTCAGTTGATTCATTTAAGTCAACATAATAAACGTAAACCATTATTGTCGTGTCGGATACAATGTTGATTTCGGGAATGGTGATATCTTCATACGTAGGAAAATCCAGGGTAAGAAGGTAAGTCAGTGGCATAAGAATCCTAAAATGAAGCGGTCCGTTGTCAACACTTTTCGCATACGTTATTTCACTCGTACAATCACCAGCTGTAATCAGTGATCCATTCACCTGATGGTCGGTACAGGACGCACAAAATTCAAATTGTACGTTTAGGGTGTAAGGACCTTTGATGATAATATTTGAATATGTCCAGGGGCTGTATTCCTGTTCATTAATCTTTGCCCTGACCGCCCAGGCGTAATACCCTTCAGGCAAGTTGATCAGGGAAAAATCCAACGACTTCGGCAGAATTAAAATCGTGAGCGTACCATCTTCAACCGTTTCACCATTGCAGGCATCGAAATTGGAAACACGGGCATACTGAAAATACAAGGCATCTCCCTCGTATCCAATATCTAAGTTAACGGTGTTTCCGTTTTCAGATAAATTGGCGATACAATGGGTAAAGTAAAATTCCTGTGCCATCAAGGGCATATGCCCAAATCCAGCCTGAAAAAGGGCAAAAACAGCCAACAATTTCCAGCCTGAGAAATTAATGTTGTTCATTTTTCGGAGGTTTTGATACCAGGTTGAACAAAGATACACATCTCAAAGCATAAAACTATGGACCTGATAATATTATTTTCCATATTTTTGAAATGAATTGCCGTGCATTTATGGAATAAATATTGTGGAAAAGCAGGCAAATCAGGAATAAGGAATAATTGTTTATCATGTATTGTCTAAACGATAAAGCTTTCGCCGGGATTGAAGAAACTTGATGAGTCGCAATTAGTTGGAAAGATTAGGCTGGGCGACGAAAGGGCTTTGGCTGAGCTGATCGACAGGCATCAGGCTGCAATAGCCCGGGTGGTTGTCGGCATGCTGGGCAATGTTCCGGAGGCGGAAGATGTGGGGCAGGAAGTTTTTTTAAGGTTCTGGTTCTCGGCCAGCCATTACAGGCACGAGGCAGAGGTGAGAACCTACCTGACACGGATTGCCATTAATTTGTCAATCAATGAACTTAACAAAAGGAAGCGGAAATTTGGGTTTATGTTGAATCTTGGAACGGAAACGGCTGAAGTGTTTGCGGCAAAGGTTGATTCGCACGAGCAGTTGTACAGCAATGCCGAGTTAATCAAGGCAGCGCTTAGCCGCCTCGACACTGCCCACCGTTCAGTGGTCGTCTTGCGCCTCATCGAGGGATATTCGACCAAGGAAACGGCTGAGATTCTTAACCTGCCGCTGGGTACGGTGCTTTCGCGACTCGCCAGGGCACAGGAGAAGATGAGGAATATCATTGGAAAACAACCATAGCAATGAAAAGAAGCATGAGTAAATTGTTGCTGAAATCACTCGATTGTCAGCTCGACGAAAAAGAAAGGGCAAGGCTTGACAAGGCCCTTGCCGAAGATGAAGCGCTGCGCCAAATGAAGAAGGAATACGAACTGATGCGTTCGACCCTTGCAACATTTGAACCCGGCTTTTCGGCCTCTTTCAGCGAAAACACCCTTGGTAAGCTGGGCAGTTCACTTGTACACCACCAGGAAAACCAGTTGGTTTTCAGGTTTATTTTGCGCCTTGGTGTTTCGGCTGCAGCTGCCGTGCTGATCCTCCTGATGATTGTATTGTATAAAGAACAGTCGCTGAGGATTGATAGCCTGATGGGTTTTTCAGGCCTGACACCCGACGATTTTGATAACCTTTTTGCTAACTACTAATGCTCTGATAATGAAAATGAACACCAAATTACTGATCATTATTGTCATCTCTCTGGGATTGGGAATTTTCATCGGCTTTACTATTTCGGGCAGAATTACCCGCCAGCGGATTGACAAGATGAAGCAAAAGAACACACCTGAAGGCCTCTACACCTATTTTTATGAAATGATTGGGCCCACTGCGGATCAGCGTGATACCATCGAAATCATCCTGCGCGAATACGTAAAGAAGAATTTTGAAACCCAGGAAAAAGGATGGCAGGACCAGAAGGTGCTTTTCAGGGAAATGGAAAAACAGATTGATCCATTGCTGAGCAAGGAGCAGCTCGAACGCAAAGAGGCTGCCAAAGAGAAGTTCCGCAAGTTTGAACAGATGCGCAACAAACAGTTAAAAAGCAACGGCAAAGACTCGATCCCTGCTGAGCCCGAAAGCGGGGTCAGGGAATAAGGTGTGCTTCTTCGACCTGGATAATTTCGTAACCAGCAGCGTAGTATAAGTAAGCAATAATGCTGCAATGCTTATCAACCCACTCAGGGTTTACATCATAACTGTAGGTTTTCTCGATCACACTGCCAACAGTTTCGCCTGAGTTACTTCCAATTTGTTCGCCCCAGCTTCCATTGATGTCGCCGCGGAGCACATGCCTGTGCACATAGTCTTCGATCACAGGAGGTCCGATATTCACGTCGTTGTTGCGTTGTGCGCCAACAATGCTGTCTTCGAGGATAAGAACCTGAAGCTTGGCAGCACCTGACAGGGTTTTCAAAAATTCTGCAGTTACCTTCAGTTCAAGTTTTCGGCTCGTGTTGTTATAGGCCACATCAATTGCCAGCTTTGCCTTGGCCTTGTCTTCGATAATCGAAGCTACTTTGCTGCTCCACTCGCCTTTGTTGTAGTAATAGATGCCACCGGTGCTTGTCCGGTTAATCATTCCTTTGGGGTTTCCGGCCAGCGAGATGCCAAAGAATGTATCCCAGGTTTCGCCTGCTTCGGTGCGCAGATCCATCAAAAATGGGGATACCTGCGGCATGGCAAAGAATCCGGCATGCACGCCCATCAGGATGATGTTTTCGCCATAAATTTCTTTCAGCTCAAGGGCCACCTTTGCTGCCGAAGGACAGTTCACACAGGTGTGACCGGTGTAATCCTCGAGCAGCACCTTGCGGGTGGTACCGTCGCCAACCTCGCCTCCCGACTGCTTGTAGGGAGGTTCAATCTTGTCGCATGAAAACATCCCCAATGCAACAAACACCATCAATATACCAAAAAGTCTCAATTTCATGATCATCAGATTAGAAGTTAGTCGATAAGGTCAAAGTAATCCCGCTCGATGCCGGCACCTGTCTGCAAACGCCTCCCACGCAAACTACACCCTCAGCCTGCCGGCCGAAGGTCAGTGCGATGCGGGTAGTGTCTTTGTTGTATCCGAGCGAACCAGTGAAATAATGGTTGCGGTGGTTTACATCCTTGTTGCCATAATTGTACTGATCGGCCACAGCAAAGAACCATTGTGGCGCGATGGCATATTCAATCAGGCCGGCAGCCCAGTTCCCCTTATCCTGTTTGGTCCACAATCCCTGCAGCTCAAAGCGCAGCGAACGGGTTGAGTTGATGCGCCAGGTAACATCGGTAAGGGCAATATTGGCTTTCACAGGTTCCTGACCTGATTTTCCCTGAATTGTGGCGATGTCGAACAGCAGGTTCATGTATTGCACAACGGCTTTCCATTTGCTGTTGAACTTTTTGTCTACTTCCACATTGAAATCCCTGAAGAAAATGTGATCAGAAACCTTGAAGAAGTCGCTTTTATAACCCAGGGTGCCATCCTGACCTATTGCGGTTGAATCGTTGATTGCAAGACGTTGAATATCGTTCACCTGGCTGAAATTCAAGGCGATTCCTGTGCCGTATTTGCCACCCAGGGTGCTCCCTTTGGGAATTTTGTAGTTGAGTTGAAACTGAAGTCCCATTTCGCCATTGGGCTGGGTTGCATACGGATAGCGTCCGGTAAGGCTGTAGGAATGGATCCGGTTAAGTGGCGGAATAAAGCTGATGTCGAGGGCATTGCCGGTGACCCCGCGATCCGATTTAAAACTCATATTGTCGACCCGCTTTACCTGCAAAATGATGCCGAGTCCGCGCTGAGAATACGAAAGTGAGGATAACAGCGCCTGGCCTTCTTTGTAGATGAAATTATTGGTCGAAGAGGGATCATTGATTTTGTAGGCATATTCACTCATGAAGTTGAATTTGCCGGCGCTCATATTTACGCGACCGGCAAAAGCACCCACATTCTCCGGAAGAAAGTAGCTGGGGTCTGCATCGCGCTGAAACTTACTTACAGCACTACCGCCCAGTGTTATCCTGAAATCAGAAGTGTTCATCGATGGCAACACCTCATTGAGTTCCACTTCGGCGTCAGCTCCCCTGACAATGCCGCGGCTGTTGCGTTCAAACTTCTGCCAGTAATACCGTTGCGAACCGTACACAGCCTTGATATTCACACCTTTCACGGGTCGGTAAGTAGCTTTCAATCCATTGAGCGAATTGTCGTAACCCAGTGTCCACTCTTCGTAGGAACGCAAAACAAGTCCATTGCCAAACTGTTCATAAAAATTACCAGCAGTAACACTCAGGTTTTCTGTGTTATAGGAAGCATACACATAAGGAAATCCGTTGCCTTCCTGCGCCGGGTCGAAACCTGCAATTGGAGTCAGGTAAGCTTCATAGCGCATGCCGGCACTGAAATTGCCCAGGGTGTAGGTGATATTGCCAAAGCCATTCAGGCCCATTTTTCGGCCGCCAATCACCGAGTCGGTAATGCCTAATTCGTTATCAGGCATGTAAAATTGGCCATCAATCTGAAAACTGCCATTTACCCTCGACTGGTCAAGGAGGGATTGGGCCGAAAGCCCGATGACAAAGAACAACAAAATGAACGCAAGAAAGATCCGTTTCATGATAATGGTTTTAACAATAATCCAGGTCAGTTAACAATGCCTTTTATTTTACGCCTGCAAGTTTCTTCACTTTTTCGTACAATTCAAGCTCACTGCCTTCAAAATAGGAAGTGTGCTGTGCAACAATTTTACCGTTCCCATCAATCAGAAATGTGTGGGGAATCATATTTACATTCAGGGCACGCTTGAAATCGCTGTTGGCATCAAGCAGTACTTCAAATTCCCAGCCTTTTCCGTTTACCAGCGGCAATACCTTGTTGGTTGATCTGGCATCATCGATTGAAACAGCGAAAATTTTCACCCCTGTTTCCTTTTGCCATTCAGCATAATTTTCATTGAAAGCATCGAGCTCTTTCTGGCATGGTTTACACCACAAAGCCCAAAAACTCAAGATGATGGGTTTCCCATTATTGGTGATATCTGCAGTACTGAAATTTTGCCCGTTGATGGTTTTAATGGTCACTACAGGAATTTCGGTTTGCTGGGCAAATCCGGCAACAGTGGCGAATAAAAGCACGAACACAAAAAATAATTTATTCATATACACATTTTTACTTGATTGATAAACTTGGTTTTCTTATTTGGTTGACAACCCGGTAAGGCGCTTGGTTGCATCGGAAGCAATAAAAACAAGCCGCACCTGGTCCTAATTATGCAATGTAAACTTCCAGGATAACCGCATCGTTTTTTGGCACAATACGCACTTCGTCGATGATTTTCGGAATTAAGATCGCTTCCCCTAAACCCACCGCATAGGTTTCTGTTTCACAGACCAATTCGAAGCCACCTTCCGTACACATCAGTATGACGAAGGAATCAAGCTCTGAGTAGTCTTTGTGGATGGCTTGTTTGAGTGCAATGATATTGGTTGTAAAAAATGGCGACTGCACCAGGCTGACCGATTGATCAGGAACCGGTTGATAATCGGTTTTATATTTTTTATGGAAGGTAAAATCGATGGCATCGCGGGCTTCATCGGTATGCAGTTCGCGGCTGTTTCCCTGGTCATCGACGCGATCCCAATCGTAGATGCGGTAAGTGGTATCAGAAGTTTGCTGAATTTCTGCAATGAGGCAGCCTGGCCCGAGGGCATGCACCCGGCCTGCCGGGATAAAAAACACATCGCCTTTGCGCACACTTTCATAATTCAGCATATCCTTCAGTGACTTGGTTTCGAGCTTATTCACATATTGCTCCTTGTTGTATGGTTGATTGAAACCACTGATGAGTTGTGCGTGGCTGTCGGCCTGCATCACATACCACATTTCAGTTTTCCCGTAACCGATACCCCTTTCCTGCGCCAGTTCGTCATCAGGATGTACCTGAATGGATAACCAATCGTTTGAATCGAGCACCTTTACGAGTATGGGAAACTCATCGCCAAACCTGTCATACACATTGTCGCCAACGAGGTCGCCCATAAACACTTCCACCAATTCGTTGAGCTCGTTTCCGGCCAGATAACCATTGGTTACAATGGTTGGGTTGCCTTCGACACCCGACAGCAGCCAGGCTTCGCCACAGCTTTCAGGAAAATCGCTTGCCAAGCCCAGTAGCTGATTGATTTTTTTTCCTCCCCAGATTTTTTCCTTGAAAAGCGGACCAAACTTGAACGGATATAATGTTTGCATACACAGGATATTGATCCGGCAAAAATACGGAAATATCGTGGTTGCGAAATGACAATGATCACTCACCGCCCTCTTGCCGCAGATTATCCGTGCGAATAAGGCCAAAACCCTTATTTTTGTGAATTGAATCAAAAACAATCATGAAACAAATTTGTGTCTTTTGCGGCAGCAGTATGGGATACAACAGCCGCTACCGCGAAGCCGCAGAGCAGCTGGGCAGGCTTTTGGCCGAAAGCCGGATTGGCCTTGTTTATGGCGGTGCTGGTGTTGGCCTCATGAAGGCGCTTGCAGACAGCGTTATGCAGCATGGCGGTCAGGTTACCGGCGTGATGCCTGTTGCCCTTGTTGAAAAGGAAGTGGCACATCCTGGCATTCCCACCCTGCACATTGTGGCCGACATGGCCGAACGAAAAAGCATGATGGTTTCGCTATCGGATGGTTTTATTGCCATGCCCGGCGGTTTTGGCACCCTCGATGAACTCTCAGAGATACTAACATTCAATCAGTTGCGTATAAATGAAAGCCCGCTGGGCTTGCTCAATACCGGTGGCTATTTCGAACACCTGCTGCGGTTTTTTAACCATGGTGTTGCCGAGGGTTTTATCCGTGGGGAGCACCGCGATAACCTCCTTGTTTCCGATGACAGCGCAGACCTTATCACTAAAATGAAGTCGTGGAAGCCGGTGCCGATGGGAAAATGGATTGAAGAAATACGACTCGAGAGCAAGGCATGAAAAGCATGGTCATCATCGGAATAACAGGCACCCTGGGTGCAGGCAAAGGAACCATCGTTGATTACCTTGTCAGCCAGAAGCATTTTGTGCATTATTCGGTGAGGGATTTCCTGATCAGGGAGATTGAAAGCAGGGGTTTGAAGGTCGATCGAGACAGCATGACACAGGTTGCCAACGAGTTGCGTAATATGCATACACCGAGCTATATCACTGATCAATTATATGAAGAAGCCCGTAAATCGGCCCAGCCTTGCGTTATCGAAAGCATCCGTACACCGGGTGAGATAGCTTCACTGCGCAGCAAAGGGAACTTTTACCTTTTTGCCGTCGATGCCGAACCAAAACTGCGCTATACAAGGATCAGCCAAAGGGCCTCTGTCACCGATGCCGTTTCCTATGAAACATTTCTCAGCAACGAGCAGCGTGAAATGAATACCGGCGACCCAAACAAACAGAACCTGTCGGCATGCATCAGCCAGGCTGATTTTGTCTTTATCAATAACAGTGATGTGGAAAACCTTGTTCATCAGGTAGAAAAGGCCATTCAAACCATCGAAAACAAACAGTAAAATGGAACAGGATAACACCCCTCACAAACGCCCGAGCTGGGACGAGTATTTTATCAACCTTGCCAACACGGTTGCCAGCAGGGCCACCTGCGACAGGGGTCGCAGCGGTTGTGTGATTGTGAAGGATAAACAGATTCTCGTAAGCGGCTATGTGGGATCACCCCGGGGGCTGAGCCATTGCGATGAGGTGGGCCACCTGCTGAAAAGGGTCATTCACGAGGACGGAAGCATCACACAACACTGCGTGCGCACCGTGCATGCCGAGCAAAACGCCATCACCCAGGCAGCCCGAAGGGGTATTGCCCTCGATGGCAGCACATTGTATTGCCGCATGACGCCCTGCCGCACCTGCGCCATGCTGATTATCAACTGCGGCATAGTCAGGGTTGTATGTGAACGGAAATACCATGCCGGAACAGAGTCTGAAGCAATGTTTACCGAAGCTGGCGTTGCCCTTGAGTTTATCCATGATGAGATACAGCACTACGAAGGCCAGAAGGGCTGATCAAACCATCCCGAGTATACTGAAAAAATGATCGTTAAGGCCTGAATGCATCCAGTGCCGGAAGTGCCTTATTGCTGAAATCCCATAATGCCTGATTTTCCCAGGTGGAGCCGTTGGTGGCCTGAGATCCCTTAAAGGAAATCCATTCACCGCCCCAATAACAAAACCCGATACCTTTTGGCGTGTGGGTAATCATTGACCTGATTTTTTCCAGAAAATCCAGCTGGCCCTGTGGTGTTGGCGGATATGACGGTAACAGCTGACTGGTGTCGCCAATCACATTGTTTGTCCAGTCGTTCCAGCCAAGGCTGAAAGGGTAGGAGGTTTCCGCAATCACCACATCTTTATTGACTATTGACGCGATGCTATTCAACTGCATTTGCAGGCTGTCGGTATTGCGGCCATGCCACAGCGGATAATAGGAAAGTCCGAGGATGTCGTAATCGAGCAGTTTAATCCTGTCGAGAAAATCAATGGCCTTTTCCTGTCCGGCGTAATGGATCATGATGCGCGTTGTGGCATTGCTTTCACGCACCGCCCTGGCACCCTCAGCCAGCATTTCCAGCATCTGAACGCTATGAGCGACATGGCCATCGGGCCATAGCAAGCCATTGTTGATTTCATTCCCGATCTGGATATAGTCGGGCTGAATAGCCGTCACAAGCCCTTTTGTAAACCAATAAACACTGTCTTTCAACTGGTTGAAACTGAGGTTTTGCCAAAGCAGGGGTTTCGTTTGTTGACCGGGATCGGCCCAGGTGTCGGAATAATGAACGCAGAGCCATACCTTCATTCCCAGCGACTTAATCTCAGCTGAAAGGGATTTTACTTCTTCCGGCGAACAATGACCATCTGCAGGATGATTCCACACTCGCAACCTGATGGTGTTCACACCGGCATGCTTCAGGGTAAGCAGCATGTCTTCCTGAATGCCTTTGGCATTGTACACAGCCACACCTGATTGCCTGACCTGCATAAGCAAAGAGGCATCAATTGCCCTGACAGGCAATCCGGTGTTGGTTGGCGGTTCGGGCTTATCGGATTTTGAGCAGGCTGAAAATGCCAGAAAAAGTGCCAAAACCGATATCCTGAGCCACAGTTGTGGCAGAAAAGCAGGATTTATTGGATTCATCGGGTGTAAAAGTAAGCCAAAGCCTGGAGTCAGCGCATATTGTGTGCGTTTCTGATCAGGAAAATCTTTACGGAAATCATCAATGCTCATCTGCGTAAAGTCCTGTAAATGCCGGTTTTCCTGCAATTTTATATCCACGAAACATGCCGGGAGTGTTGAAGGTCAGGGCAATGTTTCCGGCACTGTCGACAGCTATGATGCCGCCTCCGGCCTCAAGGGCGGCCAGTTTCTTCATCACCACCTCTTCGGCAGCTTCATCCAGGCTTTGGTGGGCATATTTCATGCGGGCGGCAATATCGTAAGCCACCACATTGCGGATAAAGAACTCCCCATGGCCGGTGGCCGAGACAGCGCAACTGCCGTTTTCGGCCCAGGTGCCGGCACCTATCACCGGTGAATCGCCCAAACGCCCGACACGCTTATAATGCATCCCGCCGGTAGATGTTCCTGCAGCAAGGTTTCCATGTCTGTCGAGAGCAACCGCACCTACGGTGCCATGTTTCGAATCGATCGGGAATTCCTTTTCCAGTGTTGTCTGCCGTGTTTTTTCATACTTATCCCACTGTCGCTGGACGAAAAAATATGCGGGATCGACCACCTCAAGTCCTGCTTCGGCCGCAAATTTTTCGGCACCTTCGCCTACCATAAACACATGACGGCCATCCTTCATTATTTTGTAGGCAGCCAGTATCGGGTTTTTGATGTTGGTAACAGCGCCAACAGCAGCTGCTTGTCTTTTGTCACCTTCCATCAGTGAGGCATCGTGGGCAATAAAACCTGCTTCATTGTATACGGCACCCCGACCAGCATTGAACAGCGGCGAATCTTCCATCAGGGTAATGGCGGCGAGCACTGCATCCACACTGGTTCCGCCTGATTCCAGGATAGCTGCGCCTTTGCTGAGGGCAAGGCTGAGGGTGCTGCGGTAGGCCGAGTCCATGGCTGGCGTCATCGACGATTTTTCAATGACACCGGCCCCTCCATGAATAACAATGGCGTAATCAGGTCGTTGAACCGGTTTCTGTGCGGTTTGCAAGCAGGCCTGAAATGAAACTAGGCCTGTTAATAAGAAAGTAATGAGGATGATTTTGCTGAGGTGATTGTCGGGTCGGGTCATGGTGCGTGCATTAATGAAAGCAGAAGCACTAAATTACACTATTTCCCCGAATATGTTTACCTTGAAAAAAGCATGCGTGGCCAAAGCCGAATCACTGAAGGCACATCGGGGAAAGCTCAATGCCCGATGAAAAACCCGATAACCGTCTTCATGTCATACAAGCCAATGAGTTGGGCCGAGGTAAGGATGATCACTACCACAATGACCCATTTGACAAAAACAACGCCTTTGTTAACGGCCAGGTGCGATGCAACATAGGCTCCGATCATATTGCCGATGGCGTGAATCAGTCCAAATTTCCAGTTTACCGCGCCGTTAATCACAAATACGACCAGTGCAAAGATGGTGTAAAGCAACACGATCCACACCTTGACGGCATTGGCGCGCACAAGGTCAAAGCCGGCCCCTAGCACGAGGGCGGCGAGCAGAAAATAACCCACACCAACCTGAAACATGCCGCCATAAACACCGATGCCAAAAAATACCAGGGCCTGCAACCAGCTTACTTTTTTCTTCATCAGCTGCTCGTTTCCGGTGAGGTAGGCCGATGGCTTGTAGAACATAAAGAAGATCATGGCCAGCATGACTACCGCAATGGCCTTTTCAAAAGCATCTTTGTTGATGTCGACAGCCAGCTGGGCCCCCAGTATCGAGCCGATGACAGCCGGAATGGCCAGCCAGCTGCCTTTTTTCAGGTCGAGCACTTTCTTTTTGTGAAAGGACTGCACCGAAGTGATGTTTTGTAAAATTACCGCTACCCTGTTGGTGCCATTGGCGATGTCGATGGGCAGGCCCATAATGAGGAAAACAGAGAGGGAGATGATGGTGCCCCCACCAGCGAGGGTATTGATAAAGCCAACGAAAACTCCGGAAACGATCAGGGCAGTAATTTCGAGCCAGTTCATAAGGCGGATTAACTCAGTAAAGCTGCAAAGTTAGCATTTGTTTGTTCAGTTGCCTGCCCGCGGATTTATTCTGTAAAATAATGGGTGATCAGCTCATGCAGGTCTTTTTGCTGAAATGGTTTGCTCAGGTATGCATCCATGCCGGAGGCAATGCACTTTTCCATATCTCCCTTCATGGCATTGGCCGTGAGCGCGATGATGGGAATACGCTTGTTGGTTCCGTTGGTGTTTTCGATAGACCGGATTTCGCGTGTGGCCTCAAATCCATTCATCTCAGGCATCTGCACATCCATCAGGATGAGGTCGTAATGACCTGACCGGAATTTTTCAATGGCTTGTCGCCCGTTGCCTGCCACTGTCACCAAAAAGCCCATTTGTTCGAGGCTAAAGGAAGCAACCTTCTGATTGATCAGGTTGTCTTCGGCAAGTAATACGTTTAATTTGTGTCCAAGTGTCTCTTTATCAATTGTTTTTACGTTGTTAATGGGCTTGTGAACATGGATCGTTTTTTTCAGTCTGGCAGTAAACCAAAAGGTTGAACCGACGCCGGGCTCGCTTTCAACGCCGATTTGACCCTGCATCATCGAAACGAGTTTTTTCGAAATGGCAAGTCCGAGGCCCGTTCCGCCATATTTGCGGGTATGGGAGGCGTCGAGTTGTTCAAAGCTCTTAAACAGGCGCGAAACCTGATCGTTGCTGATGCCAATGCCACTGTCCTTAACCCGTGTCATGATGAGCAGTTCATCGCCACGGTCTTCAAGGATATAAGAGTCGATGGTGACACTGCCTTTTTCGGTGAACTTGATGGCGTTGTTGGCCAGGTTAAGCCATACCTGTTTCAGGCGGTAGGCATCACCTTTGAGGTATTCAGGAATTCCGGGGTTTACATTAACCACAAAGCTGAGGGCCTTTTCCTGGGCTTTCACGCGCAACACCTGTTCGGCCTCCCTGATGATTTCCCTGAAGTTGAAGTCGCTCTCTTCGAAGCCAAGCAAGCCGGCTTCAATTTTCGAAAAATCGAGGATGTCGTTGACCAAAGCAAGCAGGCTCTGACCTGATGCAATAATGATATCGAGGTGCTCGTGGTTTTTGGGATCCTTGATGCTTTTTCCCAAAATCTGCGACATGCCGATGATGCCGTTGAGGGGGGTGCGGATTTCGTGGCTCATATTGGCAAGGAATTCCGATTTGGCCTTAGTGCCGGCTTCGGCAGCTTCTTTGGCTTTGAGCAGGGCTGCCTGAAACTCGTACTGTTTAGTCACATCCCATGAAACGCCCACAAGCCCGATGTTCTCGCCAAGGCTGTTTTTAACGGGGGCAAGGTTCGTCGACAGGATAAAGTTCCGGCCTTTGTCGGTAATTTTTTCCTCAATATGGTAAACAGGGATGCCGCTTTCGACCACCTGACGCTCAACATGGTCGTAACCGATGGATTTGTATTCGGCAAAGACCTGACTTGCTGAACGTCCGATAATTTCTTCTGTTTTGAGCCCGCAAAATTCTTCGAAAGCTTTGTTCACGATGACATAATTCAGCTTGACATCTTTGAAGTAAACCAGCGCCGGGATGGCAAACAGCAGGGTATTGAGCTCTTCGGCCCTGCGGCTCAGCTCGTTCAGGGCCAGTTTCAGGTCATCGGAAGTGCGCGCCAGCAGCGAATGCAGCACGTTTTTATCCTTAATGAGCCTATTGAATTTGAACTGAATAACCTCGTTTTGCTGCTTTAATAAATGAATATCAGCCAGAATAGAATCCTTTGACGCTTCAAAGTCCTGGCTGTTTACAGCTTCGTTTATTTTGTTGTACAACTCGTCAAAAATATCCTGCATAGCCCTGCAACTCCTATTCTTTCTTTTCGTTGAGCAGCACAATGGTAAAGGTCTGATTGAAGAAGTCGCAGTGCTGGTTGGCATTGGTTCCTATCTCACCATAGGTGAAAAAACCGGCCAGGGGAACGGCCCATTTGCTTACTGCGATCTTCACCTCTTCAGCGATGAGCGGACCAAGGGCGAGGTGACGTGCCATGCAGCTAAACAACAAACAACAGTCGGGAGGTGCCGTATTTGCAGCAAAGCTATCAAGGTGGCGCCGGGTGACCTCGATGATTTCGAATCCGGGAGAGCTGGAAAAATTCACCAGACTTCCTTCTGGCACTGTTCCGGCAAACAACAGCGATCGTGCCTGCTTGTCGACACCCATCACTGCCCGCTGGGCATTGGTTCCGTTGCTGCGCTTGAGCATAAGCGGGTATTCAACCCCGATCGAGGGCAGGTCATCCTCGTTCACGCTGAGGTATTTCATATACACATCGAGTGCCGGAAGCCCGTCGATGGCATAAACGATGTTTCCTTTTGCACTGGTGACTTTCAGCACTGCGCCCAGGCCAATCCATCCGGAGGTGGCCAGGCCACTAACGGCAATGCGATCGGCATCGAGGCATAAAACCACGAGCCCCTTGTTCGAAAACTGCTGGTCCGAAAACACCCAGGTCTCTTTAAACAGGGCATCGTCACCAGCCAGGCCACCAAAAATAATGGCATCATCACCGGCAATGGAAACAAAGCCTTCGATGAGTGCCTGCCCGTTGGTGTGAAGCCCACTGGCCATGATGATATAGGCCTGGTGCGCAAACTTACCTTGCAGCTTTAATGCGCCTTCGCGCCCCAGCTGATAGGAATCGCTCCATTGATCAATGGTGAAGTCAGTGGTATATGCCTGCTGATCCAGTTCAAGCAACATTACTGCGGCTGAGCGCTCGGTAGTATTCGTGTTGTTTCCGTCGGCCCAGATCTCTCCGCAACTGCTCGAACCAATAAGGGTGATGTGGTGTTTGGCAAACACAGCCGCAAATGCTTCGAGGGGCAAACTTACAGAGGCAAATGCAATGGCGAGGCACGGTATGAAATCAGGGCCCGTGATGGCGTCAAGCTGATTTTCGAGGTTGATAATATTCCTGACCAGAATCGTTTTGGCTTTCATAGTCGTTGGAAGTGTTGTTGGAATGGGAATATCTTGCGTAAATTAATCACGAAAATAGGTGATTATTCATTGAAAAACAAATTTTAACCCCAGAACCCTTTTTCAGCCTGAATTATTTACATCAGCTTAGGCCGTTTGCCCGATGCGCCGCCATCACTTTTGGTGGCCAATCTTCATCACAAACTGCCGCATTGCCTGGATGCCGGCTGAAACCATACACAGCAGGTAAGCCTACTGTTTCAATATATTTTGCACATAACGCGTAAGCTCATCAGCAACCTCAACGAAATAAACGCCAGCCGGTTGCTTGCTGATATCGATGTTGTCCTCTCCTGCCTGATCATGGTGCTTTGTGGTGAAAACGGCCTGTCCGGCTGCATTATACACGGTGATTATGCTGTTCTGCCGGCTTGTTTTCACCTGGAAAATGCCATTGTTGGGACTGGGATAAATCACTGTTTCGTGCAGCGAAGCCTGTTGGTCAATGCCCACGCCATCGGGAAACCATTCGAGGTCCAAGTCCTTGAAAAAGGTTTCATCAGCAGGGGTGAGGTGCTGGGGATCGGGTCCTTTGGTGAAGGTGAGCATTTTGAATGGTCCTGCGCCGTTTTTGTCGGTGAATTCAACATAAACGTTGTAGTTGCCATCGGGCAGTTCGTTTCCCTGAAGGTCGGAACAGTTCCATGAAACGGTATGTGTCTGATGCGATGGCAGGGTGGCACCGGTGGTGGCATCAACGGTGTTGTAGTTTGAAGCTGCGCGCCATTTGACCAGGTATTGTTTGCGTGCGTTGGCCCGTGCAAGCCTGGTTTTAACAAAGCCGTTGGCATCTTCGATCCAGATGGCAAGCACATGTTTGGGTGCATAATTGCCCCCGGCAGAAACTGTTCTCACCGTAAACGTCATGAGGCCACTGTTGTTCAGTTCGTTGGCACTACGCACAGATTCGGTTTGCGCGGTAAGTTGCAGGCTGAGTGCGACGAAAGCAAGCAGCAGGAGTAAGGAATAGTGTTTTCGCATTGGTTTTTTGGTTTGCATTATTGAACAATAAGTAAAAAAAAGGACCATCGGTAAACATGGCTGCTGATGTGATTTTTTCTCATTGAAAAACAAGATGTTTAGGTGGGGAATGCGCGGAGATTGGGCGAATTTTACCTTAGGTGCATAAAAGCCCAATTAGGGATCAATTCCAGATTGGTTCGATTAAAAGAAACAAGGCGATCAGCGTGGAGCTGTCGGCCGGGATGTTTCAATTCCAGATTGGTTCGATTAAAAGAGTCATGTTCATAATCGAAGGCTACTGGCTTATCAAGTTTCAATTCCAGATTGGTTCGATTAAAAGTTACAATATGAATTGTCATCAAAATCACCCTTTTTAGTTTCAATTCCAGATTGGTTCGATTAAAAGCCATGAGTTCCGTATTGCTCATAAGTTACCATCTTTGTTTCAATTCCAGATTGGTTCGATTAAAAGTAACCCACACCCGAAATCAAAAGTTTGTAAGGCCGTTTCAATTCCAGATTGGTTCGATTAAAAGGATGCGACAACAGTACCCAACCCCACGTCCGGAGTGTGTTTCAATTCCAGATTGGTTCGATTAAAAGTTGAAAAACGTGGCTGGTCAGTACAGCGGATCCATCGTTTCAATTCCAGATTGGTTCGATTAAAAGTGTACGGACTTACAACTGGCCTGAAGAACATCGACCGTTTCAATTCCAGATTGGTTCGATTAAAAGCCGGTTTTATCCTTTTCGCAAGCGCTTTTTGTGCATCGTTTCAATTCCAGATTGGTTCGATTAAAAGGGGAATCAGCATTACAAATACATTTGGACAATAACCGTTTCAATTCCAGATTGGTTCGATTAAAAGCCTTAACCCTGAAGATCGCTTTATTGTTGTTACTAGTTTCAATTCCAGATTGGTTCGATTAAAAGATGAAACTTTTGATCTGTTTTATGCAGGACTTGAAAGTTTCAATTCCAGATTGGTTCGATTAAAAGA
>JAHIUX010000045.1 GCA_018816765.1 Bacteroidota bacterium
TCCTGGCCTAACGGATCGGGGTAGAATCCGTATATCCCTCCTACGGCAGCAAAACCTCCATCCTGGGCAGCCGTTACACCATACAAATGATTAAAGGAAACTGTTGTGGTTGGATGCCGATATTGCCTGTACCAGACCGAGTCGCCATTGTTGTCCACCTTAAGCAATGAACCCTGATAAATGTAATTCGCATCAGGAGGATAGAATTTATTTGATCCGGCTATCACAAAATTCCCTATGCTATCAGGTGTTATTGATGATACCTTTCGATTCAAGACGCTTTCACAATATATCTTTTCAAACAATTTGTCCCCCTGTAAGTTATATTTCACAAGTGCGATTCTGTTGTAACTGTCTGATGAAGGAAGTGCCAGGCTGTCAGAATAGGCATAAGCCCCAACGATGGTGCTGTCGGGGGAGTTGGCCAGGTAGAGCGGCCCATCGGCATAAAGCCCCCCGATGTAGCGGCGCCATTGCTCATTGCCCAGGCTGTCGGTCTTGATCAGGTAGTTGTGCGAGGTGTTTTCCTGTGGCACCCATTTGAAGCACGATAGGGCAAAGCCTCCGTCGGGCGTGGGTATCACATTGATGCCTTTGTTGAGCGGCCCGCTTTCGTAATACTGCCGCCATTGCTCATTTCCTCCGCTGTCTACCAACATAAGTAAAGCCTTGTAATATGAAGAGCTAATGCGCGAATCACCGGCAATGATCATTTCATCATTCGCCAATAAACTCAAATTGTTAAAAACAAAATTACTGTCATTTGGCATTTGAAAATCAGTATAAGTTCTTGTCCAAAGTGTATCAAAATCATCATTAATTTTATAAATTAAGCCAGTATATACATTATTACTATTTATATAATATCTACTATATCCAACATTATAGTACCTTTCTTGATAATTGCTTTTACGCAAACTTCCAGAGAAATAGCTTAAAACTTTACTATTGACATTATTATCGTAATATTTGCTATTTACAATATTGCCGTTCAGATTAAGTTTTAAATAGCAATTTGACCAGGTATTATCATTAATTAAAGCTACATAATTTGTAGATAATAGGTAACCATCACTTAGTGTTAGTATATCTTTACACTCATCATAAGAGCCATTTTCGTTTACATCTATTCGTACATTAAAATATTCTTGTGAATTTAGAACCCCAATGCTTAAATAAAAGATCAAAAGAAATATATATATTTTTTTCAACTTATCCATAAATTTAGAATTTAATAAATAAAATAAGAAGATAGATCTTAAATATCAATGACAGGTGTAACGATGGAACACCTGTCATTGATAAAGATGTCTTATCTGTTTAAAACGACCTTGAAAGTACCATTCAGCTTACCATTCACAACTACATTGCCCGTATAAACTCCTGCTGGCAGTTTTCGTAAGTCAATTACACTATAACAAGATTTCAGGTCAAGGCCCTGTTCCAGCACCAATTTACCGTTAATGTCGAATAACTGTAGCATTTTCGAGACTGGTATAGACTCAGTTACACATTCGATGATCATGTATTCCTTGGCAGGGTTAGGAAATACCATCAATGCCGGAAGTCCGGTGCTGCTTTCTGCTTTCCTTGGATTGATTTTGTTTTGCTTCAATCCTGGTTCGGGCAGGATATAAGGCTCCTGATATTCAATCAAACCCAACGCAACCATCATATTTTGTGTGATTGCCCGTGCTTTACCCGTCGACTGGGCATAGATCCCCTGGAGGGAAGACACATCGCTTTCGGCCAGGCTGAACAGGTTTTTGCCTGTATTGTGCACCGATTGCCACCAGGCATAGGTTGACCTGAGCTGGTTGTGTTGATCCAGCTCAATATCACTCAATATTTCTGCTTCTCCAAGCTCATCTAGTACTGTAATGGCCTGTTCAAAATCCTTTTTATGGAAGAATGCTTCAGCCAGCTTGTAACGTGCTGAGGGGGCTTCAAACGACTGAAGCAGTGTAATAATGCTGTCGGCAGGGTTTATTACAAGTGTATCAGCATAGTAGCTATGGATGAGTTGCGATAGTGAATAATCTCGCTTTCCCCTGTAGCCGGTCAACCTGCTTTCGAGGCTTTCCTTTGCGCCGTTAAGCAGCCTGTTGGCTTCTACTTCATCAAGCTGGCTGTTTGTTACATCTACGCGGGCATAAAACTCGTTGAGTAAAGTGTCGGATCTGGCCGATTGCGGGTTGGCCACCAGCACTTCGGTAACAACCACAGCCGGTAAGGCTTCCTCTTGTTTTACCGCACTGATCAACACCTCATCGCTCAGGTAGGGCGACTTTGCTAATAAATCATCACGCACCTGCATTGTTTCGTCAGGCCAGGCATTTTCCACCATGTCTTTTGTGGTTTCAGTGTTGCCACCGTCAACGAGTAAACCAAGTAACGAAGTTGTTGATTCTATAGAATCATTCAGGCTGTTTAATTGAGATACAATCAGGCTCCTCAATTCATTGCCTTCTCCTCCTGGAAAGTGTGATGGGCAAGATAAAGCTTCGTCATAGACGGCAGTACTCTTAAAAGTATAAACATAGAAATTTGTAATGGAATCCGGTTTCAATTGGAAAATAGTACTATCATGATCATGGTACCAGTAATGCACCTGGTTCACCTGGCTACTACAATAAATATCCCAGGCATCCAAGGGGGGGCCTGCCAGCATGGCAAACTGGTTGCCTGCCGGAGCGGTTACATCGTTTTCGCTGGATCCCTGGTTCAGTTTTATTCCATTACTTAAGATGTATGTCTCGGCGGTTACAGCAATATCGTACTTGATGTTATAAAACCGGTTGCATTTGATTTCAAGGCCGTAATCACCAGTCCTGTCACGGTTTTGGTTTTGTGCAAGGACCCCAATATACAGGTCTTCAAAAAAGTTGTTGTATATTTCATTGTTGTCTGACCCAGAATTATTAATGCATATTCCTATACTTCTGGTCCCTTCACCTCCAACTATAGTAATACCATTTGTGCTGAAGAAGTTGTTTTCTTCAACAATGAAGCCATTCGACCAGTTATCCAGATAAACCCCGGCAAACAATACTGAATCAGTGTTTTGGTCCATCATTCCGGCATTGATGAAAAAATTATTCTGAACCATGGCAGGAAATCGCACATTACTGGCATAAATGCCTGTTACATTGTCTATGAACGAGGATTGCCACACTTCAAATGTGTTTTTTAGTAATGCTGAGGAGGCTTTTATCCCGTATTTAAGCCTCGCAAAATGGCATGAATCCACGATTTGGTTCGCGGTATATGGCCTTACACTGAATCCTGCATCAATTGCCTTAATACCGAACCCACATAATTCACTATCAATCAACTCACCGCTATCCTGGTACAATGAGGTTTTGTTGTTGGCAAAATCGCAGCCTTCAAATCGAATCCCGTCAACATCATACATGCTAACAAAACCATGAAAGGGAATGTAACCACCGCTAAAGCCTATATAATTATCGTCGATATCGAATTTGCAATTGATAAACCTGCTCAGGTTTGGCTCAGGTTCAAAACTATATGGATGAAAATTTTTATAGCTGATGAACTCTACTGCCCTGCGGTTATTGCGGAAAGTAGTGTTTCTTGCAACCAGAATTCCTCCCGTGCTGCTGTAATCATCTGGTCTCCACAGCCTGACTGCTTCTTTGGCGTTCTTAATAACAGCATCATATAAATAAACCCGGCCCTGTGCATATTGGTTGTTATAGGGGAACTGGCTACGTGTTTTGTTACCCCAGACCTGTATACCATTCCACATATTACGGCAGGATGTTGTCAGTGTTGCATTGTTCACAATAAGCTTTGCTGCAGTATCAACAATAACGACTCCATTTTCGTTAAAGAAACAATCCTCATTAATCGTTAAAGTTGCACCCGGTTTAACCCAAAGGGTGTCAATGAATTTTACCTCGTTCCAGATTATGCTTTGTCCGGAGTTAATGGTATAATTTATTGCCCTGTAACTGTCGTGTGCCAGTTTTACTGCTTTATAGGCATTTAACCTTCCGGTTCCGATCCTGTAAGGGAATAAGTCTGCATCTGCAATCGGGTCGGTTGTTGATTTCAGGATATGTTGTACAGTGGCGGGGGTAAGGCAAGGGTTGATTGATTTAATCAATGCGGCAGTGCCTGCAACGATTGGTGCTGCGAACGAGGTGCCGGAATGGTTATGATAGTATGGCCAAATATCGATTGAGTCAGTATTATTAATAGAGTCATAAAACAATGTGCCTGTCGCCCCAAACATATTTCTTGCCGGTGCACATAAATCAACGCTCAAATAATTTGCAAAATTTTCAGGTTGCCCGAGGCTGTTATATATCCTGAAATGGTCTGTTGAATCTGTTCCACTAACAACAATGATTTCATCGAATGTCAGCCCGTTCCAGCCACCCGAAATCGGCCCACCCATGGCGCTATTTCCCGCAGAAACCACGATTACCGTTCCATTGCTAAATATTTCCCTAAAATCCTCCTTTATCCATTCATATAAATCTTCTTCAGTAACATCAGGATCCATCTCCGCACCTATAAAGGAGGATGCATTGATAACCTGTGCACCCATAACGGTTGAGGCATGCAATCCAGTTGTTAACTGTGCCCGGCCCGCATATGATATCAATTTGGTATTGAATCCGATTGAGGCTAAAGGTCTGCCTTGTGCCTCACCCGCAGTTACAGAGGTTTGTGCTGATGCAAAGCTTGCGACTACAGTTCCATGTTCCAAAAATGTTCCTTTAGGTATTCTATCCAGGTTTAGTCCTGTATAAGGATCGTAAGGGAATGCTAATTCAGTGATCAGATCAGGATGATACCCATCGGCTGGTGCGTCTAAAATAGCAATATACACTGTTGAATCGCCTTTTGTTATTTCCCATGCACTATCAGCCTGAATTTTATTGAGATGCCATAGATCATTGCTTTTCCACAATCCATCTTCCGGCTCAAAATTATAGGTTGGTTCGTAAAATTCTAAAATATCTGTAATGTACGCTGTGTATTCGGTTTCAAGTTTTGCTAAGAACTCCTCATGATTGCCAGTAAAAGATATCTGATAGACTTTCCTTAACAAGGGAGATCGTGCAAAAGGCATAGCCTGAGTATACTCCGATACACCAAATTCAAAAAACAGATCATTCAATTGCTGGTTTTTTGCCAGGCGACCCTGGCAAGGCCGGGCCTCATCTGATAATGTTAAAAACATGAGCTGTCCCTCAATAACACTTTGTGCAGGCAACTGACTAACTCCTACCACAAAGAGGATTGCAGTAAACAATTTTTTTAAAATCCCCCCCCCCATTGATTATCAATGGTATAGGAAAATCGAACACAGGTTTTGTTTTCATGGGTTTGTTTGTGATTAATTTAGAACTTGTTTTGAATAAATAGCGGAACACCAAAGGTAAGGTGTGGTTGGCTTAAAAAACAAATCTTTTAATGAAATTATCAAGAACTTGAACTGATTATTTGACATTGACTTCCATTTTCAAAAAAACGCTTCGTCGATTACGCATTTCCTATTGGTGATTTGGGTTATTTACGATAATTATCAAGATCGATTCCAAATAATTTGGAATAAGATGAAAGAATTGCTTTATCTTTGCAGCGCGTATTTCAAAATGTCCTTCCAGCAAAAAGGTCTTTTTGATTTATAAAGAAGGGTGGAGAGATTAGGCTCTGCGAAACCCTAGCAACCTTCCCCGCAGGGAGTGGTGCTAAAACCTAATCCCGAAACACGCGAGTGCCGAGGGAGATTATAAATTAAACGGGTATTCATCATGTGTAAAATGTCGGTGTCGCGAAAACCAAAAACATGCATCATTTGTTGATGGATGGTGGTTTTGTGCATTGATTTTTTTGCCAGCTTATTGAATAAACAATGATTAAACAAAAACCTGCGATAAAGGAATTATTACAAACACGGGTGCTCGTGCTCGATGGCGCCATGGGAACCATGATCCAGCGGTTTAAGTTATCCGATGCGGATTACCGCGGCAGCCGGTTCGCTGCACACCCGGCTGAGTTGAAGGGAAACAACGATTTGCTCTGCCTCACCCGGCCTGATGTGATACTGGACATTCACCGCCAATACCTTGAAGCCGGAGCCGACATCATCGAAACAAACACCTTCAACGGAACACGCATTTCGCAGGCCGATTATGGCCTCGAAGATTATGTAGGCGAAATGAACCTTGCGGCAGCCCGCATCGCCCGCCAGGCAGCCGATGAGTTTACGGCGCGCAACCCCCTGAAACCTCGCTATGTGGCAGGAGCTATGGGACCCACAAGCAAAACAGCCAGCATGTCGCCCGATGTGAACAACCCCGGGTTTCGTGCGGTGACCTACGACCAGCTTGTCGATAACTACCATGAACAGGCACTTGCCCTTGTAAAAGGCGGGGCCGACGTGCTGCTTGTCGAAACCATTTTTGATACCCTCAACGCCAAGGCTGCCTTGTTTGCCATTGCCCTTGTTCAGGACGAAATCGGCTATAAAATCCCGGTGATGGTTTCAGGAACAATCACCGATGCCAGCGGGCGTACCCTCTCGGGCCAGACCGTTGAAGCTTTCCTGCACTCGGTAGCACACCTCGAGTTGCTCAGCATCGGTCTCAACTGCGCACTGGGCGCCAAAGAAATGAGGCCCTATATCGAAGAACTCGCCCTCAATGCTCCCTTTGCCGTAAGCGCTTACCCCAATGCCGGTTTGCCGAATCAGTTTGGCGAATACGACGAGGGGCCAAAAGAAATGGGCGAACACATCCACGACTTTCTTGACCATCAGTACCTGAATATTGTGGGCGGTTGCTGTGGCACCACCCCCGATCACATCAGGGAATTTGCCCGCCTGGCAGATCATGCCTCACGGCGAAGCCTGCCTCTGCCAAAAAAAGAAACCGTGTTTACCGGACTTGAACCGGTGAAGGTTAGCCGGCAGAATAACTTCATCAATATCGGCGAACGCACCAATGTGAGCGGATCAATCAAATTTGCACGCCTTATCCGTGAGAAGAAATATGAAGAAGCGCTCAGCATTGCACGTCATCAGGTCGAAGGCGGGGCACAGGTGATCGACGTGAACCTCGATGATGGCATGCTCGATGCCAAACACGAAATGGTCACTTTCCTCCATATGATGATGTCGGATCCCGACATTGCAAAACTCCCCGTGATGATCGATTCATCGAAATGGGAGGTCATCGAAGCCGGCCTGAAATGCCTGCAGGGAAAAGGCATTGTGAACTCCATCAGCCTGAAGGAAGGTGAAGATGCCTTCAGAAAACAGGCCCGCGCAATACGCAGGTACGGCGCTGCAGTGGTGGTGATGGCTTTCGACGAACAGGGGCAGGCAGCAGGTTTCAGGCGCAAAATCGAAATTTGTCAGCGTGCTTATCACATCCTTGTCAACGAGCTTGCATTTCCGGCCGAAGACATCATTTTCGATCCGAACATCCTGGCCATCGGGACGGGCATGGAGGAGCACAACAATTATGCAGTCGATTATATTGAAGCCACAAGATGGATCAAGGAAAACCTGCCCCATGCGCGCGTGAGCGGCGGTGTCAGCAACCTTTCGTTCGCCTTCAGGGGAAACAACACCGTGCGCGAAGCCATCAATTCCGTATTTCTGTATCATGCCATCGCGGCCGGAATGGACATGGGCATCGTGAACCCGGGCATGTTGCAGATTTATGATGAAATTCCGGCCGAACTCCTTGGAATGGCCGAAGACCTTGTGCTCAACAGGCGCAGGGATGCCACCGAACGCCTGCTGCACTACGCCGACAGCCATGCCGGCGGAAAGCAAAAAGAAGAACAGACCGAAGCCTGGCGCGAAAGCCCCGTGAAAGAAAGGCTCAAACATGCGCTGATCAAAGGCATCACCGACTTTGTTGAAACCGATGTGCTCGAAGCCAGGTTGCTTTACGACAGGGCACTTGACGTGATTGAAGGTCCTTTGATGGACGGCATGGGTGTGGTAGGCGACTTGTTTGGCGCTGGCAAGATGTTCCTGCCACAGGTGGTGAAAAGCGCCCGCGTAATGAAAAAGGCAGTTGCCGTGCTTCTGCCATTCATTGAGGCCGAGAAAACCTCCGTTTCAAGTTCATCGGGCAGGATATTGCTGGCCACGGTAAAAGGCGATGTGCACGACATCGGGAAAAACATTGTAGGCGTTGTGTTGGCATGCAACAACTTCGAAGTGATTGACCTCGGGGTGATGGTTCCTGCTGACAAAATCCTGCAAACCGCCAAAGAAAAACAAGTCGACGCCATTGGCCTTAGCGGACTGATCACGCCTTCGCTTGAAGAAATGGTGCATGTGGCCAACGAAATGGACAGGCTGAATTTGCACTGGCCCTTATTAATCGGTGGAGCAACAACAAGCGAAATTCACACAGCAGTTAAAATTGCCCCGGCCAGAAAACACCCCGTCGTGCATGTGCGCGATGCTTCAAAGGTGACCCAGGTGCTTTCGGCATTGCTGGCCGACAAGGAAAAGGCTGACGCCTATGTCAGTCAGGTCAGTGAGCGCTATGCCGGTCTCAGACAAAAGTACCAGAACAGCAAGGAGGAGGACCGATATGTGAGCCTCGACAAAGCCAGGCAGAATAAGTTTGCCGGCAGTTTCAACGCTGCTTCTGTTTTTGCCCCGCTGAAACCCGGTCTTACGGTGATTGATCACCAGGAACTGGCTGCGCTGGTTCCCTATATCGACTGGACTTTTTTCTTCCATTCATGGCGCATCAGTGGCAAGTATCCGCAGATTTTCGATGATCCGCTGAAAGGTGAAGAAGCAAAGAAACTCTATACCGACGCCAGGCGCTTATTGGATAAGATAGTAAACGAAAAACTGGTCACCGCCAGGGGCGTTGCCGGAATCTTCAGGGCTGAGGGTGAGGGCGACACAGTACATGTCTTTGATCCGGCTAATCCAGCAAAGCAACTGGCACGCTTTGAATTTCTGCGCAACCAGCAACAGAAGCTGTCGGGACTGCCCAACCTGTGCCTGGCCGATTTTATTGCTCCGGCAGCATCGGGTGTCGCGGATTACCTTGGTGGGTTTGTGGTAACCGCCGGCCATGGGACAGAATCTCTTGTCGAAGCCTTCGAAAAAGACAATGACGATTACAACGCCATCATGGTTAAGGTGCTGTCCGACCGGCTGGCAGAAGCCTTTGCCGAATACCTTCACCACCAGGTGCGGACCAGCATTTGGGCTTATGCTGCCAATGAAGACCTGCGGCCTGAGGATATGCTGGACGAATCGTATCAGGGCATCAGGCCGGCACCGGGATACCCTGCCTGTCCGGAGCATTCGGAAAAATCGGTTTTGTTCGACTTGCTGCAGGCCGAAAAGCACACTGGTGTGAAACTCACCGAGAATTATGCCATGTATCCGCCTGCTTCTGTCAGTGGCTTCTATTTTGCACATCCTGATGCCCAGTATTTTAATGTTGGAAAAATCGGAAAAGACCAGTTGCTGGATTATGCCACGCGAAAAGGCGTTGAGCCGGGCGAAATGGAAAGGCTGCTCAACGCAAACCTGAATTACAAATAACAAATGAAAGTAGTGTAAACAAATATATGGATAATTTTCTTCAAGTCAACGAACATATTCATAAGGCAGACAAGACCTTGTTCTCGTTTGAGTTACTGCCTCCGCTCAAAGGCCAGAATTTCGAACACATCCAACAGGCTGTTGATCCGCTGATGGAATTTAATCCTGCCTTTGTCAATGTGACCTATCACCAGGAGGAGTTCGTATACAAAACCCTCGCAAACGGATTGATTGAACGTAAAACCGTGCGTAAACGACCCGGCACTGTTGGAATTGCTGCAGCCCTAATGTACAGGTATCAGGTGAATGTGGTGCCCCATATCATCTGCGGTGGGTTTACACGTGAGGAGACCGAAAACGCCCTCATCGACCTGCATTTTCTTGGCGTCAAAAACCTGCTTGTTGTGCGCGGCGACCCACAGGCATCGATGAAACAGTTTCAGCCCGAGCCCGGCGGTCATGCACATGCCATCGACCTGGTGAAGCAGATCAATGACCTCAACAACCGGATTTACCTCGAAGAAGAACTGCTCAATGTTACGGCCACCGATTTTTGCATCGGTGTGGCGGGCTATCCCGAAAAACACATTGAGGCGCCGAACCTCGAAAGTGACCTGAAATACCTGAAAATGAAAATTGATGCCGGCGCCAGCTTCATTGTCACCCAGATGTTTTTCGACAACCGCAAATACTTCGATTTTGTAAAACGCTGCCGCGCCTTTGGCATCGATGTGCCCATCATCCCTGGCCTGAAGCCGATATCTTCCATCGGGCAGCTGTCGACATTGCCCCAGACCTTTAATATTGACCTTCCGGATGAGCTGGTCAAAGCTGTACAAGCCTGCTCCGACAACAAACAGGTTCGGCAGGTGGGTGTTGAGTGGGCCATTGCACAGTCGAAAGAATTGATGGCTAACCATGCACCGGTGCTTCATTTTTACACCATGGGCCGGTCCGATAATGTTAAAAAAATCGCCGAAGCCGTTTTTTAGCCGATAATTGGCTATTTTTGGAGTATTAATCGCAAATGACATGAGCCTGTTACAACGCTTCAACGAAGGCGGTAAAAAAATCGCTGTACTGGTTGATCCCGACAAACCTACCGACAAGGAAATCATCAACCTGGCGGAGGCTTCGGAAAAAGCAGGTGTCGATTTCTTTTTTGTGGGAGGCAGCTTGCTTACCAACGATAACCTCACCAGCTGCATCAAGCTCATGAAGGCATCATCCAATATTCCGGTGATTCTTTTTCCGGGCAATTCGCATCAGCTGAGCAACAGGGCCGATGGCTTTTTGTTCCTGTCGCTCATTTCGGGACGTAACCCCGAAACCCTCATCGGGATTCATGTCATTGCGGCTCCTTACCTCAAGCTCAGCGGCCTCGAGGTGCTTTCGACAGGCTATATGCTTATCGACAGCGGCCGGCCAACGACGGTTTCATACATGAGCAACACCATTCCCATTCCTTCCGACAAGAACGACATCGCCATGTGCACTGCCATGGCAGGAGAAATGCTCGGCATGAAGCTCATCTTCATGGATGCCGGCTCAGGTGCCGAACGTCCGGTACCACTGGAAATGATCGCGACAGTGAGCGGCAGCATCGAAGTGCCACTGATTGTGGGTGGCGGACTGCGCACACCTGAAAGGGCTGCCGAAAGTGCAAAAGCAGGGGCCAGTGTCATTGTGGTGGGAAATGTACTCGAGAAAAATCCAGCCCTGTTGTCCGACTTCGCTCTTGCTGTGCATGAGGCTGTTTGATCGGTGCTGCATCCCATTTGCCGGTTTCTGATATCCATCCATTCCAAATTTTCAGCGAATCCGTTAGCGGGATTTTCTTTATTTTGCACCCAATAAGAATGTAAAATCAGAAACATGAAAATCAACTTGCTCTCGCTTTTCGGCCTGCTTATTTCGCTCACTGCCTTGTCGCAGGAAAAACTGTTCAGCCCGGAGGATGCTGCAGGCGTTAACAGGGCGTTGTACCCGGCCAGCATATCACAACTTCAGTGGATGAACGGAACAAACACCTTTGTGTATGAAGGCGCAAACGCCATTGTGGCGGGCAAGCCAGGGAAAGTGGAACGCGACACCCTGTTCACAATCAACCAGCTGAATGCCGCCATGCGGCTCAATGGTTATGATAGCCTGAAACGATTGCCACAGTTTGGCTGGAACGATCAGGATAATTGGTATTTCATCTTCAAACAGGCATTCTATGCCTACAATGCTGTGCAGTCCAGTGTCAAACAATGGTATGTGCTGCCTGAAAAAGCCCAAAATACCGACCTGCACCTGAACACATTGTCGATGGCCTATACCATCGAAAACAACCTGTTTGTAGTAACCAAAGCGGGTAAGCATCAACAAATCACCTTCGATTCGGCGGGTGTGGTGAACGGACAGACCGTGCATCGCAATGAGTTTGGCATCGACAAGGGAACCTTTTGGTCGCCCGACGGCCAACGACTGGCTTATTACCGCATGGATGAGCGCATGGTGACCAATTATCCGCTTGTTGATATCAGCGAAAGGGTGGCTGCGCTCGATAACACCCGGTATCCGATGGCGGGCATGACAAGTCACCAGGTTAGCCTGGGAGTGCATGAGCTGCAATCGGCCAAAACCTCCTTCATGCAAACCGGCGAACCCCTCGACCAATACCTCACCAATGTGAGCTGGAATCCGGCCGGAAACATGGTGTATATTGCTTTGCTCAACCGCGAACAGGACCATTTGAAACTCATGGGTTATGACGCTGTCAGCGGAAATCCTGTCAGCACACTGCTCGAAGAGGAAGATAAAGAGTATGTCGAACCGGTGCATCCGATGATGTTCGTGCCCGGGAAAAATGATCAGTTCATATGGAACAGCCAGCGCGATGGCTTTAATCATTTGTACCTGTATGGCAGCGATGGCAGGCTTATCCGTCAGCTCACCTCAGGTCCATGGGTGGTCACTGACTTTGTCGGATTCGATCTGGACGGAAAATATGCCTTTTTCATGGGAACGAAAGAGAGTCCGCTGGAACAGCAATTGTACAGGGTGGAACTCAAGACCGCTAAACTGAAACGGCTAACCACCGAAAAGGGAACACACCGCACCCTGCTCAGTGCCGATGGCAAACACTTTATTGATAGTTACAGCAACAGCAATGTCACGAAAATCATTCAGCTGATGAACACATCGGGCAAGGTGGATGAGGTGTTGCTTGCCGACACTAATCCCTTGAAAGACTACAAGCTTGGCGAAACCAGCCTGCTCACACTGAAGGCTGAAGATGGAACTCCACTGTATTGCCGGCTGATCAAGCCCATCGATTTTGACCCCAACAGGAAGTACCCGGTAATCGTGTATGTGTATGGCGGTCCACATGCGCAGCTGGTGACTGAAAGCTGGATGGGGGGAGCGAATTTTTACCTGAATTACCTTGCGCAGAAAGGTTATGTGGTCTTCACCCTCGACAACCGTGGTTCTGATCACCGTGGTGCCGATTTCGAACAGGTGATTCACCGGAAAGTTGGTCAGGCTGAGGTAGCCGACCAGATGCAAGGCATTGCCTACCTGAAGTCGCTGCCTTTTGTCGATGCCAACCGCATTGGTGTCGATGGCTGGAGCTATGGTGGCTTCATGTCACTTTCGCTCAAACTCAGGCATCCCGAAGTGTTTAAGGTAGCTGTTGCCGGGGGGCCGGTCATCGACTGGAAATACTACGAAGTCATGTACGGCGAGCGCTATATGGACTCGCCCGAATCAAATCCGGAAGGCTATGCCCAGGCAAGCCTGCTCAACCAGACAAGCGCCGTAGAGGGAAAAATTCTGATTATACACGGATATAACGATCCGGTTGTGGTGATCCAAAACAGCCTGAGTTTCCTCAGGAAATGCATCGACGAGGGCAAACAACTGGATTATTTTGTGTATCCCGGACACGAACACAATGTGCGGGGGCGAAACAGGGCACACCTGATCACAAAAATCGTTGGTTACTTCGATGAAAACCTGTGACAAAAGACGTTCCAAAAAAGCAGACTATTCCTAATATTGGAAATATTGGCATGATTGGGAAATTTTCAACAAAACCCAATTTATTTAAATAACAGATATTCAACACCATAGTACTTTGGCTTGTTTTTGGCACATGCAGTCATGAAACACACAAGCTCAAAGTCATGGAAACACAAAAAAAATCAAATCCGGCTCCGTTGCCGAGGCTGTCCGACCCACCCAGGTGGCAGCAAAAAACGGTGATGGTGGTCGACGACCTTAAAGTAAACTACCTGCTGATCAAAGCGATGCTCGGAAAAACCGGTGCACAGATCTTATGGGCTGAAAATGGGTATCAGGCAATTGAATGCCTGGAGGTGAATCAACGGGTCGATGTGGTGCTGATGGATTACAATATGCCGGGCATCGACGGACTTGAAACAACCCTGCGCCTGAAATCGCTCCGACCCGGAATTCCGGTGATCTCACAAAGCACCTTTACCGACAGGGAAGATTTTAACAAAGCTGAAGCACCTTTTGATGATTACATTGCAAAACCAATCAACAGCAAGGAGCTGATTACAAAACTTAGCAGGTTTATTCAATAAGCTGCAAAAGAGAGTTTTTCCCTATTGAATGATTTAGTATTTTTGCAAGGCGTGAGGTGCTGAATCATAATACAAAATCCTATGCCTTTCTTCCTCCGGACAATTTCTGTTGCGCTGATAATCTGGCTATTTATCCCTTCCCGTATTCAGGCCGAGACCTATCGGTCTATTGATAGTTTGCAGCAGGTGCTCAAACACAGCAAGGGAATCGAACGACTTGAAACATACCACGAATTAGTTAAAAGCCTCCGCAATATTGATCCTTCAAAAGGCATCGAATACGCGCGTGAAGCGGTGAAACTGGCCGACAGCCTCCAAAATTACTCACTCAAAGCGCGCATTATCGACGAAGAAGGCGTGTGTTTCCGAAAATTGAACATTTTTGATGAAGCCCTTAAAATGCACTTCGAAGCGCTGCGCATGTTTGACCTCACCAACGACAGCGTGGGAATCTCATACGCCTTTGCCAATATCGGCATGGTGTACCTTTTCTTTAAGGACTATGAAAATGCACTCGATTATCACTACCGCTCCCTGCTCATAAAAGAATACCTTGGCGACGAAGCCCAGATCGCCTATTCGCAAAACAGCATTGGCATGGTGCTGGTTGAGCTGGGCGACTATGCCCGTGCACTTGATTATTACATCAGTGCCATGGCTATTCGTAAACGGCTGAACGACAATTTCGAACTGGCAAACATTTATGGCAACATCGGCAAAGTGTTCGTGAAACTGAACAGGCTCGATGATGCCACAAAATACTTCGAGCTGGCACGTGAAATATACATCGCCGAAAAAGCAGAATACGGCCACTCACTCATCATGAATGAAATCGCTGACCTCTACCTGAAGAAAAATCAGCCAGACAGGGCCCTGTCGGTACTGAAAGAGGCAGAAGCCATTGCCTTCTCACGCAATAACCTGGCGGTATTGTTATACAACTACAAACTTCAGGGAGCCATCTATGCACAGAAAAAGCAGTTCGACAAGGCCTATGATTATGCCATCATGGCTACCAGCGCCAAGGATTCATTGTTCAGCGAACAGCGTACCCGCGAAATGACCGAGGTTAAGGTGCAGTATGAAACAAAACGCATCGATTCGGAAAATGAAATATTGAGGCTGAGACTGAGTGCCCAGGCCTTACGCCTGCGGTATATTTTTCTTTCAACCATTGGGATTATTTCACTGCTGATCATCCTTTTCCTTGTATGGCGATACCTCAAAAACAGAAGAACAAACCTTCAGCTTGCCAAACTCAACGGCGAACTCGAAGACCGTGTTGCCTTGCGCACCAAGGAACTGAGCGATGAAATTTCGCAAAAAGAAAAACTGCTGGCCTCCTTGATGCAAAGCGAAGAACGCTTCAGGGCCATCAATGAAGCTTCCCCAATGGGAATTTCGGTAAGCGACCAGAACGGCCTGTGCGTGTTCACCAACCAAAAACTGACCCAGAAAACCGGTATTTCCGGCAATGAATTTATTCAGGGAACATGGCCCAGGCACATATACGTTGATGACCGGAATCATGTTGAAACGGTGTGGCGCAATGCCCACGAAAAACGCCTCGACGGCTTCGAAGTCGGATTCAGGGTGCGCAAAGACAACAAGGAGTTGCGCTGGGTATACCTGCGCGCTACGGCGATGCTGATCGACCATAAATTTATTGGCATGGTGGCCATGATGGAAGACATCACCGAGCGTAAATTGTTTGAAGAACAGCTGATTAAAGCAAAAAATAAGGCCGAAGAATCAGATAAGCTGAAATCGGCTTTCCTGGCCAATATGTCGCACGAAATCAGAACCCCGATGAATGCCATTCTCGGATTCAGCGACCTGCTGTCGTCAGACGACTATGACCAGACCGAAAAAATCGAATTCCTCGATATGATAAAATCGAGTGGCCGCCTGCTGCTCAACCTGATCAACGACATCATCGATATTTCGAAGATTGAAGCAGGTGAGCTCAAGATTCAACCCATCAGTTTCTCACCGGCGGTGTTAATGAGCGAATTGCAGCTTACCTTCAGGCAGCAGCTCGATAACCTCGGAAAGGAAAATGTCAAGCTGGTACTTGAGTATCCGGCAGGTTTTGAGCAACATACCCTGTTCACCGATAAGCTTCGCCTGCAACAGATCCTGACAAACCTCCTGAGCAATGCCATGAAATTCACCCCCGAAGGACAGATCATCATGGGTGTACTTTCGGTTGAAGGTTTCTATGAATTTTATGTGAAAGACACCGGTATCGGCATACCGCTTGCCAAGCTGGAAGTCATCTTCGACCGTTTCCGGCAGGCTGACGAATCACATACGCGGCTCTATGGTGGAACCGGACTTGGCCTTGCCATTGTGAAAAACCTCGTCGAATTGCTCGGAGGACGGATTTGGGTTGATTCGATCGTCGATAAGGGAACCGCATTCTACTTCACCCTGCCAAAAGACAAACAAGATACAGAACAGCTTTCAATGGAAGTGTTGTCGCAGCCTTCAAAAAAAGAAGCTATTCCCGACTTCAGCCATCATACAATCCTGATTGCGGAAGATGTGGATACTAACTTTCACCTGATCAAAACCATGCTCAGGCGTACCAAAGTGAAGCTGCTTCATGCGCCAAACGGACTCATCGCTGTGGATATGGCTGCATCAGATCCAAAACCCGACCTCATCCTGATGGACATTCAAATGCCTGAAATGGATGGCATCGAAGCCATGCTTAAGATCAGAAAACAGGGCAACGGCATTCCGATGATTGCGATAACAGCTTTTGCCCTTCAGGGTGAAGATAAATACTATACTGAACTGGGCTTTGATGCATATTTGAGTAAGCCATTAAGCAACGACAAATTACTCGAGACGCTAAAAATTTTCCTTGCGAAATCATGAAGCAGTTGCCTTTTACTATATTTACATCAAAATACTGCCCGATGTCATTGCGCCTGACCTTGTTGTTCCTCTTTGCCGTCATGCTTGGAAAAGGACATGCCCAGGTTTTCACCCTGATCAGAGACCAGCCTCCGGGATTGGTGCACGCTGCAGCAGTTTGGGTGGACGTTGATGGCAATGGAAAAAAAGACCTGATTGTTGCCGGCGATAATTCTGCCGGGAGCCGATCGGTGCCAAAAACCGTGTTTTTTAAACAAACCGGGCCCGACAAGTTTGCTGCTGTAACTAAAGGACTGCCTGATTTCACCATTGGAGCCATCGCCCGGGGCGACCTCAACAAGGATGGCCGGCAGGACGTGGTGTTCAGTGGTCAGCTGGTGAATGGACAGTATGTTGCCGGCGTGTTGTTGGGACAGGCCGACGGGAACTTCAGAAAGACAGAAGCCGCCATAACACCTACGGTGGATGGATCGATCGCGCTGGCCGATATTGATAAAGACGGCGATGACGATATCCTCCTCAGCGGGAAAGATGCCAAAGGAAGGATAATCACCGCGATCTACAGGAACGACAACCTGAAATTTACCGAAATCGATGCCGGGCTGGCAGGAATTATGCGTGGTAAAGCTGCCTTCGGCGACATCAATGTTGACGGATTTCCTGATATCATCGTCTGCGGTTTATCGGCCAATGGGCCGGTAACACGCCTTTACCTGAACAACCAGGGGCGTTTCAGCTCACTCACAAACCACTTTAAAGGATTGAAAAACGCCGATGCCGTATTTGCCGATCTCGACAACGACAAATGGCCCGACCTGATCATCAGCGGTGAAAATACCGCCGGAAGGCCAGCCACGCGTTTGTTTAAAAACCTCCAGAACAATATGTTTGCCGAAGTGTCGACACCAGGCATCAGGCCGCTGCTGAACTGCACCATCGATGTTGCCGACTATGATGTGGATGGGGACCTCGACCTAGTGATGACTGGCGAAAGCCTCGAAAGACCCTATGCCATTGTATATCAGAACCAGGGCCAGTTTTTGTTTGCCGACATCATGGCCGGACTGCCGGGCGTAAGCGCCGGTACAGCCCGCTGGGGCGACTATGACAACGATGGCGATCCTGATTTGTTTGTCAGCGGCCTCGATGTCTGTTACAACTTTATCGGGCAGATTTACCGGAACAACACCAATCCCGAAATCATCCGCGATGAGCCCACCGACATCTTCATTGAGTCGCCCATTGTTGATTATGGCCGGGGACCTTACTATTACTTCCTTTTCTCTTCTTGTTTCTGTGATCCGCAAGGCGATGGTAAAAACGCCTATCATATGTGGGTGAGCAATGTGCATAAGGAAATGAACGACTTTGAGCTGAACTATAAATTCAATGAATTGCTGGTGACCCAATATCCCAACTGGGGTCCGGCCGACCGGGGACACCGTACGTCGAATGCGTTTATTACTGCCAAAGAGGCTGAGGTATCGCGCCTGGGTGTGATCGAATCATATAAGGCCGATAACTACCAGATCCACTATTTCAACTGGTAAACGGCCTTAACCTGTAACAAACCTTTTCCGGAAAAGGTTTTTTTATTATCTTGCCATCAAATAAGCTGAGCCTGTTTTTCAACCAACCTTGCCAGTCACCATGCGCTATCCCGATACAGAGAATGAACAGCTAAGCCTTGCAGCGGAATACGTCAGATCGACAAACCAACACATTTTCCTTACCGGGAAGGCCGGAACCGGCAAAACCACCTTTTTACGCAACCTGACCTCAATTACTTCGAAACGTAAGGTGGTTGTTGCTCCTACGGGTGTTGCAGCCATCAACGCCGGCGGTGTCACCATCCATTCTTTTTTTCAGTTGCCTTTTGGTCCGCAATTGCCCACCTCTCAGACCTCTGATGAGTTTGGAATAGAACAGCAACCAAAACAGCTTGCCTCGCGTTACCAAAAGATCAGCAAGACAAAAATAAACATCATTAAAAGCATTGACCTGTTGGTGATTGATGAGATCAGCATGGTGCGGGCCGATTTGCTCGATGCCATTGATGAAATGTTGCGCCGGTACCGCACACGGCATCTTCCTTTTGGAGGGGTGCAACTGCTCATGATCGGCGATCTTCAGCAGCTGGCACCCATTGCCAGAGAAGACGAATGGATGCTGCTGAAAAACGTCTACGAAACAGTTTTTTTCTTTAGCAGCAAGGCCTTGCAGCAATGCGATTATGTGCAAATCGAACTGAAGCATGTGTACAGGCAAACCGACGCCCAATTCATTGGTTTACTGAATCAGATTCGCGATAACAGCCTCGATGAAACCGGTTTTAAGCTGTTGAACCAGCGGTATAACGAAGGTTTTTCACCCGGAACTGACGAAGGATTTATTACCCTCACCACGCATAACCACCAGGCGCAACACATAAACCAGGAAAAGCTGGCCACCCTGAAGGGGAAAGCGAAAAAGTTTGTGGCCAGCATCAGGGACGAATTTCCCGAATATGCATATCCGACGGACTTCGAACTTGAGCTGAAACCTGGTGCGCAGGTGATGTTTGTTAAAAATGATCCGTCAGTCGAAAAATTGTTTTTTAACGGGAAAATAGGCCGGCTGTTAAGCATAGGCGAAGACGAATTAAGCGTCCGGTGTCCCGGCGAGGAAGAAGCAATTACGGTTACCCGGCTCGAATGGCAGAATATGCGCTATTCGCTTGATGAGCAATCAAAAGAAATTACCGAAACCGTGATTGGTACATTCACCCAGTTTCCGCTGAAGCTTGCCTGGGCAATCACCATCCACAAAAGCCAGGGGCTTACCTTCGAAAAGGCCATCATCGACGCGCATGCCGCATTTGCGCACGGACAGGTGTATGTTGCCCTCAGCCGCTGCAAAACGCTCGAAGGCCTTGTGCTCAGCGCACCAATCGGCCGACAGGCCATTAAAACGGATCAGGCAATCGGTGGCTTTGTGCGTCAACTCGAAGAAAACCAACCCGATGAAAACACACTGAACGATGCCAAGGCAGCCTACAGAAAGTCGTTGGTCGTCGAGTTGTTCGATTTTAAGGTGTTGCATTACCGTTTGAAATACATTTCAAAGCTGGCAAAGGAGCATTTGTCAAGCCTGGATCAATCGTTTGTTGATCAGTATCAGCAGCTTGAGCAATCCCTTGTCGTGGAAATTTTACAGGTATCAGCGAAATTTCAGGCCCAGCTCACTCAGCTTTTTGCGTCACTTGATCAGCTTGATTTGAGCGATTTACTGCAGGAAAGGATTCAAAAAGGATGTGCTTACTTCATTCCCATCATCGAAAGCCTGTTTTTTGATCCGGGGATTTCAGTTGAAACAGACAATAAGGCAACACGAAAAGTCCTGGGTGAAGCCATTGACCGCCTTGGAGCGGATGCCTGGGTGAAGCTGCGTTGCCTTAAAGCCTGCCAGCAAGGCTTTGACGTCCAGACCTTCGTTGAAACAAGGGCGCTTTCAGCCATTGAAACACCGGTGTACAAAGGGAAAAAAGCTAGGGACGAAAAGCGGCCAAAGCACACCTCGGCACTCTACGAAAAAATCAGGGAGTGGCGCGACCAGCTTGCCGAAGAAAGGGATATCGCGCCTTACAGCATTCTGCCTGTAAAAACGATCAATGCCATCGTGAAAAACAAGCCCGTCACCCTGACAGAACTCATTAAAATAAAGGGCATTGGCAAGCTGAAAGCCGCCAGGTTCGGGAATGACATCATTGCAATGGTTGCCGAATCGGAAGCAATAAGCACGCAAGCTGCACAAAAAACCACCGATGAAGTTCAGAAGCCTCCTAAGCTTTCCACGCAGGAACAAAGCCTTTTGATGATACAGCGGGGCATGACAGTGGAAGAAATTGCGGCTGAGCGGCAGCTTTCACCAGCTACTGTTGAGCGACACCTTGATCAGTTTGTCAGAAATGGCAAACTTGCAATCAGAACCCTTGTCAGTCGCGAAAAGATTGAACTCATCACCACCTATTTTGAAGATACCAGAGATGCCCGCCTGGGACCAGCAAAGGACGTACTTGGCGATGAGGTGAGCTATGCGGAATTGCGTTTTGTACTCAGCTACCTGCAACACCTGGGTGACCTTGCCTTTGAGTCTTGATCCAGGTCTTTTTCCCCGTTTTCCGCTTATGCACAAGCGCAACGCGTCAAACAAAAAAAAGCCACACCTTACGGTGGGCTTTGGGTTGTCGGGATGACAGTATTACCTTCGGTGAACCTTGGGGGAGGGGTTCAATCCCAAAGCCCTGTTCGCTTCGCTCACGGTGTCTTTTTTCCCGTTTTCCGCTTATACACAAGCGCAACGCGTCAAACAAAAAAAAAGCCACACCTTACGGTGGGCTTTGGGTTGTCGGGATGACAGGATTTGAACCTGCGGCCTCTTCGTCCCGAACGAAGCGCGCTACCGGGCTGCGCTACATCCCGTGAAAATATTCGGGCTGCAAAGTTACAAAACCATGCCATAAGTGCAAGCAAAGCAGCTATTTTTATTTGCCGGCTTAAAAGTTCTGCACCATCTGCGAAAGCAGGGTAATGGAAAAAATGGTCAGCACAAACCAGCCAACAAATCCCTGAATGATGCTGATATACATCGGAAGTGTCTGCTCTGGCGTTTTGCCAAAACCCAGGCTGACAAACATATTCATACTGAGCAGGCAGCTGTTGATCAGTTTCACACAAACGACGAACACGACAAATACCAGCAAAATCAATGTGGTTAGCAAGCCAATGGTGAATTTGCGGCTGCCGGACAGTGAGCGCCAACTCCCGTGCATGAACTCAATGCGATCGTATATCCAGCCAGTCAGCCGCTGCCTGAACTTCCAGGCCCCGTACAAGGGTTTACCCATGATGCGGATGGCATAGGGTATTTCTGATGTTTTGTCGAGGTAATCGTCCTTTAAGCTGCGGTAATGTGCCTGCTCTTCCTCCAGGTCGTTCCCGTAAAGCGCTTTCAGGCTTTTATCCGTCTTGAAATACTCGGCCAGCAAGGCATACTGCCGGCCGAAATAGGCCATGTTGATGCCGTCCCACTCGGAATAAGTAAAGAGATAAAGGGCTGCAAAGATGACGATCACCCATAAAATGATGATGAGCGAACGGGCAGGATTGGTGGCATAATCAGACGAGAACCGGGCGAAATCATTCAGCTGGTAACCAATGTAATAGTTCAGTTCCCCGGTTTTTTCGTACAGGTATTTCTGGTTGCGTGTCTGGATGTTTTTTATTTCAATGTAATTGGCGTTCCCCGAAATTTTATCGCCCCGTGTGTCATACATATTGTTGAACTTGTTGTAACAAGCCATCAACTCGTTGAGAAACAAGGTTCTGGAAATCGTTTCGCTCGATTTTGGCTGGTAAGGGATGTCGCGCTCAGTGCCTTCGGAGAGAAATATACACAGCTTTTCACCCCCGATATTATACCACGGAAGGTTGGTGTTCTCTTCGGGGAAATCGAAGTTTTGAACGGCAATGTAGTTCGAGATGCTTAGGGAGTCGGCAAGAAACGACTTTTCGATGGTGGCATCGGTGAGGTTTAGCGTGTTTGCCTGAAGAAACTGAATCAATGCCTTTCCAATGACAGTGCCTTTAAACGTGATGCTGTATAAATAGTCGAAATGCTTGTTGTCGAAGGTGTTGCGAAACAGGTCGAGGCTGCTCAGCTGAATACCGGAAACATCGAGTTGATAGTGGGTACGCTCAGAGTCGGCATCGGCAAAAAAGACGCTGTCAGCATCAAATTTGCAATTGCTGATCTGCAGATCGCCCAGCTGCTGACCGATCTTCAGCTGATGACTGAAACTGCAGTTGTTGAATCTCAGGCTGTTAAGGCTGTTTTCTGTGCCAATAACGTTCAGGTTATGGTTAAAAACGGTGTTTTCAATCCTGATCGGGTAAGCCCCGGTCTGGCGGCATTCCTCAAAGGTCAGGGGAGAACTGATTTGTGTGCCGATGACATTGAGCCGGTTAAAAAGCCAGCCTTTGAAGGTAATGGCAGCATCCACATCGAATTCGAACCTACAGTTGTAAAAATACAGTGAAACCGCTTTTTCTGTGGGTGCCGGAATCTCATAAATTTTGAAGAAAATCTTGTCAATGAGGAATTTCCTGTCTTCCGGACCGGGTTTTATAATCAGGTCCTGCAAGAAAATTTCATCTCCTCCAGCCCGAATAATATTGTTCATTTGTGAAAGGCTGATTTCTGTCATCGACGAAGCGTCAACAACCTCTTCTTCCTCTTCAGTCTGGGCAGGCAGAATCCCTGTGGAAAACAGGAGAAAAAAGGCAAGGAAAAGGATTCTTCTCATTTTATTTCGTTGGTTTTGTCGTAGTCAACAGCTCAGGCATTCAAAATTAATCAAATTCGTATATTTTGTTAAAGGGCATTCGTTGTGAATTGGTTATTGCCCCAGCTTCAGCATATCCTTGCGCAGGTTCAGTTTGATCTGGGTGTTGTCGCTGTCGTAGCCCAACAGCAAATCACCGGTATCCTTAAACAGCTTGACTTCGTTTAAGGCGTACCTGAGGGGACCATTGCTGATGTTGATGCCCGAGAACACCTCGATGCGGGCATTGCCACTCTTATAGGTCACCACCTTGATCCGCGCGTTGTCCTGAACCATTATCTTGTCGAACACCACCGGCTTGCCATCGGAAGTTTTGATGGTGATGATACCCCCTGCATTCTTCATAAAGCGCAGTCCGCCAAAACTGTTGTAAAACTTTGGCGCCACCTTCACGAAAGTAGGATTGTGCTTGTCAAATACCGACTGCACATCTTTTCCGGGCAGCTCAAGGGTGTTGATCTGAATCAGCTTCATGGCGGCAAACATACCGGCAATGGTTTGTTCATACTGTTCCTGCAGCAAGGCATCATTTTCGGCTTTGAGGCTGTTCACCGGGTTAAATCCCTCTCCCGTATCAAAACCCTTGCCTTTGTTGATGTTCATACCAGTAGTTGCATAAAACGCACCGGTAATGAAGGTGTTTCCATTTTCGTCAACCTGCAGACCGAAGTTGTCGAAGTCTTCGGTTTCGTCGTAAAGGCGGGCCATAAACTTCTCGCCCTGTGCATCGAAACCGGCACTGAACATAAAACCAGCCTCCTGGTTGAGCTTGTCGATGCCTGCCTTGCTGGCCCATTTCAACTGCCCGTCGGGTGTAATTCTGGACACGAACACATCGGTATTGGGTGCTGCTTCCAGGGTGTTGCCGCCAATACCCAATTGTCCCCTGAACGAACCTGCTACCATCAGATCGCCATCTGCATTGAACGAAAGACTGTAGGCCAGGTTGTCCGACGAGCCATTGAAGGCTTTGGCCCAGCGCAATTTACCCGCCCGGTCATAAGAAGCTACAAATCCGGTCTTCACTTCCGGATCACTGCTCAGTTTGATTGAACCAAAATCAGCAGTGCCGACAAAATACCCACAAATATAACCGTTACCGGATGAATCAAATACCACATCGCGGAGCTTGTCGGCTTTGTAGGCGCCTGCCTTACGGGCCAAATCCCAGAGTTGCACATCCTGCACACCTTTGCCATTGATGGCAATAATTTCTGGCTTTTGGTTAACAACCTGCGGCATAAGCAAACCAACAGGCGCATTGACGAAGGTTGGATCGGTTACTACATAATCGCAGCCATTGAAGCTGAAATGACTTCCGCTCACTTCGCCATCGAAACACACTGCCGAAGCCATATGCCCCTGAAATGCCAGACCTACGGTTGGCAGGCCCAGTATTTCCTTCACCAGCCACGAAAACAATACTGCACGGTCTTCGCAATCTGAAAAGCGGTAATAGAGTAATTCGTCGGCAAACATATATTTCTCACGGCCAAACTGTTCTTCATCGGTCTTGTATTCAAAACCTGATTGCACCATGGCCAGCAACAATGCCACAGCCTCCTGGCTTGATTTTCCTTCGAGCATTGGCATAAGGGCTTCGCGAAAAGCATCTTTGCTTCCACTCCAGGCAGCTGAGTTGAAATATACTGTTGGTTCTGTCATCGGGATGGTTTCATAAAACTTCATCAGGTTTTTGTTGAACAGAATCCTGAAGGCATATTCTTTACCGCTATAATTGAATTTGATCGCCTTATAGGCGGGGTCGGCAGGCAGGTTCAGCGGATTTGGGGCTGTCAGATCAGGAATGATATCAGCCTCAGGGAAATCGCCTTTGTAGGTGTTCACTGTAGCCAGCGTGGCCTCTGTCATATAATACTTTAGGCCATCAGAAACCAGGAAATTGGCGCCATAAATTGTCTGTAAAGCGGGAAGCAACAAATACGCCCTGTTTTGACTGAAGGCAATTTTGGCTTTGTAGCGCGAGCGGGTGAGCACAAACCAGCTGGTCATATTGCGCATGCTGGGTGCTGATGGATAAAGTGTGGCAGCAAAGGACTCGACCAGTTTAACATAGGCCCAGTCGTTCAGGTTAAGCTGTGTGCGGTAATCTTCAAGTTGTTTCACGAGGAAATTGTAGTTCGTTTCGCTCAGTGTATTCCAGTAATCACTAATGGCCTGGGGGCTGACTTCTTCCAGCACGGTGGTTTTCATCCGGCTGTCGTATTGCAGCCTGATGGCAGCGCCAAAGTAAGTGAACGAAGCCTCTTGCCGTTGAAAATCTCCGCTTTCGGTCTTTTTGATGTTCGGCAATCGCGGCTGACGGCCGGTTTTGCCAATAGGCACATCCACGCTGATTTCGTTGATTTTTGGCCTTTCAGCACCCGGACTATAGCCAGGAACTTCTTCGGGTTTTGGCGCTGAAGGCTTCACTGTTCCTGTTTCAACATCAAAAGCCGTAAATGATTTTTTCAAAAAATCAGCAAATTCGCGGTCAATCTGGTCAACAAAGGCATCAAACTGTTGTTGCGTTTCCGCTTCAAATTGCTGGTATTCTTTGTCAATTTTTTGCTGAAAGTCTTCAAAAGACTGTGCATGGCTCCTGCTGAAAGGAACACAGGCAATAAATCCGCTCAGCACAAAGATGAGGGAATGAATCTTTTTCATGTGTAGAGATTATTTTAAACCGAAATTGAAGGATTAGTCCGGATGTGATTCTGCCTTGATTCAGGCAACTGACATCATTGCCAGCCCCTTTGAATCTTGATCAAAATCACAACAATAAACGGATCAGTTTGACCCGGATATCAGAACTGCAACACCTTCGATATCTTTTGGTCGTCCATGGTGGTCAGCTTCTTCAGGTCTTCGCGGATGAGGTCCTTTGCAAGCTTCATAGCTTCTTCAGTGCTGTAGGCCAGCAGAACCCTCACCTCAACTTTTTTGTTGACAATGCGCCATGCTTCAAAGGCTGTTTTCACCCGGCCCAGTTTCTGGGTGTATTTCGATTGAAATTCGCCCATTGTCTGTGTGATCGAGGCTGCATCATCAGTTGATAGTTGCTGGTTACCGATATTATTCTTTACGCGTCCGGCAACTTCTGAGGAGATTTGCCCCACCATATTGATCTTGGCCAGCTCATAAGCCTGAAGTTTTGCGGCAGCCTGGGTTTCGCCAACCGAGGAAGCATCAGCCATATAGTATTTTTTCTCTCCTTTCGCATCCACTTCGTACTGCATCATCCATGAAGCTTCGAGCTGCTTGGCCAAGGGCATTTGGCCGGGATTGACCTTGTAACCTTCTTTGTCGAGTTTTTTGGCCTCTTTACGGGCTTCTTTGAGCGCCTTCTGGTTCACTTCTTTTTTGAGTTCCTTTTCACTTTGTGCAACTAATCCTGTTGATGTCCCCAGGCTGAGTCCGGCAACAATGAGCACACATAATACTTTTGAAAACGTTTTCATGACAATTGGTTTTAATTTGATAACTTATTGAAAATGTATGTATTGAAAAAAATTATAACCAATAATGTTAGGGAACAAAAGGCAGTCAAGCCGACTGATTGCATGGTTTTAACACTCAAAGTTACATCTTTTTGCAATGAATGATTGTTTTTTTTTGATGAGCGTTTAAAATTGTAATTTTATGCCTCATTTTCGGTATCCTTATGACCTCATACCTTGATTATCTGGTACAATGCCCCCTATGTGCCAGCTGGCTTGCCGGCAAAAAACCCGTAAGCGAGACCCTGAACCATTCGCAATTATGGTCTGATGGAAAATCGATGAATGAGATCAGCCTTGTTGGTGAGTGCGAGGTAATCCGGTGCCCGGCATGCGCACACGATTTTTGGGCCGATGAAGCCAAACACATCGAAAGCAGGCAGGCTGAATACCATCAGCTGGTGAATGCTGAAAACGGACAATTGGTCTATTCGTGGGCTTCATGGCGCGATTTCGGCTGTAACCTGAATGTGTTGATGGGGAAACTGGCGCTCATCGGGCATTATGAACGCCTGCTCAGAAAATGGCCTGGCCTTGAAATGGACAAGGTATTTCACCTGCGGCAGTGGTTACTTTGGGCATACAACGACTTGATCCGTGATCTTTTTCCATCGGATCTGTCTTCCCTTATGAAGGGCAATCTGAGCCTGATGGCTTGGGTAAGCAATTTGAAAATCAATCATGAAGCAAGGAAGAAGTTTATTGCCATGCAAGCAGAATACAGGGAAAACCTGCACGCACTGATTGTACTCACCGGACAGCATGCCGTAATTGACCCGTTAAGGCTGATCGAACTTTACCGCGAACAAGGTGATTTTATGCAGGCAAAAACGCTTGCAGGACAAGAAACGCGTCACACCCATCTGGTAGCCGCATTGCGCAAAAGAATCAGCAGGCATGACAGCCTGGTATTTAAAGTAGCCGGTTAATCAATAACCCAAGCCTATGACCACCTTTCTGCAGCAGTTTTTTCAGTGTCCCGCTTGTGGGGCATGGATGGCATCCATTGAACTCACCTCATACACCGTGCATGAATCCATGTTGTGGAGCGATGGGTTTCAGGATCATCAAGCCGTATATTTCATGGAACCCCTATTCATCAAATGCCCGGCATGCAGCGATATCTTTTGCAGGGAAGACGTCCATATGGTGCCGGCCTACGATTTTCAGGAAGATGCTGTCAGGGTTTATGAACGCGACGAATGGCGCCCCCCGGGAATCGACAGCTTCGAAGAAGGCTACCGGGAAGCACTCGTTAACTTTTATGCCGAAGCCTTGAATAGTCAGGCCTGCAGCAACACTGAACGCGAAACCTGGATCAGGACCCGGCTGTGGTGGACCATAAACGACTGCATCAGGGCTTACCCGGGACGCAGACAATGGAGCTTGCGTGTTTTTCTTACTTTCCTGCGCCGGCTTGTGTTGCCATCGCCCGGACAACTTGAGTTTGCCCGTTTCAGCAAGGTGTTTAAGGAAAACCTGCAACGCATGAAACCCCTGTATGCGGAGCGGGAGGCAGGACTGTTGCTGGCCGAAATCCACCGCGAAGCAGGTGAATTCGGCGAGGTCAGTGGGCTGCTTAAAGAGTGGGGTACCGGACCTGAGAAGTCATTTGTGCGTGTTGTGCGACGCGCGACCCGGCTACGCCAGAAATATGTTAAACTGATCAGTGGATGATATGGAAAAGCTCGAAATGTTACTTGAAAAACTTACTCAGTTAATCAGCGAAAAACCAGGATGTTGTCATTTCAATGCAGGCGCATCGGTTGATCAGATTGCAGCCCTCGAAAATTACATCAAGCACCCCTTGCCTGATACTTACAGGATCTTTCTGTTATTCTATAATGGTGGCTTTATGCTCCCTGAACCAATTAAGAAAACAGATACAGATACGCTAGAATCTGCAGCCTGGAACGCCAATACCCTGCTGGGTATCGAAGAAATAGGCGAGCACTACGACCGCATCGAATACAAATTCATGGAAAAGGACATGGCTTTTGTTCCTTTTTGTCACACCGATAACCAGGAATTGCTTGTATTCGCCGCACAGGAAGAACCCTATGCCGATAGCCCGGTTTACGATGCCTGGCACGAAGTTGGGCCTTACGACTGGCTCGAACAAAAACTCTACGGTAGTTTCACGGATTTTCTTGAAGATTATATCGCAAAATCAGGACTCATCGAAACCATCGGATAGCCGCCCGTATCAGGTATCCGATCACAAATACATGCACCTAACGATCTGTTATTGTTTCAATCGGCCCAATTCATGGCCTGCGAAATTAGAATCTTTCTAAATTGTGTTTCCAATCTAATGAGTTTAAGATCAATGAGATAAATATTTGGTTTTTTTAGGAAAAACGTATAATTATTTTGTACCTTTGAATTACTTTTTTTAAGTATCACAAAACCAACCACCTATAAGCTTTCACATGGAGAAGATGATGCTTGGTTTTCATAATGAAGACAAGGTCGAACTGAGTTTGAGGGCTGTTCAGCGTCACATTGCCTGTTTTGGAGCATCCGGAAGCGGTAAGACTGTGGCCTGTAAGGTAATCATTGAGGAGTTGGCCCGATTTGGTGTCCCTGTAATTATTTTCGACCCGCAGGGCGACATTGCTTCTTTGATCAATGTAGAAACAGATGATGCCATGCTGCTCGGCAAATCGGTTCCGGTCGAAATCAGGAATGCATACGCCGGGAAAGCAGAAGTGGTGATCTGGACACCGGGTAGTTCAAAGGGCCTGCCCCTTTCAATCAACCCCTTGCAGTTCGATGACCTGGAGGGAATTGATGCGGAAGACCGGCTCAGGTATTTTTCGGCAACGGCCAAGAATGTGGCAGAACTGATTGGCTACGACAGCGACAACGACGAAGGCAAATCGGCCGAATCGGTGCTGACAGCCGTGTTTGAGTATTGTTTCGACAAACAGTTCCACCTGGGCAGTTTCAATAACCTGATCGACCTGCTTAATGACCTGCCCGAATCAGTGAATAACATCATTGGTGCGGTTATCAGCCTGAAATCGCTGGGTGAGCTCATCAAAAAGCTGCGGTTTTTAACCCTCGGTTCGCGCAAGCTGATTTTTGAAACAGGATATCCGGCAAGGATAGAGTCCTTGCTTGGCCTCGACGAACCCAACAACGGAAAAACCAGGATATCGGTCATTTACCTGAATACACTGGGAAGCCAAAAGGAAAAAGAGTTTTTTATGGCCAACATCACTCAGATGTTGTACAACTGGATGCTGCGTAACCCGCTGAAAAGCGGGCAGGACGGCATTCAGGCTGTGCTGTACATCGACGAGATCGCTCCCTTTTTACCTCCGGTGAAAATGCCTGCCTGCAAGGAATCGCTGATGCTTCTATTCAAGCAAGCCCGTAAATATGGTGTTGGCTGCCTGATTGCCACACAAAATCCAGGCGATATTGACTACAAATCCATTGCCCAGATATCGACCTACCTCATTGGAAACCTGAAAACAAAACAGGACCTGAGTAAAATCGAAACAAGACTCGAATCCATGTCGCCTACCGGCACGGCAGATATCATGAACCGCATTCCTTCGCTGGGCAAAGGGAAGTTTTTACTGCTCTCGCCCGACGAATACAAAGAAATGCTCACGTTTCAGGTCAGGTGGCTTGTAACAAGACACGATGTCATCAGCGAAGAACAGCTTCCCGGCTTGATACCGGTAGCATTGCGCGAGAAATATGCCGTGAACAGGCAAAAGACTGAGATACCACCAGTTGTGCTTGAAATCACCAACGAAGACCAGCTTGCACCGCTTGCTGAAAAGCCTGTGTTAACACCAGTGCCTGACCCACCCTCTGAAACAGAAGCTGGTGAAAACAGCAAAGAGACCGTTTTGATCGCTGACCACCGCCTTTTCGAAAGTGACTTGAACAACAGGATAAGGCCATTCCTCAGGGGGATTTTTTTTAATTTGATCAAACAGGAAAAATTGCAGCAGGCTGCGTTTGACTACCACCCTTTGATTAAGGCTGATATGATTTTCAGCAAGGAAAAGGGGTTTTTTAAAAAGACCATCATTGAAATTCCGCTAAGCCTGTACATCGATTACAAGTCGTATGAAATTTTGTCGCTGCGCAAGCGTAGCATCAATTTCGAAGCACTCGTATCCCTGGAACCCCATAAAATTCAGGATTTTGACGAACGTATACAGTTCGATCGCCGCAAACGCGATGAGGTGCAATACGACTTCAGGCGCTTGGGAAAGAAAATCAATCCGGTAGAAATTGTTACCATGCTCGAACGCAAATACAAGGTAAAGGTGTCGGCAGTGGATGTTGTTTTGCTGCCTGTTTGGGATTGTACCGTGATGGCTAAAAAAGGACCGGGACTTAGAAAGGTATCCCTGGATGCTTTGCTCGGCTATAAATTCAGCAAATAAACTTCGACTTCATATTTCATCAGGAGAAGGCAATTTTCGAATTCATTGTTTCAGATGCACTGGACCTTGATGTGTAAAAAACAAAAATGGTTTGACAAGGCAATGCCTGAAGAAGAAAGAAGGTGAGTAAACTGACTATGTTGAACTAAACATCATATTTACAGGAGTTTGTATCAATATATGCGCTGACCAACACAATTTAAGATGAAAAAGCTTGTTCTGATCATTTTGCTTTTAGCAGCTGTAACAACCCTAAACGCACAGGTAACGCAGGATGCGTTTGAACAATTCAAAAACAAATCGAACCAGGACTTTCAGGAGTACACCGCAGCGGTGAACCAACAGTGGGACGATTATGAGAAAGCGAGCAAAGAAGCTTTCGATAAGTTTAAAAACGATATTGAGCAAAAATGGGGGACCGACAATTTCAAATCCTCCACCAAAAAAGACTGGGTAGAGTATAGCAGCGATCAAACAACGCGCACCCTCGTTGATTTTGAAACTGAGGAAGCCACCGTGGAACTGCTTCTTAGTCCCGAAGAGGCTGCTAACGCTGAACTGGTGAAGGCCAGGCTGGGCGATGCGGTGAAAGAGCTGGCCACCACAAAGGGCAAATCAAAGGATTTTACCATGGATTTTGAGCAGCCGGAGCCCCTTTCTGACGAACCGGTACTGAAAGGACAGCTGGAAATAGCCGATGGCGAAAAGGTGACAGAAAGCAATGTAGGCGAATATGCAAAAGAGGTGATCGAACGAAAACCCGTGGATAAAATCACCATCAAAGGTGCCGACAGCAAAGAAAGGGTTGTCGTGTCGGTGAAACTGCCGCTTGCTCCCAACAGCATCCAATCACGGGCCGAGAAGTTCTACGAGTTTATTTTGGCCTATGCACGGCAATACGCGCTTGACCCGGAGCTCATTTTTGCCATCATGCATACCGAATCCTATTTCAACCCAAAAGCCCGTTCTGCTGTGCCCGCATTCGGACTGATGCAGATCGTGCCCCGTTATGCAGGACGCGATGCCTATCATTTTGTGTATGGCGAGGACAAAATGCTCAGCGAAAACTACTTGTATGAAGCAAAAAACAACATCGAGCTTGGATCAGCCTACCTGCATATGCTGCTCGAAAAAAGTTTCGGCAAGGTAAATGATCCCGTAAGCAGGCTTTTTTGTGCCATCGCAGCATACAACACCGGAGCGGGAAATGTAAGCCGGGCCTTCATCGGAACAACCAAATTGGGCAATGCCATTCCCAAGATCAACAGCATGACTTCCGATCAGGTATATACTCACTTGCGGGCCTACCTGCCATATCAGGAAACAAAAGACTATGTGGAAAGGGTGAGTAAAAGAATGGGTGCTTACCGGGAATGGATGTCGAACTAATACACAACCCACTAACAACTGTCATATGAAAAAGAAATTAACCATCAGTTTATTGACATGCTTTATGCTTGTCACCGGATTGCTGCTACGACAGGAAATCCGCGCGCAGCGTGTCGATTGTTTTGTGATCAAAGCTCCCGTGAAACAGTACGATAACGTCAGGAAAATAGGCGTACTCGATTTTACCGGAAACCGAAGGGCTGGTAGTGTGCTCAGCGATTACATCATCGCTGATTTGCTCAGCGAGTCGCGCGGTATCGAAGACCTGAAATCAGGTTTCATGGGCATGGGAAAGAAAGTTGAAGGAGTTACCTACATCAAGGGGTTTAAAACCGATATGTACACCGTGATTGAGCGCAGCCAGATTGAACAGGTGCTAAAGGAACAGCGCATCGGACTTTCGGGCCTCATCGATGAAAATACTGCAGCTCAGGTAGGAAAGCTCCTTGGCCTCGATGTCATCCTGATTGGTGATGTGGAATACGACGTGAAAAACGAATACCCCAGCACAAACTACAAAGGTTTCGACGGGAAAAACAAAACTTCCAACTGCCACATCCGTACAGTAACCGTTCAGGCCAGCCTTAAGATCATCAGCGTTGAAACGGCCATCATTATTGGCACCGAGACTTCAAGGGTTTCCTGCCAGGATAAAAAATGTGACGATGAAAGATCGGGCATTGCTCCTGAAGAACAGTTGCTCAACAGCTGCCTGAAAAAAAGTGCCCGCACTTTTGTGGATTACTTCACTCCCGGCTTCCAGCTGATGCGCTACGACCTGGAACGGATCAAGCTGAAAGAACTGAAAAAACAAGCCGATGAAGCTTCAGATTTTATCGAAAATGGCAACATCGACAGGGCTTTGCCACTGTTTTATGCCATTTATGAGGCTGACTCCTACAACCCCAAGGCGGCCTATAACCTGGCAGCTTTGTACGAAATGGTCGGTTCTTTCGACGAGGCATTGGAATATTACACCATTGCTTCGAACCTTGAACCTGCAAACACCTTGTACACTGATGGACTGCACCGGGCCAAATCGGGTGTTGCCATCGCCGGCTTCCTCGAAAGTATTGGCCGGCCGTTGCAGAAATACGAATTCAATGCATCCACTGCTGACCTGATGGCAAAACGCATCAAGATCAAAGGGAAAAGCTCCGACCGCGTTGAGGTCAGGGACCTTCCGGTAAAGAACGGAAAAGTCATTGCCAGGGTGCCTGGTGGCCTCGAATTTCCGATGATGGAACAAAAAGGCGAATGGTTTCGCATTAAGCTGCCCGACGGCAAAGAAGGCTTTGTGCACAGGTCTGATGTAAACTAAATTTACGCAAGTGAAAAGAATTATTACAATTTCGTTGGGGCTGCTTCTGCTAGCCGGCTTTGCAGGGACTGCATCGGCCCAGAAGCCATTGTGGACCGACTATGCCTGGCGCACAGCCAACAGGCCCGACTCCGATTATTTTGTGTCGTTTATTTCGGGAGTCAGCAAAGCCGATGACGACCCAAAGGAAATCCTCGATAAATATGAAGAGCAGGCAAGGGCGGGACTGATTCAGCAAATTCAGGTCAACATAGAGGCCACCACTGACCTCATGATTGCCAATATGGACCAGAAAAGCACCGAAGCCTTCAAAACAAGGAGCGTCTCGCTGTCGAAAGCCGACATTGCCGGTTTGCGCACCGAAAGGTACCACGACAAGAAAAAACAGGAAGCCTATGCCATCGCCTGGGTAAAAAAATCGGAACTGATTTACTATTACCGCAACTCGGTGGATAACCTGATAGGTAAAATTGATAACAAGCTAACCGAAGCCGAAAACTACCAGCAAAAAGGCGACAAGGGACTGGCTCTGAAAAGCTATTACGAAACCATGCCTTCTTTCACCCAACTCGAGGAGGCCCAGTTTATCCTGATAGCCCTGGGGCTGAAGTCTGAAAATGAACTCCGTTTCGACAGGGGCAACGGGCTGATGCTGAAGGTGAAAAATGGCATAACAGCCTTGCAGCAAAGCCCGAGGGCCAATATCGATGAGCTGTCCTATTTCATGGCCTATGGCTTGTTTTTGCAGCTGGGCGACATCAAGGAACCCCTCACCCTCAATCCGCTTACCTTCGAATCCTCCGGATTGAAAAGTGAGTTTTCCAACCGGTTTAATGAAGCCTTGTCGCGTAGCCTAGTGAAGGCCGGCAATTATCAGGTGATTGCAGGCAGTAAAACCGCTGCATCAACAGCTGTTGTGGCCGATGGCACCTATTGGAAAGAAGGCGAGCTGCTCAAGGCCAACGCTGTTGTGCGCCGCAATGGCAGTGCGCTGGCTGCCGCCGAGGTGAGCCTGCCGCTGTCGTGGATCAGGGAAAATAAAATCAACTGGGTGCCTGAGAACTTCGTGAAAATCAACCAGCTGAAACAAATAAAAATTGTTGCGTTGAACGATGGCCATGAAGGCCGTGCCGGACGGCCACTGGCAAAAGCCCTGAGTGTAAAAGTAACCCTCGAAGGTGCTCCCCTGGCCAATGCCCCTGTAACCTATAAGCTCGATGGTACCGAGGTCGGACATGCAACTACCAACGCCCAAGGTATTGCCGATGGCTTGCTGAAGCAACTGAGTGCTTCACGGCAGACGTTGGTTGTTATGGCCCAGCTCGATGTAGCGGCCTATGCTTCTCTCGAACCCAAATCGGCCTTCCTGCGCCAGGTGGAATCGACATGGCCGGTTACACCAGCCCGTTTTCTCATTAAGGTGGCTCCACTGACAGTGTGTGTCAAAAGCAGCGAAAAGATGCACTATAACAATCCACTCGATGTGAACATCCTGGAGCCTGTGCTCAAGGATGTGCTGGCTGCAAAGGGATTTGCTTTTACCGAGGACCAGGCCACAGCCGACCTGATGGTAAACATCGTGGCCAAGGCACGCAATGGCAGCAATATGCAGGGGATTTACTTTTCCTTTGTGGATGCCACCGTTTCAGTTGTTGATATGGCCTCGGGACGCGAAACCTTCAAAAAAAGCATGAGTTCCATCAAAGGAGGAGGAGCCGATTTTGAGCGGGCAGCCATCAAGGCCTATGAAGAAACAGCCAAAGAGATCAGAAACAGCATCCCGGATAAAATAAACTGAGGCCTGTTGTGATGAGCTGATCAAAAATGCGACTTTAAGGCCCTGACGATTCGGACAGAATGAAGCTGTTGGCTGTTCAGTAGCAACAAACGCATATTCACAATACATGGTCAGCTAAGAAAATTCAATCCCGTCTCGTCCAGCGGGATTCGAAGATTCAAGAGATTCA
>JAHIUX010000046.1 GCA_018816765.1 Bacteroidota bacterium
CGCTTGTTTAAAAAACTGGTTGATAAGTATCCGGAAGGAGAACAATATGGCATCAATAAGTTCCAGTTTGAGCAATTGAAGCTTTTTCTGCAGAACTATGAGATGATGAAGGACCAGCTTACCCTTGAGATGATGGGACAGCTGAATGAGCCCATGAAGCAGATGCTGAGCATGTTTCTGAAGCAACTCAGGGAAGAACTTGGCGAAGAAGCAGTTGAAATATTGCCTGAAAACCAATCCATCATCCTTGAAAACACCAGCGAGATAAACGACATTGAACGCATCGACAAGCTGCTTGCGAATCCCGACCTGAGTCCTGAGCAGATCGACAAACTCCTTGACGAACGCTCACGTTTAAAAGACAAACATGCCTAGCACGCTCACGCAACAGCAATTTAAAGCGTGGATAAATACATCATATGAATTATTTTAAAAAACAATGGGTAAATTTTACCCGTAAAACCCTGCTTGGTAAACTGAGCGATATTGTCTTTGTACTGTTTATCGTTGCCATGTTGGTGCCCTCAACACGGAAACAGATCAGCGCTTTTGCTGCAGGCATTATGGCAACAAGTCCGAAGGTGATCGATGAAAAACTCCAGGCCAAACTCAGCCCGGATGCCTACGAATGGCAGCTGCGTGATGCCGATGGCAGGCCGGTTCAGTTTTCCGAATTTAACGGACGCCCGGTCTTTGTTAATTTTTGGGCTACCTGGTGTCCGCCCTGCATTGCCGAGATGCCTTCGATACAGAAGCTGTATGATCAGTTTGGCGATAGCGTAGCCTTTGTGCTTGTCACTGATGAAGATCCCCGGCTTGTGAGTGCATTCATGAAAAAGAAGGGCTATAGCTTTCCAGTGTATCAGAACCTGTCGGCTGTTCCCGTGCAGTTTGCCTCATCCTCCATCCCGGTAACCTTTGTGGTTTCGCCCTCAGGAAATATCCTCATCAGGAAAACAGGAGCGGCGAAATGGAGCAGCAGCAGGATGGTGAAACTGATGGACGACCTTATTGCTTCCCAACCCTGATCAAAACCGCTTATTTTTATACAGCCTGCACCGTTATTTCGTATTTTTGTCAGGATATTCAATTGTTCAGCGACCTAATAAATACGCTCTGCCATGAAAAAAGCCGCCTTACTGATTTCTTTCTTGTTGATGATTAGTTATTTACAGGCACAGGTACTTACTGCCAACACCAGTAAAAAATTCACAGTGGGTTTCGACCTGTTCAATGATTTCTGGATGGGACAACCCGACGGGATGAAGGCCCGCACCATCAACCAGGGCTTCAATGTGTTCGGAACCTATAACTTCGACCTGGTTGAAAGTGGCGCCCACACCTTTTCGGCTGGTATTGGGATTCGCAACAACCAACTGTATTCGAATATGAAAATCAATGATATTAAAGCTGATACCATTGTTTTTTCGAAAATCACCTACAATTACAAACGCAGCAAACTGCATGTTGTGTACCTCGATTTTCCTTTCGAATTTCGCTTCAGGTTCGACAACAAATGGAAACTGGGTGTGGGCTTTAAGCTGGGCATCAACATCGACAGCAAAACAAAATATGTGGGCGACATCACCGCTACCGGACCGCGTATGACGCAGAAGTACAAAAAGGTGAGTGAGATTGAAAAATACACCTTTGGACCAACCCTGCGCCTTGGCTACAAGTGGATCAGTGTATTTGCCTATTATCAGCCAACACATGTGTTTACAGAAAACCTGGGTCCCGATCTCTATCCCATTTCTGTGGGGATCACCCTGAGTCCGTTCTGATAAACGAATAAACGCAATTTATTAGTCAACCCCAGGCGCCTAACTGATTAGAGTACAATCAGGTACAATATCGTTATGATGCCAAAACCAATGGCGTAGCCGCCATAAATCTGCAATGGATGGTGTGCTCCGAGGCGCAGGCGCGCAAAGCCAGTAAGTCCTGACGCTAGCACCATACCGGTGATTGCCGGAAGCATGGGTTTCTCCAGTATCCAGGCAAAACACACGATGGCCGCAGTGGAACCTCCCAGGGCAAGCATATGGAGGCTTACTTTCCAGTAAACGGTGATAAACAGGCTGATGAGCCCGAGAATGGTGCCACCCAACATATAAAATGAAAATACCGGGGCAATATTGAGTTGCTTCAACAGATAATATGTCAGGTAGAAAAAAATGGCCGTGATGAGGATTGGTGCGGGGCGTTCGCGCCTGAGTTGCAGGGTCAATGAGCTGATCATCCTGATGCGGTACATTAAAAAGATCATCAGCGCAGGCAACACAAAGGTGATGGTGAGCACAAGGGCAATCAGTGTCAATTGTGACTGAACAGGCACTTCAAACGAAGTGAAGTTGCTGTTGCGCAGCATGATAATCAATGTCCAGCAGGGAATAAACAGCGGATGAAGTACGATTGAAGTAAGCTGGGCGCTGAAGTGTTCGGCTTTTGACAGGCTGGAGGTCATCATGCAGCGCTAAAGTTCTTTTCTGAGGCGTGCCACGGGAATGTCGAGCTGTTCGCGGTATTTGGCCACTGTTCGCCGCGCAATGTTGTATCCCTTGTCTTTGAGGATGTCGGTGAGTTGTTCGTCGGTGAGGGGTTTGTTTTTCTCTTCGGCTTCGATGCAGTCGCTGAGTATTTTTTTGATTTCCCTTGTCGAAACTTCCTCACCCGAGTCGGTTTGCATGGCTTCGCTAAAAAAGCTCTTCAGCAGGAAGGTGCCAAAGGGTGTTTGCACATACTTGCTGTTGGCTACCCGCGAAATGGTTGAAATGTCGAGGCTCACGATTTCAGCAATATCCTTCAGAATCATGGGCCTGAGCTTTGTTTCATCGCCCGTCAGGAAATATTCTGATTGGTAATCCATGATGGCTTTCATGGTGTAGTACAGGGTGTTTTGACGCTGGTGTATGGCTTCGATAAACCATTTGGCTGAATCGATTTTCTGCTTAACAAACATCACGGCTTCGCGATGACCCTTGTTTTTCTTCGACTCGGAATATATTTCCAGCATCTCGGTGTAGGCCTTGTTGATCCTCAGGTCGGGAGTACTTCGGTGACTCAGCGTAAGTTCGAGATCGCCATTGTTGGTCTGGATCAGAAAATCGGGCAGGATATATTGGTTCAGTTTCGGGTTATCGATAACCGAATTGCCTGGTTTGGGATTCAGGTTCAGAATTTCGTTCATGGTTTCCTTCAGCTGATCCTCGGTAATCTCGGCCCGTTTGATGATCTTTTCGTAATGCTTTTTGGTAAACTCGTTGAAAAACCTGTCGATCACCATGATGGGAAGGCGGTAGTCAGTTTCGGGATTTTCAAGCTGTTTCCGCCTGAGCTGAATGAGCAGACACTCCTGCAAGTTGCGCGCACCAACGCCGGGCGGATCAAAATCCTGTATGATGGCCAGAATTTCGTTCAGCTCCTGCTTGTTGGTTTTAATGTTCATGGCAAAAAGCAGGTCGTCGCTGATTGAATCGAGTGGACGGGTGAGGTAGCCCGAATCATCCAGGTTACCAATGATATAAAGCCCTACTTTGTGTTTGCGCTCATCGAGTTTACGGTAGCCGAGCTGCTGGATGAGCATTTCCTGAAAACTCTGATCGCTGGCAAAGGGAATTTCGTGGTGTTCGTCGTCTTTGCTGCTGTTGTTCACCTGAAGGCGGTACTCGGGAATATCGTCTTCATCCATATAATCATCAAAGCTGAACTCGTCGTCAGTGCTGTCGTACTCTTCGGTATCCTCGTCAAAATCGTCGCTGTCAGTGTCGGTATCGCTGTCGGTTTCGCCTTCTATTTCTTCGTTTTCGGCGCCTTCTTCAATTTCCAGGGCAGGATTCTCCTCTATTTCCTGTTTGATGCGCTGTTCAAGGGCAATGGTTGGAATCTGCAGCAACTTCATCAGCAGAATCTGCTGTGGAGATAGCTTTTGAAGTAACTTTTGTTGCAGTTTCTGATTTAACATAGCCTGATCGCATCAATTTGGAAGCCGTAAAATGTAATTATGCCGGTCAACAATTCAAGCACGAATGTACAAAAAAATGAATGATACTATTTTTACCTCTGCTAAAAAAACACGCCTGATTGCAAAGACGAACAAGCCTTTTAGTGTTCTTATTGCAAGAAAAACAGCTGTTAATGAACAATATACGAAAAAAAGATATTAAGTCAGGCTGTTAGTAAAACAAAGGACCGGGCCAGCATTTCAGCCAAGGGTCGCGACTAAAACTCAAGGTTAAGCGGTGTCCTTGGAAATGGGATCACATCCCTGATGTTCCCCATGCCAGTGATAAACAGCATCAGCCTTTCGAATCCCAGGCCATAACCTGCGTGGGGAACTGTGCCGAATTTTCTGGTTTCGAGGTACCACCACATCGATTCAAGCGGGATGTGCATTTCGTGCATGCGGTTCAGGAGCTTATCGTAGTTTTCTTCGCGCTGCGAACCGCCAATGATTTCGCCGATGCCGGGAAACAGCACGTCCATGGCCCTTACGGTTTTGCCATCTTCATTCTGTTTCATATAAAATGCCTTGATCTCCTTGGGATAATCAGTCAGTATGACGGGTTTTTTGAAATGTTTCTCAACGAGGTAGCGCTCATGTTCCGACTGCAGATCAGCGCCCCAGCCCTGGATCGGGTAAATGAATTTCCCTTTTTTGTTGGGCTGCGAGTTTTTCAAAATATCGATGGCTTCGGTATAGGTCAGGCGTTCGAAGTCATTTTCGAGCACAAAGCTGAGTTTGCTGATGAGTTCCATTGATTTCTCTTCAGCCTTTTTATTCTTTTCCTCCTCTTCGAGCCGCTTACTCAGGAAGGTAAGGTCATCAAAACAATTGTCGAGGGCATACTTGATCAGGTATTTAAGCATTTCCTCAGCCAGGTCCATATTGTCGACAATATCATTGAAGGCCACCTCGGGTTCAATCATCCAGAATTCAGCCAGGTGGCGCGAGGTGTTTGAGTTTTCGGCGCGGAAGGTAGGCCCGAAGGTGTACACCTTGGAAAGGGCCATGGCTGCAAGCTCTGCTTCGAGCTGCCCCGATACGGTGAGGTTTGCGGCCTTGCCAAAAAAGTCCTGCGAAAAGTCGATGCTGCCTTCGGCATTGCGCGGCAGCTTGTCGAGGTGCATGGTGGTCACCTGAAACATTTCGCCGGCACCTTCAGCATCCGACCCGGTGATGATGGGCGAGTGGATGTTAAAAAAACCCTTGTCGTTAAAGAACTTATGGATGGCAAAAGTCATGGCATGGCGCAGTCGGCTCACGGCACTAAAGGTGCTGGTACGAAAACGCAGATGGGCTTTCTCGCGCAGAAATTCGAGCGAATGTTTCTTGGGCTGCAATGGATATTCGTCGGGGTTGGCAGCGCCGAGCAAGGTGATGTCGCGTACGCTTAACTCAACCTTCTGTCCACTGCCCGCCGACGGAATCAGCAGACCTGTGGCCGAAACAGCGGCACCCGTGTGCATGTTTGCCAGTGCGGTCTCGGCAATGACATCAAGGTCCACCACCAGCTGAAGGTTGTTGATGGTTGAGCCATCGTTAAGGGCAATAAAGGCAACGTTTTTGCTGCCGCGCTTGGTGCGCACCCAGCCTTTAACAGTGATCTCTTTTTCGTAGTCCTGCATCAACAGGGCTTCTTTTATTTCGGTACGTTTCAAGGTGATAAGGTATTGGATTCAAAAAAAAAGTGATGCAAAAAAACGAAAATTTATGCGTTTATGATTCAAAAAGATTGGCGCATTAGCTCAATATTATTATAACAGCATGATAATTAGCGCGATAATTATTGCAGCACAAGCCAGGACCAGCTGCAAAATCAACGCTTATTTGGGGGTGATCAAGCCTGGTTGCGCCAAATTGATCAGTGGCGTTCAGTTTCACAATCGGCTTATGAAAACAGCTGAAATTGAAAACGGATGAACCCAAATTACGCATTGGGGATGCGTAATCGCCTAAAAGTTTGTAATTCGGTTTGCCAGTGCAAACTTCAAACAAACTTTATGTCGGGATGATCCCAACTAAATCAGATAGTTCGGCTTTTCAAGCCTCCTACTGATTAATTTGGGATGAAACAATCGCCTGCATAAGATTGTTTCATGGCGGAAGGCAAAGCACTATCTTTGCATCGGATATATGACACCAAAACACGACATTCAGGCTTTCAGCGACTGGCTTCCTGCCGGTGAAGCGCCGTTCATTATCAGTGGACCATGCAGTGCTGAAAGTGAGGAGCAGGTGATGCTGACGGCCCATCAGCTGAAACAGATCAGCCAGGTAAAGGTATACCGCGCTGGAATCTGGAAGCCGCGCACACGGCCAAACGATTTTGAAGGGGCCGGAGTGAAGGCCCTGACATGGCTTCAGCGGGTGAAACAGGAAACTGGATTGTTGTTGTCCGTTGAAGTAGCCAATCCTTATCATGTGGAGCAGGCGCTCGCGCATGGCATTGATATGTTGTGGATAGGTGCGCGCACTGTAGTCAACCCGTTTTCGGTGCAGGAACTCGCTGATGTGCTCAAAGGTGTTGATATTCCGGTGCTAGTAAAAAATCCGCTTACACCCGACCTGAAATTGTGGCTTGGAGCGCTTGAGCGCATCAACAAGGCCGGTATCAGCAAGCTGGCCGCCATCCACAGGGGCTTTCATTATTTCGAGAAATCGCCCTACCGCAATGCCCCCATGTGGGAAATACCGATTGAACTGAAACGGCTCGTTCCTGGCCTGGCTGTTATCACCGACATCAGCCACATCTGCGGAAGGCGCGACCTGTTGCAGCTCATTGCACAAAAAGCCCTCGACCTTGAAACCAACGGACTGATGATCGAAAGCCACTTTGATCCCGACAATGCACTCACCGATGCTTCGCAGCAAATAACACCCGCCAGCCTGCATGAAATGATCAATAACCTGATTATCAGAAAAAAAACTGGTAGCATCGCATTCGAATACAAGCTGGAAGAACTCAGAACGGAAATTGATAAAATTGACGGTGAAATGCTCAATCTGTTGGCCAGGCGAATGGAAGTGATCGAAGAAATTGGCACTTACAAGAAGGAAAACAACATCACCATACTACAACTCAAGCGGTGGCAGCATATCATTGAGGATCGCCTGGCCATAGGCACGCACCTCGGACTCAATAAAAAGTTCCTGCTCCAGCTGCTCGAGCTGGTTCATGAAGCCTCGATACAGATTCAAACACAGATATTTAACCGGCCAAACCGTAATACTGAAAACGGAAGCGCATAGGTTGAAGCATGATTCATGGTGAAACCAAACATAGGTGAACCCTTTCAACATTTCAATTCCTATTGTTTCAGCACTTTTTCGACTCTTCGCGTTCCATCGGCATAATCCACCACCACAAGGTATAATCCTGATGTATAACCATTTAAATCAATAAGCATAAAACCATCGGTTGGCACTTGCTCCATATTTCGAATGGTAATGCCCGATTGGTTCATCAGCGAAATGCGGTTGATTTTGTTTTCTCCGAACAAATCAATCGAAAAGCTGTCCTTAAACGGGTTGGGCATGATTGCTGTTTTTGAGTTTGCCAGCGGATTTTTTGGCAAGCCTACAACAACCTGGTTTTCGTAAGCCCCCATATCCACCCGTATGCCAAACAAACGCGGGTTACCTGCCAAATCGTTTTCCGGTAGGTAAAGGCCTGTGGTATCGGGTGTTCCTGTGTTTACACAAGGTGAACCATCCAGTAGCGACCAATCGGCTTCCATGCCATCATAATCGAGTCCTGCGCCTTCGGTTGGATTTGTAAATTGCGGGTAATCCGTGATATTTCCTTCGCCAGGGTAAACATCCTGGTTGCAGGTATATTTAAAATCTATAATTGTTTGATCGAATGAATAAACTTGTATTGGATCAATTGGCCAACTTGGAATTTTATCATTACCCCAGAAAATATTATTTTTCATATGAAGAAGTTTGTTACAAATCATTCCGCAGCCTGTATGACTATACGCCATATTGTTCACAACGGTGTTATTTACATATTTTGATATTGAGTTTCCATGCCCGTTCATCATGCCACCGCCCATATTATTTGCAGCTATATTGTTATAAACCATGCAATTATAGGTTGTTTCGTAGAATGCTCCATTCACCGAATGGTTGTTAAAAAAGGTATTGTTCATGACAAGCGCATCACAATTGATGTTGATCCACAAACCTCCCCCTGCGCCTTGAATAATCCAGCCCCATTCCGCTTCCACAAATATTATCGCCCTGTTTAAAATGAAAGAATTATTTGAAATAATGGCAGAAGAACAGTTCCCGAGAGTTGCTCCTCCACCATCTTGATATACCTCATTTTCCTTGAATAAATTGTTGTGTAATCTCAGGGAAGAACAATTCTTTAACCATAACGCACCTCCTGACCAGGTTGCCCTGTTGTGATAAAAAGTGGAGTTATCGCATATTAGGTTTGCATAATCTTTAACAAACAAAGCCCCCCCCATATTTTCTTCATTCAGATGGTCCCAGATTGTTACTCCCGGTTCAACAGCTTTGCCATATGAAAACTTACAATAGCTGAAGACGGAAGTGTCTGATGTGTTATCGCGTAATTTAATACTTCCCCAGCCACCTTTTAAGGTGGCCGTGTCACCGAAAGAAGTTGTGTCGTAAATTGTAAAATTGATTGTATCATATTGTGTTCCAATCGCCCTGATACGGCCATAAACAGTTAAACTGAAGTTGCCCTGGAATTCGACATAAACTCCCGGATTGATATACAGGGTGGCTAAATTATCAATCACAATATCATTGTAAATTTTAACGGTGTCGGACGACCAGGTGGTGTCGCCGGAGATAAAACCCGGTTTTAAAACCTGCGATTTTAGGGTAATCGATTGAAGGAGTATGATGAATATGAGTATATGTATTTTCATGGACTTGTGTTTTTAACGAATAATTTGCGAATGGAAAAGTAAGCAGGATGAACACTCATCCTGCTTATAAAATATGTTAACCTTCAATTGGTGGAATCTGTACCGGAATGCCATACCATATCTGATAGTTGTGCAGGTAGATATTATCAGGAGGATTTGGATTATTCGTCCATAACTCGAAATATTTAAAATCGAGGCCTGTTTTATGTTCACCTTTTGGAATATCTGTAGGATAATTATAGATCGCATAATGACCCTGAATAAGGTAATATTGCAGGTCTAAATAATCAATACAGGGTGGGGTGGTTGATATTTGGTGAAAGATTCGATTCTCATACCCGGGAGTAAGGTAATTCAACACAGGGCTATGATCAATGTTTATCCAACCAGCTGGATCTAAAACATGTTGAACAGGAAAAGGATAAGTAATATTAGGATGGTTGAATCTTTTCTTTAGCTCTTGCCCGGCATCTGAAAATCCTCCTGTACCACCCTGGTCACAATGCCCGAGCATGTTTCCATAATACCAATCATCTGTTGGACTAATCGCGGAGTACCAAATTAATGGGTTAAACCCTATTCCTGCGGTAAGAGCCATGGTAAAGGCACCGGATTTCAGGTCTTCCTGTTCGAGGTCGGCAACAAACAAGAACTTATATTCCGTTTCAAGCTGATCAAGTTCATCATTAAGATCGGACAGTAACTGGTTATACACTGTGATAACATCACTCATATTCACCGTTCCATTGCTGTTCACATTCAGTGAGTAGGAGCGTTCGTATGTTATTGACTCTTCAAAAGTAGTGTCAGTTGCCTGTTGCACATTAAACAAGGCTTCCAGGTACCACATGGCGCTATCGGGTGAAATGAACTCTTCTGATTTCAAACCGGTTTTAATCTTATGATTGAAATTGCTTAATTGCCTCCACAATGCCATTTCCTCGGCCGTATAGGTATGCCCGTTATTAGTGGGCTCAGGTGTTAGATGCGTATTTTTATTGCACGAATAAAACGCGGAAGCAACGATGATTGCCAAAAAAAGTATTAAATTAATTTTTTTCATAAATGATTTTTCAATGTTAAAGAAAAATGGTTTTATTAAACTTATGCAAACGCGTTGGTTATAGGCTGCACGAAAAAAATTCATGCAGCCTACATTGTACAAATTTATTCTTCCCTAAACTGAAAATATATTTTGTGTTGACATACAAATGCAACACATAATGACTTATTTCTTCTCCAATAGAAACAATTTTCCCCGAAAAGCCATTTTGCTTTAGTAAATGGGGGGGGGGTAAACTGTTGTATATTAGATTGTTGTGTCATAAGTTTTTGACAAAAGAATTGTTACCTCACTTCAGTAAGTGTAAACCAAATATAAGCAGGTTTTATGAATTCACAATGGATTCGGAAGAAGGTTTCCTTCTGGATGATACACACACCCGGGTGCAAACAGCAATCTTCAATAATGGAAAAGCATTGCCACCTACATCCAGCGACGACGTTTAAAATAAACGACCATGATCACGCTGAGCAGGCCCATGCCCGCCAGCAAAATCCAGAAAGCGGTGGTCATGTCCGAAAGGGGCAGAAACACATTCATGCCATACAGGCTGGTGATGAAGGTCAAGGGCAGTATGATCGATGAAATGAGGGTGAGAATCTTGATGATTTCATTGGTTTTGTTGGTCTGCATCGAGTCGAAGGTTTTCGACAGGCCTTCAATCAGGTCTTCAAAGTCCTCGGTCATATCCCACATTTTTTGGTAATAGTCGAGGATATTGCCCCAGTAATCTTCCATATTGTCGGCAAAACCACTCACCTGACCGGTTTCGAATTTATGGAAAAGCCTGAGCTGAGGTTTGAAGATGGTGTTGATCAGGATGATGTTTTTACGCGTCACCGATATACGCTCGATGATTTTTACCGGTTTGTTGCTAAACAACTCCCTGTTAATCAGCTCCAGGTCGAGGCCTACCTTGCGCATCAGGAAGAGTGACTCCGACATCAGGCGCTCAAGGATGCGATAGAGCAGCGTGTCCGAAGTGCCCACATCGATATCGTCGCCTTTTTTCTCACGCTCGTCATATTCCATAAACATATTGCCCACAATCCAGTGCGATTTGCCGATGGTGATGACAAAATCCTCGCCCCAGAATATTTTCACTTCCTTGGTTTTGATAAACAGGTTTTGTTTGTCAAAATTCGGAAAATGCAGAATCAGAAAGTAGTAATCATCGTAAATGTCGATTTTAGGGCGTTGGTTAACTGAGCGACAGTCTTCGATGTCGAGGGGATGAAAGTGAAACTTATCGAGGAGAAAACTAAAATCCTGTTCGGTGGGGTTTAACAAATGGTGCCATTTTAGTCTGCCCATTTTAATGGTTTCAATCATAGGCTGTTCCCTCCCTCTTTAAGTAGTCAGTGAATTTTTTTTACATCCCGGGCAATGTTTTTGCGGTTTCAAAAGTAATCATTTTTTTTCGGTATGCTGCCGGCTTAGTCATGAAAAAAGTTCAATGCAATGGACATTTTTCAGCCATTGACAAAGGCATTGCCAACATAAGGGTGGCGAAAGAGAAGTTTCGTGAATCCGGTTCGGAAAATTCAACATTCAATAGATTCAATGATTCAAGGGATTCAAAGATTAGCTACGCTGAGCTCCCTTCGGTCGGTTCAAAGATTCAAAATTCAATCCATCAACCCCTTAACCCGTGAACTCGTCAACTCGTGAACTCGTCAATGCCGTCTCGTCCTTAGACGAGACGAGACGGGACTCGTCAACCTGTCAACCCAAATTGTCTAACGTACAACCAACTTCAAACGTTCCTGACGGGCCGAATCATTGATGACGAGCACAAAAACTCCTTTGTTCCAACTGCTTACATCCAGTAACAATTGTCTGCTACCGGCTGCAATTTCTGTCTGGTAAACCGTTTTTCCCTGCATATCAACAACACTGAGGCTTGCGCCTTGTTGAACAGGGTTAAAGCCAACCGTTGTCAGCTTATTTGCAGGATTAGGACTAAGGCTAAGCTGAAGCCTGCTGACTGGTTTTGATTCATTGATGCCAGTTTCTGTATCGAGGACCATCAGACTCAGGTCGTCAAAATAGAAGCCATCGGCAGTCACATACACATCCGATTTCAACAGAAAACGCAGCCTGATGCTTTCGCCTGTATAGGCACTCAGGTCGATTTGTTCTTTCACCCAACCTGAAATTCCGTCATACAAAGGCTCGCCTGCTGCCTGGTCGTTTGTTCCAGGTTTGGTGTATTTTCCTTCCAGGGGGATCCATGTGCTGGTGCCTTCTTTTTTCACTTCAAGCTGCACATAATCATATCCGGCTTCGATATTCCATTTTGCCCAAAAAGTAAGCTGTGCAAAGGGTGTAACACCCAGGTCGATTGGTTGAGCCAGGGTGATGATGTTGGTTTCATTATCCTGGTACTCACTTCCGGGTGAGTCGGTGATAGAACCTGGGGCTGAATGGTAATCAGCTGTAGTAGCGGCCCATTTTGGCGAACTCCATTTGGTGGCATTGTCGCAATTGTCTTCAAAAATCACGATCGATTGTCCGTAAATTTTGCTGATGGTGTCGGTCAATACGAAACTGCCGTTATCAAGTTTCAGCAGGAACTGAAAGGCTGTACCTGACAAGATATCAGGGTCAAGTGCAATGCTGATTGAATCGCTGACGGTTTCCAACATAGCGAGGCTGCCAAACACCTTTGGATCGCCCACAGTTATGATGTAATCATCAATGGGTTCAATGCTTACTGTCCATCCCTGCGAGTCGCCAAAGCCCAGGCGTTGCAGGTCAAAATGTATCTGTGCAGTGGTTTCTTCAATGATGGCAGGCGATTTTTCGGTCAGTTTTCCATAGTTGCCAGCCAGGTAGGCGGCAAGGATATTCTGAATCATATTTTCCTGACACAATGGGATGATGCGGCTTTGTGCCGGCCAGAAACCATCGTTGCTGTTACCACATTCGGGGGTGTAGGAGAAGATTTTGTTTTTGTTTTGGGTGTCGCCATACATATAGTCGTCGGAGGCACCATTGGTTGGGTAAATGGTGGTACTGCCGGGCCCGTAAACGTAGTTGTTGTCGCGTGTCATCAGTGAGGCGTGTACGTTAAAGATGGCATCATCAGGGCACGGAATGTCAGTATATCCCCAGGGATAGAGCAACAGGTTGCTGTAGGAGTGATAGTTCAGGGCAATTTTAAAGTCGTGTTGTTCGCAGAAAAGCTTCAGGTTGCTCGATTCAGGTTCGCTGAAGGCTGAAGGACCGCGATAGGTTTCGTCGGATGGCACACCAGATGAGCCTTCATCGTTGAGTCCCCACATATAGCCAAAGTTGCGGTTTACATCTACCCCATAAGAGCCGCCGTTGTTGCGCCTGTTTTTGCGCCACATGCCACCCCCGTTGGGATCGGTGGACTCGTTGTATACATAACCATCGGGATTTGAGATCGGAATAAAATACATCTCGGTATGGTCGACAAGGTATTTGGCTTCGTCGTTCGTTTCGTAGTTTTCGAGCAGGTATAGCATATAATAAAACATCTGTTGCATACCGATGCCTTCCCTGGCATGGATAACCGAGGTGTACAACACCTGGGGCTCATCTTCCTCCACATTGGGATTATCGCTGATCTTAACAAACAGGGTAGGTCTGCCTTCATGTGAAAGCGCTCCACCGCTCACTGGCTGTTTCACCGTAATGAGGTTGGGCCATTGCTGTGCCATGAAATCGAGTTTAGCCAACACCTGATCGTAGGTATAAAATCCACCCATGGTTCCATAACCCCAGTTCTGAGGCACGGGATAGGCATCATCCAGGTTGCGCTTTACAGTCAGTCCGCTTTCGGCAGCGAGGCGTTCGCGGTAAAATGCCGACATATCAGGAATAAGCACCTCATAACGCAATCCCTCCTGGGCAATCTTTTGCATATCATGGTCGCTCAGCTCGGCTTCGAGGTAGGCTCCCGGACGGTAAACAACACCTTCCAGATCAATGCCAAGCCGGCTAATCTGGCTCATTTGAATACCATCAAGGTAAATCCTGACTTTGGCATAGTTTTCTTCCTGTGCATTGATTGTCAGCGACAGGCAGCTCATCAACAAAATGGTAAAAATTCTTTTCATAAGGGATTGGATCTAGGTCGTGAATTGAAGGCCTAAAAGTATAAAAAAGAATGGCAACCTACAGGGAGTAGGAAAAATAAAAACGCAGACTGGTTTGCCTTAACGCCACTCGATGGTGTTGATCAGGTGTCTGATATCCTGTTTAATGAAATCGATTACCGGGGCAAGTGAGTCGTTATTGGGCCGGATGTTGAAATACAGGGCACCGCGCAGAAAGTGGCTGGTGCTGTCGGTGACAAAAAACTGGCAGGGCGAAGCGGCACCTTTGCCATCAATTTCATAATACAAACCGTATTTATTTTCTTCGGGCCTGTAAATGAGGCTGTCGCGTATGGCATTTGCCTTGGGCATATGTTTCAGCACCAGCGTACGGGCGTCTTCAATATAGGTCGACAGGTCGTTGTTCACAGCTTTATAGCTCAGGTGAACACTTCCGCTGAATTGCGGAAATTCGATGTTTATCCAGTATTTTTCATCAGGCGATTTAAAATCGGGTGTAATGGTTGCATAGGTGGGATATTCGAAGGAATATGGAAAGTCGCCCTCAAGCTTCACATAGTCCTTTGCCGGTAGTTCGATCCGGAAATAGCCCCTGGGTTTTGGTGCGTAGGAATCGTTGCAGCTTGCGAGAATGAAGCTGATCAGCAGCAAACCACTGACAAAGGCAAATTTAGGCATGCGGTTCATGTTTGGCTGGTTTGGTAACTTTTAGCTGTTTTATGCGGCGGTCATCGGCATCAGTGACTTCAAAAACAAATCCCTTGCAGGTAACTTTGCGTCCGGTTTCGGGGATGCGGCCTTCGAGTTCGAGCAAAAGGCCCGCCAGCGTATCCGATTCGCCTTGCACGTTTTCGAAAAGATGGGTCTCGGTGTCAGTAACCTTGTAAAAGTCGATCAGGTTCGTGCGGGCTTCAAAGAGAAAGGTGTGTGCATCGAGTTTCTTATAAAAGACCATCTCAGCATCCTTGTCAAATTCATCGCTGATGTCGCCAACGATTTCTTCAATAATGTCTTCGAGGGTAAGCAGGCCTGCAGTTCCGCCATACTCGTCGACCACGAGGGCCAGGTGGATTTTCTTTTCCCTGAATTCCTGCATCAGGTCGTTGATCTTCTTTGTTTCCGGAACGTAAAAAGCAGGCCTGATCAGTTTTTTCCAGTCGAAATCGTTCTTATCGAGAAAAGGCAACAAATCCTTGATATACAACACGCCCATCACCTTGTCGAGGCTTTCCTCGTATACCGGTATGCGTGAATACCCACTGTTTAAAATGGTATCGAGAACGGTGGTGAAATTGCATGAAATTTCGATTGCGGTGATGTTCATGCGCGATTTCATGATGCTGCGGACTTCTTTTTCGCTGAAGGTGGCGATGCCTTTCAACATCTTTTTCTCTTCGGGTGGCGTCGATTCATCGGAGGTGATGTCGATGGCTACCGACAGGTCGCTCATGCTCAGATCGTTTGACTTCCGCGCCAGGCGCTCATCAAGGAAACGGGTCGATGAAACCATGATGCTGCTCAGCGGGCTGAACAACACAAGCATGGTTTTCAGCGGACGGGCCATCATGCGCGTCGTTGGCAGGGGATGTTGGTTGGCCACCACTTTAGGGATGACTTCGCCAAAAAGCAGAATGAGTGAAGTAACGATGACTACCTGCACAAGGAAAGCCAGCAGGGGGTTGTGGTTCAGGTCGAAAACGAGGGCTGTAACGAAGGTGGAAATGATGACAATAGCCACATTGACCAGGTTGTTGGCAATGAGCAGCGTAGCCAGCAGTTGTTTGGGTTTGTCGCGCAGCAGGATCACCAACCGGTCGGTTTCGTGTTCCGATTCGCGCAATAGCTTGAGGTCGGCAGGCTTGAGTGAAAAATAGGCCGTTTCGCTTCCCGAAACGAGTGCCGAAAATGCAAGCAACAGGATGACAATGAGCAGGCTGATAATTGCAGGAGTGGTAAAGCCCTGAAAGACAAGATTTGTCAGCGTCACGAAAAGGTTCGCATACGGGTCAGGCTCAGGTTGATCCAAGGGGAATAAGTTTAATATTTCGTGTGCAAAAGTAAATAAATTCACAACACGAACACAAGCCCGACGTAAATCAGGCCAGTCAAATTCAACTTTTTCAATAGGTTAAGCCGGCGATGTCAATGTCGGGCAAGCGGTGATTAAAAGGGCAAATCGTCTTCCATATTCCCCGGAGGATGCTCATGGTGATCTTCGGTGCCCGGCCTGGGCTCATTGGCATGTGGATACTCCTGTTTGTGCTCACCGGCTGAAGCCCCGCTTTTGGTGAGCAGGTTCATGCGTTCGGCAATGATTTCGGTGATGTATTTATTCACGCCCTGTCCATCCTGGTACTGTCTGGTTTTGATGCGGCCTTCGATGAAAAGCATATCGCCTTTCACATAATTGCGTTTTCCTTCAGCAATGTCGTTGGCCAGGTTTCCCCATGCAACAACGTTGTGCCATTCGGTCTGGTCCTGCCAGTTCCCGTCGCGGTCGCGGTAGCGTTCGCTGGTGGCCAGCGTAACGGTCATCTTTTTTCCGCCGTTTTCAAATGAAATAACATCCGGGTCTTTGCCCAGCCGGCCAATCAACAATACTTTATTTAGTCCTGCCATAGTAGCGTAATTTTATGTCTGATAATAGTCTGATAATCCGTTGGTGTCATCCAGAAACCTGTCGATAAGACGGGGTAAAGGATATTTTTCAAGGGCTGAATGTTTGATCAAAGATAGCGTATTTTGGCCAGACAAATCAAGTAAATTCTGCAGATTGACCACATAAAAGCGGGCGTGAATCAGCTGGTGGGTGAGGGGGTGCTTGTATTGGTGCGACTGATGGATGAGCCTTCCTTCGCTGTTTGCCGTAAGTTCCTTCCATCGGTCCGACTCCATTAGCGATTCGCTGGCAACAGGCGCTGCTGTTTCGATCAGGGCAAACTCATACAGGCCTGTCCAGATGTCGCCTTCGCTTCGTTTGTTCAGGTAAAGCGAAGCGCTGTTGCCATGTCCGTGAAGCAAAACCAGGTAGTTGAAATAACGCTTCCGGATGGTTTTTTTGCTCAGCTTAACAGGCAGGTCTGAAACGGTATTGTCACGTCGTGCATGGCATGAGGAGGCAAAAATGCAGGTTTCACACTGTGGTTTGCGGGGAGTGCAATGCAAGGCACCAAATTCCATCAAGGCCTGGTTATACGTTCCGGCGTCGGAGGTTGGAAGCAGTGATGTGGCCAGTTCGGTAAAAACTTTTTTCCCCTGGGCCGTATTGATGGGTTCGCCGATGCCATAGAGCCTTGCCAGCACCCTGAAGACATTGCCGTCAACAACGGCCACTTTTGTTCCAAAGGCCATCGAAGCGATGGCAGCGGCAGTGTATTCGCCCACCCCTTGCAGTCCAAGGAGGCCATTGATGGTATCCGGAAAGCTTCCGGCATGGTCATGCAAAACCTGTTTGGCAGCCTTATGCAGGTTGCGTGCCCTGCTGTAATAGCCCAGTCCCTGCCACATTTTCAGCACTTCGTCCTCCGAAGCGGCGGCTAAATGTGCCACTCCGGGCCATGCTGAAACGAAACGTTCGTAATAGGCAAATCCTTGATCAACACGCGTTTGCTGAAGAATGATTTCGGAAAGCCAGATGCAGTAAGGATCGTTGGTGTCGCGCCAGGGCAGAGAACGTTTGTTTAGGTGATACCAATGAATAAGGCGTTGGGCGAAATTGGTCATAACAAACGAAAATATTTAATAAGAGCCTTTTAGGGTGAAAAAAAATGCAAAAAATTTATCTCAAGTAAAAAAAAAGTATAATTTTGCCAGTCCAAATAAAAATCTAATTTTTAATCTTTTAAAACGTTAAAGATATGACAAAAGCTGAAATCGTAGCAGATGTTGCTAACAAAACAGGTGTTGAAAAAGTTGCTGTACAAGCCGTCGTTGAATCATTCATGGAAACTGTAAAGAATTCGATGATGAATGGTGAAAACGTTTATCTGAGAGGATTTGGCAGCTTTACCATCAAAAGAAGGGCTGAAAAGACCGGAAGAAACATTTCGAAAAACACTACCCTTATCATTCCTGCTCATAATATTCCTGCTTTTAAACCTGCAAAAACTTTCGTGAATCAGGTTAAAAATCACGTTAAGTAGTTAATACGTAGTTTTCATTTTTTTAAATAACAGTACTATGCCAAGCGGGAAAAAGAGAAAAAGACATAAGATGTCGACACACAAGCGCAAAAAACGCTTGAGAAAGAACAGGCATAAGAAGAAATAGTTTTCTTTTACGTCATACTACATTGAGTAACACAATGCTGATGAGTAAAATTGGCATTGTGTTATTCAATTTTTATCCATTAAATGAAATTGTCAGCCCAATGATAACTGTGACCCTATTGGGATCAGGACGAACTAACGAACTAATACAAAAAAAATACAGTGAATAGAGAATTAATTATCGATTCTCGTGCTTCGGAGGTTGACATTGTTCTGTTGGAAGATAAATTGCTTGTTGAGCTTCATCAGGAAAAGACGAATAACAATTATGCCGTTGGCGATGTATACCTGGGCAGGGTAAAAAAGATCATGCCTGGGTTGAATGCCGCATTTGTTGACGTCGGGTACGAAAAAGATGCATTTTTGCATTACCTCGATCTGGGCCCCCAGATCAGGTCGCTGATCAAATACACCAAACTGGCCATTAACGCCAACCCTTCCAGTATCAGTTCCGAGAGTTTTAAGCTCGAGTCGGACATTGAGAAGTCAGGGAAAATCACCCAGGTATTAACCACCGGCATGCAAATCATGGTTCAGATTGCCAAAGAACCGATTTCGACCAAAGGTCCGCGTATCTCTTCGGAGATTTCATTTGCCGGCCGGTATCTTGTGCTTGTTCCGTTTTCGAGCCGGATTTCTGTTTCTCAGAAAATCCGCAGCAGCGAAGAACGAAACCGGTTGAAAAGACTTATTCAGAGCATCAAGCCAAACAATTTCGGCGTGATCATTCGCACAGTGGCCGAAAACAAAAAGGTGGCCGAACTCGATGCTGATTTAAGAAACCTGGTAGAAAAGTGGGAAAAGACAGCGATTAAACTGCAAAACGCCAAAGCCCCGGTGAAAATCATCAGTGAGCTTGACCGCACCTCCGCCATTCTGCGCGACCTGCTCAACGAATCATTTAACAATGTGCATGTTAACGATCAGGTGCTGGCCGAAGAAATCAAGAGTTTCATCGGGACCATCGCACCGCAAAAAGTGGATATCGTTAAGCTGTACAAGGGAAAACAGCCGATTTTTGAAAGTTTCGGCATCGACAAGCAAATCAAAAGTCTTTTCGGAAAGACCATCACCATCAAGAGTGGTGTTTATCTGATCATCGAACATACCGAAGCCATGCACGTGATCGACGTCAACAGCGGTCACCGTGTGAACAAAGAGAATAGCCAGGAAGAAAACGCCCTTGCCGTTAACCTCGAAGCTGCCGGCGAGATTGCCCGTCAGCTCAGGCTGCGTGATATGGGCGGCATCATCGTGATCGATTTTATCGACATGCACGAAAGTAAAAACCGACGTGAACTCTACCAGAAGTTGCGGGACGAAATGGCCCGCGACCATGCCAAACACACCATACTCCCGCCGAGCAAATTCGGACTTGTACAGGTTACACGCCAGCGCGTCAGACCCGAAATGGCCGTCGAAATTCTGGAACATTGCCCCGTTTGCGAAGGCACCGGCAAAATCAGGCCCAGCATCATCTTTGTAGATGAGATTGAGAATAACCTCAAATACCTGCTGCAGGACCAGAATGAGCAATCACTCACCATCGCCGTGCACCCTTATGTGCATGCCTACCTGACAAAAGGATGGTGGTCGCGCGTGAGGAAATGGATGTGGAAATATAAAAAACGCATCAGAGTCAAACCGATGACGAATTATCATCAGCTTGAATACAAGTTTTTTAATGATAAAAATGATGAAATAAAAACCTGACAGGACTGTTGTTATAGTCCTTAAGGTGAAATTTGTTTCGTGCTCCCGGATTGCTGCTGCAGTCCGGGAGTGTTTTAATACAAATGGTTGCCAGTACAAACACTGCTGACCCGGGCAGCAATACGACATCAGGATCAACCAAAATAACTTATTTTTGCAATATGGAAATTGTATTAAGTGGCATAAGACCAACTGGAAACCTGCATCTGGGAAATTATTTCGGAGCAGTGAAAAATTTTGTTAAGATGCAGGAAGAAGCCAATTGCTTCTTCTTTATCGCTGACTATCATTCGCTCACCACCCATCCCAAGCCAGGCGATCTGCATGGCAAGGTGCGGCAGGTGCTGGCCGAATACCTTGCTGCCGGCCTCGATCCTGAAAAATCGACCCTGTATATTCAGAGCGACTTGCCCGAAACAGCCGAGCTGTATCTTTTCCTGAACATGAATGCCTATCTCGGTGAACTCGAAAGGGTGACCACCTTTAAGGAAAAGGCCCGCAAACAACCCGACAATGTGAATGCCGGACTGCTCACCTATCCCAGCCTCATGGCAGCCGACATCATCATTCACAAGGCACAGAAAGTGCCTGTTGGCAAGGACCAGGAACAGAACCTCGAGATGACACGGACCTTCGCGCGCCGCTTCAACAGGATGTATCAGGAAGATTATTTCCCTATTCCCCAGGCGTTTAACTTTGGTGAGGAACTGGTGAAAGTTCCCGGACTCGATGGCAGTGGAAAAATGGGCAAATCGGAAGGTGAAGGCAACGCCATATTCCTTTGCGATGACCCGAAAACCATCCGCAAAAAGGTAATGCGCGCAGTGACCGATAGTGGCCCGACCGAGCCCTTTCAGCCAAAACCCGAGCCCATCGACAACCTGTTTACCCTGCTAAAGGTCATGTCGACACCCGATGCACTGGCACATTTCGAGGAACAATACAACAGCTGTAATATCCGCTATGGCGACCTGAAAAAGCACCTGGCCGAAGAAATTATTCTGTTTACCGAACCCATCCGAAACCGCATTCTGGAGCTGAGTCAGGATGACGCAGCCATCAGCAAAGCCGCCCGGATGGGTGCTGAAAAAGCCCGCGAAAGCGCCCGCAAAACCCTCAGGGAGGTGCGCGAAATCATCGGGTTTAAATCATTCTGAGCCAGTCAGGTGAAGCAGAAAAATCCATATCGAACAGCTAGAAACTAAGCCTAAGGAAACACATGGGAAATGGTATCGAAACGGCCCGACAGCTTGAACGCGGTGTGTTGATTGGGTTGGCCACAAGGGACCAAAGCAGGGAGAAAGCCGACGAATACCTCGACGAACTCGCCTTTTTGCTCGAAACAGCCGGTGGGATTCCGGTGAAAAGGTTCATTCAATCGGTGAACCTGCCTGACCCCAGAACCTATGTTGGCAGCGGAAAACTCGAAGAAATTGCACAGTATGTAAAGGCCGAAAATATTGATCTGGCCATCTTCGACGACGAACTGGGGGGCTCGCAGCTGCGTAACATCGAAAAAGAGTTGGGCTGTCGTGTGCTCGACCGCACCAACCTCATCCTCGATATTTTCGCCAGCAGGGCACGCACCTTTCATGCCAAAACACAGGTTGAACTCGCTCAATATCAGTACTTACTACCAAGACTGACCCGCATGTGGACACACCTCGAGCGGCAGCGTGGGGGCATCGGGTTGCGCGGACCAGGCGAAACAGAAATTGAAACCGACCGCCGAATCATCAGGGATAAGATTAGTCTGCTGAAGGAACGGCTGAAAGAAATTGATGTACAACAGGCTACCCAGCGCAAAAACCGTGGGAAACTCATCAGGGTGGCACTTGTCGGGTATACCAATGTGGGCAAATCGACCATCATGAACCTGGTGAGCAAATCCGATGTTTTTGCCGAAGACAAGCTGTTTGCTACACTCGACACTACTGTGCGGAAAGTGGTGATTGACAACCTGCCATTTCTGCTCTCCGACACTGTTGGTTTCATCCGCAAACTGCCGCATGGCCTGATCGAGTCGTTCAAATCGACACTCGACGAAGTGCGCGAATCTGACCTCTTGCTGCACGTTGTCGATATATCACATCCCGAATTCGAGGCACAGGTCAATACCGTGAACCAAACACTTTCCGAGCTTGGGGTAAGTGACAAAAAGACCATCATGGTATTCAACAAAATTGATGCCTATCCAGAGCCTGAAGCGGCGCCTGAGATGCTGCTTTATGCCGGAGAGCCGCAGCTGACACTCGACCAGTTGAAGCAAAGCTGGATGGCCAAAACAGGGCCCACAACGATCTTTATTTCCGCAACGGAAAAAGACAATTACCACGCATTCAGAGAATTGCTGTACAACGAAATCAGGGATATGCACGCCTTGAAATATCCTTACGATAATTTCCTCTATTAGCAGCCCAAAGCCTGATCTATGCCGGTTGTGTCGCTGATGAGCCTTGCCCATGATAAACCTGAATAGTGACGGAATATGCCTATTTTTGTTCACCTAATTCTTTGTTCATGAAAAAAATTCACCTGCTGGGATTGGCGGTGCTTTCGGGGCTTTTGTTGAGCATTTCGTGGCCGGCCAATGGGTTCGTCCCCCTGATTTTTGTTGCTTTTGTTCCCTTGTTTTTCATTCAGGACAAGCTGGGCTCAGCACCTGAAAAAAAACGGGGAGGGGCGATCTTTGCCTATGCATATCTCACGTTTGTAATATGGAATGCATTGACAACCTGGTGGATATGGAACTCAACCGGCATCGGTGCCGTTGCTGCCATCGGACTGAATTCCTTGTTTATGGCGACAGTGTTCTGGATGTTTCACCAAACAAAGCGAAAGCTTTACGACAACAAAAAAGGCTGGATGATCCTGGTGTTTTTCTGGCTGACCTGGGAGTATTTTCACCTCGACTGGGATTTGAGCTGGCCCTGGCTGAACCTCGGAAATGTGTTTGGCGCCAGGCATATGTGGATTCAATGGTATGAATACACCGGAACAGCCGGTGGCACAATCTGGGTGCTGGTGTCGAATATTGTGGTTTTCCATCTCGTTAAACTGTTGACAGGATGGCGGGCGAATCGCCGTAAAATCAGCATGATGCTGGCTGTGTTGGTTGTATTGTTGCTGGCCCCAATAGGCATTTCAGTCCTCATTTACAACCGGGTGGTGGAAAGTGGCACCACGGCTGAAATCGTTGTTGTCCAACCCAATTTTGATCCCTATTCAGAGCAGTACGAGTTGCCGCCTGCACAAATTATCGATCGTAACCTGAACCTGGCGCTGAGTGTAATGAACCGCAAATCGGATTTCATCGTAAGTCCTGAATCGGCCATACAGGAAGCCATATGGGAGGAGCGCATGGAACAATCGGAAGGCATTCGGCAGCTGAGGGGATTTCTGAAGGAACATCCTGAAATAACCCTGGTGATTGGGGCAAGCACCTTTAGCAATGTGCCTGCCGGCCTTGAAGATCACCCAGCTGTGCGCAAATATTCCAACTACAACGGATATTATTTTGCATACAACACCGCATTCTATCTGGATACAACAAACCGCATCCAGCACTACCACAAATCAAAGCTCACTCCCGGGGTAGAGATGATGCCTTCGTGGAGTATCCTCAAGCCATTGCGCAACTTTGCCATTGATTTGGGCGGAACCGTTGGAACCCTTAAAGTGGATGATGAGCGGAAAGTATTTGTCCATAAAGATGGGGTGTTTAAGATAGCACCGGTCATATGTTACGAATCCATTTATGGTGAGTTTGTTGCGAAATTTGTGCGCAACGGTGCCAATATGATCTTTGTGATCACCAACGACGGATGGTGGGGCGACAGCCCCGGACACAGGCAGCATTTCCTGTTTTCGGTGCTTCGGGCCATCGAAACACGCCGCAGTGTCGCCCGCTCGGCCAATACGGGTATTTCGGCTTTCATTGACCAACGTGGTGATGTGTTTCAGGAAACACCCTACTGGGAACAGGCAGTGATCAGGCAGCCCCTGACAACCAACGACCGCATCACGTTTTATGTGGAATACGGCGACTACCTCTCGCGCATTGCTTCCTTTGTGGCAGCCATCTTTTTCATCTATGGATTTACCCGGGGATTGTTGAAGAAACTGAAATCAGCTATTTAGTGCACCATGGCTGATCATTATGCACAAATGTCAGCGCCTGAGTTATACCTTGGACCTTTTCAGGGCATAACCGATGTGCATTTCAGGAATGCGTTCATGGCGTATTTCGGGGGCATCGACAAGTTGTTTACACCCTTTTTCACCGGCATCGACACCGACAACAGCAAAAGCTTGCGGACACCTGAAATTGATCCAGGTAAAAACGATGTTGCGCGCACTATCCCACAGATTTTGAGCCGCGATGCTGCTGAACTGATCCGCTTCGCCGAACAATGCCAGCAAAAGGGTTATGAAGAAATAAACTGGAACCTTGGCTGTCCTTTCAAGCGTGTTGCCAACAAAAAACGTGGCTCCGGTCTCTTGCCTTTTCCTGTGTTGATCGAAGAAATTCTGGAAGCCTATTTTGCCGCAGCTCCTGCAAGGCTCAGCATCAAATGCCGGCTTGGCTATGCCGATCCCAACGAGATTCACCAGTTGATCCCAGTGTTTAACCGCTTTCCGCTCAGCGAACTGATTGTCCATGCGCGCACCGGAAAACAACTTTACAAAGGCCAGGTGTGCCGCCCCTGTTTTGAAGCCATCATCCCTGAGGTAAGGCACAGGCTGGTGTACAATGGCGACATTTTCACCAGCAGGGGATTTTTGTCTGACAGAGAACAATTTGTCGGAATCAATCACTTTATGCTGGGACGCGGCCTGCTCTCCGATCCGTTTTTAGCCGCCGACCTCAAGGGAATCAACAATAGGGAAATGCAGGACCGGAAAAGGCATTTGCATGCATTTTTGATTGATTTGTTTGATGCACGGCGCGAAACCCTTAAAACAGGCCCGGTGACCATGGGCAAGGTTAAAGAACTGTGGACCTACCTCATATGGTCTTTCGATAAGCCACAGGCGGTATGGCGCCGGATAAGGGAAATTAAAACGGAACAGGAATACAAACAGGCATTAACGAGTATATTTGCTGAGTTTGATTGGACCGGCCAAGGCTATGCAAAATATTTGCTCAGTAAAACTGAAGCATCAACAAACGATGTAAATTGATCAGGTAATTGTGTACTTTTAACCCAATATTGTGTTATGCAACGACCGAGGTTTAAATTCCACATCAGCTACCAGATGATTGTTGGGGCACTGGTGACTATTGCCATGATACTCGCCGGTGGTTACCTGATCATTTCCTATATCTATCAGATTCAGGATGAAACAAATGTGTATATCCAGCACAATGTCGAAAGCGCCAAAACCGCTCAGGAGCTGAAGCTTTCGCTTTACAACATCCGTGCTGCCTCACTCACTTACCTTTTCGACAGAAGCCCCGAACGCATTGCCGCACTGCAACAGGAACAAACAGAGTTCATCGTTTTGCTTGACAAGGCCCGCGAAGCCACCAACACCACCGAAGAAAACAACCTGATTCAGCAAATATCGGCCTTGTTTTCAAATTACCAGCAAACCCTGAAAAACGCACTTGAGCTGCACCGCCAGGGGAGGATTTCGCAACCCAACAAGCTCATTGTGCATGCAAGCCAGGACCTGATCAACACCATTGAGGAAAAAACAAACCTGTTCATTGCATCTAAGGAAAGTGCACAGATGGCCTACGAAAAAAGCATCCGGAAAAATGACGACATCATCCGCACGGCGATTTTCACCCTGGGCATTGGTGGTATTTTCATGGGGCTCATCCTCGGCTGGCTCATTGCCAGGCTGATCCTTAATCCGATCTATAAACTGGTGTTGAAGGTGCGTGATGCTGCAGGCAGCGAAGTGGTCGAGCACATCAGAATGACGCCCGGGAAAGAGCTTGAAGAACTCGATCTGCACATCAACAGGCTCATTGGCCGCATCAACAAAGCCAACGAAGACCTGAAGCGCAACCGCGAACTGCTCGAAAAAACAAGCAAGCTGGCGGCTGTGGGAAAAATCGCTCCTGTAATTGCGCATGAAATCCGTAACCCGCTCACTGCCATCAAAATGCTCATCTACTCTATGATGCAGGAACCTGGTGTAAGTGAAGAAAAAGAAGTTGATTACAAGATTATAGCGCAGGAAATCAACCGCGTGGAAGGATTCCTGCAGAATTTCCTGAAATACGCCAGGCCCACAAAACCACAGATACAGCAAATCGATATTGTGCACGTTATCCGCGAAACCATGCACCTCATGCAGCCCAAAATTGTGCAAAACAACATCACACTGACTGAGCAATACGAAAAAGAGAGCCTGCAACTGCTGGCCGACCCCGATATGATCAGGCAGGTGCTAATGAACCTGGTGTTGAACGCCCTCGAAGCCATGGGAATAGAAGGTCAGTTAGTTGTGGCCACCAGGGTCAGTGAAAACAAAGAAAATGGCAATGTGTTCGAAATCAGCCTCAGTGATACCGGTTCGGGCATACCCGACGATATCAGGGACTCGCTGTTCGATCCCTTTGTGAAGGGGAAAGACCAGGGTGTGGGACTTGGCCTGTCGATATCGCAGCGCATTGCCGAATTGCATCAGGGATGGATAAGTGCTGAAAATAATGCAGGCAAAGGTTCAGTGTTCACCATTCATTTACCCATAAAGAGCTGATGTGCCATGAAAAGAATACTGATCGTTGATGACGAGGAAAATGTACGGTATTCGTTCAAGAAGTTTTTTAAGGCTTCAGGTTACGAAATCAGTGAAGCTGTCAATGGCCTCGATGCCATTTCTGCCATAAACAGGCACCAGCCTGACCTGGTGCTGATGGATATTGAAATGCCGGGACTGAACGGCATCGAAGCCATACAGCGCATCAAACAATCACATCCTGACTTGCCGGTAGTGATCATTACGGCCTTTGGCACCACCGAAAGGGTGATTGCTGCCATGAAATACGGTGCGTTTGAGTACCTCGAGAAACCCTTTGATGTGGAGCGACTGAGGGCAGTTGTGGCAGAAGCTCTCGAGATGAAACGCCTATCGCGCGAAGATAAGCGGCTCGAAATTCATCCTGCTGAGATGAACGAAGAGCAGATCATCGGCAACAGCTCTGCCATCAAGGAAGTGTTTAAAATGATCGGCAGGGTTGCTGCCAGCGATGTGAGTGTACTGCTGAGTGGCGAAAGCGGTACCGGCAAAGAACTTATTGCCAGGGCAATACACCGTTTTAGTGATAGATCAAAAACACCCTTTGTAGCCATAAACTGTGCGGCCTTGCCCGACACCTTGCTCGAAAGCGAGCTGTTTGGGTTCGAAAAAGGTTCGTTCACCAATGCCACCCAATCGAAGGAAGGAAAATTTGAGGTAGCCCATAATGGCACCCTTTTTCTTGATGAGGTGGCCGACATGAGCCTGTCGTTGCAGGCAAAATTACTCAGGGTCATCCAGGATGGTACTTTTGAGCGTTTGGGCAGCAACAAAACCATCAAGGTCAATGTGCGGTTTATTTCGGCCACCAACAAGAACCTCGAAAACGCCATCACCGACAAATCGTTCAGGGAAGACCTTTACTACAGGCTAAAGGTGGTCACCATCACCTTACCGCCTTTGCGGGTTAGGCTGGAGGATATTCCGCTGCTCACCAACTATTTTCTATCGCGTCAGTGCATGCTGATGAAGAAACCGTTGGTTACCGTGCCGCCGGAAACCCTCGAGGCCCTGATGAAACATCACTGGCCGGGCAATGTGCGTGAGCTCGAGAACCTCCTCAAACGTGCCTTGCTACTGAGCAAGGGCAATGTAATTTCGCCCGACCTGGTGAAGTCAGAGATTGTCGAAACGGCGGCTGTTGACCACACCGAGCCCAAGGCTTTCGTGCAGGCTTACCTGCCAGCCGAACTGGGGAATTATGAAGGCGAGTTGTATCACCATGTCATCGACCAGGTGGAAAAGGAACTCATCACGGTGGCCCTGAGCTTTACCAGGGGAAATCAGCTGAAGACATCACGTTTGCTTGGCATTTCCCGGGCCATGCTGAATGATCGCATGGCCAAATATGGGCTGGGGTCGCCTGGTAAGTAGATTTTCAGTCAGTGGGCTTGTATTAATTTCCTACACATTGTATTTTTTTCATACAATTTCCTACCGTAAACAGAAGCTGCTTTTCATGTGATCAGAGTGTAAATATCAGTATATCAATTATATAAAAATTATTTCTTAGTTTGGCACGAATATTGACATTAAGGGACGACCGTTAAAAGATACACATCGGAAAAGCGGCACAAAATTTAAAAATCATAAACTTAAAAAATTAAAGAAATGAAAAGAAACCTGTTGATGACCCTTGCAGCCATGTTTGCTATGGCAATTGTATTTACCAGCTGCGCAAAACTTCCTGAAGTTGAAATTACCAACGCAAAGGCAGCTGTTGAAGCTACCAAAGCAACTGAAGCTGATCGTTATGTACCTGCTGAATACAGGGCTTTGCAAGATTCATTGAATGTTGCCATGACAGAAATTGAAAATCAGAAATCGAAGTTCGCTTTGTTGAGAAGCTACAAAAAAGCCAACGCTATGCTTGCCAACGTAATGACTTTATCAAATACCGTTAAAGAAAACGCCGGCATCCGCAAAGAAGAAGTAAAAAACCAGGCACAACAGAGCCTTGCTGAAGCAACCACATTGGTTACTGAAGTTAAGGACCTGATCACCAAAGCCCCTAAAGGAAAAGAAGGTAAAGAAGCCCTCGAAGCTATTCAAAGCGACCTCGCTCTCGTTGAAGCTTCATTGGCCGAAGTATCAACCCTGATCAACAATGGTGACTACCTCACAGCTGTTGACAAAGTAAAAGCCGCTAACGAAAAAGCAGCTTCTTTGAAAGCAGAATTGGAAGAAGCAATTGCAAAAAAAGGCAAACGCTAATCACGATTAAGCGGCCTGCCTGAGGATAAAAGGCTATTTTTGTACCTTTATTCAACGGGCCGGTCACAACAAGAAATAGCGTAAATACGTTAATTCAAAGACCCCGGTCATGCGATGCATCCCGGGGTCTTTGAATATTTGAAACTTAAACTTTATATGCGAAAAAGCAGAAAACGACGCATCCTCTTTATCATTCTCGCAATACCTATCCTTGCCGTCTTTGTCTTCTCAATCCTGTTTCTTACGGCCGAGGATCCGCCAATTGCTTCTATCAATATGAGCCAGGCTGCCATCAGCCAGGCCAAAGAAGCTGAAGCAGCACAATATGTTCCGCGGCTTTTGGTCGCTGCCGAAACCGTCAACCAGATGGCCGTTGATGAGTGGAAATACCAGAATGAACTGATTTCATTCAACAGGGATTTCAGTAAAATGCGTGCATTGGCCCAGGAAGCCACTGAAAAGGCAAACTTCGCACGCGAGAGCGCAATCCATGTCAAAGACTCGCTGCAAACAAGCCTCACAGGACGCCTCGCAACGGTGAAGAACAAACTCGATCATTTCAATGTCAATTATGCGCACCTGCCCCTTCGAAGCACCACACGCCAGAATTTTACTTCGGCCAAACTCCGCTACACCGAGTCGAAAGAAGCTTTCAGCAGGGGCGCGTACAAAGATGTAGGACTTAACCTTGATGTGGCCAGTAAGCTGATTTCGAAATCAGTATCGGAAGCCCATGCCTATCTTTCCGACTATTTCAGAGACCTTGGTAAATGGCAGCAATGGGCCGATGAAACCATTGGCTGGACCCGCCGAAACAATGGCTACGCCATCATCATCGACAAATTCGCCCACAAATGTTATGTGTATGCCGATGGCAGGGTAAAAAAAGAATTCAAGGCAGAACTTGGTCCTCACTGGATAGGCACCAAACAATACCGGGGCGACAAGGCAACACCCGAAGGACGCTATCACATCACTGCCAAGAAATCGAAAAAACAAACAAAATACTACAAAGCCTTGTTGATTAATTATCCGAATGATGAGGACAAGGCCAGGTATGAAAAAAACGTGAAAAACGGTAAAATTCCCCGCAGGGGCATTGGAAACCTGATCGAAATTCATGGTGATGGTGGCAAAGGCATCAACTGGACCGATGGATGCGTTGCCCTTCATAATGATGATATTGATCGCTTGTATGAAATGGTAAGGGTAGGAACACCAGTGACCATTGTCGGATCCTTGCGCAGTTTAAAGGAAATCAACGGGTTTTAGTCAGACACAAATGAACCACGAAGATGAAAGAAATGGATGACATGAATTACAGCAGCAAACAAGGCGAAAGCCGCTTGAAAGCAATGTTAATGGTTGTTGTTGGAGGAGGAATCATTTCCTTGCTCCTGTGCTGGGCCATCACCGCCAATTTCAACCGCCTCCACGAAACAGCACTTTGGTTTAAGTCGAAAGCTGAGCTTAAGGCCACCGCCCAGCGCATCGGACTCGAAAAGATTGGCAACTACCAGCAGGCAGTCGAAAAAGAATTGCAGACCCTCGATAAAAAACTTGATGCTTTTCAGCCTGTAGGCACCTACATCATTATAAACACTGCCGGTAATGACTTTATCCTGATGCAGGAGGGAAAAGCCATTCGCGAAGGCATGTGTTCTACCGGAAGTTATACCGTGTTGAAAGGAAATGATAAACAACAGTGGACTTTTAAAACCCCGCGCGGGATGTTTAAAATCCTCAATAAAATTAAAGACCCGGTATGGAAAAAGCCTGACTGGGCATTTGTTGAAGAAGGCATGAAGGTGCCTTCGGCCAACCATCCTTCAAGGTATGAATATGGTGTGTTGGGCGATTATGCCATGGCACTCGGGCAAGGCTACCTCATCCATGGCACCTTATATAAACGCTACCTCGGAATGCCGGTAACACACGGCTGTGTCCGCATGGGCGATGAAGACCTTGAAGCTGTATTCAAAGCCCTGAAAATCGGTTCTAAAGTATATATCTATTAAACCACCCGAATATGAACACGAATCAATTCAGTAATCCTGAACAAACGCGTGCCAATAAGCCATTGAATCAAACTGGCCAGGAAACATCATCAGGTGGGGCTTCAGGCATGTTCAGTCAGTTGCGGAATATGAAGCTATTGCTTGCCGTAGTTGTCTTTGCGCTCCCCATCGCACTGATCGTTTTCAGTATCATCATTCCGGTAGTGCGTTATAAGCCAATGCCATGGAGCGGAATTAAACAGACTGAAACTGCCTCAGCCAGCATTTCGCTCAGTAGTGAGCAAAAGGCAATCCTGAAAAAAGTCATTGAGCTGGAAAACGAGAAAGCATACCGCAACAACAGGCTGGAGCTGGCAAACCATGATTCAATCTACCTCGTACTCGATTTGGCGGACAGGGTGGTGAACCTCGAAATTAAAGGTGTTACGGTAAGGTCTAACAAAATTGTCGATATGGTGGTGAGCAACCGCTTTGGATTGATTTCGCACGAAAGCCTGTTGCCCTGGATCACCGAGCCGTTCACGCTCGAGCATGCCATTTCGACCATCCCGAAATCGCCCATTGTCATCAAGCAGGCACCTAAAGACACCATCGAAGCTGCCAAAACTGCAACCACTCCTGAGCCACCTAAAGTAACAGCCGTTTATTTCACTTTCTATTTCGACCGCAACCTTGTGCTCGAGTTTGAGCAAAAAGATGCACCAAACGAGGAAGCCCTTGACGAAATTAAGGCATACCGCGCCCAGAAGAAAAAAGAAAACAGCAAATCGCTGTTGCGCACCCTGAAAAGCGCCAGCGAACCTGACCAGCCCATGACCATCAAGCTGATTGTGAATGAAGCCGATGCAAAAGCCATTTACCGGGCTGTGCCCACAAAAACCCGGCTTGCTTTGAAGCTATAATGGGATTTATCAGTGTAAAAAACTGATAAACAGCACGCTTGTTTCTCTTCTTTTTTTACTGCCTTCCGGGTAAAAGTACCTCGCAATCACCATGGGCATTTTTTTACCCTGTCATTGTGTGTTTTTTTAAGCCACTGAATGTCAATTACGATTAACTTTGTTAGGGCGTATTTTCCCTGACATCGTTTTTGCCATGAAAAACTTCTACCTGAAAATAATTCTGCCAGCTATTTTCTCTGTATTGCTGTTCATCCTTGCCATTTTCTTTGTCATCATTCCGCGGTTCAAACAAAACATCATGAACGGGAAACGCGAAATGATCAAGGAGCTCACCAATTCGGCATGGAGCATTTTGACGAAATACCAACAGGATCAGCTCGATGGCAAACTGACTGCCGAAGAAGCGCAGCGGCTGGCTGTTTCAAGGATACAGTACCTGCGTTATGGCGAAGAAAACAAGGATTATTTCTGGATTACCGACATGACGCCCCGCATGATCATGCACCCTTTCAGGATGGACCTTAACGGAAAAGACCTCAGCGATTTCACTGATCCACATGGCAAAAGGATGTTTGTTGAATTCGTGGAAACGGTCCGACAATCAGAACACGGCTATGTGGATTATATGTGGCAATGGAAAGACGATTCACTGCACATTGTGCCCAAGCTGTCGTATGTAAAACTGTTCAGGCCATGGAACTGGATCATTGGCACAGGCATCTACATCGAAGATGTGAAAAAGGAAATTTCGGCATTGACACGCCGCTTAATCAGCATTTCGATCGGCATTTCCGTCCTGATTGCCTTGCTCTTGTTCTATATCCTGAAGCAAAGCCTGAATATTGAACGCAAAAGGATAGAAGCTGAAGATGAGCTCCATAAATCAAAGGAAAAATACCTGACCCTTGTTGAGGCGGCCACCGAAGGACTCATCATGATCATCGACGGGAAAATCAGCTTTTCGAACAATGTGATCAGCAAAATGACTGGTTTTGAAAGTGCCGAGCTGGTCAGGCTGTCGCTGCATGAGATCGTAAGCCCGAACAACAACAAGGATGTGCTTGCAGCCTTTGCCGGGAATACGATCAAAGAAGGGAAATTTGAGGTGAACCTCAGGCGGAAAAACGGGGGATTCATCGAGGTGCTGTTGACCTCATCCACCACCATATTTTTTGGTAAGACGGTCAATATCATCCTCATCAAAGATATTTCTATTGATAAACCAGCCGGGTTCTCGTCGCTCGACTACCAAAAACTCATCAGCACACTCAACCTTGGGTTTTTTAAGGCCGGTATTGATGCCAAAGGCAAATTCATTTATGCCAACGAAACGGCAGTCAGGATACTGGGCTTCGAACGGTTCGAGGAGATGTCGGATATTCATATCATTGATTTGCTGGCCGATACGGATGACAAAAAAAACCTGAGGAAGAACCTGATCAGGGATGGCTTCATCAAAAACAAGGTGATCAGGCTGCATCGCCGGCCTGGCGATTTTGCTTTTGTGGCCGTATCGCTTGTTGTGATCAACGGCGAAAATGGCGGAGAACTGGTTTGCGATGGCATCATCGAGGATATTACCATAGCGGAAACTGAAAAACGACAGTTGCGGGAAATGGTGAGCCACTTAAAGGCAAATGCCTTTTTGTTGGAGCAGCCCCTAAGTAACTACCTGCAGCCCGTGAACCAGCTCGACAGTGAAACAACACTCAATGAGGTTGTTGCATTCTTTGCGAATCGGAAAACCGACCATGTGTTGCTCACTAGCCAGGGCCGTAATTTCATTGGCATCATCACCGAAACCGACATTCAGCGAAGGATACTGACAATGGACCTGCACCTCGATAATCCGGCTTACCTGGTGATGAGTTCGCCGGTGAGGTATGCCCCGGCCGGACTCACTGTTGGAGGAGCCCTGCAGCTATGCGATGAGCACCAGATTCATCACCTTGTGGTGAAGCGATTTGACAACGAAACCTATGGCGTGTTTAATGCAAAAGACCTCCAAACGATGGTCAGGCGATCACTTGCGTTTTTCCTGCTGGCTGTTGAACAGGCGCAGACAGTCAGGCAAATTAAGAAAGCGTATGAAGAAGTGCAACAGCTGATCAGGCCGCTGATAAACAGCGAGATGGCTGTTAAATACATCACTGCCATAACCACCTCTTTTTCTGATGCCGTTTCGAAGAAAGTGATTGAACTCGCCCTCAGTGAAAAGGGCGCAGCCCCGGCCGCTTTTTCGTTTATCTGCCTGGGCAGCGAAGGACGCAGCGAGGCTACGCTGTTTACGGATCAGGACAATGCCATCATTTATGAAAATGTTGCCAAGGAGCAGGAAAAAGCTGCTAAGGAGTATTTTCTCGGATTGGGCGAAACAGTTTGCAGTGCCCTGAACGAGGTCGGGTACAGCTTCTGCAAAGGCAATATCATGGCAAAAAACCAGCAATGGTGCAATCCGCTCAGTACCTGGGAGCGCTATTTTGCCCGTTGGATTAGCACGCCTGAAGCACAAAACCTGCTTGATGCCACGATATTTTTTGATTTCAGGCATGTTTACGGTGATGAGAACCTGACTTCTGCCTTGCACGAAACCATGCAAACAGCCATTGCGGCTCAGCCACAGTTTTTATTTCACCTTGCCTACAACACCTACAATGTCAAAACACCCCATATTTCATCCGGCACCTTGCTGTCGGACAAGCACAACGAACTGATTGACCTGAAAAGTGCGATCGTGCCGATAGTTATGTTTGCGCGCACCTATGCCCTGCAACACGCCATTCCGGCTACCAACACCATCGAGCGGCTGACGGCTATAAAACTACGGGGTCTGATGAATGAACAAACCATCGACGAGCTTTTGTTTGCATATAATTTCCTGATGAGATTAAGGTTCCGAAACCATTCCGAACAAGCCGAGCATAAACAGCCCTTATCAAACACCTTCTACACACGTAAGCTGATCGAGTTTGAGTGGGCACTCCTGAAGAAGGTTTTGTCGGCCCTGCCTGATTACCAGGCCAGAATAAAAGCTGATTTCCGGATTACAACCTAAAAAACCTTCAACGCGCCTCACTGAAACAAAGCCGGGAAAATTTCAGACCGCAAAATAGGCATTGCGTTTAAAATGTTTATGCTCGTGCAATGCCAGGTAACCAAGCTGGTTGGTCAGCAGCATGGTCTTCCCGATCACAAGGGGTCGCTGATTGAAGTGGCTGTGCCCGTAAATCCAGAAATTAGCCTGACTTTTGGCAATAAAATCGGTGATATCAACGCAAAAGGCTTCGTTGATTGGGCTGAAATTATGGGCCGGAAAGTTGCATTGTGGCGATGGCAAATGGTGGGTGACAACTACGGTCTTCCGGCTTTGCAACTGCAATGTGTCTGTTAAAAAAGCCAAGCTGTTTGCATGAAGTGCGTTAAAATCGGCTATCCTGAGTTTCTTGTTGTTGAGGTTAATGCACACAAAATCAGCAACCCTTTGTTCGATTTCGGGGTTTTTAAGCGCATTTATTTTTGACCAAAGCGTGGTAAAGGCAAAAAGCACATCGTCGTGTAAAACGGAAACATTGTTGACGAGACTCAGGTTGTTTTTCAGCTTGATGTTGTATGCGGCAGGGTAGGTTGAAAGGTCCTGGTGATAAAATTCATGATTACCCGGAATCCAGTAAACCTGCTGATAATTGTCAGCACAAAAACCAAAAAATGGATGCTGAAAGTATTTTTCTTCAAGCGGTGCGATATCGCCTGCCAGCACAAGCACATCGCCGCTAACCTTAAGCGGCTTTTCGCGCAGGTGGCGCTCATTCTGCTCAAATTCAAGGTGAAGATCCGAACAATATTGCACGCGCATGATGTACTTCTTTTGGCAGCGGGTTACCCTACTTCGCTGATTTTTTTCAATAAGGGCATATCCAGTATTTCAATGTTACGGCCCTTGGTTGCAATGATTTTCTCTTTCGAGAATTCAGTAAGTAAACGTACGGTATTTTCTTCTGAGATGGCCGTCATTTCACCAATTTCTTTTCGCGAAAGTCCCAGGTGGAAACTGTGGCTGTTGTGTAACTCAGAAAGATAAATCAGGTTTTCAGCAATGCGCCCCCTGATTTGTTTCTGGTTCAGCGAAATGATTTTTTTCATGATGGAAGTGACCGATTTGCCAAAGGCCTTGTTGAGGCTCAACAGCAATTCATGGTTCTCCACATACAGTTTTTTTACCAAACCAAGTTCAATAAAGCACACTTCTGACTCTTCCAGAGCAGTCACGGAATAGGAATAAAACGGACTGTCGAAAAAAGACAATAATCCAATATAAGCCGGAGGTTTTAAGATGTAAAGGATAATATTCCGGTTGTTCAGCCCCTCAATATAGAGTTTTGCCGAACCTTTTACCAGAAATATGGCATGCGTCACCTCCGTTCCTTGCTTGCAAATGACGTCATGCTTTTTCAGGATCGCGTGCAGTGGCTTGTTTTCCTCCATGCCATTTTCGGTTTTGATCAGGGTGGAATAGATGTCGCATTTGAGCAGACAGGTATCGCAACTTTGTCCCTTTGAAAACTTCATTTGCTCACAAATTTGGCCAAAGTTAACATATAAAGTTGATATATAACAATGTTACAATTCAACTATTGTAAAAATTATCAGGTTCTTAAATCAATATCTTTGGTCAATAGAAACAGTTTATTATTTAACTTTTAAAAAAAGGGGGAATTATGCTTCACGAACCTTCAGTCGAGATTGGAACGGACAAAGCCGCTCCGAAAAAGGCGAAATTAGGGGTCATTATGTTTGTCATCTACACAGTGGTTTATGCGGGTTTTGTGTTAATCGGACTCACGAAACCCGAATTAATGGGACTGGAATTGATTGGTGGACAGAACATTGCAATCATTTATGGCTTTGGGCTCATTGTGCTCGCTGTTGTAATGGGTTTCATCTATAACTATTTCTGCACCAAGATGGAAGACAAATTAAATAAAAACCAATAATACCTAATTATATGATTTACGAAGTTTCAAATCTAGCTATATTCATATTTATATTTATTGTGGGCGTTGTACTGGGCTTATCGTTTTATTTTGCCCGGAAAACCAAATCAGCAGCCAGCTATTATGCTGCCGGAGGTAATATCCACTGGGGTGTAAACGGGATTGCTTTTGCCGGTGATTATTTGTCAGCAGCTTCATTTTTAGGAATATGCGGAATGATTGCCTTTTCGGGATATGATGGATTTCTCTATTCCATCGGATACCTGGCCGGATGGGTTGTGGCATTGTTTCTTGTGGCCGAACCACTCCGTAAACTTGGCAAATACACCTTCACTGATGCCCTTGATTCAAGGTTTAATTCAAAATCAATAAAACTGACAGCTGCCATCAGCACCCTGATCGTTTCAGTTTTTTACCTGATTCCACAAATGGTAGGGGCAGGCGATTTGGTTGTTCCACTGCTCGGTTTGCCTCACTGGATCGGTGTTGTCATTGTCGGCTCAATTGTCATTTTTATTGTGGCTACAGCCGGGATGACGTCCACTACCTATGTGCAATTCATCAAAGGAGCGCTGCTGGTGGTGTTTTCAAGCATACTCACTTTCTACATTCTTCAAAATGGCCTTTCGCTGAAACCAACAGAAAGTTATCATCAGTTTACCGAACTGAATGCAGTGGTCAGCAGCGATACAGTCGTAAGCGTTGAAGATGCAGATTATACTGTGAAAGCGACGGCTGTTGCCGGCAAAAACCTCTTTGTCAGACTGGAAAAAGACGGTGCTGACCGTTGGTTCAAACTGAGCCGCAAGGATGATCAGACAACACTGTCCGAAGCCTTGTCAACAACGGACAAAGCGGATGGTACAAAATTGTTTAATGGAGCCACACAGGCCGAACGCAAGTTTTACCAGGTAGGTCACCTCAGTAAGATCATTGTTGATGGCAAGGAAGTGGATAAAACCGGTCCTGTGGGTCCATTTGAGTTTATCAAGATATTGGAAAACAGCGAGGTAATCCGCTTTTCGAAGGCTTCGTTCAGCGATGGCAGCGACAAGGTTACCGTTTGGTACCAGCAGCCTACAACCGGAAAAGACATCATGAAACCAGGTCTGAAGTATAAGCTCTCGAAAAAGGCGGGTGCAACTTTCTGGGATAAGATGAATTTCCTTTCGTTAATGCTGGCCCTTTTCCTCGGTACTTCGGCCCTGCCTCACATCCTGATCCGGTATTATACCGTACCCAGCCAACGTGCAGCACGCAAATCGACCATCGTAGCCATTGCGGCCATCGGATTTTTCTATATTCTCACCCTGTACATGGGCCTTGGCTCAATGATCGGCGGGGTACTCGATATGGAAAGCAGCAATATGTCTGGTCCATTATTAGCTAAATCCATTGGAGTCGGACTATTCTCCATTATTTCAGCCATTGCATTTGCTACCGTTCTTGGCACAGTAAGCGGACTCATTGTAGCTTCTTCCGGAGCCATTGCCCACGATTTCATTGATAAATACCTACAGGTTGAGATGAGCGACAAGGGAAAAGTGAAGGCAGGCAAACTGGCTGCCTTTGGTGTGGGCATCTTCGCCATCATCCTGGGGATATTGTTTAAGGGAATGAATGTTTCTTTCCTTGTCGGGCTTGCTTTTGCTGTGGCAGCTTCGGCAAACCTCCCGGCAATTTTATTCCTGCTTTTCTGGAAAAAAACAACCGCAAAGGGAATTGCATGGTCAATTGTTGTGGGAATTGTTTCATCAATTGGAATTATCTTATTTTCGCCGTCGATGTATGAGAAGTATGGACTTATTCCCAAGGATGCACCTATTCCGCTGGATAATCCCGGCGTGATATCGATCCCTTTGGCTGTGATTACCCTCGTCATTGTTTCCTTGCTAACACAAAAGGATAATTCGACAAAAGATTTTACCAAATAAAAAAATTCTAATTCGTTCAATATGAAAAAATTACTGCTTACATTTCTGGTATTGGGTTCCATGGTGCTGCATGCACAGGAAAAAAAGGATGAACCCAAATTCGGGATTTCTTTCTCGGGCTTTCTGAAAACCGATTTCTTTTATGACTCAAGGCAAACAGTCAATATCCGTGAAGGACACTTTTTGTTGTATCCCGAAAATGAAAAGCCGGACCTGAATGGCAAAGACATCAACGGCAAGGACCGCTTTGGCATCCTCTCCATTCAAAGCCGCTTGACCGGAAAAATCACCGGACCCGATGTGTTTAAAGCAAAAACTTCAGGTTTGCTTGAAGCTGACTTTTTTGGCAATGAAAATGGCAATTTCAGTGATGTGAACGGCTTCAGGCTGCGTCACGCCGCCATCAAGCTCAATTGGCAAAACACCGAATTGCTGGTTGGACAATACTGGCACCCGCTGTTTGTGACTGATTGTTTCCCCGATGTGGTTTCGTTCAACACCGGGGCTCCTTTCCAGGCTTTTGGCAGGCACCCGCAAATCAGGCTCACCCAGAAAGTTGACCGGCTGAAAATCATTTTTGCCCTGGCCGAACAGCGCGACTTCACGAGTACAGGCCCTGATGGCGGCAGCAACAAATACCTTTCAAATGCCGTTGTGCCCGACCTCAACCTGCATTTGCAATACAGTACCAGCTGGGACGAGAAGAAAGAGTTTTTGCTTGGCGTAGGTGGCGAATACAAAACACTGGTCCCAAGGCTTTCATCACAGATCGACAAAAACCTGAAAGATGGCGCTGACAGCATTTATTACGCCGGCGACCGTAAAGTTTCCACTTATGCCCTTACCGTTTATTCGAAACTAAAATTGAAACCGGTAACCATCAGGGCTTATGGTCTTTATGGCAGCAATTTGTTTGACCTCGCTATGTTGGGCGGCTATGCCGTAAGCTCAATTGCCGATGCCGCACAAAATCAGTTCGAATACGCTGGCACGAGAAACTTCTCCCTCTGGGGTGAAATTGCCACCAACGGCAAAATTCAGGCTGGTTTGTTTGGTGGCTATACCAAAAACCTGGGCACTGCTGATCCAAACCTGGGCACGTACTACAGCCGGGGTACAAACATCAATTATGTGTTCAGGCTTTCTCCAAGGTTCGTATACAACATTGAGAAATTCCGCATTGCTTCTGAATTTGAATACACGGCAGCGCAATATGGCAAAGCCAATGCTTCGGGCGAAGTGGATGCCAATCATGTCAATGTTTCGAACCTGAGGGTTCTGGTTGCATTTTACTATTTCTTTTCACAAGTGGGTACTAAAATTTAAACTACGTTCTTTGAAATCCTTTGTACATCGCACTTGTAGCGTTTTTTTTGACGGTGACGATTTGAATTGAAAAATGGATTTTTGCTTGATAAAAGCAGATATCCATGAATCAGGGCA
>JAHIUX010000047.1 GCA_018816765.1 Bacteroidota bacterium
ATGTTTCAATTCCAGATTGGTTCGATTAAAAGTACCTGATTCGTTCACGATCTCACTCATTTTATCGTTTCAATTCCAGATTGGTTCGATTAAAAGCCATATCCGAAAGCCTGACCAAATAATACAGCCAGTTTCAATTCCAGATTGGTTCGATTAAAAGCTCGATGCGATGCGAAGAAACCTCTGCGCCGGAGATGTTTCAATTCCAGATTGGTTCGATTAAAAGGCATCGCAATACCATCAACCAACCCGGGGTTGCCGTGTTTCAATTCCAGATTGGTTCGATTAAAAGATGAATGAGGGAACGGTAACAACGATTAATTTAAAGTTTCAATTCCAGATTGGTTCGATTAAAAGAGCGGGTTGGTTGATGGTATTGCGATGCCAACGATCGTTTCAATTCCAGATTGGTTCGATTAAAAGCTGATACCAACTCCTGAAGAATTAAAGGATGAAATGTTTCAATTCCAGATTGGTTCGATTAAAAGAAGAAGCCGGTAAGCCGCATCGTGCTGCTCCCTTGTGTTTCAATTCCAGATTGGTTCGATTAAAAGCAGTCGGCCACTTCGCGCACAGCCCACCAAACGCAGTTTCAATTCCAGATTGGTTCGATTAAAAGAAATAGCCCTCACCCCCGATGATTTTTAATAACCGCGTTTCAATTCCAGATTGGTTCGATTAAAAGTATTGTAGGCACAGGAACCTCAACAACCTCCTGATTGTTTCAATTCCAGATTGGTTCGATTAAAAGGCGTTGGTTTTTTCAACTTAAACCTCCTGTTACAGAGGCTTTCTGTTTGCTAAGGTACATATTTTTTGGTTCGTTTTGTCGTCGACCTTACATCATGCAAAAAAGCGCCTGCAACGACAATTTAGGTATGTGGTTAACAATCAGTACGTCAACAAACGAATGCTGCATCAAATTCCCCGCACAGGGTACTTTTATTGTTCCTTTTACTGCCTCCGACGATCACAATATCTGGTCAAGGCTGCTCCTTTCTTTTCCAACAATTTGTTTCTCAAGCCATTTTTCCTGTCGCGAGCAAAACAGGATCAGGCTGTCTGTTTCCAAATCCATGATGCTGCGGGCACCGATTTCCAGCTCCTTGAGCTTAACTTCGGTTATTTCGCCTTCGAAAACCGAATTCTGAATCCAGTTCAGGTATCTCCTGAAGAGTTTCAGCATTTTGCCTACCCGTTTCTCTCCCACATCATACATCGCAATTACATACATCACCACCACATTTTAAATGGTTTATACGCTTCTATTTCGAGCAGGTGTTTCTGAAGCTTGTAGCATTCGAGTTTTATTAAGTGCTTGTAGCTTACCTGACGGTTTAAGGTCCGGTGAAGGATGGTTTCTTCCAGTCTTTCTTCGAAGGCCTGAACAAAGGTCTTCTTTGCTGCTGCTTTCAGGACTACACGGTTCAAACCGGATTCAAACTGATCGGTACCTATCATCCGTTTATTCAGCACCTTAAAAATTACCCGGTCGACTAGCAAGGGTTTAAACACTTCGGCCAGATCGAGCGATAATGAGAATCGACGCTCCCCGGGTTCATGCAGAAAACTGATGGCCGGATTGAGCTGTGTCTGGTGAATGGCGCGCAAACACTGGCTGTAGCACATCATATTGCCAAACGAAAGGAGGGCATTCACCTCATTGCGGGGTGGCCGGTAGCTTCTGCCTGCCATGTCGAAGTCGTTGATGATCGTTTCAAACGCTTCATAATAATGTTTCCTTATGTTTCCTTCGATTCCCATCAACTCATTGATGGTGTTCGTTTCGGTGATTTTCAGCCTCAGTGATTCAATGTGGCTGATAATGGATTCGAGGTTTTTGCCGCGGCTATGGTAATATTTCAGGTTCCTGATCATATTGTAACTTGCCCCGTCCAATATCTGTTGGGCAATGCCAAGGCGTTTCTTTTTATGTTGCTGCATCTTTATCTGGGCAACAAGCATCTTCCCCGAGATCAGCGCATCGCGGGGCATGAACGAGCCGGTGTAATTCTCATAATAGTCGAAAAAGTGAACCGGCACCTGTTCCTTCCCCAGGAAATTGTATAGGGCCGAATTGGCATCGAGCTTACCAAAACAATACAATTCGCCTACATTTTCAATGGGTAAAAAGCGGGGTTTTTCCTCTTTACCTTCTTCATCGTAAGGTGTAAATTTCAGGGTGTTGTCAGTGCGCTGCAGACGCCCCGGGTTGAACAGATAATAGGATTTTTTCATTGCCTGAGCTTAGTGTGAAAGTTCGGCCCAACGTTGCAGGAAGACATCATTTACACAGTAAAATGAAGCCCCGTTAGCATCAAATTCTTTGATGATGAGTTCATAGCTGAGCAAGGTTTTCAGCGACCTGAGAACGGTGGCCGATGTGCCTAAATGATACCTGTTTAAGAAGGTTTTTCCAGTTGGCTGCAACACAATGCCTTCTTGTGCAATGGCTTTTAACAGTTGCCATTGTGGCCTGGTAAGCATATTGCGCATGATAAAAAACACCGGCTCCTGCTCCCTAAGTAACTGATGGGCCTGCTGTTTCCACGATGCCATAGTGACTTCCCTGGTTGTTGTGGCAAACACCCGGTTACAGAGCAGTTGCACATAGAAGGTGTGGATGTTGGCCCAATCGATCATTTGACCAGCAATTTCGTTACTTACATTTTTTTTGTACTTGTTGAACATAGAAACGATAAATTGGCAGTATACCTCACGGTTTAATTTGTCCAATTTCATGATTTGAGTGCTTCGGAAAAAAGGCCGTTGAGGTGAACTAAATAAGTCAGACATAATGTGTTGCTGGCTGCCGGAAAAAACGAAAACTACATTTTTTAATTGTTGAATGCGGGTTCTGAGCCAGGCATCTGTGTTTTTTTCGGGATAACTGGCGATTTGTTGAAACTCATCGATAGCAACTACAATTTTGTTCTCCTGCTGTTCCAGAAACTGGAGAATGGCATAAATATTATGTTCTGTTTCCTTAGGGCTTATTTCGAATGAGGCGGTGGGCGCACCTGTAAGCGCATCATAACTTATGAGCGGACGAAGCGATCTGAGTAAATTCCAGAATTGTTTACCCGGGCTACTTTTTTCAGGCATGGCCTGAATGATTGCACTGGCCAGCAAGTTCAAAAACTGATTCAGGTTTTCTGTTTCGAGAATGTCGACATAAATTCCTTTCCATTCGCGAGGAAGCTGTGTAAACACATGATGAATCAGTCCTGTTTTTCCAATACGCCTGAGCGCAATGAGTGTGGTGGAGATCCCGTTTTGGATATTGCTGATTAGGCGTGAGGATTCTTCCTCCCGGTCACAAAAATAACCAGGACCCAGATAAGTTGTTGCCGGAAACGGGTTTTCAAAATGTTTCGTACGCATCATTTTTTTGTTCAAAGATAACTTACATATTGTAACTTACAAAATGTTAGCTGAAAATAATCAAACCACCCCATTAATTTCATCCTCATCGCTCCAGCAGAAATCAAAATAACTGCAGTTTTTGCATTTCGACTTTTGAATCCGCACCGGACAATGTTCGGCCTGAATAATCTGTTCAATGTCAACAAGCATTTCGCCAATGGCTTCGCGGTCGGGCGTGGCAAGCAGAACCTCGCTGGTTTTATGCAACTTAGGGTATTCGAGCAGGCCGGTTACTTCCATAACACCGTTTTGCTCCAAAACATACAGGTAATATTTCAGCTGCCATTCGTGGGCTTCCTCGTGTTTGTCCGACTTTTTTATTTCGTGAACGACCTTGTTTCGTGGGTCGTAATAGTCGATTTTGATGCCGTCGAGTTCAATTTCCTGGTATTTTTCGCTGCGGTGCGGGTATGAGGTTTCGTGTATTAGTTTGCCCTCGTACACCAGTTCCGACGTGGCTTCCATATTGATGCCGCTGGCAAACAGCCACAGTTTGCGGTGGCAAATGAGGAAGTAGTTAAAATGGGTTCCGGTAACTTTCATATTCAATAATCAAAAGCGCTAATGGCGTCCGTTTCGATAATAGGTTTGCTGTGGAGCGTGTAAAACTCGTGCCGGTTGGGGAACCATTGAAACGCTTCGTCGCTTACAATCCTGCCGGGATCATTTGAGGTGAAAGCCTGAAAAGAACTCCAAGGGTACTCATCAGCGTATTTACAAAATCCATGATGCACCGGGTTGTTGTGGATATAAACGAGCACATTTTTTAGGTTGGCTTCATCGAGGATACGTTTTCGGCGAAATCCATGTTCAAAGAGGCTACCGGTGCGGCTATATTTTTTGTTAAAGGCTTTGGTGTAGGCGTTAAAGAGGTTTGAAAACTGTTGATTGATCCGCTTTTCGCTGCAAAGCAGTGTTTGATAGTATGTGTTGTCAGGATCAAGGATAAATACCAGAAAATGAAAGTGGTTACCCATAAGTACCCAGGCAAAGGTTTTGGCGACGGGTGAAATGTGTTTTAAGTACAGACCGATAAAGTGTTCGTAATTTGTCTTTTCGATAAACAGGGGGCAGCCGTTGATGCCACGGTTGTAGATGTGGTAAAAATGACCTGGTTCGAGGGGTGTTTTCTGGATGGACATGTTGCTGGTAGGGAAAATTGGTTTTTTTATTGGCCGCCAAATCTTCAAGGTTTTAAAACCTTGAAGATTTGAGGTGAGGTAAAAATTTGGGGTTGTTCTTGTTGTCAGGATCCGGATAGCAGAATCCCCAAGCCTTTGGGCAGATTATAACATATTGTCGCATGCCGGCTTTTCCATATTATCAATCTGTAATCCTAAATTACTGTCGTATTTGCGGTTGATCACACAGTAAGTCTGCTGTTTGATTTCTTCTTGATTAGCGTGTTGAAAGGCTGAAACTACACATTGGATCCCATCATTAGACAATAATGATGCAAATCGCTGCTTTGAGATCGAAACCTTCAACGATTCCGCTTTGATGAATTTATTTGCTTCTAAAAGTTCCTGGTATTCTTTTTTCAATATTACAGGAAGCACTTTTATGCCATCAAACTGCTTTTCAAATTCTTCTTCACGATGCACATCATAGATAAACGGAGCAAGGTTTTCCCATACATCAGTTTTCAGATGATTGTAAACCCTGTCGAAATCTTCTTTGTCTTTGGTTGACCAACCGGGATATACTTGATCAATGTAACGTTGCAAATCTATTTCAGCAATTACTCCTGAATTTTTAGATTCAATTTCACGAAGAACTCCCAATGTGCGAGTTATAACATCTTCGTTTTTATAGATGTACTTATCTACATCGTTCCGCTCTGAGAAAACGATACAATCACACGGTGGACGATATTGCCCGTTTACCCGATGCCGATTAACACGACCAAAGCGTTGCAACAAGGCATCGAGTGGGGCAGGTTCGGTAAAAATCACATCGTAATCAATATCCAAACTTACCTCGATAGCTTGCGTACTAACCAGAAGTTTTATTTCGCCCGACATCAATTCTGTTTCTTTTTTGTTTCGGTCAACTCCGTTAAACGCGCCATGGAGTAATGCTTTTTTAGGGGTCTCCAATCTATTGTAAATGGCCTGAGCTTGTTTAACTGTATTGCTCACCACTAGAACTTTGTCGCCAGAATCTAATCGGTTCTGAATATCTCCAATATTTTCTGAAAGTAATCCGCTAGCAACTATAATGCGGTGGCGGATAAACGATTGGTAAAGTTCGGTATCTGCGGTAATTTCTGTGTATTCACCTATGGCATTGGAAAGTTCCTTTTTTAGAAAAATTGGCAGTGTGGCTGTCATTAAACACACTTTCACATTCAGAAATTTGGCGGCAAACTCAATCAATACCTTTATTTGCGCAGTAACCTCGGGATCGTAAGCATGTATCTCGTCGAAAATGAAATAGCCACCGCTCATTTCAAAAATGCCTTTTTCAAATCCCTTTAATCCAAAAATGGATTTAAGTAATTGGAAGGGAGTCGCGACTTTCAAAGGTGGAACCAATGCTCGAAAACTATCTTTAAGCTCATGTTTCAGCTTTTCATTTTGCCAACTATACGTTTCTTCACCGAAACGGCTTTCAATATATTCCGCAAGCTTCCCATGAACTACACCAACTATTTCGCTATTGCCTTGCATCTTTTCGTCCAACCGTTCAAACATGGCGTTGATGGAAGCAGTAAAAGGTAGGATATAAAAAGTCCGTCCTTGTCCGTTCTCTTTCATTTGTTTGTGCAGCCACATCAATGATGCTTCTGTTTTACCTGACCCTGTAGGCGCGGTAAGCACAATGTTTCCCTTGATTTCTGAAGCTCTTTTTTGATGGAAATACGGAGACCACTTGTTATCATACAAGAAGTTGAAATGCTTTTCTTCCAAAACATTCACTTTGAAAACTCCGGCTGATGCTGAATGGTCGCACTGTTTTAAAGCCCCTGCCGCCAATAACAAATCCTGAAAATTGATTTTGCTTGAATTGATTGGGCTGCGTGTATAATCTTTTACCAATTGCATAGGTAAGGGCAGCGAACCTGGTTTTAACGGAACATTGTATTCTTTCAGGAACGATTGGATGAATTGGTGATTTAGCTTTTCAGTTTCTTCATCCCATTCCAGCTTTCCATCTTCGCCAAAAGAGAACATATCTTCTCCGGTTTTGTAGCCATGTTGAATATGGTCGAATAGGAAATTGAAATCTTTGTGATGCCCGGCTACAATTAATTTTAAGAGCAACTCTTCTTCTTCCGGTAAATCCAATTGTTCCACAAACGGAACTGAAAACAGTTCGTGCCGTTGATGATACCAATTGGCTCGTTTACCTGAAAGCATCTTTTGAAATTCTGAATGTGACTTTCCTAGATCATGAAAAATGATTCCAAGCCGGATCAATTTCCAAAAACGATCAGAATCATTTAACGGCAAACGTTGAAATGCTTTTCGAAGCGATTCGTACACCCGAAGACATTCATCGATGTGCTGTTTCAGTGAAACAGGAGGTTCCGATTTGGCCAGAACCTCCTGAACTAATGTTGTCATACTTCAAATTTGTGAAAATAAATATCACTATCGAATTCTTCCAATTCAGACCTGAATCCGGTAAGTTGCGAATCAACCGGATTGTTGTAAGAGATCACGGAGTACGGTTCGGTTCCCATATTTTTGCGGGGAATGGTGTTGCTGAAATATTTGGGCAAAGCCTGAATTTGTCCTGGCAAATAATTCCCATTAAAAGGAACAACCTGCCCAGCGATTCGGGCATTGCTTACTTCTAGCAATTCTACTTCCTTGATGTTTTCGATTCCAGCTAAATCTCCACTTCGTCCCAAAAGGAGTTGGTAGACAGGTTGTCGAAAACACGAAACCAATTTCTCATCAATAAGGAACAGGAATAGTTGGCAATCGTAAAGAAACTCGCGCTGGATTACATTCGATTTTACAGTATTGTCTGGAAAATTCTTGTCATTTGCTTTGACCTGATAAATTGTTTCCAAATCAACGGTTTTTATTTTAAAATCGAAATAGTAGCCCAACTCAATTTGTCGGTTCTCCAGATATTTTCCCGAAGCAGCATTGATTAAGCCCATTACCGTACTCACTGGCGGAACTTCAAGCGTAGGCTGGAACCCAGAAATCAAGTTGGGATACCTAAAGCTCGATGTCCACGAGTTTATTTTGATACGGAGTGCTCTCATTATTCTATCTGTGATTTCATTTGTTCGCAATATTGATCGATAGCTTCGTTTACTGGAAGAACTTTTACCGCAGGAATGTCATCCAAGGCTTCCAACGATTTCAGTTCATTTGCGATTTCAGCCATAAAACCGCTTCGGCGACCAATAAAAACAGTTCCAACGAAAGTGTCCTTGTAATCTTTTAACACTTCAACCAATCCTTCGAAGTTGAAAACCACCTCTTCGTCGCGTTGCCCTTTGCTTCCCACAACGTGGCTAAATGGGTGGTTGCCGGTTGTTGTGGTTGCCAGAATTATAAATTTTGGAGTTACATCGCCCATATTGTTTGTTTGCATGGCACCGCCTGCAATGGTTTTAAGAGCTTGAATGGTGTCGTTAGCTCTTTCTTGGCGAATACTTTTTGCTAAACGAATAAGCTTTTTGGGTTTTCCTTTTCCATCAACAACAAATGGATCATCAATCTTTTCAGATCCTGATTTTTCTGCTTCATCTAAGAGAGCTTTTGAAAGATTTTTGAATCCTGTTCTATCATAATCGGAGAATGTACCAACCATCGAAAGGTCTAAACTGAACATGCCTTTCATGATCGCAGAATACTCTTGCTTTCCAAAAAGCACAGGGTCTCCCTCATGACGAGCCATACTCGAAACATTTTCAACAGGAGTAGTACTTGTAGCCGAGATAATAGCTGAATTTTTAAGCGGAGAAACTCTAGTTACAGTTTCTTTTGACCCTTTTGGAGCTTTCATATAGCCAAAAATATCATCATCTGGAAATTGTATTGGATTTGCAACTGTAAAGGCTATCTTGCTCTCCCTAGTAATTGGTGACATTTCCCATCCAAAATATTTTTGTAAGCTTTCGCGCCACCAATAACGCCAAGCTTGGCCAGATACATATACATAACTACGTCCGTTCTTTCGGATGGATTTAGTTGCAACTGCGTTGTCATAGTTGCTTTGGGTGTTTTTTCCGGCATTGTTTAATGCCACAACATCTACGTCAATCAAGACGAATCCCTGTGTTTTAATGTTTTTCATTTTTTATTTGGTTTAATCGTTAATTACTTCTTCCCCAACTTCTGATTCTAATTCAATTTTTAATTCTTCGGAGATTAAATTCCGTTCATGCAGTTCTTGATAGATTGCGATAAGAAGAATATCCCTGATTTCGGCCCAATAAGAGCCATCGGGGAACAGGTAGTTCACATAGTCATCGACTGTAACAATTGGATTTTCGTTCATAGCCACATAGTTTGCGGCCACTACGTCTTTCAAAATAAAGCGGCGCAATGCCGACGCATTTTTCGCACCATCGAGTGCTTTAATACGTTTTTTGATTTTGTCAGCATCTTCTTCCCTTACAAGAAAAGCGGCCAATTCTTTGATTTTAATAATGGTTTCTTTTTTCATACCTATAATGTTTTGTTGATAGATGGATACTATTTCAAAATTGAATGAATGCTTGCGTGACCAACGCAAAAAATATGGAACAAGCGGCTTGTCGTTAGTAAGTCTCTCAAAAATGATATTTGACCAACTTCTGTTCACATGTGACAGGCTATATTCAATTTCTAAATCATGAATTTTTTTGAGATTTATTTGTTTCCCAAGAGAACTCTTATACTCTTCGCTTTCAGAAAGCTTTTTGAAATCGCTAGTTTTCTTCCATCGTTCGACCTCAAATGAATCAAGAATTACTTTCTCTGAATTCGCATACGATGAGTCAACAGAATTTAGTGAACATAAATTGAATCCCCCAATTTTATTCTGATACAAATAATTATATGTCTCTTTCTGTAAGGTATATACTTCTTTTGCTTTTTCCTTATATCTTGACGAATTTTCCAAATAGAGACTTTTGTAATTTTGATATTTCTTGTAATGAGCATTAATAAACTGTGACCAATGATCCCTATATTTAACATTGAAACAAGTCCAATAAAACTTAAATACTTTTGATGGCAAGCTAAATAGTTCAATGTCTGGACTATTTCCTAAATTTGAAAAGTAATAAAGCGTTAATGCGATATCCTTGGTCTCAGTCTTGTTTTTTAGTTCTGTTACAAAGTGTTTGAGATATTCAAATAAAAGGTTAGTCGGGTTTTTGAATTCTGAAAGGAGAGGCCTTCTTCCAATACCTTTACCGATATCAGTCAAATTCATTTTGCAATTCTCTTCAACAAAGAACCTGGAAATGTCAATGTTGTGACTATTGATTAAGGCTACTTTATTGTTGAGAAATATTGTTCCAAAGGGCACAAAAAACATTCTTATAATAATTTCCTTTGAAACAAGAATGCCAGAATCAAATGTATGGTGGAAATTGATGAAAGTTCCAGATCCAGATAAGATATAATTATCACGTCCCGAGCTATAAACCTTAGTTTCTTTGCCAGTCAATCTGCAAAAATGTTTTTCTCCCAATTTGGTTATGATCTCCCAACTGTTTGTTTTGCTTAAAAACTGCAAAACACCAGAGCCTAAATTATCGGGTTCATCATTTACTAAAACTTTGAAATAATTTATTGTAATAATTTCTTGTCTTCCGCTAAAAGCAGGTTGAGTAATTGTTGAGTTTAAGAAGTAGGCACTAAGTTGGCCACCCCACTTCTCTACGTAGATTTTGGTAATGTAGTCAATCAGTTGCAGAATATCCTTTTCAGGGAATTTCTCCGAAAGATATTCAATGGCAAAACCGCCTGCATCAGCAAACGGATCACCCGTTGGCTTGGTCAGCCATTCGTAGTCAATCGTTTTGTAGTTTTGTTTCATATCCTATTTCTTTTTCTCAAATTTCCCACACACGAACACCTCGTCATTGCGCTGGTCCCAGCGGTTCATCATGCAAAGCAGGTTTTCTTCGGCATCTTCAGTTTCATCATAATCACACAGCAGACACAAGCCTGGCCTGTCCACCATACAGGGTTGGATGGGCTTAGCTTCATCATCAAAAAATCCGCCCGACAGTGGTTTTATCATGTTGAGGTATGGTGTTGTGGTGAAAGTGGCGCGCAGCATCCCAGTCCCAGGCTGTTTTTTTCGCCAAATCCGGCATAATATCCAGTATATATCAGCAGTGGTGGTGCAGTGATCTCAAACTCGAATAGGTAACCGATGATTTTTGTTTGTTGAGGGGTGTCGGCTTTAATGAGTATGCCTTTGGTTTTCGGATCAGTAGTGAGTTTAAGCTGCATTGTTTCAGGTGCGACATCCGCATCCAATTTGTTGACATGCAAGCCGGCCTGCAATGCAGCAGCAAATTTCGCTGTCAGGTTATCAAAAAACAGCCGTTCGTACTCATCATGGCCGGGCCTGAGGTAGGCTGCTGTACGCACTCCCTCAATATGATGACTGACCAGCAGGGGCGAGAGGGTTTTGAATTTCATTTTCTCCGTAAAAGAGGGAGGGGCAAGCATTTCAACATGGCTGACAAGAAAATCGGCCTGGCTGTTGTGGTCACCCAGACGGAACCGCTGGTTGTTAAACAAGCCACTGATGAAATGTTGCATCGCCTGTGGGACCAGAAAGCTGATATCAAGGCTTATCTCGCTGGCAGTGATGTGCAGGCGGTCGCCCTGAATAGTGAATTTCCCATGGGGTATGTCCAGCATGGAAAAGGTAAATAGCTTAAACGATTTGCCACCGGTTTCGAAGCCTTTTTCGTGTAAAAATCCGGCAAAAGCGTGATCACCGCTGTGAATCGTTTTGTATATCCAGGCCGAAAGCGGATACTGATAGTTGAGTGGTATGGTGATGCCCCTGACAGATGATGTGGATAAGGTTAACCTGAATCGCATAGGCTTGTGATTGAAGCAATTTTTTTTTGACTTTCAAAAATAACACCAGCGAACGACAAATCCTGTCGCATTGAAAAACAAAATGGCGGTTTTGGTTTACCAGTACATTACCGGCAGGCAGAGATGATTTTAGGGCATGAATATAGTAATATTTTGAATTGGTATTACATATGGCTTAAAAAACGCCAAAAAAATGTTCACATCGAACCACTTGAAGCCTAATTTTCAACAACGCATGACAGGCAGCAACAGCGCCTGATTAGTTCGCTTGTTTCCAAGTCTTTAGGGCAGCGTTCATCTTGCGCACAACAAATTGTTGCAAAGCAATGGGCTCAATCACTTGCACATCGTCGGCCAGTCCCATAATAAACCGCCCAATTCCCTCAAAGGAGTACACCTGGCCTTTATACACATAATAATCATCGACCTGACTGATAAGCAGGGTGGTGTCCTGAAATTCTTCTTCCAGCAAATGCCTGGCCCTGTTGGTCAACTTCAGCACAACGGCAACGGGTTTGTTTCCGCTAAGGCCAAACATATCGATGCGCTGATTTCCGTGAAGGTTTTCACATTTCCATGATTTGGAAGTTTGCTGCACCTCGCCAATGCGTTCAGTTTTAAACTGTCGCACGCTGGCAGATTCCACTTCAAAAGCAAGCAGGTAGCGGAAATAATTATAAAACCTGATGGGTTCAACCAGCCTGTTGCTGACGCTGTTGCTGTTGACCGAATGGTAATTTTTCAGGATGATACGTTCCTTGTTTTTAATGGCTAGCCTGATCTGAGCAATGCTCATCGAGACCGAATTCTTCCGTAAAGTTTCTGAGAGTTCATCAAGTTCGGTAAGGGCATACAGTTTATCGAGCAGGCTTTTACGCAAGGGACCGGCGATGCTGCCTAGGTCCATGGCATCGCGGATGGCACAGGCTTCCTCAAGGGTAAATACAATCAGTTCCTCATGCCGCAAAAAGTCTTTTCCATACTGTAGAATCTTGAACCTGTCGCCGTTTTTTTCGATGATGAAACCAAGGTCACGCAACAGGTTCAGGTTACGTTCAATGGTTCTTGTGCTTACCTCAAAATCGTTGGCAACACTTTCCTTGGTGCAGCCAAATGGTGAGCGCAAACGTGCAATGAGCTGAAAAACACGGTAGATTTTCCTTTGTTCATCCATAGTTCAGGTTCTTTGGTTTAAAGATAACGAATCGGAGGAATCCAAAATTGATCAGTTGGTGCAGCGATTCCACCCTTTTCGGAAGAATAGTTAAAAGTAATCGATTTGTGTTTTTGCTCGTTTATACAAGCTGAATTTCATTAAAACTTCACCGACAGGAACAATTACATCAGGCTTTATTTACTTTTGCATTGTTAATTGGTGCTTGCTTAGGAAACCTGACCTCTGGCAGTCCCGTATCCGGCAGACACCTCATGCTTGTGATGGGTTAAAGTTAAAGGCTAAGATGCGATATATCAATTGTGAATTGATGATCTTTGCCCTGAAGGATTCGGGACAACCATTGTTAACACTTACCGCTGCCACCACGGTGCAGCTTCAGCAAAGGCCTGCCTGCGGCCCTGATTCTACTGTTGTTACACCGGATAAGACTAATTTTCTGCCATGATACACCAGGTTCAATCCAACAATCAGCCTGGATTTGCGAAAGGAAAACTGCTGTCATGACCTGGCAAAGCCTTAAAAAGTACTTCTATGTGCTTTCACTCGTTTTGGTGATTGAGGGCTTGTCGTTTCTGCTTTGCGTGCCTTTTGCCTGGTATTACCATGAAACGGCCGTTCCGTTTTACCTCTCCTCGCTGATGACGGTGGCAGGAGGGGTGATGTTGTACCTGCTTTCCGACAAAAAACACAACGACTCGATCAACAGGCATGAGGGATATTTTCTGGTGGTGATCACCTGGGTGATTTTTATCCTGATAGGTACCATTCCTTTTGTGCTGAGCAATACCATACCTTCTTTCATCGACAATATCTTCGAAACCACCTCGGGATTTACAACCGCCGGCTCTTCTATACTCACCGATATTGAAGCCCTTCCGAAGTCAATCCTTTTCTGGCGCAGCATGACCCACTGGCTTGGTGGTGTGGGAATCATTGTGCTGGTGGTGGTGGTGTTGCCTTCGATGAACACCAAGGGGTTCAGCCTGTTTACCTTCGAATCGTCGCTGCACGAAAAAATCGTCCCACGGTTCAGGTCCATTGGCAAACGGGTAATCCTGATCTATTTTGTGCTGTCGGCCTCGCTCACCCTCCTTTTACTTGCCGGAGGCATGAACCTGTTCGAGTCGCTTTGTCATTCCTTCGGTACCATCGCTACGGGCGGCTTTTCGCCAAAAAACGACAGCATCGCTGGTTATTCTCCCTATATACAGTATGTTATGGCGGTATTTATGGTGCTTTCCGGCATCAACTATGCCTATTACTATTACCTGTTTATCGGAAAAACAAAATCGGCCTTTCAGCTCGACGAGGTGAAGTTTTTCATCAAGGTTGTTGTCATCAGCACCTTCGTGGTATTTCTCATTGTGTATATGAACATGGACAAGGGAGCCGAACTTTCCTTCAGGGAGGCCTTTTTTCAGGTAGCCTCGGTGATCAGCTGCACCGGCTTTGCCACAGCCGATTATCTGGCCTGGCCTATGACCGGATGGTTAATCCTGTTTTTGCTGATGTTTGCCGGTGGGTGTTCAGGATCAACAAGTGGTGGCATCAAGATGTCGCGTATCCTGATCATGTTCAGAAACCTCTCGATGATTTTTAAAAAAGCCGTCAACCCCAATGCAGTGCTGCTTGTCAGGTATAATGGAAAATCCATTGACGATAACTCAAACAACACCCTGATGGTGTTTGTGGTGGTGTTTGTGCTGGTATTCATCGCCGGAACCATCAGCTTGTTTTTCACAGGCGTCGACCTGGAGACTTCTGCCGGCTCGGTGGTATCGGCCATGTCGTCGGTAGGCCCGGGATTGGGAACCACAGGTCCGGTGAGTAATTTTGCCCATATTCCTGATGCAGGAAAGCTCATCCTGAGCGCCATCATGCTGATCGGACGCCTCGAGATTTACGCGGTATTGCTGTTGTTTACGCCTGCATTCTGGAAGAAATAAAACACCCGGGTTTATTGATTAATTGCTTCTCTTGCGTTTACCAGGCCAATCTGATGGCAGCGGCAATACCGGCAGCATCAAATCCGCATAAGGCATACAGTTCCTGGGGGGTGCCGTGAGTAATAAAGCTGTCGGGAATGCCCAAGCGTGTGATCCTGACCTGAAAACCATTGTCCTGTGCAAAGGCCATCAGGGTGCTGCCCATGCCACCCTGCAACACGCCGTCCTCAACAGTGATGATGTGTTCAAAGCGGCCAAAAACCTCATTGAGCAAATGCGAATCAAGTGGTTTTAAAAAACGCAGGTCATAATGCGCCGGGCTAATGCCTTCTTTTTCAAGGCTGCTGATGGCTTCGGTAACGAAATTTCCGGGGTGTCCGATGCTGATGACGGCTACTTTTTCCCCTTGGTGAAGGCAGCATCCACGACCTGTTTCGATGCGTTCGAATCGGGCTTTGCTGAAGGCCGGTATGGTTGCTTTCCCCCTGGGATAACGGATGGCAAAAGGACCTTGGGTAAACTGTGCCGAATACAGCAAATTGCGCAGTTCGGTTTCATTCATTGGTGCAGCAACCGTCATTCCGGGAACAGATTGCAGAAAGGCCAGGTCGAAAACGCCGTGATGGGTTGCGCCGTCTTCCCCGACAAGTCCGCCGCGGTCGATACACAAAACCACCGGGAGCTGTTGCAGCGCCACATCATGAATCACCTGATCGTAGGCCCTTTGCAGGAAAGAGGAATAGATGGTGCAGTAAGGCAGCAATCCTTCAACAGCCAATCCGGCAGCGAAGGTGACTGCATGCTGTTCGGCAATGCCAACATCGAAAACCCGTTCGGGAAACTTTTCCATCATTGCCATGAGTGATGAGCCTGTTGGCATAGCCGGGGTGATGGCCACGATGTGTGGATTTTCGGTAGCCAGATCGACTATGGTTTCGCCAAAAACATCCTGATACAGCGGCGGGGTGGACGGAGATGCTGTCTGGCTTGGCCGCTCACCGGTCTGCCTGTCGAAGGTGCCGGGCGCATGGTACAACACCTGGTTATTTTCGGCTTCAGCAAAGCCTTTTCCTTTGGTGGTAAGCACATGCAACAACCTTGGGCCGGTGATGCCTTTCAGGCGGTTGAGCGTTTCGATAAGTTTTGGCAAATCGTGCCCGTCGATGGGGCCGGTACACTGAAAGTTGAACGATGCAAACAGCGGATTTCCCGATGGAACCTTTGCCTGCCTGAGCAGATAATCTTTCAGCGCCCCTGCACTCTTGTCGATGGCAATGCCGTTGTCGTTGAGGATGACCAGCAGGTTGGCATTTTCTGATCCGGCATGGTTCAGTCCTTCGAAGGCCATACCCCCGGTGAGTGCTCCGTCGCCGACAACAGCAATGTATTGCCGCTGGTTATTGCCCTTGACCATATCGGCCACAGCCATGCCGAGGGCAGCCGAGATGGCGGTGGAGGCGTGACCGGTTCCGAAGGCATCATAGGCGCTCTCTGTCATCACCGGAAATCCGCTGATGCCTCCTTTCCTGCGTAAGGAGTGAAAATTGTCGCGGCGGCCGGTGAGGATCTTGTGGCCGTAAGCCTGGTGTCCGACATCCCAGATGAGCTTGTCCACGGGGGTGTTAAACACATGGTGCAGCGCAATGGTCAACTCAACAACACCCAATGAAGCGCCCAGGTGACCCGGATTGGCCGAAACCACATCAAGGATAAACGCGCGCAACTCATCAGCAAGCTGCAACAACTGCTTTGTGCTGAGCAGCCTGAGGTCGGCGGGATTGTTGATGCCTGCGAGTATGGTGCCCGGGTGTGGGGTCATGCCGTTTCGGATTTTTTGCAAATTTACCCAAATTAACCCAAAATAATCAGATGGAGGTTTGAAAAGCCGAACTATCTGATTTATTCAATAACGCATTGGAAATGCGTTATGTGGATTTAACCAAAGATTGTCATTGCCTGACAATTCCGGTATAAGAGCTTACGATTAGTACGGTCCGGCAAGTGAATTGTTTGGCCCGTTCTTTCCATGAATCAGTATGTTATAAAAATCCAAGTTCCAGCTTGGCTTCGTCCGAAAGCATGCTTTGATCCCAGGGTGGTTCAAAGGTCAGCCCGATCTCAGCACTGTTGACTCCTGGAATTGCTGAAACCTGCTGTTTCACGTCGTTGGGCAGGCTTTCGGCCACAGGGCAGTTTGGTGAGGTGAGGGTCATCACAATTTTCACATCAGCAGCATCGCTGATGCTGATTTCATACACCAACCCCAGCTCATAAATATCGACCGGGATTTCCGGGTCGTATATATTCCGTAACACGGTGATGATATCGAGTTCAAGTCCTTTTCTTTCGGCAGTGGTCATGTGGTTATGGTGTTGATATTCGGAAACATGGCAGGTTTCCGGTTCATTAATTACTCATTTTCAATTTAAAAACCTGTGCGTACAATTTCATTTGTTTCACCATCGAAAGCAGTCCGTTCGATCGGGTAGGCGACAGATGTTCCTTCAGCCCGATCACTTCGAGAAAAGCGAGGGAAGCACCGATAATCTCATCGGGACGGCGACCCGAAAGCACCCGGATCAACAGGTAGATGATGCCTTTGGTGATCACGGCATCGCTGTCGGCAGTAAAGTAAACCTTGCCGTCGATGAAGTCGGCATGCAGCCATACCCGCGACTGACATCCCGAAATGAGGTAGTTGTTTGTTTTGTACCTGGCATCAATCAACGGTACATCTTTTCCACACTCGATGAGGTAGTTGTATTTGTCGAGCCAGTCCTCGAAAATGGAAAATTCTTCAATGATTTGCTGCTCTGTCTGTTCAATGGTCATGGGCGTACTTTTTTGCAAAAATGCGAATCTTTTTATGGATGTCCGACGGAATAATGGCAAAATGTCATTGCTATGGGCTGGTTTTTCCTGTTTGGTCAATGTCTATAATGCAGAAACACAACCGGATGCGTTTCATGTAAGCATGGTTGCGCAGCGTTGCACAGCTTCGCAGAGGCGATCCACTTCGTCGAAGGTGTTGTACATGGCAATAGAGGCCCTGATGGTTCCCGGAACGCCAAAGATGTCCATGACGGGTTGTGCACAATGATGTCCGGTTCTCACGGCGAAGCCCATTTTATCGAGCAGGGTACCGCCATCATAGGGATGTGAATCGCCGATGAGGAATGATATCACGCTTGCCCGTTGCGCCGCTTGTCCGACAACACGGAGGCCGTCGATAGCCGATAGCTTTGCCAGGGCATGTTCGATCAGGCTGTGTTCATAAGCGCCAACAGCTGCAACACCAATTCGGTTGAGGTAATTCAAGGCTGTTTCGAGGCCAAGCACGGCGCCGACATTGGGCGTTCCGGCTTCGAATTTGAAGGGCAGATCGTTGAAGCTTGTTTTTTCGAAACTCACCTGATCAACCATTTCGCCTCCAAACTGGTAAGGGGGCATTTTCAGTAGCCATTCTTCCTTGCCATAAAGCACACCCACACCCATCGGTGCGTAAACCTTATGCCCGGAAAAGACAAAAAAGTCACAATCAAGTTCTGTCACATCGACCGGACAATGGGCGATCGACTGTGCTCCATCGATCAGCACAGGGACGCCGGCATCGTGTGCCAGGCGGATCATTTCAGCTACCGGACTGATGGTGCCAAGGGCATTTGAAATGTGTGCAAAAGCAGCAATCACAGGTCCTTGCTTGAGCAGCTCAGCGAAGTGATCAAGGTCAATTTCTCCTTTTTCGTTCAGGCGGGTAACGAGCAATTTCCCCTGATGTTGCAAACAAAGTTGTTGCCACGGTATGAGGTTTGCATGGTGTTCCATGCCCGTAATCAGCACACTTCCACCATTTTTCATCAACAGCCTGCCCAGCGAATCTGCCATCAGGTTAATGGATTCGGTGGTGCCTTTGGTAAAAATAACTTCATGCGCTTTTTGTGCGCCAATAAACCTGGCCGTTACGGCGCGTGCCTGTTCAAAGGCTGCGGTGGCCTGCTGACTAAGGTAATGCACGCCACGGTGAATATTGCAGTTTTCGTTGGCGTAATAATCGCTCAGGCGTTGGATGACAACGGATGGCTTCTGCGTTGTGGCGGCATTGTCGAGATACACCAGGGGCTTGTTGTAGACCTTTTGATGCAAGGCCGGAAAATCGTTCCTGATTGTTTCGGCCCTGAAAGCCGGCAAAGTTTCCATGGGCTACAATTTGCTGTAATCAATATCGAAATGGTATTCTTTTTCGGGTGAGCCGCAGTGCAACACACATTTTTCACACACCGACAACTCGCCCCTGAGGCGTTTTTTCACCATATCATCAATGCGTTGACGCAGGGCTTCAATGCTGATGTTTGAGATAATGTCGGAAGCAAAGGCATACATCAGCAGCAGCCGGGCATTGGCTTCGCTGATGCCCCGTGAGCGGATGTAGAACATGGCTTCCTGGTCGAGCTGGCCTACGGTGGCGCCATGGCTGCATTTCACGTCGTCGGCGTAAATTTCGAGGAAAGGCTTGGTGTTGATTCTGGCTGTGGGTTTCAGCAGAATGTTGTTGTTGTTTTGATAAGCATTCGTTTTCTGTGCATTGCGGGCCACATGAATATAGCCGTTAAACACAGCCGAAGCCTGGTCGTCGAGGATGCCTTTAAACAGTTCGTTGCTGGTGCAATTTGGCGCATTGTGGTCGATACGGATTTGATTATCCACATGTTGCTGCTTATCCATCAGGTAAAGTCCCAGCACATCGGCATGGGCGCCGGGTCCGTTCAGCATCACCTGAACACAATTGCGGATCAGGCCGCAGTTAAAGGTCAGGGTATTGGTTTTAACATTGCTGTTGGCCTCCTGCCTGATAAAGGTGGAGTTCACCAATCCCGACTGATCGTTCAGGTTTTGCAGTTTGTACAGCTTCAGCTGGGCATTTTCGCCCACAACAAATTCACTTACCGTATTCACCAGGCTGCAGTGCTGGTTGATGGAATCATCGCAATGCATCAGGCTCAGCTCGCTGTTCCGGCCAAGGATGATGAGGTTTCTGTTTTGCACGAAGAGGTTTTCTTCGAGGTCGATCATTTTGATGATCTGTATGGTTTTGCTGGCTTTTATGCCATCGGGAACCCAGATGAAGACGCCATCCTGTGCCATGGCTGTGTTGATGGCTGTGAACCCATTGAGTGCGTAAGGAGCAATTTCACCATAATACATTTCGAACAGCTCGGGATAGGCCTTCATGGCAGCGCCAATACTGCCCACCACAACGCCATCGGGGAGGGTGCGCAAATCGCTTTTTTTGTCATAATACCAGCCGTTAAGCATCGAAACAATTTCAGTGTCGAAATTATGTACCTCACAGCGAAACATTTCTTCCAGGTTTTTATCGGCCTGCGAAGGTGACAGCTGTTGCACAAAATCTTCTTCTGTAAGCGATTCGATGGGGGTGTTGCGCCACTTTTCGTGCGCGCTGTCCGGAAAGCGACACTCCCTGAAAATGTCCATGGCTGCATCGCGCAACCGGCTAACCTTTGGTGTATCGTTGGCAGCGATCAGTCCCTTGCTCCGTTCGAAAGTGCCGAGGAGCATTTCGTCCAGTGGCAGGCCCTGCTGCATCTGTGTATTCTTCATTTCAGCATCAATTAAAAAAACCACTAAACAAGGTGTTCCTGTTTGATCCACTCGTAACCTTTTTCCTCGAGTTCCAAGGCGAGGTTCTTGCCTCCCGATTTGATGATCCTGCCATCGAAAAGCACGTGTACAAAATCGGGGACGATGAGGTCGAGCAGGCGCTGGTAATGGGTGATCACGATAAAGGCGTTGTCGTCTGTTTTCAGCTGATTCACACCCTTTGCCACTACCTTCAGTGCATCGATATCCAGTCCCGAATCGGTTTCGTCGAGTATGGCCAGGGTAGGCTCAAGCATGGCCATCTGGAAAATCTCATTTTTCTTTTTCTCTCCGCCTGAAAAGCCTTCGTTCACCGATCTGTTGGTGAGTTTGTCGTGTATTTCGACAAGTTTTTTCTTTTCTTCCATCATTTTCAAAAACTCTCCGGCAGGTATGGAAGCAAGGCCCCGGTGCTCGCGCTGCGCATTGATGGCAGTGCGCATGAAATTGGTCATGCTGACACCCGGGATTTCTACGGGATACTGAAAGCTCAGGAAGATGCCTTCGTTGGCCCTTTCTTCAGCCGACATGCCTACGATATTGCGGTCCTTGTACCAGATTTCACCCGCGGTAACTTCGTAGCCTTCGCGGCCGGTGATGGCAGCAGCAAGGGTGCTTTTACCTGTGCCATTCGGGCCCATGATCGCATGAATTTCGCCTTTGTTCACGCCAAGGTTGAGTCCCCTGATGATTTCCTTGCCATTGATGGCAACATGTAAATTCTTAATATTCAGTAACATGATGAAATAGTATGGTATTCGTATTTGTGTTTCTTTGTTTATTGCTGTTTAGCCAACACTTCCTTCAAGGGTGATCGACAGCAGTTTTTGCGCTTCAACCGCAAATTCCATGGGCAGTTTGTTGAGCACCTCCTTGGCATAACCGTTCACAATCAAGCCAATGGCTTTTTCAGTATTCATGCCTCGCTGGTTGCAATAAAACAGCTGGTCTTCCGAAATTTTCGAAGTGGTGGCTTCGTGTTCAATGATGGCTGTTTCGTTGCTGGCTTCGATAAACGGGAAGGTATGGGCGCCGCACTGATCGCCGAGCAGCAGCGAGTCGCACTGCGAGAAATTACGGGCATTGGCAGCGCCAGGAAGGATTTTCACCAGGCCACGGTAACTGTTGTTGCTGTGTCCGGCAGAGATGCCTTTCGAAATGATGGTGCTGCGGGTGTTTTTGCCAATGTGAATCATTTTAGTGCCGGTATCGGCCTGTTGAAAATGGTTGGTCACGGCAACGGAATAAAACTCACCCACCGAATGATCGCCCATAAGCACACAGCTGGGGTATTTCCAGGTGATGGCAGATCCAGTTTCAACCTGGGTCCACGAAATCTTTGCATTAACGCCCTTGCACAAGCCGCGTTTGGTGACAAAATTATAAACACCGCCTTTTCCCTGCTTGTCGCCGGGGTACCAGTTTTGCACCGTGCTGTATTTGACTTCGGCGCGGTCGAGGGCAACAATTTCGACGATGGCTGCATGCAGCTGGTTTTCATCGCGCATGGGCGCTGTGCATCCTTCCATATAACTCACATAGCTGTCATCTTCAGCAACAATCAGGGTGCGTTCGAACTGACCTGTGTTGGCCGCATTGATGCGGAAATAGGTGGAGAGCTCCAGCGGGCAGCGCACGCCTTTCGGAATGAAGCAAAATGAACCATCACTGAAAACCGCTGAATTGAGGGCTGCAAAATAGTTGTCGGTGTATGCAACCACGCTGCCCATGTATTTTTTTACCAGCTCAGGATGGTTGCGCACGGCCTCGCTGAATGAACAGAAAATGACACCGTGTTTGCTCAGCGTGTCCTGAAAGGTGGTTTTAACCGAAACACTGTCGATTACGGCATCAACAGCCACACCTGAAAGGCGTTTTTGCTCATCGAGCGAAATGCCCAGCTTGTTAAAGGTGTCGAGGAGCTCGGGATCAACTTCATCAAGGCTGTTAAGTGTTTCTTTCTTTTTTGGCGCCGCATAATAGATGATCGACTGATAATCGATCTTCGGGTAATGAATATGGGCCCATTCGGGCTCTTTCAAGGTAAGCCAGTGGCGAAAGGCTTTCAGCCTGAAATCAAGCATCCATTCGGGTTCTTCTTTCTTTGCCGAAATAAACCGGATCGTATCTTCACTCAGCCCGGTAGGAGCGGTATCCATTTCAATGTCGGTATAAAAACCGAACTTATATTCGCCTTTGGTGACCTCGTTTAATATCGTCGTATTGGGATTGTTATCCATGCTAAATGACTTATTTAGATTAAATTTAAATAAGATTGCAAAGATACTAAAAAGCGCCCGAACAAAATGGATGTTGTCAAATAATCGGCAAAAAGCCGAAAGCAGCAACAATGCCTGAGGGAGGAGGTAGTAAAAGCCGGAGTGTCTTGATCAGGCGGTTGGAAAATCGGTTTTTATCTGGGCATACACCCGGTCGAGCTCGTTTGACAAAGCGTTAATCTGATCGCCCAGCTGGTCGAGGTGTTCCATGTTTTTGGCATTAAGTTCAATTGCCCGGATGGTGTCATACATCGAATCAATGCCAAAGATGTCGAGCGTGGGTTTCAGCATATGCGCGGCCTTGCCCACCTTAACCAGGTCATTGTCGGCAAAGCCCTGCCTGATCTGATCGACCAGATCGGGGGTGCTGTGGAGGAAAACACCAACCATATTGGTCACTGATGCTGTGTCGTCGCCGATGAATTCGATCAGTTTATTCAGCCTGTATATTTTGTCAGAACCAGGTGTCATGGAGCGTGCATTAGATCAGGTTTTCTTTGATCATCCGGTAAATGGTCGACTTGCCAATATCCAGTTTCTTGGCCACATGCAGCACGTTGTTGTTGTATTTCTGCAGGTAATAGCGAATGATTTTGCGGTTGTATTCCTCGAGGGTGTTTTCCTCGAGCAGGAAATTGCTCGACGAATCTGTCGAATTGAATGAGATATGGCTTTCGTCAATCTGGTCGGTGTCGGTCAGCACAACGGCTAATTCCATCACAGCCCTCAGTTCGCGGACGTTTCCCGGAAAGGCATATTGCATGAGTTTCTGCTGGGCCGATTCGGTAATGCTCAGCTTGTCGAGTTTGTTTTCGACACAAAACTCATCCACAAAGTGCTTGGCCAGCAACAGGATGTCGTTGCCCCTGTAGCGCAGCGGCGGGAGCTCGATCGGGAGTCCAAGCAGGCGGTAATACAGGTCTTCGCGGAAATGTCCTTTTTGAACCTCTTCGGCAAGGATTCTGTTGGTGGCCACAATCAGCCTGACATCAATTTTGATCAGGTCGTTTCCGCCAACCCGCGACAGTTCCCTTTCCTGCAACACCCGCAGGAGTTTCGACTGCATATTCTGGTCCATTTCGCCCACCTCATCCAGGAAAATGGTTCCACCCTGAGCCAATTCGAATTTTCCGATTTTGCGCGTGATGGCACCGGTAAACGAACCTTTTTCGTGTCCGAACATTTCACTTTCGATCAGTTCGCGCGGGATGGCCGATACATTGACCGCGACAAAGGGTTTTTTTGCCCTTGGGGAGTTGTAGTGAATGGCCTTCGCCACAAGTTCCTTTCCTGTACCCGTTTCACCGGTGATGGAAACCGAAATGTTGGTTTTGGTGGCTTTTTCGATCAGGCTGAAAATCTGCTTGATCGAAGGACTGTTGCCTTTGATGACCTTGCGGAATTCGTATTTGCGGCCGATTTCTTCTTTCAGGTAGCTGATTTCATTCTTCAGCTGCAGATTTTCACGGATCTTTTTAATGATGTTCCACAACCTGTCCTTCACGTCCTCGTCTTTTACAAAGTAGTCATAGGCGCCTTCACGCAACAGCCTGACTGCTGTGGAAATATCCTCCTGACCGGAAACGATGACGACGGGCACTTCGCTGTTTTCCTTTTTGATGGCTTTCATCACATCAAGCCCCGACATATCAGGCAGGCTGTAGTCGAGTGATACCAGCGACGGCCCCTTGTAAAACTGTTTCAGGCATTCGGCTCCCGTTTTGAAGAGATGCACCTCATTGTCGGGGTTTAACGACAAATGATGCCTGAGCATCTCTCCATAAAACACATCGTCTTCAACGATGAAAATGCGAAAGGCTTCCATAGGGTTGCGTATGTAGTGGATATAGAAATAATTCCAAATTTGAGATTTGTACGAAAGAAATTAGGAATTGGTTGCTTTTCTCAGAAATGGAAACAAGCAAATATAGTACATATTTGGTAAAAATCAACCAGTTAAATAAAAATATTTTTAAACAGCTTAAAACGATTTATCATAAAAGCTGTTGTAATTTTGGCGAATGAGCCAACAACACAACCAAAATAAGCGTAAACAGGGACTATTTTCGATGCGGTTTTTTTCTGTTCCCCTGCGCCTGCCCGGACTGATTGCCGGACTCATCGTGTGCGCAATGGCTTTGCCTTATGCACTTGCCCCGGTTTATCAGTTTGCCGAACCAACACCCTTTTCGGGCCCTTACCTGATTAATCCCTATCAGCTGATGGACTCTACCGCCTGGCGCAAATACAATTTTCAGGTGCAGTCGAAAGCCTGGTTAGGCCTTACTAATGGACGTAAAAACTCCAATATGCTGATCGACAGCATGTATCGTTTGTTGCAGTTTGACTATGTGGCTACCTCTGATTATCAGCGAATTAATTTGCACCGTTCGAACGAGCCCAAATACATTCCCACCTATGAACATGGATATGGCTTCCGGAAAACACACCAGGTATGCATTGGCGCGTCGAAAGTGCTTTGGACGGATTATCCCTTTTTTCAAAGATTAAGCCACAAACAGCACATCCTCAATTTGCTGCATGATGAGTGTGCGCTTGTTGCCCTTGCCCATCCGCATCTGCTTGGTGGCTATTCGCTTGAAGATGTGAAATACCTCAGTAATTATCAACTGATTGAAGTTCTGAATAACCTGCGGATTTCGATCGATTTTTGGGACACGGCCCTCTCCAATGGCCACAAGGTTTACCTGCTATCGAACGATGACGCCCATGACGTGACGAACAGCAACCAGGTTGGCCGGAGATTTACCATGATCAATGCACCAAACACGGACCGGGAAGAAATTGTGGCTTCACTGAAAAACGGACTAGCCTACGGATTCGACTTCTACCGGGTGGATGATGAACCCTGGCAGGACAAAATTGAACGCTCAAAGAAAATCCCCTGGCTGAAAAAGGCCAGCCTGAATGGGAACCGCTATACCGTTATGCTCAGCAAACCTGCCCACAAAATCCGCTTCATCGGGCAGCACGGCAGGCTGCTCCACGAAGTGGAACATTGGTTTGAAGCCAGCTACCAGATCAATGAAACGGACACCTATGTGCGGGTTGAAGTGCTGTTTTACGACAGTTCTGTCATGTACCTGAATCCGGTGATACGTTCAGAAACACCTGAGTACAAGGATAAATCTCTGGCATCTGTTGATGGTTTATCAACTTTTGTGCTCCGTGTATCTTCATTGCTTATTTTTATAACTTTGTTGCTTGCCGGATTCCGGTATAACAAGCATTCATGAAAACCACACGGCCATAGCACGCGTACAGGATCATATCAAATCGAGCTTAGTCCTGCTCCTCGCCATCAGCATGGTCGTTCGCGGATTTCTTGCCGCCTGGCTTGAGCTGGGAAACGATGAGGTTTATTACCGGATTTATGCGATGTTTCCCGATTGGAGCCATTTCGATCATCCCCCTATGCTTGGCTGGATGATGCAACTGTTTAGCCTGAACCTTTTATTCGACAGTGAGTTTTTCCTCCGGTTTTCATCGGTCATCATCTTTGGTATCAACACCTTGGTGATTTATGATGCAGGGAAAATTCTGCGGGATGAGCTTACCGGACTCTATGCAGCCTTGCTCTACAACGCCTCCATTTATGCCTTTGTGATTACCGGAATCTTCATTTTGCCTGATACCCCACAGAGCCTGTTCTGGTTGCTTTCGGTGAACCTGATGCTGCGTATTTTCGGACAGAGCAGGCCCGAAAACCAACAGGATAAACTGATGCTTCTGCTGGGCCTTACCATTGGCTTAGGGATGATCTCTAAATATTCCAGCGTATTTTTGTGGGTTGGTCTATTATTGTTTATTTTGTTTTGCCAGTCGAACTGGCTGCGCAGGCCGGCATTGTACGGGGCGCTGCTTATTTCGGCCCTGTGTGGCATTCCGGTCATCTGGTGGAACCTGCAACACGATTTTATCAGCTTTGCCTATCAGAGTGGAAGGGTGAGCGCCTTTGTCACTTCGTTCAGGCCCGACCTGTTTATCACTGAACTCTCAGGGCAGATTTTTTACAACAACCCGGTCAACTTTGTCCTGATCTGGCTGGCCATCATTGCCGTCAGGCGGCAGAAGCAATTCCTTCCGGTGAAAACACAGCGTTTGTTGCTCGTTACCGCATTGCCAACCATACTGTTATTTTTGTTGTTTTCGATGTTCAGGCCAACCTTGCCGCACTGGACGGGTCCGGCCTATACAACGCTGATTCTGTTGGCTGCGGCGCGTTTGAGGCAATTGCAGTATGCATCAGAACGGCCAAAAATACCCAAAATGGTATGGTTGTCCTTGTCTGTTTTGGGCTTGATCCTGATTGTTGGCAGCCTGCAGATTAAGTTTGGGATAATTCCGATTCCTGACAACGATCCTTATCACCGGCTTGGCAAACACGATGTTACGCTCGATATGTATGGCTGGCGCAACCTGGATAAATCATTTCAGAAGGTGAGAGACAAGCAGGTCACAGCTGGAAATATGCAGCTAACTGACGCCATCGTCTCCGATAACTGGTTCCCATTGGCCAACATCGATTATTATGTTGCCCGCCCCCTTGGAATGAAAGCCCTTGGGTTAGGACGGCCCGAAAAGCTGCATGAGTACACCTGGATAAATGAAAGAAGGGGAGGGCTGAAAACTGGTGACAGCTACTGGTACCTGACCACAAGCCGCGAATACAGACATCCTGATCAGCTCTATGCCGGGCTGTTTTCACAGATCATTGCCAGCGACACCATTACCATTATGCGCGGAGGCAGACCCGCGAAGCGGGTGTTTGTGTTTATGCTCAAAGACTTACAGCAAATCCCAGCCTGGGAATAACGCATCTGAGATCTCCCCGAAAAATCAGGTCAGTTTATTTTTTTGAAGCTAGCAATCCGCTTTCAAAAACCAGCTTAACAATCTGATTTCGCTGCTCAGTAAGGGCATTGTAGGCGCCTGGTTTTTTAATCATCAGCAATTTCAAACGCAACTGATTTCGCCAGCGTTTTACCGCCTTATACTGGTAAAAGGAAAAAAGTCCCGTCAAGGGAAAACTAAGCAGCAAGCCAGGGATAATTCCAACTGGCAATGGTGTGAGCATCAATCCGGCAAACACAACCAGATACCAGATCGGGAACAATACGAAACTCAACACATAATTGATCGAACTGATGAATTGCGGATCCTTTGCCTTGCCCGAAAAATACTGCGGAAGCCAGTAAGGCACAGCATTTGTCACCATGCCATATAGCTGCAGTGGAAGCAACAACACGGCGATGATGGCTTTTATAATCAGCATGGGCCATGCAACAGCTTTTTTTGCCAAAACCTCATCGTGCATTTTTTCGTGCCCGAGCATGCGTTGATAAGTTGAAACAGCTTCCTGAAGGTGTCCGGGATTCAAAGCATCCACTTCAATCGCCTGGTTGAGGTGATTAAGGATATGCTGTAAGGCACGAAAATTGTGTAACCTGCCGGGTTTGATGTTTTCTTCGCGGAGGTAGCGCCCAAGGGCAAAGCGCGCTGCTGAAAGGATTGTCTGGTAATAGGCTTCCTGTTCCACATGAATCATCTCAGTTTTCATGGCTTCTGCCAGGTCGTTGCGAAGCTGAACAATTGCCTGCTGCTGGTTTTCGCGGTACAATGCATAATAATCGGAAACCCTGATAGGCTTGCCGAAATTAATTAACAGGTGGGTGCCAGCATGATCGCGGTTTGTATAGTCGAGCCCGACAGGAACAATCAGCAGCTCGCGGTCAAAATGCGTTGCTGTAGCAGCCATAAATGCAATCCGGCAAATGCCTTTCTTGAGTGGTTGCAGCCTTTTAATGGGTGAATGCACCCCTTCGGGCATCATGGCCAAAGGCGTTCCTGAGTGCAGGAGCTTAACCGTTCGCTTGAAAATTTCATCATTGCTCTCTTTGGTGTCCACCCCGTCGCGGGTTCTGTACACCGGCAGTATGCGCAGGAAATATAGGATGCGGGCAATGCGCGGTTTCCTGAAAATATCGGCCCTGGCAAGGAAAACCACCGCACGGTTTGCAGCAAAAAGTATTGCAAGGGCATCCATGAGTGAGTTCTGGTGATTTGGGGCAAAAATGATGGCCTGATTTTCAGGTATGTTGTTTCTTCCACTGATGGTTACCCTGGGGTAAAACAGATGAAAATAGCCCTTTAATAACGTATAAAGTAAATTATAAAACGGGGATGGTTTGTCAATATTCTGCATACATCAGGCCTCAGCAATCTACAGTTTGATCAATGGGTCGTTTTCTTGTCCAGAAACTGGCCAGGCTTAACCCTGAAATGATGTGCCAGATACCCCACCAGGCAGCAATGAAGGCCATGCCACCCATATGGAGTTCGTGGGGAAATATTTTTGGGTTAAACAGCAACACAAGGCCCAGTCCTGAATTTTGTATGCCGGTCTCGATCGAGATGGTCCGGCTATCCCTGCGGTTAAGCCCGAAAACGCGTGAAAACCAGTAACCCGACATAAAGGCCAGTGAGTTGTGAATCAGCACAATCAATAAAATCCAATTGATGTAACGGATGAAATAGGTGTAGTTGTTTCTGAAGGCCATGACCACAAAAAGGGCAAAAATCAGGATCGACAATTTCTGAATGGGCTTTTCAATCAGGCGGGTGATCTTCGGAAGTTTTTGTGAGAATAGAATGCCGGCAGCTACCGGAAATCCAAGCAAAATAACCACTGTTTGAAACATCTCAAAAGGATTGATCTGAATGGGTCTGAGCAAGGGTGAGGTAGCAGCATAAAGGCCACCCCAGAAGGCAAAATTAAGCGGGGTAAACACCACAGCCAATACGGTTCCCAATGCTGTAAGGCTTACCGAGAGTTCAACATTGGCTTTGGCAACACTGGACACGAAATTCGAAATATTCCCTCCGGGACAAGAAGCCACCAGGATCAAACCGAAAGCAACCGAAGGCGTTAGCACATCACTGAAGATCCACACCCCAAGAAAGGTAACTGCAGGCAGCACGGCAAACTGGCTCACTATGCCGACAATCACTGATTTTGGTTTCAGGAATATCTGCTTAAAATTGTCCCAGCGGATGCCGAGGGCAACGCCAAACATGATAAAACCAATGGAAATATTCATCACATGCAGGCTGGCCTGGCTGAAGTTCAGCCTGACTGAATCGAGCATAAGCAGGTCATCGTGCATGGGTAGTAGGAATGCTTAGTGGTTGTGACTTGGACAACCAAATGTAGACAAATCTTTAGTAACCGCCAGCAAGGGCAGCAAGTGGCTATTCATCAGCAATAATTTTTACTGTTTCCTTGCCGAAAGTGAGCACATCACCGGCGAGGAGTTTTTTGCGTTTCTGCAATTCCGTTTCTCCATTCACCTTTACCATGCCACTGACAATCACATTGTTTGCCTCGCCGCCGGTTTCAACCAGACCAAGAAGTTTAAGCAACTGGTTCAGGGGAATAAATGGGTGACCATCGAGGCTGAACGTTTTCATAGTGCATTGATTTGGTCGCAAATGTAAGCGATTATGGCAGACCTGCAGCTGAGCAGGGAGCTTTGATGATGGAATAAATTCGTCAAATTGCACTATCCGGACAATTCCTTAATTTTGCCATACCAAAAACCAGCTGATGTCAGAATCATTTATACCAACCACTTATCAATTGCAGTCGGTAGCGACCGGTAACCTTTTCGGCGATTCAGGCTGGGTACTCGACGCACCCGGCGAAGACGTGCCGTCACTTGTAAGGGCCATTTATGCTGAAAAGCAACTACAGGTAAAAGGTGAGGAGTTTGGGCTTTACCGTTATGCCGATTGGCTTCCCGTGAGCAGGATGCTGAATGGATCAACGGCACCGGTAACCTATAAAAGCATCGGCCTGGCCAATGTGCTTGGCCTCAGCAACCTGTACATCACCTTCAGCGGCTATTGGCCCGAAAGGGGTGCCGGCATGACCACCTGTTCGTTTAAAGAAACAGAAGCCTATGCAGTGTGTGGCAGGCTCGATCCCAAACAGGGAAAGGTGTTGGTAGTGGCCTCGGCAGGAAATACCGCCAGGGCGTTTGCAAAGGTTTGTTCCGACAACAATATTCCTTTATTGCTTTGTGTGCCAAAAGATTATATTTCAGCATTGTGGTTTGAGAAGCCCCTGAACAACTGTGTGAAACTGGTAGTGACCGAGTCGGGAAGCGACTATTTCGATGCCATACACCTGTCGAACCAGGTGTGCAGGATGGATGGTTTTGTGGCCGAAGGCGGCGCGAAAAATGTGGCCCGACGCGATGGCATGGGCACAACAATGCTGTCGGCCACAACACATATTGGCCGCATTCCTGACCTGTATTTTCAGGCCATTGGCAGCGGCACCGGAGCCATAGCAGCCTGGGAAGCCAACCTGAGGTTTATTGCTGACGGCCGTTATGGCTCACATAAAATGAAACTGATGGTTTCGCAGAATGCACCATTTACACCCATTTACGAAGCCTGGAAAGCCGGTTCGCGGCAGATGCTCCCCTATGAAGATGCCCTGGCCCGACAGCATGCCGAACAAATCAGTGCAAAAGTACTATCGAATCGGAAGCCACCCTATCCGATTGTGGGCGGATTGTATGATGCGCTACGCGACACGGGTGGTGAGGTGTTGGTAACCGATAACGAGGAAGCCGCCATGGCCGGCAAGCTCTTCGAACAGCTTGAAGGGATCGACCTGCATCCTGCCGCGGCAGTGGCTACTGCATCACTGATCAGGCAGGCCGAAGAAGAAGGTTTCAGCCACGATGCCGTAATCATGCTCAACATAACCGGTGGAGGCGAACAGCGCTTTAAACTGGAAAAGGACCTGCATTTCCTTCAGCCCGAACTGGTATTCAGCATCCACGATGACTTGGATGTCATTGAAGACAACATCAGGCTTTTGTCCTGGAAATAACCCGACAAGCTGTCCCCGGGCAACTGTTGTGATTAACAGACTGTCCAGTCGATGGCAAATAACATAATGGGTTTATTCATATTGGTCACCTAAGAATATTCAACCCCGACTCATCCAGCGGGATTCAATCCCGTCTCGTCTAGGGCCGAGACGAGGACCTATGGGATTCAGGGGATTAGCTACGCTGAGCTCCCTTCGGTCGGTTCAAGAATTCAACGGTTCAACGATTCAACGATTCAAGGGGAATTACAAGCAACACGCTACAGGAGTCGCGGTAGCAGCGTTGAATCCTTGAATTTCCATCAAAAAATCAACCTACACCATCGGTTTTGGGATTAATTGCTTAGTTTTGGGTGTTATAACACCAGCGCTTCATGGTAATGTATTCATACACATTAATACACACCAATTGAAAGATGAAACCACTAAACAAGGAATTCATGGA